>CAZZJS010000004.1:0-219024 GCA_964654855.1 uncultured Rickettsiales bacterium
CTCCCGTAGGAGTCTGGACCGTGTCTCAGTTCCAGTGTGGCTGATCATCCTCTCAGACCAGCTAAAGATCGTAGTCTTGGTAGGCCATTACCCCACCAACAAACTAATCTTACGCGGGCTGATCAAGAAGCGATAAATCTTTAGACCGGAGTCATTATAAGGTATTAGCAGTCGTTTCCAACTGTTATCCCTTACTTCTTGGTACATTCCCACGCGTTACTCACCCGTGCGCCACTCTACTCGCACCGAAGTGCTTTCTCGTTCGACTTGCATGTATTAAGCCTGCCGCCAGCGTTCGTTCTGAGCCAGGATCAAACTCTCATGTTTGAATCCTTGTTTGTTTCCTATGAATATTAGGAAACACTCAAATATACTAGCGAACTACATAATTGCTTATGGTTCGTGTGTGTTCGAATCAATATTACTGATTCAAGAATTTATGGTTACACGCACATACTATATTATATTACCGCTTGCCCAAAGGGATCTTACGGTCGGTAATACCACATAACATGGTGTGTTATTGTGCAAGAACATAATATGCTGTGTATATGTCAACTTCCCAGTAAACTGGAGAGCTGAATAGCATATCATCTCCTGCGCTCAATTGCTTTACGATATCAAATAACATTCGCTGTGTTTTAGGCTGTATGCCCTGTGCAGCGGAGGTGTGTTATACGCACAGCTTTTTGTAGGGTCAACAGCAAAAATGCATTTTTTTGAAGAAAAGTGTATTTTTATTTCGACTCTGAGTGTGGGCTATTGAAATAGCTGAATTTTAGCCACGCCCCAATTGTCCCTGCGTGGCGCTACGTTGGTCTAAATAATCTTTCATTTGACCTGACTTAGGGCGTGTTTGTTCAATCTCTTGTCTTATCTCAAACAAGGCTTGGTCAAATTCCGCTGAATGGACATCAACGCCATGGCCTTTAGCATACTCGCTTACCAATTGACGTAAATTATTACTTTTGCTCGAAAGCGAATTCAATTTATCATCCGGATATTTCTCAACCTTGGCTTTCTTAGCCAACTCGCGCTCTAATAGCTGCTTGATATTCATCCATTCACGAACTTTTGGTTCAATCGAACGCAACACGCCATATTCTTTGGAACGTTCCGGCTCGATTTTTGAACCCGCAGGAATTTCTTTTTTATCGCTAGCCAAATAATCAGTCAGATGCCTAGCAAGACTCACATCCGTTCCGTTCGCCGTCAGTGCTGCAAGCAAACGCACATCTTGTTCGCCTTTATGATAATGCTTATTGAAGTCGATACCATTATCATTCGCATGCTTGACTAAATCATCCGCCACTTCCAATCCAACCGTAGGATCAGGAAAACGCCCTACATCAAAGTGACGTAATAACTCCGCTCGCTGCTCTTCATTGATATTGTTAGATTGCTCGATAACTTTCACCAAATCTTGACGAAGCGTTTCAGGATATTTTGCTTCTTGAAGTTTCTTCAAAATTGTCACACGGCTACGATCATTCAATTGTTTATTTTTTAACCCTAAAGCTGCCATGCCTTCCGCAATCGCTTTTCCTTTCAAACCAAGAGGGTTCTCGGGGTGGAACACTTGTTTCAACCCATCTTCAAGCAAGAACATGGCGCGCATGTCTGTATCGCCAATACCGCGCTCCATACCGCGATTCCGGCCATAACGCCCCATAACAATATCTTTATATTCCTGCCGCAGCGGATGGCGTAGTTTAGGCTGCTTAAGTTGACCTAAATCTTCTACCGAGAGAGCTTCACCCTTTTTCTGCTCTACCAATTCCAGAATTTTATCAACATTGCCTGTGCTTGCCCAAACAATTGCCTCTTTACTCAATACGCGCGCGCCTGGTGTTACCGTATTAAACCGTCCCGCTTTCTCCCATAGGGCCGGCATAATCTCTAAACTAGCGCGATAGAGTTTTTGCGCCTTCTCATTATTCACATCTTTCGTGTTGGAGGTACGCATACACTCGTCCATATGAGCAGCATAGCCGCCACCTGCAAAACGATATTTTGCCACTTGCTCTTTAGTTGGCGCTACTTCTGGCGGAATACGATGGGGTTTATGGCGAATAGTTTCTTTTTCTACGACCTTCTCCACTTCAGCCAATTTATGCATGATGGGGTGTTCAGCCAATTCCTCCAAATCATGACCCTTAGCTTTCATCTGCATTTCGATTAGCTCTCGCATGTTAGTATGCGAAGTGCCTTTCGATAAATCGCCCAGCGCCGTATCCACAAAATTTGCTCCGGCTTCAAGCGCTGCAGAGAGAATCTCTGGCTTATGACCATGACTATGTAAACTGATACGTATATCGGGATGTTTTTCGTCCAAACGTTTACGAATGGTTTGAATCAAATCTTTGGTTTCCTGCTCATCCATCAACAAACCAGCATAATCTTTAATCACGATATCATCACAGCCAGCCTCGGCCAACTCCACCGCATAATCCGCATAATCTTGCGGCGACATTACTTTTTCGCCATCTGGTTCACTAATATAAGAAATCGCGCCTTCAATGCGCATCGGATCCTCTAGATGCGCCTCATTAACCGTTTTAGCCGCTTCAATTCCGTTTTTGAGATTCTCGATATCATTCATCATATCGAAAATACGATGCGAACGAATACCTAACTCATAAGCTCGCTCGGTTGCTGCAAATTGCACTTCGCGCGAGGTGGGTTGGAAACCATAACCCTGACGACCACGATAAAGATCTTGTAGAATCAAGCTTGGCGCCGCTTCGCGCATTTTCTTGAGGTTATCGAGCGGGTCTTCACCGTTGAAATTAACGGGCTGTTTTACCGTGCCTCCACCCCAAACTTCTGTTGGCGGAATCTCTAAACCATATTCATCGCGTGCGAGTTCGTAAAAACCATTCAGCTCTTTCAGCACAGGCACAATATCTTCAATCCGCATACGATTGCCATCAAGACTTTGTTGCCCATCACGCACGCTAAGATCTCGGCAATGACTGAGTAATTCAATTAAATCTTGGTTTAGTGATTGATTCATAAAAACAAATTCCTAAAATTATATCTCTGAAATAGCACTATAACAAAGAACTATTACGACAATATTAACAAGTATTAGGAAATCCCATGCTGGCGCCGTTCTTTGGCTGACATTTGCCCTACCCGATGATGCCAGTTGGGTTTTTCGATATCCATACTTGCGGTTGGCTCGCTTTGTAGCTTTTCAACTTGATTCAACCACCGCTTATATTGTTTCTCATCGAAAGTGTTGCGCCCCTGTACTGCTTGTTGCTTGCTGAACTCTTTCATCGCTTTTTCATAGACCACTTCTGGCGCATAATCAGCTTTATTACGAGGAACATCCCATTTTTCGTTTCGCTCCGCGTCTTTAATAGTACGGCTATTCCTGGCGTGATAAGCATCAAATGCATATTTGAACAAAGATGTTTTATTACCATCCACCGCTTCCAATTGATTCCATTTTACCTGTGATGTCAGGGGTTTCTTGGCACCAACAGCACCAACAAGATGAGCCATGCCCGACAATTCACTCATACTCGGCTGCATTGATTTGGTACGTACATCCTTCACACGCACTTGACTGCCGCCCAACTTATAAACTGACCCTACTTTTATACCGAAGACACTTTTTCCTTTACCTTCCGTCAATAATTTAGAGTTAGGGAATTTTTCTGGGCTTAAGACAAGACTTTCTTGAACATCATATTTGGGAGTTACATATTCAAACTCCACCTCATTTCGATTCATCACATAAGGCAGAAAATTCATTAACCCTGCAGAGGCCATATAGCCTGCGTTTTTTTGATGAAACTGCTTAATAATTTCAGCTTGCAGCCATTCCTTTTTATCAAAATCATCAAAGGTATATTTTTTTCCATTAGCTTTATTATATTCTGCCAATTCTTGTTTTAGATAGCTCTTACGAATCTGATAATAGCCCATGTAACTACCACTTGGAGTTCTCGCATCTAGCTTATATCTTGATTCGAAATAAGCCTTACTCTCAAGCAACAACATGTAATCATCTTTACCCATATCCTGCACTTTATGTTGAACGCGAAAATCAAGTGTCCGATATTCACGGCCATTCTCACCTGTAAAGACCCGCCAAGGCGCAATTTCCATATCACAATCATGCTCCGAACCATGAAACCTCTCCAGCGTTTCTTTCATGCTCTCGCTAATGACAGGGTTGGCGCGATCGCGTGATTCCAGAAACTTCATGGTCTGTTTCATGCCATGAAAGCGAGCCATTGCCGTGATGCTTATCGCATCCAACGTATATTCTTTACCGTTAACAACGTAGCCTTCAGCATCGAGAAAATTATCACCACCATAAGCCTGAACGACATTGTTCCATAGCACTTGCAGGTAATCGTGGTTCAGACCTGCGTAATGAGAGGATGCCTTTTCAACAAAAGCTTCACGCGCCGCAGCCGCATGTTTCTTCCAATCCTCAACATAAGCCTCATAACTCACACCAAGTTCTTTATGCACACCTGATTTCTCTGTCCAAATAAGTGCACCAGAAGTTTTATCTTTTTTCAACATACCAAGTAGTTTCAAATCACTGGTTGAGAAATTAAGAGCCGTATAACGACGATTCCCCTTGCTATCCGTATAGAGGGTATCTCTTGCCTCCTGCCCTTTCCAGATATGATCAATAATACTTTGATGGATTGAAAGGTTAGAGCTTTTGTTACTTCCTTTAGGGGCGTAGCGCTCAACAAAGCTTTCGGGTTTAGTTTCTTCTTTTTTCTTACCCGCTTGTGATGCTTCATATTCTAAAATATCTGATTCAGCTAACTCACCATGTGAAAGATCAAGTCGTTCAAATTCGGCCAATTCTTCTGCCGTTCTGGTAGGTTTCTCAGTTGGTATATCTGGCACCTCAACTTCTGGAGCAGGTATATATTTGATTCCCTCTCCTGAAATATCAATTGTCGGCATCGCCTTTAATTCTTCGGGTGAGAGAGGAGTATATTCTTCCATCCACTCTTCAGCTGGTTTTACAGCTTCGTCAACAAACTGTGGCACCATCTGTGCAGATTTATCTTTCTCCGGCGGTGCAGCATGATAGCGTTTTGCCACTTCTTTTGTGGTGAACCCTAACCCCGTAAGCGCGACTAGCAACTTAGTGGCATACATATTTTTGACTGAAACTTTTTTAGGTTTATGCGGTGCAACCATCACTTAACCTTCCGATCTTTACGAAGGGAAACAGGAATAGGTTGACGATCTTTATCAATCGCAACATAGGTGAAAGATCCTTGAGTCACCTTCTCCACTTCGCCACTAATCAAACGCTCAACGCGCGCATCAACTTCAATCGTAATGCTACTAATGCCAATTTTAGAAACTCGGCAGAAACATTCCAACAAATCACCGACAAAAACAGGTTTGTGAAATTGGATATTCTCCATCGCCACCGTCACAATTTGATTGCGAGCTGTACGGCGCGCTTGAACAGATCCTGCCAAATCCATCTGGCTCACAATCCAACCACCAAACACATCTCCATCATGATTTGTGTCTTGCGGCATCGCGATGACCTTAATGGTCGGTTCCATCTGTCCAATATCCATGAAAAGATTTTAACAGCTAAATCCTAACAAAACGTTGATTTTACAGGATTTCGCATTACATAAGCACTATGCCAATGCACGCACATGAAATTGAAGCACTCCTCGGAGCTGCTTTTCCAAACGGAAAAATAGAATTAACCGACCTTGCTGGCGATAATGACCACTATTCCGTCATTGTCACGAGCGAGCAATTCCGCGGAAAAAGCCGTGTTATTCAACATAAGATGGTATTTAATGCACTTAATGGTGCGATGGATAGCACTCTTCACGCCTTACAAGTTAAAACCCAGTTACCGGAGTAAAACCATGTCTGAAACTACCCAACAAATCAAAACTGATATCGCTGAAAATGATGTAGTTCTCTTTATGAAAGGCACGAAAAAGATTCCTCAATGTGGGTTTTCATCAGTCGTAGCAACCGTTTTAGAGCGCACGGGCGTTGAGTTTTTGGACCGCAACGTATTGGCTGACCCAGCATTGCGTGAAGAGATCAAAACCTTCTCTGACTGGCCAACCATTCCACAACTTTATGTGAAGGGTGAATTCATTGGTGGATGCGATATCGTGCGCGAAATGTATGAATCCGGTGAATTACAGACACTACTCGATGAAAAAGGCGTCAAAACTGCCGCATAAACTGTGGATAAGTTGAGCTAAACCCTCTTTAGGGTCTACCTTATTCTTCAGGATGCGTACTAAATTTAAACATTTTTTGATATTAGCGGTTTTACCCTTATTTCTCTCTGGCTGTGCCGAGATTCTATCCTTTACCGCTGGGTTTGGTGCTGGATACTTTACTGGTCAATATGTAGCAGGCTCCAAAGCTAAATCCACCAGATCACCTCGCGGTGCGGCAGCGCAGCAATTTGGCGGACAACAGCAACCTTTTGGTGGACAACAACGCCCTGGCCAAGCGCAACAGGTTGGCGCCTCATCACCCTATGCAGCCCCTCACGGTTATTATGCAAACCCAACTCCCGTCACACCGCAACAATACCAGCAATACCAACAACAATATCAGCAATATTACGCACAGCAACAACAGCAGCTGCGCCAACAGCCTAGACCTTACGGCTTGCAGCAACCAACACCAGCACCGCAAAGCGAAGCAACTCCCAGCGCTACTGCAGCTACGCCACAGGCACCTCAAGCTACATCACCTCAAGTAGCACCTCCACAAGCCGCACAGACTCAAACCCCTGAAGCAAAAGCGGCAGAAGTACAAATCATTCCTGCCACGCCTCAGGCAGTTTACCAACCGACTCCCGGAATGGTTCCCCAAGTACCGGCAGCACCCGCTATTCCGCAAGCGCCAGCCCTGCCACAAGCAGGGGGGGGATATTATATTCCGCCGATTCCTACGGCACCGCTACAACAAGCCTTGCCGCCCCCTCCCCCTAATCCTTTTTAATCATGGCTTCTTCCGTCACACGCAATAAAGCAGCCAACCGCTTTGAACTCATGGTTGATGGGCATACGGCTTTTGCCGATTACCGTTTGGATAATGATGTTCTGTTCATCACTCATGTGGAAGCACCTCCTGATTTGCGAGGAACAGGAGCTGCCGGAAAGCTAATGCAGGGCATGATGGAACACTGTCAAGCAGCCGAACAGAAAGTAACCCCTGTTTGTGGTTATGCAGCAGCGTGGATTCGTAAACATAAAGAATTTTATCCATTATTGGCCAAATAAAAAAAGAGGAGCCCTAAAGCTCCTCTCCTTTTAGATCATGATCTATGGCTTGATTAGATTAAGCCGTCATCTGCATCAACATCTAGTTCCACTAGATCTGGTTGAACTTCAGATAGGTCAACCGCTTCTTCTGCAACTTCAACCACTGAAGCTTCAGAATTGATCATTGCCAATTTCACCGCACTAATTGAATCAGCCGTATCTGCAATATCAGCTTCAATCGAATCAATGTCGATTTTCTCAGCACCATCATCAATCATTTCAATCGTGAGGAAGTCTGGCTCCAACACACCAAGATTTGTGAGATGGTCAACAATACCGTCAAATGCGTCTTTCTGTGCCTGAGTACCCTGAGTATCGATAATTGATTTAATCAATGTCACGATATCCTTGATTGACTCAACGATATATGGATCAAACGTATTCACTGCCGAAGCATCGGTTGCACCCAATGCATCTAGGAAATCATTAACCTTCACTTCAATATCATCATTACGGAAGTTCGCATCATCCTGTGCTTCTAACGAAGTACGAACAGCTGCTTGCTCAACATCGGTTAAAGTGCTGAGATCAAGCTGGTTAAGCTTCGCAAGCACTTCTACTTCAGCCGCATCACCATTATTAGCATTCTTCGCGCTTAATGCAGTACTGAAGTCATTAATATGGCCTTCTAACTGATTTAGTAATTCGGCTAAATTGAGGTTGCCGTTGTCATTTGTGCCGTCATCATCGTCGCCGTCATCCGTAGCTGTAGTTGAGTATGCTGAATAATGTGCACTCAAGATAGCATCAACCGCAGCATCAATTGCATTATCAGTAAAGTCTTCAGCATCGTATGCCGCCAGCATATCTTCCAAACCTTGCTGTAATGTCGTATCTAAATCACTCACACCATTAGGTAAGTTAGAAATAGCTGAATCCACTTTTGCTAACCAACCTTTAATAGCTTCGTCACCAATCTGTGCAATCGAACCATCAGATTCTATCAGCTCATTCAATGCTACACGAATTGTCGCCACCGCATCCAAATCTGGATAGTGATTCGCGATTAACTCATCAATTTGATAATCAACCGATTGCGTTGGCAATAAACGATAGTTCAAATCTTGCAATAGGCTTTCTAACTCTCCACTTACAGTAGCATCAAGCGCCCCCACACCACCTAGCGTATCAAGTGCATCTGAAATTTCTTTCAGCTCATCGCCAATCTCACCGTCAGTTAAACTATTATTGTTAATCGTATCGATGGCCGCCTTGATAATATCTTCTGGCGTGGGTGGAACGTCATCGCCGTCTTCATCACCGTCTTCATCGCCGTCTTCGTCACCGTCGGCTGTGAGAACAGGTGGGTCGATTGTTACAGTCAACTGTAAACCATTAATCATCTCATTAATCGGATGCGTCGCAGCGCTGGCACTTGGGTCAAACAAACCTTCATTCACTAAATAAGAGACTAAGTCTGATAGTTCAGCTTGGTGTGCGGGTGAAAGTCCACCTGCATTTTGCGCCGCCGTTAAAGCATCGCTTGCAAGATTAGTAAAGCTATCTAAGAAATCTGCACCATCGCCATCAACTTCATAGGCATCTTTAGCAGCATCCAGCTGATCGATAACCTCTTGAAGAGATAAAGTAGTATTACCACTAGCTGGTATAGACGGATTAGCAATTAGATCATCCACCAAACTATTGAGCGAAGCATCGAGAAAATCAATATTATTTAAAGTATTTAGGATATTACTAATCTCAGACAGTGTACCAGCGTCAATATCAACATCCGTATACGCCAAAATTTCTTCAATCGACTCCAAAAGATTCTGGATATTGGCTTCATGCGTGTACTTAACAATATTCTGAGTTGCATCATTCCAATCTGCGATAATTCCCAGAATCTCATCAACGAGATCTGTCAGACTCGATGCTGTGCTAGGATAATTTCCATTTATGGTATTTGCAAGAGTATCTACGATACCAGCCGTAATACCCTCCAAAGGCTCACTATCCAGATTAGACAATAAATTGGACAAATTATCATATACGGTACCACTAATAGACACATCCGTATAAGAAAGAACATCATCAATATTATCAATAACGCCATTCATTTGGCCTTGTATCGATATTTTCACAAAGTTGTCTGTAGCAGACAAATAATTTGAATATAAATTTATTACTAATTTTAGTTAAAATTTAGTAATGTGGTGGTGGGGTTTCTTCTTCTTGCGAACGGATATGTGTTCCGCTTTCTAGCGCTTCTTTGAAATCGCCCAACTGATCTTTCAACTGAAGGATCTCTTTTTGTTGAGCATAAAGCTCATCGCTCAAGCGAGATATCTCTAACGCTTGATGGGCTAACTCTTCTTGTAATGCGATAGTTGAATCGCTCATGAATTAAAGCTTTTTGCTTACTTGCTCGACCACATTTTCAGCCGTGATACCAAATTGCTTATACAATTCAGGCGCGGGAGCAGATGCGCCAAAGCCTTTCATGCCCACAAAAATGCCATCTTCGCCAAGCCATTTATCCCAGCCAAAACCAATTGCGGCTTCGATACCAACACGCAGGCCTTTGCCTAGCACTTGCTCGCGATAGCTTGCTGGCTGTTTTTCAAACAATTCCCAACAAGGAAGCGATACGACCTTCGCCGTGATGCCTTTATCCGCTAACTGTGCCTGTGCATTAAGCGCGATCTCAACTTCAGAACCGCTAGAGATAAGCGTCACTTGCGCATCATCATCGCCTTTGAGCACATAGCCACCCTTCGCACATAGATTTTCTTGCGTATATTCAGTGCGAACTGACGGTAAACCTTGGCGTGAAAGCGAGTGAATCGATGGTGTTTCCGCTGAAGCCAGTGAAAGCGCCCAACATTCTAACGTTTCCGTCGCATCCGCAGGGCGGAATACGTTTACATTTGGCATCGCACGTAGGCTTGGCAGATGCTCTACAGGCTGATGCGTTGGGCCATCTTCACCCAGGCCGATGGAATCATGCGTCATCACATAAATCACGCGTTGCTTCATAAGACCTGCCAGACGGATTGATGGACGGCAATAGTCGGTAAAGACCATAAAGGTTCCGCCATAAGGCACAAAACCACCATGCAATGCAATGCCGTTCATGGTCGCGGCCATGCCATGCTCGCGGATACCCCAATAAAGGTAACGGCCAGAGTAATCATCTTTCGTTACAGGCTGCATCGCCGTTGTTTTAGTGAGGTTGGAACCGGTTAAATCAGCGGAACCACCCACCAATTCTGGCAAAGCAGGCACTAATGCCTCAAGCGCACGAGCCGAGCTTTTACGCGTTGCTTCTTTGGGTTGCTCTTCTGCTAATGCTTTTTTGTAAGCATCCGCTGCTTGCTGCCAACCATCGGTTAATTCAGGGCTGATACGTTGAGTGAATTCTGCTTCTTTCCCCGATCCTTCGAGGCGCTTACCCCAAGCGTGTGATTCCGTTTGACCACGCGAACCAGCGCTACGCCATTCATGCAAAATTCCTTCTGGAATCTCAAATGCCGGAGCCGTCCAACCAAGTTTCTCACGCGTTGCTGCGATTTCATCTTCACCCAGTGGCGCACCGTGAGTGGCAGAGGTACCTTCTTTATTAGGCGACCCGTAACCGATCGTCGTTTTACAGGCAATTAAGCTTGGTTTACCGGTCTTTTGTGCTTTTGCAATCGCTTCAGTAATGGCAATTGAATCATGGCCGTCAATTTCTTGTGTATCCCAACCACTCGCTTCAAAACGCATTAATTGATTGGTCGAATCTGATAGCGAAATTTCGCCATCAATCGAAATATTATTATCATCCCAAAGTAAAATGAGTTTGCCGAGACCTAAATGCCCTGCGAGCGAAATCGCTTCTTGGCTGATACCTTCCATCAGGCAACCATCACCAGCAATCGCATAGGTGAAATGTTCTACCAAATTGCCGCCAAATTCTGCATTAAGCATACGTTCTGCTAACGCCATCCCTACAGCATTACCCACACCTTGACCAAGTGGGCCTGTGGTCGTTTCAATACCGGCAGCTTCACCGAACTCTGGATGGCCTGCTGTTTTAGCGCCCCATTGACGGAAATTCTTAATTTGCTCTAGCGTAATTTCTTCATAGCCCGTCAGATACATCAATGCATATTGCAGCATCGAGCCATGACCGGCTGAAAGCACGAAGCGATCACGATCCGGCCAATGCGGTTGCTTCGGATCAAACTTTAGAAATTGCGTGAACAGAACCGTTGCTACATCGGCCATACCCATGGGCATACCCGGATGGCCAGAATTTGCCGCCTGCACCGCATCCATCGCTAATACACGTATAGCATCTGCCATTTTCTTAGGGGTTACAACATCAGGGAATTCGCAAACGATAGGTTGGGCGGTCATTTCAGGCTCCTTAGGGTTCATGCCTGCAACCTAGCGCGGCTCCATTTTTTCGCAACCAAAACTTTACGATTTTTAATCTCCCTGCTAGGGTAGCTGTCATGGAAGAGGAACCAACCATCCAACCTATGGGCAATGCGCGCGTTGATGCCGCAGCGACTCGTCTGAACGAAGCCTTTTTGCAAGTCACCCAAAAGATGGGACATTTGCAAAATCAGCTTAGTGAGCACCCGGAGGTCGATCTTCTGGAAACAGAAAATATGCGCCTGCATAAAGAGAATGCTGGCTTGAAAGAATTACTACAAGAAACCGATACACAGCTCGCGCAAATGGCGGAACAGCTAGCACAAATGATGGAGGATGTTACATGAGCACCATCACGCTAAATATCCATGGCCGCCCGTATAATTTGCAATGTGATGATGGCGAAGAAGCTGAATTACAAATGCTGGCGGAAGATTTATCCAACCGTTTAGCGCAGCTTGATGCAAGTTTTGGTGAGAGAGCTGACACGGTGAGCTCCGAAAATATGCGCTTAGTGATTACTGCACTCATGCTGCAAGCCGAGTTACGCGAAGCCCGCCAATATGCCCGCCGCAAATCTAGCCAAGATAAAGAAGAAGTCGAAGAAGTCATCGCCGATACACTAGAACGCATCGCCGGAAAACTAGAAAATCTAGTCGCTTAATTTAAATTTGGGAGATCGTGTTCCGATAGGTATAAATCAGCGCGGTGCAATTGCATGGTTTGCTTTTGCTCTAGCTCTACTAACGCATCATATTTCAACACAAGCGATACATCCAGCTCAAGCTGTTCGATAATTTCATCGCTACTAATGCCATTAAAGCTATTAATATTGCGTTCTTTCTCGAAACGACGCATCTGGAAAAAATGGTTCATCTGGCTGTTAGCAACCGAACGAATCCCCTCTGCTAAAGAGGCGTAACAAAGCACATCGATATTATCTGAATTTTGTAATGTATCAGAATCTTGTAACAGCTTGGCCGCAAAAGCATCCGCTGGCGAGATACCTAATTGAATCATCGATAATTCTTCAATCACCTTATCTTGGCCATTGCGCTGCGCCATCAAAATGGTTTTCGATAGTAGTAAATTGTGGCGCTGGTCTTTCAACACGCTTTGGGAAAGCTGACTGAATTGATGTGATTTACGTTTCGCTTCATGCATGGATTCGTCGCAGGCTTCTTGTGTGCGCTGCTTCACCGTATCCATCATCGCTTTATAAAGAGGCGTTTCAGTATTTTTGAATTCTTCACTTTCGGTGCAAATTGTCGAACGTAGTACGCCTGAAATTTGTTCATACCCTTCTGCTTTATGCATCTCAATCTCTTTGGCGAGATTCACGCTATCAAACATGTAGCGCACATACGCATTTAGAAAACGCGACGTTAGCTGCTGCTGCGCTTTGTGAAAGCGCGGGTTAAGTGTCGCAGATAAAAGCGCGCATTCGCACTTACCAGCTAAATTCTTATGTGGCGTTAAACGCTGTATGAATTCCTGAAACATTATCTAAGTAGTCTACCGGATGAATGTGAATATTTTATTAACAAAAATAAATTATTTCGTGTTTTTTTGTCTTATATCTGTAACGGTAAAAAAACTGTTTCATTCTAGCCTATCCCTTGAGTGATCAGGCATAACAGCCTATATAGTATATTAGAAAGAGGTTCTGCTCATCCGGTGAAGGCACTAGATCCCTTGGACCGATACATCGTATGTAAGGGAGCTTTCCCTGAATTTGGCCGTGGCCTTATTCACAAGGCGCCCACCTGGTTAACAGGGTCGCATGCGGATTAGAAAGCCCACGTTTGCGGTGGGCCTCTTTCGCTTTGAGCTATGGAAAAATCTATCTTACGAAAAACCATGTTAGAGCACCGCTTGCAACTTAGCTTAGCGGAACAAGAGACTTATACGGAAAAATGGACCGTTAAAGCCCTCGAATTTTTGAGTAGTCAAGCCTACCAAACCATCGCTGGCTATATGCCCATTCGTGGTGAACTTAATGTGCTCCCTTTATTAGAAAGCTTGCGTAAATCCAGCAAAACCATCTTGCTACCTCGCACGCCAGAAACACCTGCCGCACTGACCTTCCATGAGTACCACGAAGAACAATTAGAAAACGGAGTTTCTGATATTCAACAACCTACCGCCAATTGTACAATCCATACCCCTGATATTATCTTAGTGCCCCTCACCGCCTTTGATGAAAAGGGAAATCGTCTCGGCTATGGCGGCGGCTATTATGATCGAACTCTCGCCGAATTTAACGGCACCAGCATCGGCTGTGCCTATGATTTTCAACGGGTCGATTCATTGCCGGTAGAACCACACGATAAGCCGCTAGACAGCGTGATTGCGCTTAACCGCTAATCCCCTATACTCCCCTCATGAAAATCCTTTTCTTTGGTGATGTAGTAGGCCGCACGGGGCGGCAAGCTTTGTGCGAGCAACTCCCGCAGATAAAACAAGATTACGCTGCTGATTTTGTCGTCGTGAATGGTGAGAACTCAGCCGGTGGCTTTGGTTGCACACCCGAAATTGCGGATGACTTTATGAAAGCTGGTGCTGATGCTGTGACCACGGGCGACCATGTGTGGGATCAAGATAAACTCACGTCAGCGCTTGATTCGCAACCTTATCTCATTCGCGCAGCTAACTTTCCGCAAGGCACACCAGGGCGTGGAATTCAGGAATTTAAAACTCCCAACGGCAAAAAGATTATCGTGCTGCATTTAATGGGGCAAATCTTTATGAAGCTCGCGCTCGATAACCCCTTTTCGTGCGCAGATAAAATGCTCGAACCCTATAAACTCGGCGCTAATTGCGATGCCATTATCGTCGATTTTCACGGCGAAGCGACGTCTGAAAAAGCGGCGATGGGGCAATATTTGGATGGCCGCGTATCACTCGTTGTCGGTTCGCACACCCATATTCCCACCAATGACGCCCATATTATGGCAGGCGGCACCGCTTATCAGACCGATGCGGGGATGTGCGGTGACTATAACTCAGTAATCGGCTTTGAAAAAACCGAACCTCTTAAACAGTTTCTTTACAAACGCAAGGGTAGGATGCAACCTGCTAATGGTGAGGCAACCTTATGCGGTACGTTTGTAGAGACCGACGATGCAACAGGGCTTGCCACGCATATTGAGGCATTGAAAATAGGAGGCTGTCTTGTTCGGTAAAGATAAATCAGTAAAGGAAGAAGCGCCAGTTGAAGAAGCTCCGCAGCCGCCTACCGCAGAAGAACTTGCTATTTCCAATATTGCCGATGGCACGCCAGAAGCCTCCGAAGCGAAGGCACTCGTACTGACGGGCCAGCTCACGCAAGCGGAATATTTGCTAGAACAGCTACTAGAAAAGAACCCAGCTAATTGCGATGCATGGCATGCAATCGGCCATGCCCAGCGCCTACAGGGAAAGTTACCCGAAGCGATGGAATCTTACTCTCAGGCCATTGAAGTAGCCTATCGCTATCATTCGATTATCCATTTTGAGCATTCGGCCGCCTGCTTACAGCGCGCCTCATTGCTCTTTTCTATGGGCGAAGAAGAAAAAGCCAAAGCCGATATTGAACAAGCAATCTTTCAAGATCATAGCAATCAACCTGCCCTCACCTTGCAGCAAAATGGCTGGCAACGCGGCATGGAATTGCCTGAATATGAAAACAACTTGATGACTGCGGTTGCCTGCGAAACTGAGATTCGCCGGAAGCCTTGCAGCTTCGATGAACTTCTACCCTATCAGCAAGCGCATGATAAGGCGATTTACTATTGGCGTCATGGCCATAATGAACATGCAATTGGCCTTATGAGTGAAATGCTCAAGCAGAATAAAGATTATCCAATGGCTTGGCACCACCGCGCCTTGATGTTCTTAGAGTTACAAGACCCTCGCCAAGCTCAAGCCGATTTAGAAAAAGCCATCGAGGCCGGTGAAAAATGGCATAAAAACTACCATCATGATGCCGCGCTTCATCATTTCCATCGCGGACAATTGCAGCAGCAAATGGGCGACCATGATATGGCAACGATGGATTTCAACAAAGCCATCGATATTGATAAAACCCTTGCTCTCGCTCATATCGCCTTGGCTCATATCCATCATGGTAATGGGCAATTCCCGGATGCGATTAATGATCTGAATAATGCTCTGGCCGTTGACCCTCGACCTGAATGGCAAGAGCTACTAACCCAATGGACACAAGCAATGGCGGGCTAGTAACCTGCTCCTTTTACTGGTTCGTATTTTCTGTTTAAGTCAGCAAGCTGCGTCATTCTTTTATGGAATATTTTCATTTTATTCAAATTTTCGGACAGATTTTCATCGCCTTTGAGCTCTTCAGGGCAAAGTTTTAGAAATTTTTCAAATGCTTTTAATGGCGTCTCAAACATTCTTCGAAAGTCCTCCTGCATCCCCGTACCTGAAACGTTATAATCTCTAGGAGGGTTTTGCTCATAATGCTTCGCGAACTCACTAAAGCTCCCCACGTGCTCGAGTAATACATGCAGCTCTTTACGCCAATTTTCATCCATACTGTCATATTTTAATTTTTTAGCGGTGCTAAGCGTTGAATAGTCCCATTTACGATGCTCAAAATCCGTATTTTTCCTCGTTGCTATAGCCCGGAAATACGCCTTATGAGTCGATAATCTTTCTATTATTCTTTCTGCTTCTTTCGCACGCTCAATCAACGACAAATAACGTGCCTGCCTTATTGCTAAAGTTTTTTTCTCTTGCCAACTCATCACAGCATCATACGGTATGAAGGTTAAGAAAAGCTTAGCTAGTTAGCAGTTGCCAGATAGTGTGAGCCGGTTATGATATTGGCAATCAGTAACCACTAGTCGGGATATACTCATGGCAGGCCATTCGAAATTTGCAAATATTAAGCACCGTAAAGGCGCGCAGGACAAAAAACGCGGCAAGATTTTCAATCGCTGTAGTAAAGAGATCATGATCGCCGCGCGCGACGGTGCTGACCCTAGCATGAACCCGCGTTTGCGTGGTGCAATCATTACGGCCAAAAAGCTAAACATGCCTAATGAGCGTATTGATACAGCTATCAAAAAAGGCAGCGGCGAGCTTGAAGGCGGCCAATTAGAAGAAATTCGCTATGAAGGCTATGGCGCAGGCGGCGTTGCCATTATTGTCGAAACTGCTACCGATAATAAAAATCGTACCGCAGCGGAAGTGCGCTCTACCTTCACCAAAATGAATGGTAATATGGGCGAAAGCGGCTCGGTTGGCTTCATGTTTGATCGCAAAGGTGTGATTAACTATCTAGCCGAAGCAGGCGATGCAGATACGATGTTTGAAACCGCACTGGAAGCCGGCGCAGAGAATTGCGAATCCGATGAGGATGGGCATGAAATTATCTGCGCCTTGGAAGATTTCAGCACCGTGCGCGATGGTCTGGCAGAAAAATTCGGAGATGCAGAAGAATCAAGCCTGCGCTGGGTACCACAAACACTAACTCCATTGGATGCTACCGCTTCAGAATCTGCCATGAAATTGATTGAAGCATTAGATGACCTAGATGACGTGCAAGAAGTTGCTACGAATGCCGATTTCGACGAATCTGCGCTAGAAGCTATGGCGATCTAGTCCTAACCTACTGTTATTTATAATTTTAACTCTATAATCGTCATAGAATTGTAACACTATCAGCATGCTATTTATGGTTTAATAGTCTTGCATGCAGAATACGACTACAAATCAGCGCAATAGTGCTTCTGAGACTGGGGGAAATCCACCGGTCGATTGGGCTGTCTCCGACAAACCTAAACCCAAGCGTACGCGCGGTTTATGGGTACTGGATGTCTTCATTTACCCTTTCATGAACAATTTCGCCGTATTCGCCATTTCGGTCTATGCGACTTACATGACCAAGCATGGTGATAAGCATGGCGGAGAGGGTTTTATTGGAAGTTTCAACCGTTGGTTAAAAGGCCGCGGTGAAAAGATGATCAATCTCTTCAAAGGCTGGGGAATGAATAACGAGCAAGCAGAAACCTCAAAGATGGTCTTTTTCTCTTTCTTGGATGGCTCCCTACTCGCCCCTTTCATTAAACTCTTTGAAGACCGCCGAGAGTCAATTGCTCGCGGGCTGGATACAATGTTTGGCACCGTGCCTGAAGATGAATCTGTTTATGCGGCAGAGCCTAAACAAACATGGAAAAGTGTATTGCTGGGTCGCGCAGCAACCGCAGCCATTGTCGTCCCCACTGCTGTCTTATTGGATAAGTGGAAGGTCAATGGAGACGTCAAAAATAAAAAGACAGGAGAATGGGAAAAAGGCAAAGTCTCTCTCAATGCCAAATTATTTGAAGTTCCGGGTGAAAAAACAGGAGAAAGAATTGAGAAGAAATACCCTGGTGTTAAAAAGAAATTCTCAAAAATTGATTTACCTTACTTTTTCAGAACAGGCGCTTTTGAAGCATTTTATACCTCGGTTTGTACAGCAGGGTTATATTTTTCTAGTCGTTTCATCGCCAAGCATGATGATAAAAAGCGAATTAAAGAAGTCGCAACACAAAAGACTGAATTCAAGAAAGTACCTTCTTACACTAAAAAAACTGCCGCTAAGTCCATTGATGTGCCAACAGAAAGCATAGAGGTGACAGAAAAAGAAAAACATGCCGAAGAAAAGCCAAACGACAAAAAGAGCTATGTCAGCAAATTAAAGGCAGAAGAAACCAATCAAGCACCAACCCTCAACACGTAGGGTTTACTGCACGGCGTTACTTAATCCATCCTCTTTAATCTTCTCACGATAGGTGGCTAGGAAGCTTTCCATACGGCCAATTTGCGCGGTAAGTTTGGCAATATTGCGATAATCTAATTTTGTATCTTCAGTAATAAAGGAGAATAAGTCTTTAGACTTTTGATCCTCCACCAGCGGTAAGAAATAATCCCGCAAATATTGCAACTGCCCGCGCTGCTGCTCGAACACATAAGCAATGGCAAGCTTCATTAAAATATCTTTCTCGCTCATATTGAGCGAAATAGTAGGGTCTTCACGCTGCCCCATGAGTTTCTCTGCAACCTTAATCACTTCAGGCCAATTTTGTTCCTTCCAATGAAGCGAGAGCTGTAAAAGTTTAGCCTCACGCGATTCATCACCTGTTAACAAGGCCAAGGCGCGATCTGACTTATCCACTCCCATTAATGCGCGCGCCGTAAGCAGTGAACGTTGTTGCTGCAAACTATATGGGTTGCCGCCATAGCCAGTTAACTCCAAAACACTTAGCGCCTCTTTCGGTTTACGGCGAAGCAGGTGAATTAACGCAAGTCGTGCCCCTACCCGGCTTCGCTCCTCACTCGATAATCGAAACTCTACCTGATGCTGCAATAACGCAGAAGCGCGATCTAACAAATCCACACTCGTCAAACGATCAGCTAAATTTTGAATCATTTCATCGCCTTCATCACCAATCGGTGTGAGGTTGCGAAACTCATAATAAAGCGCCAATGCTTGTAGCGGCGTGAGTTGATCAGCAATGCCTTCGTTAAATAGCTTACGGAATGTATCCGCCATCTTTCCTGTAATTTCGAGATTCTTCGGGTTATTTGGGAAGTAAGTGACAATCTCACGATAGGTGCGCAAGGCCTCTCCATGTTGACCCACTTCTTCATAGAGGCGTGTTAGCAAATTCAGTAACGTAATCTCGAATTGGTCGCCCCGCCAAATAATACGGAGCGGCTCCAACTGTTTAATCGCTTCTTCAATTGAGATTTTATTTTCCGCTAAATCGAGGTTGGTAATCGCAAATAGTGCACGCGGGCGAATGTAACGATTTTGTGTTTTCTGAGCCAGTTTACCCCACATGAGACGCGCGGCATCCTTTTGCGTTGTACCAGCTAACACACGTGCAATTAGGAAGTTCACATGGTCTTGCACATCTTCCAGCATATTATCTTTATTAAGCGTATCAAAAATTTTCAGCGCTTTATTATATTGCTTACTATTGATGAGATGATCGGCAGAAATAAGTGCCAAACGCTGACGCATAATAGGTGGGTAAGCGCTAATATAGCGCGCATGGTTTTTCAGATAATCTGCTTTTCCTTCGCCGCGTAAAATAATGTTTGAGATATCACGCCAGAAATTTAGTTCCGGTTCTTTTTCCACTGTTGCATGCTTGAATGCTGTCTCTGCTTGTGGAAATTCATAAGAAAGGAAATGCGCTGCACCCAACAAAGCATACATTTTATGGCGCGTGAAATAAATCGGTGCCTCAAGCGCTAGACTCTGAAGTAATGTTTTCGCTTCCAACGCTTTACCTTGCGACAAATATAATTCCGCTAAACGTTTACGAGCAATACGGCTTTGTTTTTTATCTTCCTCTGAAGCTTGGCGCCATAAACGCCCTTCAAATTGTGCACTATCCTTTTCATTCGCAGGAGGCACCCAATTCTCATGAGGGAAGAATATACCGGTCGCTTTCGTTTCTTCAATTTTAGGGTCTGGCAACTGCACAGGCGGCATATCTTTGGAAAGCAAGATACCCTCTGGCGATGTAAGCTTCACCCCGCTACGAGTGCGCGCGATACGCAACTCCGGTATAGCCTCATGAACAACAAGCCCTTGCGCTGTACGCGGCAGAGCAAATTGTGCAAATCGGCGTGCAGGAGTTAACCCTCTACCTGCTTCAAAGAAAGGAATCGCGGTTAACTCATCACCAATAAGCGGATCATAAAATTTTAGTGGATTAGCCATTTCCAAAACAGACACAAATAAATGCGGCTTAAGCGGCGGCTCTACTTTCGGCTGAAGTCGTAGTAATTTTTTCGGTAATTTAGCATCAGGTAGAAGCTCTACTCGCCACGCGTAACTCTTTTCAGCACGACTTACAGAAATACCCTCCAGTGGTGTTTCCAACACCCATAATTGCGCAGGCGTCTCACCCGTAATCAGGTTAGTAGTAATATTTTTAATCTGACTACTTGCTTTCGCTTGCGAGAAATTAAACGGCTTTTGTTTATTAAATAAAACGAGGGTTCGATTACCTCGGCGAAACGCAGTAACTGCCACGCGCTTATTCCACGGAAAGATGAGTGCAACAGCGCCATCATCAAGCTTTTCTACCTTTATCGAATCCGACGTTTGAGCAGATTGAGGTATCACTTCTTCTGTAATAGTAACAGATGAAACAGGTGCCGCTTCTTGTTTTGGTTGCTCTATCACAGCCACTTCTTCTTCATTTGCAGCAAGCGGAAAATTTCTCACTTCAGGTTCTACTCTCGGAGCAGGGGGAATGAATTTTTCTATCGGTTCTTGAGGCAGTTTTCTCGCCTGTTGCGTAGGCGGTGCAGGTTTAAAGGATGGGCGTGCTTGCGTTAGAGGGTTCTTCTTTGCCTTTACCTGCTCTTTGAGTTTTACTGCTGATTTTTCAGATATCTTGGGTGCAGGTGTTTCTTTCTTCACCGCAGCTTGCGTACCGCCTTTTTTCAGCCCAACAATGTCGATACCAGTATTTTTTCCGCTCACAAAGCTGCGGATGCGGTAATCGCGATTCGTGGTAATCAACAAGCTCCGCTTATCTTCCGATTGGCTGATTGAAACGACATAAGGCTTCAGCTTATTCAATAAAGGCGCTGCAGAAACTTCAACCGGCTTATCAAAACGCAGGCGAATTTGCCGACCCTTTACTGCATTACGAAGTTTAAGTGGTTCATCATGGGTAAAACTAACCCGTGCAAAATCACGAATAATGGAGGCACTAGCCTGCGGGCGCAACTGCGCGTCGGCTTCCACAGCGAACCCGAGCACCCCCAACATCAGGAGACAAGCGAAAACTGCGAGCCACCTGTTATTGCTTTTATTTTTTGCGGCACTTTGCATTAATCTCTGTTTAGTCTATCAAAAGGCACAAGCAAAGGAGAATTAACATGCGCTGGACAGATGTGCTTGATATTGCAATTGAGTTGGAAGAATCCCACCCTGATGCCGATAATGTGAATCTACGTTTTACCGATTTACGTGACTGGGTTTTAGCGCTGGACGGCTTTGAAGGCGAGGCGAATGGCTGTAACGAAAAAATCCTAGAAGCCATTCAAATGGCTTGGATTGAAGAAAGGGATTAGCATTTGTTTCTCCTACAGTCGGAAGACGATACAAAAAAGCTCGCACAAGCTATCGCCGCCGTGTTGCGCCCGCGTGATTGCTTAACGCTTACCGGCACATTGGGAGCCGGAAAAACCACCTTGATGCGCCATCTCATTCATGCACTTGGGCATGAAGGTGATGTTATTTCACCCACCTTTATGTTGGTGCAGGAATACCCTGTCACTTTACCCAGCGGCGAGGCCATTCGTTTGCACCATATGGATGCATATCGGATTGAAGAAGCTAGCGAATGCGAAGAAATCGGCATAATTGATATGCTGGAAACAGGAATTCTCTGTGTGGAATGGCCAGAAATTTGCACCGATTGGTTGCCAAAAGACCCATTAACCCTTACACTAAAATTAACAGATGAGCATCGACAGGCGCGAATTTCCTCGCCTGGAAGAGATGCTGAAATCGAAACGATTGGGAAACTCTTTCATGGCAGCTAGTCGCAAACAAGCCGCACAAGCATTTCTTCAAGCCAATGGCTGGGGCGAAGCAAAATGTGAATTTCTTTCTGGCGATGCTTCTTTCCGCAGCTACCAACGTGTGCATTTAGGCAATAAGCACGCCGTATTGATGGATGCCCCGCCGGAAAAAGAGCCACTCCCACCCTTTATTCACATGGCGGAATATTTGACTGGTCACGGCTATAGTGCACCACATATTATCGCACGTGATTTAGAAACGGGATTTTTGCTACTCGAAGACTTAGGCGATGACCTTTATAGCGAATGGCTCA
The DNA here is from genome assembly GCA_964654855.1 of uncultured Rickettsiales bacterium. Classification (GTDB taxonomy): domain Bacteria; phylum Pseudomonadota; class Alphaproteobacteria; order Rickettsiales; family JALZUV01; genus JALZUV01. The sequence goes on from CAZZJS010000004.1 coordinate 22,538, forward strand.
AAGAAAAATCGGCGTATGAGTCTCAACTCTATTTGGAAGCAACCAATTTCCTGATTGATCTCCATCAGAAACAAGAAAAACCCGAATCCATTCCTGAATATGATACGGATATGCTGTTGCGTGAAGCGGCCTTATTTGTCGATTGGTATCTTGCCGCCATGCTGGGCGAAGAACGTGCCGCCGAATTACGCCCTGGCTACTTAAAGTTATGGGAAGATTTATTTGCACGTGCACCATGGCTACCCAATGTCGTCGTCTTACGCGATTATCATGCAGATAATTTACTTTGGATGCCAGAACGTGAAGGTGTCGCAAGAGTTGGATTGCTCGACTTTCAAGATGCGGTGATGGGTTCACCTGCCTATGATTTAGTTTCTTTCATCGAAGATGCACGCCGCGATGTCGCGCCCGAAACTGCCATGACAGCCATCAACCATTACATTCAACAAATGCAGTGGGAGAGCGATAGTTTCATGGCGCTTTATGCACTGCTTGGCGCACAACGAAACTGTAAGATTATTGGCATTTTCACTCGCTTGGCTGTGCGGGATAATAAACATAACTATCTCAACCTATTGCCACGCGTATGGAAACATTTGGAAAATGATATGGAACATCCCATCATTCGCCCTTTACGTGCTTGGATGGATGAAGCACTTCCACTCACCGAGTTACGCGGCATTCCCTCATTAGAAACCACCCAGAAATCTTCAGGAGGCCAGATTGGCTAAACCGATCCAAGCAATGATCTTAGCGGCCGGACGTGGCCGCCGCATGCAACCTTATACGAGCGAGGTGCCTAAACCTCTCGTGAAAGTCGGTGGCAAACCACTAATCGATTATGCGCTACAGCTGCTTAAACATGCAGGTATGGAAGAAGTGATTGTCAATACACACCACCTTGGCGAACAAATTGAAAATTACCTCGCGAAGCAACCCTTTGGATGCACCATCTCACGCGAGGAAGAATTGTTGGAAACAGGTGGCGGTATTTGCCGCGCCCTATCCTTACTTGCAGAAAGTTTCTTCACCCTGAATAGCGATGTGATTTGCGTGGAAAAACCAGGACAGTCTGTATTACAGAAAATGCATGATTCTTGGGATGAAACCCGTATGGATGGGTTGATGCTTCTTTGCCCACTAGAGCGCGCCGTAGGGTATAAAGGAACGGGTGATTTTAGCCTCGCTGAAGATGGCCGTATTCAACCACGCGTAGAGGGAAAACCTGCCTATGTTTATATGGGTATTCAACGCTTGCATAAGCGCTTCTTGAGCGATACCCCTAAAGGAGCTTTTAGCTTAAGCCAACTCTATAAAGCTGCCGTTGATAAAGGCGATAAATGTCCGCTTTACGGTATGGTGCATGAAGGAGCTTGGTTGCATGTAGGCGACCCTGAAGGAATTGAGCTAGCTGAAAATTACTTAAGCGAACTGATATAATCATCATACCAAGCGGGTTGCTTTGTGATCGCCCCCATTGGGTATATCTTACCTTTAGGATCCACAGGAATACGTGTTTTAGCTGGAATACCAATGATACCATTTGGATTTAAAACCACCTCTTGGCGGGGATTAACTCGGTATTGATTGCCATCTGAAACTCTTACAAATCCATCACGGCGGAATTTTGGTGTAACGCCCGGAGCTAACTTCACTTTAAAGCCCTTCCCATCCGTAAAACTTCCACCATTTGGCAATGAGAAGTTTGTCGCTGGAGGGCCGTCTGTTTGCGATACAAAAGAAATTGTCGTGCCCAATGGCAGTGTCACAAAACTCTCATCAGGAGAAATAAAGGTACTATTGCCCACATTATAAACGTGCTTACCTTTCTTCATTACTAAAGCAAATAACCTATTTAAAATTCCCCAAAACTTGCCATCCTGACAATTTTTATACTTAAAGAATCTACCCAAAAGGTTAGTGATCTCATCATTAATTTTATCTTTCAAATTAAAATCACCAAATATGCCACCTTCTGCATTATCCACTGCTTGCTGCGCCTTTAAAACTTCGGTACGTGCTGTGTTTAAATACCCTTGCAACTCACTTAAACGCTGATTCACCTCTCCTGCAATCGCATTCATATCAGCTTGAGGAGTAGCTGTGTTCGCATTAATAAATTGGTTCATTGAGGTGCGTAATAAGCTTGTCCCTTGATTCAACAAACCCTTTATTGCACCGCCCACTACGGGTATCTTGTTTAGTAATCCCACCACCTCGCTATTAATATTTGATAGCAACTGATTTGCTTGTGTCTTTGGAATTTGACTACCAGCTTGGAAGGTAGAAACTAAACTGCCAAGCTGATTCATATAGCCTTGTATTAAATTGATATTCGCCATCACTTCTTCAATTGGAGTAGGAATATTAACCTTTGCTTTTCCCAAAAGAGACTGCATCGAGGACTGTGCGAAACTCGTCAACGCACCACAAGGAAGCTCTCTATCTTCTAATTCGCCCCACGCTAAGTCAGGCACATTAAGGTCTGGGTTGGATGCAGGATCATAACCCGAAGGCGAATTACTACCATCCGTATATTTACGCAAATTATTGGGGCATTGTTGCTTCACACCAGGACGGCAAGGTGCACCTGGATGACTACTACCCACTCCCGTAACAATGGGAGCTGCACCCATTTTATTGCGCAATTCCAGCGGAATATCTCCACGCCCCTTACAATCTAGAACAGCATCTCTTGTCGCCTCGCCTGCTGCAATTTGAGCATGTGATAGTTGAATGAGCTCTGCACAAGTCGTCGCAGGAGCGGCGTGTAATATAACAGGCATCATCATCGCAATTATAGCTAACCGTACTATCATAATATCAAGTCCTTCACATCTAATCTCGGACGATAAATAATAACGTTATCCCATTGGCGATCGACACAATGCCCTAATTCTGGATCATCACAATAGTAGGTCGCAGTCACCTGCTCTTTGATCAAAGTTTTTATATGCTCAGGAAGTTCGCCCTTATTTGGATATAATTTGCGCTTTGCACCACGCCCTGAATAGCTCGTGACCCCACAAGCATCCAAGTACTTACCATTATTCGCTTCACTCACTTCAACCCAACGCGCACCATTTGGTACTTGTCCTAATGTTCCGTAGTCATTTAAATTGTTCGTTGCTTCAATAAAGGCAACATGCGGCATTCCACCATTACCCGTTGGCCAAATGGCAATATCATATTGCTGTGCTTTATCGAGCCCTCCACTAATAACACTTCCCGATTTTGGCAAATTATAAAGATTTGGGAATTGCTGATTATTACCAATCACTGGCCCTGTCGTCGCATTATCACGACTCGCAGGCGTGCTCACATAACCACGCCACGTTAACGGCAATTCATCACGAATTTGTTCATATACCTCTCTGCTGTCTGCTGTTGCTTCAGCCGTTTTATTTTTGGTTGAAACAGCGCCCCCCATAAGCGTTAAGACTTTTTCTTCACCTGACTTCCCTTTAAAGACTTTTTCATATTGGCAGAGACAATTTAAACCGTCCTCACGGAAACAATTAGCTTGGTACATTTTAAGTTCTGCCCACTCCGACCCTGCAAGTGATGGGAAACGCCTTCCATGTGGTAGAGTATTACCGTCGTGCTTGCCATCTTTCCAATCTTGTACGGTCATACAGTCATCACCAATACCGCCACCGCCACCATAACGGCAGAGCTGTGCCTTACGACCATGAATGGAATTATAGTCTCGCCCTACTCCCATAATGGCATCATTGGCACCCCAGTCACACCAATAATCTGGCTTATTCTTCGCCTGGAAAGCTTCGCCTCCCGTATCCCACCAGCGCATATAAGGACGTTTATTTCCAAAATATTCGCGGAAACCATATCCTGGTGCAGGATCTTCATCTGCATTATTTTGCTGCCATTTTTGGACATCGCTATCAAAGCTACCGCTGTCGGCAGTAGGGCGATAAATCCCTGTTTGCTTATTTCGTTTTTTCGGTCTCTTTACGTCTTCCGTTTCAAATGATCCTTTTCGTGTACGAATTTTTAGGAAATTCACACTGTAAATTGGTTTGGCAGCATCATGGCAAATTTCATCAATATCTTTTTTCACACAGGCTTCAGCATCTGATTTTGATTCTTTATCAATATTGATATCATCTTCCGCTTTTTCACCTTGATTATCACATGTATATTGTTCTTTCGCTTGCTTGCAGAGGTCCTTATCGCCGCTATGATTAAATCGCGTGCTACAAACAGGCCAGTTATCACCCGCCGCCGTTGGCCCCCATTCAGGTTCAGCCTTTTCGTTATCACGTGAACGTGTACGTTCTAACGATTCTGCTTTAGCTGCCTGACCACATTTTTGACACGCAATGGTATAGAAAGAAACTTTTCGTGTTAAAGTTTTACAAAGACCACAACTAACCCCTGTTAAGGCACAAGCGCCACAAGGAACGGCCGCAAGCACCGTGTTAATAGCAATTTTAGGACATGAGCTACAAAGGTCATCACCATACTCACAATCTGAATCCTTCGTAAGAGACCAACAATATTCATTCCTATAGTGCTTTCTATTGATATCCCACTCTTCCCAAAAGGCTTTCTCATTTGCATCAATCTGACAGCCCATGCAAAGGCGATAATCTTTATAACGGAAACGTAGCAAATCCACTTCCACTGCTGAACAATAAATCGTACAGCCAAACTCCCAATAACCTTTCTTGTGTCTATTCGCCGGCATACAATAATATTTCTCAGACCTTGGAATTGCTTTTCCGCCAAGAGGGTTAGGAGTAGGAGTGTTTAGATAACCAAACCAAAATGTACTCGCAGTGCTTTCTGTTGCATCACCAAACAAATTTCTGTCTGTCAGCAAGCTCGTATCAGAAAGCTCTGCAACATCGTAACGCGGAGAAAATGGATGCAGAGGATCAATAATCCGCTCGACTGGATGAGATGCATATTTATTGATTGAATTAAGAGCTTGAGGTTTAAGAGCTTCAGCTTCTAATTTTGCATACCCTTGAAGAAGATTAACACCTGACGTATTAACTTGTGTATTAACTGGCCATTTGATTTTTCGATCTGGCCAATTATCCTCACGGAATTCATCTGCTTCCTTATTTGCATCTGAATTTTCATGGCGATCATATTTAATCCACGGCATGTAATCATGTTGAAGCAAACCTTTATAAGAACGCTTCAAATAGTCTGTAACTTTATATTCTTCTTCCCACGGCAAAAGCTTTTTCGCTTTAAATGGTTGGCAAAAACGTGGAGAAAGCCCAACTTTACCACTATCTGGATTATAGACATAATCAGCTTTAAATGATTTTTGGGCGATATATTGATTGGCACAGCTATCCAACATTAAGCGCACCCAATAAGCTGGCTTACATTCAGCCGCGGCTGAGTCTTTTGGCTTCATTAAATTTTCAACCGCTCTAAATTGATCAGATGATAAAAGATCTTGTAATTTTGGCTTTAATTCTGTTTCACCAAGCAAACCACCCAGCGGGTTACCTAATCCACCAGGGAGGCCCCCTAAAAGGCCTCCAAATTTATTAATATAGGTTCCATATTTTTTATTCTTCCATTCGATCGAATCGAGTTCCCAGTCGCTCTCTAAGCCACATTTAGGTAGTGGATTGAAACAACCAAACTCCCCGCGGAAAATATCATATGTATCCTCTAACTTATCGCGAGCCACCCTACGCAAGTGTTGACTACCGGGACACATATCACGATACCGCCAGCCATTATCAAGCTCTAAAGGTGATAGTCTTTCAGTGTTCTTAGGAACAATACAAGCCAGTTTATTAGATGATTTATCATATTGCGGCACTGCGCCATCAACACCTTGTAACGGCACCTCATCATTCATTAGCTGCCTACCATAGACTTGGTAATCTAAGTCTAAACCAATATTACCAATGAAACACATATCGCGATAACGATTATCCTGACATGGTTCGCTTACCTCATCATCACCACCCCCAAAACCACCAATTAAGTTTGTTATGACACCGCAACCTCTTCTCGGGTTATCCATACGATAAGCACCCGCACGAGTCGTTTCACCCGGCTTATTAATTTCATAATCATGGTGATCTTTATCTAAATACCGCTCACGGTTATTGGCAGGAGGCTCATATTCAAAATATTGCTCCACCCGCTTGGTAAATTCTTGTCCCCCTGAATTAGGCCCTTTGAGGTCTAAATTTCTATCACATTCAACATCAGGACATTCGTATTTTTCACTAAGTCTTGGAGCCAGACAAGCGATACCATATCCTGGGCCCTGCCCTGCAATTTGCGCGAAAGACTCTTGCCCTAAGAGAACTGTTAAAACGAAGCAAAGGAGCAGAAGATGTAGCTTCTTCGCTCCTTTATATTTTAAATCGCATGCTTCGCTTTTCGCCATGCTTCTTACTTCCTTTTTTATTTAATTTGTGACGCGCGTGTAATCACATCCGCACCTGGCGGGTCTTCGTTATCATCCTCATACTCACGATCAGTAACCGCCAATACTTGCGAGATTAACTGACCATCAAAATTGGGTAGTAGTTTTCCCTTTGCCATGAAAGGCTTTAAAGACGCTTCCATCACTTGATTTGGAATATCTTTATTTGAATGCTCTTTCAGTAAGTTCATCACTTTACGAATTTTATCTTTTTCAGTCGCTGACGCAGAACCGTGCATCGAACGTAACTTCTGACTTAACTTGTAAATGGCTTTTTTCATTTTACCGCCACCGGCGCTAAAATCATCAATTAGATTTTTCATTGCTTCAGCACCTTCAACTCGTCCGGCCACCTGCAGCACTTTTAATTCACGCGCTGATTCCTGCATTGTTTCCAAATTTGCGAAAATCGAGGACGTTCCAGATTGAGCCAATTTATTCAGCAATGCCTCAATAGCCGGCTTACCTGCAGGCGTATCATAAAGCCTTAAAATCGTATTCATAGCTTCAACATAGCGAATAACACTTTGCAAATCAGCGGTTGATACATCGCTTCCCAAGCTGTCCATTCGCTTTTTAACAGCCTTTTCCATCGCATCAACTAGCTTATCTCGCGTTAGACCTGTAGCCGGAGTATTCGGATTGCTCGGCGGAGTCGTTGGTGGGTTCGGATTGCTCGGCGGAGTCGTTGGTGGATTAGGGTTACTCGGTGGAGTCGTTGGTGGATTAGGGTTACTCGGTGGAGTCGTTGGTGGATTAGGGTTACTCGGTGGAGTCGTTGGCGTACTCGAAGTTGAACCACTCGCAGGAGGTAATGCTCTGCAACCTGTTGTATTGCCATTGGTACACGGCATGGCTTGATTTAGCTGATCTTTATATTTATCCAGCAGATCTCCGCCTACGCCTGAGCCAGTAGCACTGCCACCTCTGCCAATCGAATTATTGATATCATCTAATAAGTCGTTTTTATTCGTATTTACCTGAGCATTCGCTGAACTCACTACAGTAAATAAAACCACTAGAAAACTTATATAAAATTGCCGCATCACGTTACACTCCTAGTATTTTTATACTTTATTACTTCTATGATCGCACATAAACATTTCATTTCTGTGACAGTTCGGGTTAATTATTAGCCTATGGAGGATATCAGACAGCAGTTAGATACAGACGCTATTCGCAAATCAGTAGCCGATGGAAGCTATTTTAACAATACAAAACAATGGTTTGACGAAGTTTATCATCGCCCTATCATGGAGCGAAGCTTTTTCATCCTAATGATGGTATTATCGGTACTCACCATCTTTTTCTCTATCATAACCTATTTTTCAATGATGCCGCTGTCGCGCACAGTTCCTTATACCATCTACAGCAATGATTTAGCAGAAGAATTGCCGCTTATTAAAGCACTTAGGCATCAACCTGCTGAAGATATTAATATTGCCGTGTCGCGCTTTTTGCTCTCAAACTATCTCACCGAACGTGAGAATTATCGCTATGATGTCACCAAATTAGAGTGGCAGTTTAATCGTATTCGCAGCACTAGCGGTGAACAAGAATTTCAGCGCTATCAGACCTTCATTAACCCAGAAAACCCAAGCAGCCCTTTTAATAAATATGGCCGCGCCGCCACCCGTAGCAGCTCTATTTATGATATTCGGATGGATCTCGACAGCTACCCAAGCCGCGCCACCGTTCATTTTACTACCAATGTAGTGCGAGGCAAACAGCAGCAACAAAATAATTGGGTTGCGAATATTACTTTTCGTTTCCCTAAACTTACGGTAGACCAGAATACCAACGAAGTTCTGCAATGGAATATGGAAAAGAAAACCTATGAAATGGCAAAAACAATCGATTTTCGGGTAGGTCAATATAATGTGCAGGAAATAACACGCAGATAATTATGAGACGTTTTTTTATTCTATCATTGCTTTTAAGCGGACTACTATGGCTTGTTCCGCATACTGCCGAGGCGCTTAAATCACCGCGCCCGCAAGGGGTCGATGGCCGTATTCACACGATTATGTATGCACCTGATGAGGTATTTAAATTTACCGGCCATTACGGTTATCAGTCGAGCATTGTACTAGAAGATGGTGAAAAAATTCAAACTATCTCCATGGGCGATTCCGTTCCGTGGCAAATTACCCCTTCAGGTAATCGGATTTTCTTGAAACCGGTTGAGCAAGACGCTCAAACCAACATGACGCTTCTGACTGATAAGCGTACATACCTGTTTGAACTGCATGCAGATGAAGCAGAAAGCATTGAAGATCCAGATTTAATTTGGGTGATGAAATTTATTTACCCAACGGAAACCTTTGTCCGTAAAAAGAAGAAGAAGGAAAAACTTCGCGATCCAATCGTCGAAGGATATCAGAATTTCAACTTCAACTATTCGATTCGTGGTTCACAGATTTTTGCTCCGGTGAAAATTTACGATGATGGGGAGTTCACTTACTTCGAATTTCGCGATAAGAACGCTTCAATCCCTGCCTTCTATCATGTGGATGCACAAGGCAAAGAGTATCTCGTCAATTTCCGAGCGCGTAACGATAAAATTATTGTCGAGCGCGTTTCAAGCCGCTTCACTCTGCGTCATGGCAATGAAATTGTCTGCGTTTATAATGAAGCAATGTCGCAGCGCGGCGGCCCACAAACGGTTCCTATACGTTAATGGCAAAAGTGGCTGAGTGGATCACCTCTCCTTCCTTGATTGATTATGAAACTGCCCATGAAACCATGTTGCAGCGGGTTGATGGTATTATTAATGGAGAGGCAGAAGAACTACTCTGGGCATTAGAACATCCACCGCTTTATACCGCTGGAAGTAGTGCGCAAGAAAGTGATCTACTAACTCCGGAACAATTTCCCGTTTATGATGCAGGCCGCGGCGGACAATATACCTATCACGGCCCTGGCCAACGCATTGTTTATGCGATGCTCAATTTAAAAACACGTATGCAGCCGAAACCTGATGTACGGCGTTATGTTTGTTTATTGGAAGAATGGATTATTAAAACCCTCGCACGGTGCGGCGTGAAAGGCGAACGCCGCGAAGGCCGTATTGGCATTTGGGTCGTGCAACCCGATGGGCGAGAAGATAAAATTGCCGCGCTCGGCATTCGCGTAAAAAAATGGGTTTGCTTTCATGGCATCGCCATCAATGTGAACCCCAACCTTTCGCATTTTGGGGGCATCGTACCGTGTGGAATCCGCGAACATGGGGTCACCTCATTAGCAGCCTTAAACAAAGATATTTCAATGGACGAATTAGATATTATTTTGCAGGAAGAGTTCCAGAAACTAAATTGGATATCTTAAAGCCCACGCTTATGCTTTCTATCTATTCCGTTACCTGTCGGAGCTGGATTGTTTCCTGCTAACTTCGCCAAGTGGCTATTTTCCTGCTCGCGCATGTGGTTTGCAATTTTCTCTTGAATCATCTTGCCACATGTCATTTTTAAGAAAATTGAACAGTTTGCATCCAACTCATCCATCGACGGCCTAAACCGATTGCGCATCACATCCGAAATAAACGTCGCACGCACTGCGATGAAATCTTCCTCATTTAGAAGCTTTGTATTATCGAAATACTTAGCGGATTTTTCTTGAAACCAATCAAAGGTGATTAGCTTATTAACGGCAGCAATAATTTCAGGTGAATTCAAAATACGTTCCTTTCTGTGAGTAACTTATCTATAGTATAGCGCAGAGATATTAAGCGAAGGTAAAGGAATGATGATTCAAAAGAGCCGCCAACACCTCATTGATACAGAAGAGCTTTATTTTCAGCATCAACGCTTCGCTTTGCGCTATGCATTTAGTTGCTTTACCGCCGGCCTGATGGCACTCGTTCACGGGTTGATTCCAGCCTTTTTTCAGACCGCGGCCAGCGAAAAGGTGCAGGAATTGGCGAATCGTAAACGACCCGAGCACTAAGCTTGCACATCACGACTCATCAGCTATAACAGCTCAAACATGCAAATAGAGGAACCCCACTCATGAAATTTTTTGTCGACACTGCAAACCTAGATGAAATCAAAGAACTAGCCGATACAGGCTTGCTAGATGGGGTAACCACCAACCCATCGCTTGTTGCCAAAGAAGGCAAAGAATTCCTACCGCTACTTAAAGAGATTTGCGATATCGTGGATGGCCCTGTGAGCGGCGAAGTAGGCGCAACCGATTTTGAAGGCATGAAACGCGAAGGCGATAAGATTCTTGATATCGCAGAAAATATCGCACTGAAGGTTCCGCTAACAATGGATGGTCTTAAAACCTGTTCTCATTTTGCCAAGCAAGGCCGCATGGTGAATGTAACGCTCTGCTTCTCAGCTTCTCAAGCATTGATGGCTGCTAAAGCGGGAGCGGCCTTCATCTCACCTTTCGTAGGTCGTTTAGATGATATTAGCCAAGATGGTATGCAGCTCATCGCCGATATCGTACAAATTTACAGCAACTATGATTTCCAAACGGAAGTGCTCGTCGCTTCTATCCGCAGCCCAATGCATTTAGTGGATAGCGCGCTTATGGGTGCTGATGTAGCGACCATCCCACCGAAGGTGATGCATCAGCTCATTAATCATCCGCTTACCGATAAAGGCCTTGCTGCTTTTGTTGAAGATTGGAAAAAGAGCGGTCAGACGATCTAGTCAAACCTATTTGGTAAACTTAGACGACTAATAAATCAGCAAGCTTCATGCTATCCGGCGTGACGGTTTGCCAATTGGGGTGACCACCTGCCAACACGGCGCAAGTAGCGGGCGAGAAGCTCATTAACATATTACCGCTTAAGGTTTGTACAATCTGATGCAAGCCAGGGTTATGGCCAACAATCATAATTTTCTGGATCGTGTCAGGCAGCTCATTAATGAAAGCGAGAATATCACCCTCGCTAGCAAGATAGAGATCGTCCGTATGGGTGACATTGGCTGTGCTCACTCCCAAATGCGGTAATGCCATTTCCAAAGTCTGCTGGGTGCGTTTCGCGGTCGAACAATAAATGGCCTCTGGCACGAACCCCGCTGCGACAATTTTCTTACCCATTTTAGCAGCATCTTCAAAACCTTTTGCAACCAGTGATCGGCTAAAGTCCTCGCCATTTTCGCTATAAGGCTCGGTCACAGCATGCCTAAAAATGTAAATCTGCTTCGCCATATGCTTGTATCTTTGGCATAAACAGCGCATAGTGTCACGCGCTATGAACCGTTCATCCTTACCTGAAGACAGATACTTTAACCGTGAGCTTTCTTGGCTTGCATTTAATGCCCGTGTGCTGGAAGAAGCCGAGAATCCGCACACCCCATTATTGGAGCGGGTGAATTTTCTTTCCATCTGTGGATCTAACCTAGATGAGTTTGTGATGGTACGTGTCGCAGGCCTGATGGATCAACAACTTTACGGAATTCAGAGTATCTCGATCGATGGGATGACGCCAAAGCAGCAACTTAAAGGCATTCGTAAAGGCATTGCCGATATTATGCACCAGCAGCAGAAATGCTGGTTACAATTGCGTGATGAATTACGCGAACAAGGCGTGGATGTCATTACGAAAGAAGCACTTTCAAAATCAGAACTTGAATGGCTGAGCGAATACTTCTCTGAGAATATTTTTCCGGTACTCACGCCTATCGCGATCGATCCGGCACATCCTTTCCCTTTCATTCCAAATTTAGGGATTGCCCAACTCTTTACCTTAAAAACGCCCAATGGCCGTCATAAGCAAACCTCTGTCATTCTATTTCCGCCGAAGCTGAAACGTTTCATCACGCTTGAAGAAGCGAATGATGAGGATGAAATCACACGCATGATTCCGGTCGAAGAGGTGATTGCTTTATTTATCGATAAACTGTTCCCAAAATTCAAAGTCGTTAGCAGCGGCATTATCCGCGTGATTCGCGATAGTGATTTGGATATTGAAGATGATGCAGAAGATTTAGTTGGCGGTTTTGAGCGTGCTATTAAACGACGACGCCGTGGCCGTGCTGTACGCATCAATACGACTGAAGATACACCGCAAGAGCTTCGCCAATTAGTGATGGAACAGCTACAAGTAGAAGAGCGCGATGTGGTCGCGCTGGAAGATATGGTTGGGCTTTCGCATTTGTCAGAGCTGCTAGAAGTGGAACACCCAGAATGCCGTTATCCCCCTTTCTCGGTGCGTTTTCCAGAACGTATTGAGGATTATGAAGGCGATTGCTTTGCCGCTATTGCGGAGAAAGATATTGTTGTCCACCACCCGTATGAAAGTTTTGATGTAGTGGTGCGCTTCGTGCAACAAGCTGCACTCGACCCAGATGTGATCTCCATCAAATCAACCCTCTATCGTACTAGCTCTAATTCGCCGATTGTCGCCGCACTGATCGAAGCAGCCGAGAATGGAAAATCCGTTACGGCATTGGTGGAGTTAAAAGCGCGATTCGATGAAGAAGCCAATATTCGCTGGGCACGCGATATGGAACGTGCGGGCGTGCAGGTGGTTTACGGATTCGTAAAACTCAAGACTCACTCCAAAGTCACGCTCGTTACTCGCAAAGATGAAGCGGGGCTTAAATCTTACGCACATTTTGGCACCGGTAACTACCATCCCAAAACGGCAAAAATCTATACGGATCTTTCCTTCTTCACCTGCAATGAAACCTTATGCCGCGATGCTGCCTATTTATTTAATTTCGTCACCGGTTATGCCCCACCGCGCGATATGAAAGAACTAGTGCTGGCACCCAAAGAGCTTCGCTCGCACCTGCTCAAGCTAATTAAAAAAGAAATTGCTCATGCCAAGGCTGGGCGGCCTGCTTATATCTGGGCGAAAATGAATGCGCTGCTTGACCCTGAAATTATCGATGCGCTCTATATAGCCTCGCAAGCGGGTGTTACTATCAGTCTCGTCGTACGCGGTATTTGCAGCCTTAAACCCGGCGTTAAGGGCTTGTCGGAAAATATCACCGTAAAATCTATCGTTGGTCGCTTTTTGGAACATGCCCGCATCTATGCGTTTGGCGATGGCAATAAGCTACCATCCGAAAAAGCAAAACTCTATATCTCCTCCGCTGATTGGATGCCGCGTAACTTTGACCGCCGCGTTGAAGTGCTCGTACCGATTGAGAATGAAACCGTACACGCGCAAATTCTCGGCCAAATTATGCTGGCGAATTTTAAAGATGAAAAACAAAGTTGGATGCTCGGCGAAGATGGCACTTACACCCGCATGCCATATAAAAAGAAGGGCTTAAGTGCGCATGAATATTTCATGACTAATCCATCCCTTTCAGGTCGCGGCAAAGCTCTGCAAAGAGCCAAGAGCGCCAGCGGTGACATTTATAAATTAAATGGATAAACGAAAAAGAGCCGATGCCAGCAGGCAACGACTCGAATACAAACACGTTCTTTTTAATTTCCTTCGTGCTAAGGAATATTTATTTTTTTAAATAAAATTCTTTTGATGCTCTTTACGAACATATATTTTAAAAAGCGGGATGAGCTAATTCTCAACTGCGTTTAGTGTGTAACAACTCACTTTGGTGCCTTCAATTCCAAAGTCCTGTCGTTACCGCAGTTATCTAGTTCCTTCTCAGGAGAACTTGACCTATGGAGAACGACTGCCCACCCCTTATATTTTAAAAATAAAGATGCGCTTTTATACCAAAAAACCCGCTTTACCACAATGGCAGCGGGGTGGTTGTCACACAATTGTCATTAATACAGAACTAGTCGCGAGCCGTTCGCCTTTAGATATCGAACGCATCTTCGATCTCATCCAGAATATTATCCAGATTGATCGTATCTTCGTGCAGGTCAAAAATGAACTCTTGCGCGATAGCTTGCTCTTCTTCGGAAGTATCTTCATCTTCCAGCATGGTTTGCAGCACGCTTAGCAACTCTGAAGCGGCTTCTTGCGGAGCCATTTCCTCCAAGCTTTCAGAATCCAGATCAACAGCAGCGTTATCTTCCTCGGCTTCATAGGCAAGGGTAATTAGCGCATTATGGGTCGCTTCTAGTTCCTGCTTCATACGGGTTGCTCCTGTTTCATTTACTATAATCTCAGATTACCACGCTTCTTAATAATTGGTTAACCTTTTAATATGAAACTTCTATGACGAAAATCTTAACACCGTCCCCAACTAGCCATTGCACCTTGCCTTTACGTGCCTATAGTGCATAGCAAGAGACAACCCTTTTTCAGGAGAAAATTCATGGCTAAACGTACAAAATTTGCACTTATCGGCTCGGGAATGATTGGTGGAACCCTCGCTCACCTTATCGGCTTAAAAGAGCTAGGAGACGTGGTATTATTCGATATTGCAGAAGGTCTACCGCAAGGAAAAGCCTTGGATATTAAAGAATCTGGCCCCGTAAGTCGCTTTGATAGCGAAATGACCGGTACACAAAGTTATAAAGATATTGAAGGTTCAGATGTGGTGATTATTACCGCGGGCGTACCCCGTAAGCCTGGTATGAGCCGTGATGATTTGATCGACACAAACACTTCTATCATCAAAACCGTGGCTGAAAATGTCGCAAAATACGCACCAGATGCGTTCGTAATCGTCATCACCAACCCATTAGACGCGATGGTGTGGGTGTTTAAAGAAGTAAGCCAAATGCCACCAGAAAAAGTAGTGGGCATGGCTGGCGTGCTAGATTCTGCTCGCTTCCGTACCTTCTTAGCTGAGGAATTCAATGTATCAGTGGAAGATGTATCGGCCTTCGTTCTTGGTGGCCATGGCGATACAATGGTACCGCTAACTCGCTATTCGACCGTTGCTGGTATCCCATTGTTTGATCTCGTGAAAATGGGTTGGACAACCAATGAACGTATCGAAGCGATTGTACAACGCACGCGCGATGGTGGTGCAGAAATTGTAGGTCTATTGAAGAATGGTTCGGCTTATCATGCACCGGCTGCCTCTGCGATTGAGATGGCAGAGTCTTACATTAAAGATAAGAAGCGTGTATTGCCTTGCGCTGCCTATTTAAGCGGCCAATATGGCGTACAGGATATGTATGTGGGCGTGCCAACCGTCATTGGTAAAAACGGCGTGGAAAAGATTGTTGAGATCAACCTAAATAGCCAAGAAAAAGAGATGTTCGACCACTCGGTTGAGTCTGTTCAAGGGCTGCTAGAAAAAGTGCACCTGCGCTAAAAGCTAGCAACCAACTACCCCTAAAAGAAAAAGCTCTCTATTTCCCCCATAGAGGGAATAGAGAGCTTTTGACTGATGGCGCTTACTTGCCATCTTTTGGTTTTTTTCTTGACCCCCATATTACAATGAGAACCAAAATTAAGATTATTAAACCAATAGATGCAAAAGCCGCTACCTTAGGGCTTTGAGGTAACATGCTCGCAAATTCAGATGAAGCACCAGCAAAGACTGTTACGATAAGTAAAATGACTGCTGCTGCAACCAAACCGATAATTAAATGACCTAACTTCATGATTGGAAATTTTAAAGTTATAAGAAAAAAACCTTCAGTATTCACTCTGTTTCTACACTGCCGTGGCATAGAATACTATCGAGATAGAAAGAGTAAAATACTGAAGGCATGTAAAAAAAATACACGGCAAAAAAATCCTGATGATTCTAGCATTTTCAATCATCTTTTGTGTGACAGTTTGGTTAAATTTTGTCCAAACCCGTCAGATCCAGTCACGCTCACTTCAAAATCGTATCTAAGAGTGAGACAAGCACCACCTGCCTCTTGCACTTCTGCGCTCAAGCGCTAGAGTGGCGGCATTGAAACATTCTTAACAAGGTAAGACCCTATGAATATCCATGAATATCAAGCTAAAGCAGTTCTAAAAAAATACGGTGTCCGCGTAGGGCGTGGTCTACCGGCTTTTAATACGGATGAAGCGGTTGCTGCCGCGAAAGAACTCGGTGGCGATTTATGGGTGGTCAAAGCGCAAATTCACGCAGGTGGCCGTGGTAAAGCAGGCGGCGTAAAGCTCGCTAAATCGATTGATGAAGTCAAAACCCTCGCTGATGAAATTATGGGCATGACCTTGGTTACGCACCAAACAGGCCCTGCCGGTCAAAAAGTTCAACGCCTCTATATTGAAGAAGGCTGCGACATTGATAAGGAACTTTACTTCTCCGCAGTAATTGATCGCGATACCAGCTTCGTTACTTTCATGGCCTCAACCGAAGGCGGCATGGATATTGAAGCCGTGGCTGAAGAGACGCCAGAAAAAATCGTGACGACAAAGGTTGATCCTGCCAGTGGCTTCCAACCGTTCCACGCACGTCAGCTCGCCTTCGCGTTGAAGATTCCAAAAGAACTTATGGGTGATTTCTTCAAATTCTCACAAGGCATTTACGATGCATTTATGGGCACCGATGCGTCACAAGTGGAGATTAACCCACTCGTTATCACCAAAGGCAATGAGTTAATCGCGCTGGATGCGAAAATGAATTTTGATCCTAACGCGCTTTACCGTCAGCCAGAGATTTTTGAACTGCGCGACGAAGCAGAAGAAGATCCGTTAGAGCTAGAAGCCTCTAAGTATGACCTCGCTTACATTAAGATGGATGGTAAAATTGGCTGTATGGTGAATGGTGCCGGTCTTGCAATGGCAACAATGGATATCATCAATCTCTACGGTTCAGAGCCAGCTAACTTTCTCGATGTAGGCGGCGGCGCGACGAAAGAGAAAGTGAAAGAAGCCTTTAAAATCATCATGGGTGATCCGAATGTTGAAGGGATTCTCGTCAATATCTTCGGTGGCATTATGCGTTGCGATATTATTGCAGAAGGCGTGGTCGCGGCCTCTCGTGACTTGAATCTTACGGTTCCTCTCGTGGTTCGCCTTGAAGGCACAAATGTAGAGCAAGGTAAGAAAATCATGGCCGAGAGCGGACTTCCAATCCAATCGGGCGATGACTTAGCTGATGCTGCTCGCAAGATTGTGACGGCAGTTGAAGGTAAAGTAGTAGCTGCTTAATAGCACTCTATCTCAACAACAAAAAAGCCTCCGTATTTTACGGGGGCTTTTTTGTTGGGGCATGCTGTCATAAAACCTTCACGCTTCATTGCTTGGAGAATTGCGATTCCTAAACGATAATCAATGGGTTCACTTTGCTTTTTATCTTTTGGTCAATCGCATTATTTTTTAATTTAAAAAACACAGAATATGAACGATCTGTATGTATTAGGAGTTTTAATACTCCTCATGATCTTCAATTCCATGTTCTGGGGTTCTCAAATTGGGAATCCATGGTGGAACAAATGGAAAAAGAAGAATAAGAAAGAATAAAGGCAGCCACGGAGAAACCGAGCTGCCTTTATTGCATTTTAGCCTAAAGCTTAAATTATTAAGCGGCGTCTTCTTCAGAAGTTTCTTCTGTTGGCGCTTCTTCTTCCGCCGCAGGTGCTTCATCAGCAACAGGTGCTGCTTCAACGACTTCTTCTTCCTCTTCACCTTCATTCCAGTCAATGAATTCAGATTCGTTACGTGCCACACGTACCGGAAGAACTACTTCAATTTCTGGGTGAGGCATTACTTTCACTTCAAAAGAGCCTACTTCTTTGATCGAACGCTCAAGAAGCAAGTTCTGACGTGGAATTTCAAAACCCTTTTCAGTTAGTGCAGCACCAATATCACGCACCGTTACCGAACCGTATAGACGGCCATCATCTGAAGCTTGGCGAACCAACTCAACAATTGTGCCTTCAATTTTCTTAGCAAATTTACCTGCTTCAGCTTTGCGAGCATCATTTTGCTTAGAGATTTCAGATTTACGCGCTTCAAACTCAGCTTTGTTAGCCGCTGTTGCGCGCATCGCTTTACCTTGCGGGATAAGATAGTTACGAGCGTAACCGTTTTTCACTTTTGCAAGATCACCCATGTCGCCCAAACGAGCAACGCGTTCTAATAAAATAACTTCCATGACAATATCTCCTTATTTGTCAGATTTTCACTCTGTCCCGCCACCATGACGGTTAGACAAAAACTTCGCCTGTTCATACAGACCGGCGCCGATAAAGCAGAAAACCGGCAAAAACACAAGCACTGTCAGCATATAAATAGCAAAAAGTAAGGCCAAACGGTTCGGCCAATTACGGCTGCGAGCATGTAACCGCGCCATTCCCATTAAAAAATACGGCAAGAGTAGAATAATAAGCGAAGTTTTCGAGGCAGTCTGAATAGCTAAATTATCAACAAATGAGAGTAATCCGGCGATACACACAACAACCAGAGTAATCATTGAAGGCATAAAAGGCGTAAGCTTTAAATTATCGCGAATTTCACGTTCCCAGCCTTTGAGCATAAAATTGGCAAAAATTGCCAAACCATAGAAAGCAAAAATTTGAATCCACGCGCCCATCGCAAATACCAAGAAGGGGGATTCAACTATTAAATCTCG
Organism: uncultured Rickettsiales bacterium; assembly: GCA_964654855.1. Lineage (GTDB taxonomy): Bacteria > Pseudomonadota > Alphaproteobacteria > Rickettsiales > JALZUV01 > JALZUV01. Next base: position 41,342 of record CAZZJS010000004.1, read on the forward strand.
CGCTTGCTGCATCATGGGAGAGATACTCTCTTGCGGCGCAGAGGTTAAAATTTCGGATGTGCTGACCATATCACGCATCGTCGTCGCCACTAAAATACCAACCATTACCGACGCATAAAGGCTAAGCCCTGTAAGCGCACCACCAATTGGATACCAACGTTTTTGTTCGGTTTGGCCATCTTGGTCGGGCAAAGCAGCTAAAATGGCATGTATAAAGAAAATAGCCGGGACAGCATAAAGTGCGGAATAAAGCACCAAGCCAGAAAGGCCGGTCATAAGCCCGCCTAAAAATAAACCTGATAAAGCGGCAATTCCACCCGCACGTGGGCCTTGTGATAGCCCCACCAAAAAAATGGGAATAAGCGGTGTATAGGAAATGAGGAAACTAAAGAACCCACCGCCAACGGCTAAGAAATAAAGAAAAGCAGAAACCGCCCCTCCACCGAGGGCAATCGTGAGAGATTGTTTTTCCTGCTCCATGATCGACCAACCTGTTAAAAAAAAGGCCTCCACATTTCTGGGAGGCCCTTATCTTTACCTTATTGGCTCACAAAAGGCATCAAGGCCAAAATGCGTGAGCGCTTAATAGCTTGCTTCAGCAAGCGTTGTTTTTTACCTGAAACCGACGTGATACGGCTTGGCATAATTTTACCACGCTCAGACACATAGCGATTTAGTGTTTTCGTATCTTTATAATCAATTGCCGGAGCTTTTGCGTGGCTCAACGGGCAAGATTTACGACGTTTAAAGAAAGTTTTTTGGCCAAATGACATAGTAATATCTCCTTACGCAGCTTCGTCGCGCATCATGATAGATGGCTTGCTGCTGTCCATTTCGTCTACTTTAACTTCAAGGTTACGAATGGTTTCCTCTGACAAACGCTGCTCTGTGCGGTAAGCATCTAGCGCTGGTTCTGTCGCTTCAATACCGAGCATCACATAGTGACCTTTACGGTTTTTGTTGATCTCATAAGCGAGTGGGCGAATACCCCAAGCTTCACGCTTGATGATCTTTGCATCATGCTTTTCAAGCACGGCAACCATGCTATCTGTCAATTTTTCAACATCATTTGGCGCCAAATCTTGGCGGGCAATGAAGGTGCATTCGTAAAATGCCATATTCGTAATCTCCTGCAAATTTGCATCTTATCTCCAGCCAACCGTGGCTAAAGGGAAACGCAACATACCCATTTAGCTTCCATTTGCAAGTGTTTTAGTGATAAATTTTCTTGACCTAATAACCAGCTATCCGCACTACTGGCGCTTATGACTAAAGCATTTCTCTTTCCCGGACAGGGATCACAGGCCGTCGGCATGGGCAAAGCCTTATCCGAAGCCTTTACAGAAGCTAAAGACGTGTTCGCCGAAGTGGATGATACACTAGACCAACATCTGTCAAAATTGATGTTTGAAGGACCCGTCGAGGAGCTTACTCTGACTACTAATGCACAGCCTGCTATTATGGCTAGCTCAATCGCCGTATGGCGCGTGCTAGAAAAGCAATGCGGTGCGAGCATTACTGACGCTGCTTTTGTGGCTGGTCATTCTTTAGGTGAATATTCTGCCCTTTGCGCGGCCGGCACTTTCTCGCTGGCCGATACTGCAAAGCTCCTTCGTATTCGTGGCGATGCAATGCAACAAGCCGTTCCAGCCGGGCAAGGCGGCATGGCCGCGATTATTGGCCTAGATACTGAAGCGGTTGAAGACGTGGCACGTAATGCCTCCAATGTGGAAGAAATTTGCGTACTCGCTAACTATAATGCACCGGGTCAGGTGGTCATCTCGGGTAATGCAGGTGCCATTGAGCGCGCTTGTGAACTGGCTAAAGAGGCCGGAGCCAAACGCGCTCTACCCCTTAATGTAAGTGCGCCTTTCCACTCGCCACTCATGCAGCCTGCTGCAGAACGCATGCGCGAAGCCCTTGCTGAAGTAGAAATGAAAGATGCCGCTGTACCTGTCATCGCTAATGTCACCGCCGATGCTGTGAAAGAAGCTAATATGATCCGTAGCTTACTGGTAGACCAAGTAACAGGTAGCGTAAAATGGAGCGATTCTGTGCTGGCTCTACATGATAGTGGTGTCACCCACGCCGTTGAACTCGGCACTGGTAAAGTGCTTTCCGGCCTCGTACGTCGCATCGCCAAAGATATCGAAACCAGCAATATTGACGGTCCACAAGACATTGAAGGCTTTGCTGCTGCGGCTTAGCTATATCTTTATATAAACATAAAGAAGCAAGTCGTTAGACCGAGTAAGGCGTAAAACAGGAATTCTGGCACGATTCTCGCATAGCTACTTGGGCTATGAAGAATTTATTGATTTTACTTTCACTTTTCGTGCTCTGGGCAGATATTGCCGCAGCGCAAAATACCCGTATTAAAGATATTGTCTCGTTTGAGGGAATTCGTGAAAATATGCTCGTTGGTTATGGTCTCGTGGTCGGCCTAAATGGAACAGGTGACCGCCTTCGTAACAACGCTTTTACCGAGCAAAGCCTTATTGCCTTTCTGGAACGTCAGGGAGTGAACACACGTGGCGAACAGCTTAACAGCCGTAATGTAGCCGCAGTGACCGTTACTGCAAAATTACCGCCATTTGCTCGCGCAGGCGGTAAAATTGATATTTCATTAAGTGCCATGGGCGATGCAAGAAGCCTGCAAGGCGGAGTGCTGCTCGCAACACCTCTTTATGGCGCAGATGGCCAAGTTTATTCCGTTGCACAAGGTGGGGTCACCATTAACGGGTTTGCTGTCGAGGGAGAATCTGGCACCAGCATCACGAAGGGTGTACCAACCAACGCGATTATCTCTGGTGGTGGTGTGGTGGAACGCGAAGTAGATTTCAAACTGAACACGCTAGATTCAGTCAAACTTGCGCTACGCAACCCTGATCTTAATACAGCAAAAAACATCTCACGCGCGGTAAACTCTCGTTTAGGGCCTGAAGCTTCCGTCGTGATGGATCCGGGTACAGTGCAGGTCAATGTTCCGCCTGAGTATAATAACGCTGTGGCCTATCTACTCGCAGATATTGAGCAAATTAAGGTCGAGACTGACCAAGTCGCCAAAGTCGTGATTGATGAAGCAACGGGTACCATTGTGATGGGTGAAAATGTTCGCATCGATACAGTGGCTATTGCACAGGGTAATTTGGTCGTGCGGATTGAAGAAACACCACAAGTATCGCAACCGAACCCATTTGCACCTTTCGGCGCAACAACAGAAATTGTTCCCCGTTCGGAAGTATCGGTGGATGAAGAGAGTGGCGCAAAGCTTACCGTACTCAATAGCGGCGCATCGCTCAAACAACTAGTCGGTGGACTTAACGCATTGGGTGTTGGCCCACGTGATATGATCGCCATTTTGCAAAATATTAAAGCTGCCGGTGCACTACAGGCAGAAATCGAGACACGATAATGGAGGACCCTATGATCGTAAATGTAGATCGTGCGAAAGCATTAGCCGATCAAACCCGTTTGAAGCTAGAGCAAGCCCGCAAAACTAGCGGAAAAGCCGGTGGTAATGAGGCAATTGAAAAGGCAGCGCAAGAATTTGAAGCCGTCTTCTTAGCGCAGATGATGGAACATATGTTTGCCGAAGTTGATTTATCACCTGGAAGCGAAGGCCCAGGCGACGATATCTATAAATCTATGCTGATTGATGAATATGGCAAGCTAATGTCACGATCAGGCGGCATTGGTGTAGCCGATCATGTGAAGCGCGAAATGCTACGCGTGCAAGAGGGTGAAGCCCTTGATTTTGTCGCATCGAAAGAAAAATCCACGGCTAATGCCGCGGCGATAAAAACCCCTGAGGAGGTAGAGTAATGGACGCTTATGAAAATGCACATTCGGCGGAAGCAGAAGATATCCGCCCGCAGAATATTAATATGGAAAATGTTTTAGCACTCGTCGCTCGCTTGGCGCAAATACTCGCGTTGGAGGTAGACTATCTGGCTGAGATGGATGTGAAAGCCATTGACCCGCTACTCAATGAAAAGAAATGGCTAACCAAAGCCGTGGAACTTCAGCTAAAGCGCGTCCAGAAATATCCGCACTTATTAGACGAAGTAACAGAAGACGAACGCGAAGAATTTACCGAGATGGTAGGAGTCTTTAACGAGATTAAAAAAGAAAATCATCGCCGTTTACTCGCCGCAAAAGAAGTAAATGCACGCGTAGTGGAAGCCATTACGGAAGTGGTGAATGAGCATAACCGCAAACCAAGTTATGACACGCGCGGAGTTCCTGAGAAAAAGATGGATTCCGTTTCAGTCACGCTAAATGAACAAGTGTAATAGAGCAGGATTTAAATCACGATGAGTTTAACAAACGCATTAAATAACGCCCTTACAGGCCTTAATGTTAACCAACGTACCATAGCTGTTATTTCGAATAACATCGCTAATGCGAATACGGAAGGTTACTCACGCCAGATTGTGAATTTAGAATCTGTCACCCACGCAGGAGGTGACTCAGGCGTACGTATTGCAGATGTGACTCGCTCTGTTGACAAGTTTTTGCAAGTATCGGTTTATAACCAAACAAGCGAGGTTGGACGCAGTGAAGTCATCACCGATTATTATGATGAAATCCAAGTCCTGCTAGGCGACCCTTCACTTGGTAATAGTATCGATAACCATATCGAGACTTTCTTCAACGATTTGCAAATTACGGCCGATACACCTGAGCGTAGCTCTACACGCGCAGCAGTAATCCAATCTGCTAGCGTGGCAGCACGTGAAATTTCTGTGCTTGCTCAAAGCCTTGAAGAACTTCGCTTTCAAGTAGATAATGAAATTAAGCAAGATACGGGCGCGCTAAACCAGCGCTTAGAAGAACTGTTTTTCACAAATGAAGCGATTGCTGAGGGCCATTCTTTTGGCGCACCTACCGCGACACTTCTGGATCAACGAGACGCTCTCGCCGAAGAAGTCGCACAATATATTGATATATTTGTTTCCGAAAAAGAAGATGGTAGCTTAACTCTTTCAACGGGTAACGGTCTTAATTTGGTTGATTTTGGTTATGGCCAAATTGAATATCGCGAAATTAGTTCGGTTGATACCCTGATCGAAGATGGAGATATTAACCCACTTGTTTTACAAACAATTGACGAAAATGGCCGCGCTGTTAGCCGTTCTGTTAATATCGCAAGTGGCGGCAGAAGTAGCCAAATTGAGAAACGTTTCGAAGGTGGCTCGCTTGCTGGTTTGCTCGAAATTCGTGATGACCTCATTCCGAATATTTTAGATCAGTTAGACCAACTGGCCGCTCAGTTACGCGATAGCTTCAACGATATTCATAATCAGGGTTCTGGTTATCCGCCAGCCACTGAGCTAGTTGGTACAGCAGAATTTAATGTGTCTGAGCGCAGCCTGTGGGAAGGGTCAGTCACTATTGCTGCATTGAATGAAGATGGCACTCCTGCCCCGAGCACCTTTAATGACGAAGTGTCAGGATTTCGTCCACTAACCATCAATTTTAGTGAGCTGTTTAACAGTCAAGGTCCTGGTGAAGTGGACCTGCAAACCATTATTAACGAGGTTAATCATCATTTTGGGGTACCGCAAAACCGACTACAAGTTGGTAATATCAATAATATTGAGTTGGCAATCGTCAATGACAGCCTTCCAGGCGCAGTACCAGGAATCGAATTTGATTTCGAAATTGAAAATATCTCTGGCGAGAATGCCGAATTTTGGGTGGATGGACTGCAAGTATTAGACGAGACCGGAGCCGATATTACCTCCACTACTAATACGGTTCAAACCGTTGCTTTAAGTGCAAGCAACACTTTTATTACCTCAGCAGCCAGCAACGTTGTCACCGTAACAACGGATTCGAGCCACTCCCTTTCGGATGGTGATGTGATACGATTAGATGATCCCGGCATTGTAATTGACGGTATCCCTTCGGCTGAATTTGACGGCTATTTTACCATCAGCAACGTTACAGGCAGCACGTTTGAGATTACCGTAACAACACCTGCAGGTGCGGGTGCATCTACAGATGTAGCAGGTCAAAGTTACAGCCCTCCATATGATACTATTCAAGGGGGCGAGCAAAGACGTTTACAACAAAACGGAACGTTCTCAGCTGATTTAAGCGGCAACTCAGACTCTGCTTATTATGATATTAACGTAGATATCGTTACACGTGATGAAAGTGGAAATCTAAGCACTTCCACTGTTACCTATCGTGTTTTGAACGAACAAAATGATACCGAAAATGACCGTATCGCTGCACGTGCAGTGACAGCAGGCAGCGGCGTTTTAACTGTTCCAAGCACATTCGAACCGCTTTTGCGTGCCTCGCTTGTGGATGAAAATGGCGTGGAGTTACCTAGCGTAAGCGGCGATTATCTACAGCAAGAAGGTTTCCTTAAAATCGAATCTGCACGCGAAGGGATTACCCTCGCGATTGATGATACCAGCAGCAGCCACCTTGGTTTGCCTAATGATAACCCACCACGTCCAGGCGACAATCGTAGTTTCTCGCATCATTTTGGCCTGAATAACTTTTTTGAAAATAATAGCCTTACTCCTAGCGGAGATAGCATCAAAAATTCAGCGATTAATTTAGCCGTTGAAGATCGTTTCTTTGAAAATTCAGGGCTAATCTCCGTTGGTGATTTGAACCTTTCAAACCAGCCAGTTAACTCAGACGCTGATCCACTTTATACGTTGGAACGCTTCTCGGGCGATCACAGTGTTATACAACGATTAGCTAGATTAGGCATTGAATCACAAGAATTTGGTGCTGCTGGCGGTTTGCCTGATACCACCCTCACATTTGACGGTTACGCAGGTGAATTGCTTGGCCATATTGCCGCCAACTCAATCACCGCAGATAGAAATGCTGAGAATGACGTAACCCTATTGCAAGGATACGAGGAACGCGCCGATGCTGTTAGCGGCGTAAATCTCGATGAAGAGCTTGCCAATACAATTGTTTACCAAAATGCCTATGCCGCATCTGCGCGGGTTATTTCGGTCACTGACGAACTATTCGACGCTTTATTACAGTCGGTCTAAAGGAGAATAAAAAATGACAGTTAACCGCATTAGTACTTTTGCACTTCATCAGAGCACTCTGGGAGATGTTAGTCGTGTTCAAACGAACCTTGCCGATTTACAGAATCAAATTTCTAGTGGTAAGAAAACAGATCGTTTTCAGGGCTTAGGAACACAAGTAGAGCAGTTTGTTTCGCTCGAATCCAGAATTGCCAGATCCAATAATTATGCTGAAAGTAATGCTTTAACGCTTTCGCGCCTCAATACAAGCGGCGTTGTTTTAGATGGGATTATCGAAACCGTCGATGATGTTGAAGATTTAATTGTATTACGCCGAGGCGCTTCTGACGGCGATACGCTTCAATTTCGTACACAGCTTTTGCATTTGCGTGATCGGCTCACCGAATCCTTAAACACTAATTTTGAAGGCCGTTATATTTTTGGCGGTACAAGAACGAATGTACCTCCCGTGGTTAACAATCCAGAAACGCTCGTACCTGGCACACCTGATAGAAGTTACTATCAAGGCGGGTCAGAAGATTTATTCGCACGGTTAGATGATAATATCGAAATTGATTATGCTGTTCGGGCAGATGCAGAAGGTTTTCAGAAAGTCATTGCTGGTATCGCACAAGCACTGACCAGTGATGATGCTGTGGCCAGTAGTAGCTCTGTTTTGGAGGATGCCCAATCATTGATTCAAGAAGGTTTGGACGACATCGTTAGAGAAAGAACAGAGGTCAATGCAAATATTGTAACGGTTGAAGCGGTAACAGCCCGCCATCAAGAATTATCACTCTATTGGGAAGGGGTAAAAAGTGAACTTATCGATACAGATATTGTTGCCGCCTCTACTCAAGTCGCGATTGATCAAACAATCTTACAAGCTTCATTTCAATCATTCGCAACCATTAACAGGTTGAGATTGATTGATTTCCTCTAGCAGGAAACAATTATTTAACACGGTAGGTAACCGTGCTATAATAGTAAAATCGAAAGCTAATAAAGCAGGTAGCTGTTAGTTTTCTTAAGGATAAGGAATAGGGAGATGTTGCATACCGTGACTCAACAACCAGAAAACGTTAACCCAGAGGTGGTAGATTCCACTTTAGAGAAAGTCAAAGAAGGGACTGCCATTGTAGAAACCCGATTTGGCGAAGTAGAAGTACCTACCGAAAATCCCATTGTTTTCCCTCAAGGCCTTCTAGGTATTGCTGGAAATTTTGAATATGCTTTAACTGACTTTCCAAGCGAAAAACTTGGACAATTCAAATTACTGCAATCGCTAAATGATCCGACCGTTTCATTCATCACGCTTCCTACAGCGTTAGATAATCAACTGATTGCACGCGAAGACCTTGAAAAAGCGGCCTCTGATGTGGGAGTAAAAGATACAGATAGCCTAACAGTTCTTCTTATTGTTTCGGTTCATCGCTCACCGCATGATGTGAAGATTTCCGTCAATACGCGCGCACCAATATTGGTTTATGTGCCAACGCGTACTGCCGTTCAATATGTATTCCAAAACAGCAAATATAAGGTTCAGGAAATTCTGGATTTTAATGAATAAATAAACATTCTAATAAGGATTGCCCGACTTCGGTTGGGCATTTTTTTACCCTCTTATGCTACAATCTAAATGGTTAGAAGACTTTGAATGTCTCGGCGATAAATGCGAAGATACCTGCTGTAAAGGCTGGGGCATGCAGGTGGATAAAGCCACCGTTGCGCGTTACGAAGCCGAAGCTCCTGAGCTAATGGAATTCGTTACTTCTGGTGAAGCCGAACATATTATGAAGCGCGATGCCGAAACCGATTATTGCGTGAAATTTGATAAAGGCTGGTGTGGAATCCACGCCGCCAAAGGCACTGACTTTCTTGGCGATGCTTGCCATTTTTTCCCGCGTGTAACGCGCCAACTTGGCGATACTGTTTTACAAACGGCGACGATCTCTTGTCCTGAAGTAGCGCGTCGTGCACTTCTTGCCTCTACCGATACAGATTGGGCAGAGCCAGAAACCGGACGCACCCCCTTCAGCCTCACAAACTATCTACCCGATGGGTTGGAGAATGATAAAGCATTAGACGTTCACAAAGCCTTTCTACAAGCTGCTATAGCAGAAGATGCTTCAGCAGGGCAGATCGTAGCGCGACTGCATGCAGTCGTACAATCGATGCAAATGGTCGATATAGCCACCTGGCCAATGGCAGTTGAGTTTTATCTAAAAAGTGCGGATAGTCGTTTAAGTAGCCCTGAAGCAAAAACCGAAGATCCCTTCCATCTTTACCATTCATTAGCTGGCTTAGTAGGAGCCGCACGTAAGAGCAATCGCCCGCGGTTAGAAGCGGTGCTAGAGACATTAGAAAAAGCACTCGATATTCAAACCGATATTACAACTGGTGCGATTGATTTCGGACCAGACAGTATGAAAAACCTGCAGAGCATGCGTGAAGGTTGGCAGTTTGTGAACGACCAATGGCAGCCTTATTTCAAACGTTGGATTCGCGCCCAACTTGGCACAGCACTCTTTCCTTTTGCAGGCTTTGGCGAAACATTGACCGACCGCATCACTATTATTGGTGTGCGTTTAGCTACGTTACAGCTAGCGCTACAATCTCACCTCTTTGTGCATCAAACACTGACCGAAGAAGATGCGATTACCATCACACAATCGTTAGCAAGATTCCTCGACCATCTGGCAGACCCTACCCTCACCATGCAGATTTATAATGAAACAGGTTGGGTCAAAACAAGTCGTCTACAGGGATTATTTATCTAAGTTGCTACTCGCTATTTCACCTCAAAGTGAAAAACCTTATCCACTATATTCTGTGAACCACGAATCAGCGTCACTTTACCTTGATAGGCTCCAACCGGCCATGCCTTACGCTTACCTCGCTTCTTGCCGACATATTGAAAATATTGTGCCTTAAAACCTTCAAACTGATGTGTATTTTTTACCAGAATTTTTGAGTTCGAATCTACTAGCTGCACTACCAGCTTGTCGCCTTTCTGTGGCCCATAAAGCAAGGTCCAAAAGACCATCGCATCGGCATTCGATAGCAAAAATTTCTCCGGATAGTAGCCCTGAATTACCTCATGCTTTTTCACGGGCTTTCCAGCAATACCGCTTAAAACTATCCCCGTACCCTCTACTTGCATCGCGGAGCTTGCCTTTGCGCTCCACAAAGAAGAAACTGCTTCGCCACAGCCGCTTTCCATGGGGTTCGTGTTAAAGGGGTCAATCGGGGTTCCTGCTTTATCGCGAACCGCAATATGCAGATGCGGAAATTCTGTTTTTCCGGAAAGGCCTATCTCGCCTAATGGCTCACCTCGTAACACTTTCTGACCTTTCTTCACGCGAATACTCCCACGCTTCAAATGACAATATTGGGTTCTCCATCCCCCAGCATGAGCAATCAGCACCCCATTGCCACATTCTTTATTTGCAGAAGATTTTGGATCTTTCTGCGAGAGTAACGCATCTTTTTCACCATCACGAAAACCAAGAACCATTCCATCTGCCGCCGCCAGCACTTTGACTCCTTCTGCCTTTGCATCAAAAACAGGAATCGCGAAATCGGTTCCTTTATGCTTATCATAAGATAGTTTACGGCATTTATAATCTTGTCGATCTTCACCTGCTGCCTGATCAACATAATTCTGGATAAAGCAATTTTTACCTAGAGTGCAATCCACTGGAATATCAAGCTCAAGCGCCAATGCATCGGTTACTGCCAAAAGCAGAACAAAAACAGATGCGATAAATCCGATCATAAAAACTAAGCCGTGCTCTTAATACCTTGCGCCCAGAGCAGTGCTTCATGATCCGCATAATCTAGGCTAAACTTAGCAGCCTTCTTCGTTGCTTCTTTTGCACGATATGCCACGCCCATACCTGCATGTTGCAACATTGGAATATCATTTGCCCCGTCGCCAATCGCCAGCACATCTTCCGGCGTAATGCCTAATTGATTGATCTTATGTTCTAAGATTTTCAGCTTAGCATCTTTGGTGAGAATAGGGGCAATGACCTCGCCCGTTAATACGCCATTTTCAACCGCTAAACGATTGCCATAATGTTCTTCAAAGCCTGCTTTGCGCGCAACACGTTCGGTAAAGAATACAAAACCACCACTCACTAAAATCGCCTTCGCGCCTTGGCGTTTCATACCTTTAACGAGCCATTCGATTCCTTCTGAAAGAGTCAGACGTTCATCAAACACTTGCTGCATTGTTTCTTCTGGCAAGCCTTTCAGTAGCGCGACTCGTTCGCGTAGAGCCTCTTCAAAATCCAGCTCACCACGCATGGCAGCTTCGGTGATATTGACTACCTTATCGCGAAATCCGGCAAAATCCGCTAGCTCGTCGATGCATTCTTGCTCAATCACGGTAGAGTCCATATCGCAAATAAGTAGCTTCTTCGGCTCGAATGGCCCTTCTTCTTTTTTGAACAATAAATCAACTTCCGCCGATTCACGCGCAGCCATTAATTGTACTTCTGCCGGCGCACTACGAAAACGCATGGCAATCGCACGATTACGACGCAACCATTTCCATTGATTCGGAGCCAAGGCAGAAATTAACGCTTCGCGGCGCTCTTCGTCTAACGGCTTATCTTTCGACGCTAAGGCACAGATGCTATACATAACTTCCTCTACGTTGTCGCAGGCACATCGCCTGGTGCATCATTGCCTGGAGGTGCTGCGGCCTCCTCTGTTTCCGGTGGAGCTTCTGGTTCAGCCTCCGCTGCCCCTGGCTTCTTACGTGGATCGTATGGTTCCTGCGTTGGAACATCCACCGGCCCTGGCCCTGTCATTTGCTTAAACTGATTTTGACCCCAAGCACGTTTACAGAAAGTAGGGTCTTGGAAGTAGAAAATCTTTTGTGTTTTAATAGGCGGGAAAGATTCGATCAGCAGAATCTGTTCATCACGCGGCAGCTGAATCACCTCTTGCGGTAAGAGCAATGCACGCTGAATTTCTGATTCATTGACCGTACGAGACCCTGGATTCAGATCGAGGAATTTCGGTTTATTATGCGAATATTGCTTCACAGTTTTATTACCAATTAGCTGCGAAATCATATTCGCTGTATCGATATTATTCGCCGCAAACGTGATACGATAATAACTGTTCGATAGGAACGAGTTCATACCCGCTTCTTCATAAATACCTTTCAGCTGTTGGGTATCCTGAGCAATCAGGAAGAGTTTCACACGATAACCACGGAAATAGGCAATACCGCTTTGGAAGGCGGTCATTTCACCAAGGGTTGGGAACTCATCCATCACAAACAATACGCCATATTTTTCTTCCGGCGTTGGCATGTGGCGCGTTAAGAAGTCAGCTGCTTGCTGATAGAATACTTTCAATAAGGGCTCTAAACGTTGCAAGTTATCCGGTGTCACACCACAATAAACAGTAAGTTTTTCTTTCTTTAACTGCATCAAATTAAAGTCAGAAGAGGCGGTTGAAGTATCAATCAATGGGTTTGCCCAAAGCTCTAAACCGGAGTTCATGGTCGAGATCACACCCGAACGTTCTTTATCTGCTTTCTGTAAGAAGGCAGCGATATTCATATAGCTTACTGGATGGATTTTTTTACCGATCGTATCCAACACCACGGCTAATGAATACACTACATCATCCGAACGCATGGTACGCACCACTTCACCAAAGGAAGTGGGTTTATTAGGATCGGCACAGAGATAGAGAATCACTCCAAGTAAAAGCGACCGCGCCTCATTCATCCAAAATTCTTGCTCTGGTAAAATGAGGTTACAGATTTTTTGTACATCATCCACCATCTGACCAGGTTTGGTCGAAATCCAATCCAGCGGGTTATAGCAGTGGGTTTTACCATCTGGATCTGCGGGGTTCCAAACATAACAATCATGGCCAACCGTCGCACGCCAACCTGACGTTACAAGGAAATTCTCCAGCTTAATATCGTGGCACACCACGGACTCTTCCCAGAAAAGGAGGTTTGGTAATACGAAGCCCACACCTTTACCAGAACCGGTTGGAGCAAAGAGCAGTGCGTGTTGAAAGTCATCCGCTACTAGATAATTTTTGGCACCAGTACGACCCAGTAAGAAACCTTTTTTAGAGCGCAAACCAGCACGCTTAATATCTGCCTCTGATGCCCATTTCGCCGAACCGTGAATTTCTTCTTGCTCTTTAAACGGACGAAAATCAAGAAGCGGCGCGCGCATCATCCAAATTAAAACGATCATGCCAAAAACAGAACCAACAATCGGTCCAAAGAGCTTCATTTGGAAATCAGAGTTTTGTAGTTGCGGATGAGCGCTGTAGGGCAGATAGAAATCTGCGAACATCCATTTCATGTAAGTCCACCAACCCACTGGGCTGATCATTTGCATGGCATAGGCTTTACCATATTGCTCGCCGTAAAGATGCGACAAACCTAAATAAACACTCCCAATTCCTCCCAGATAAACGGGTATAATCATCAAAACTAGGATGACCCCTGAAATCAGAAGAAAATTCGCTGTATCCGAATTATTGGACATATGCCGAGTCTACTCCCCTTCGCCTTTAAAATATACTTCCGACACATAACGTCGTCCCCGTGCACCACGTTTTAGCTGAATGATGACGTTGATTACATTCTCAACATAGTTTTTGATTTGATCTCGCGTGATACCAAGCCCCGCTTGCATTACCATCAGAATCAACTGCTCCAATGCTAAATTCGGTGTATCAGCATGCAGCGTAGAAATGGAACCAGGGTGACCTGTATTCACCGCACGTAAGAAGCTAAAAGCTTCTGCTCCGCGCAACTCACCTACGATAATACGATCCGGACGTAAGCGTAAGCAAGCCTCAATCAAATCCTGTGTATCGACTTTGGCAAGCCCCTGCCCACCCTTGGAAGAAAGCAAATGCACACGGTTTTGAATGTGATCAATTTTTACTTCACGCGCATCTTCTACTGTGATGATTCGTTCACTTGCAGGAATTTCTTTTAAGGCTGCGTTCACAAAAGTGGTTTTACCGGTTGAGGTACCACCGCTGACAATAATATTTTTCTTTAGCGCAACAGCTTGTTTAATAAATTCTTTCACATTTCCTTGGTCGAGCAACTCACGCAATTTAATATCATCGGTATTTTCCAACTGCGCCACCTCGGTCGATTGAAATGCACCGAAGCTCTCATACTCATCCAGATCTAAATCAAGCGTGCTTGGTTTACGAATAGACATCGCAACCGTTCCCACCTCTACCGCCGGCGGAAAGACAATTTGAATACGCTCACCTTGCGGAAGGGTTGCTGAAAGAATAGGGGCTTCTTCACTAATATGCTGATCTGTCGATTGCGCAATTAGTCGCGCCAAGCTTTTTAGATGTTCTAAATTAAATTCCGGAATGTGCTCCAAACGCATTTCACCGCGCTGCTCCACCCATGCTTCATTTGGCTGGTTAATGGAAATTTCTGTCACTCCATCACGCTCAAATAAAGCCTGAATAGGAGTTAAATAGGTTTGAAGCGCCGTAACACTCATTGAATTATCCTCACTCTACTAACTGTCTCTCCAGGGAATTCCAAATCACGGTTCACATAGACCTTTAACGGCGTCCCCTGATCAACCGTGATACTTGGGCGCGCATCTAACAACCCTCCCACCACTTGTCGAGAGACTGCACCTATACCCGTGACTCCTTCTGTAATTGCCGTATCGACTGAGCTTGTGCTTTGCGTTGTTGCGCCATCGGTATTTTGAGTAGTAGTAGAACCTTCCGGATCTAAAATAGCATCACTAATACCCGCCAAGGTTATACCTAAAATTGAGGTTAGAACCGCACCGCCAAAAATCTCAAAATAACGATCATCCACATGCCCCGGCATGCCCGAGCGACCTAGACGATCTACCGTTTGTGAATTTAATTCAATATCAATCCCATCCGGGCGAATTAAGCGACTCCAAATAATAAAGACTCGTCCCTGTCCACGCACCGTTTCTGTATTATAGGTTCCAATAATACGTGAACCCTTGGGAATCAGCACACCGTACCCAGCCTCCGCATATACATCACGGGTAACCAAAGCGCGCAATGGCCCTTGCAATGTCGTATCTAATGCTGTTTCCAAAACAGCATCAATAACTTTACCTTGAAGAATTAGATTTTCTAAATCTCCTACCTGAGTTGCAATTGCCCGCTCTGCTTGAGTAAATCCATCACCTTCCTCTTCCGCTGGAGTTTCATCCGGTGTACCACTAAGAATCAACATTTCCGAAGCGCGGCGAGCTTGAAGCTGCTCATTCGCCAAATCCCCACCAATGAAATCAATATCCGGTGCCGCAGGTGGCGGAGGTAGCTCTGGTAAAGGCTCCACCTCTGGAGTTGCAATCGGAGGAGGAGGTGGCAAGGGTGGCGCCAGAATCGGCGCTGACGGCAACGGAATATCTTCAGCAGCAGCAACCGAAGCACCACCTTCTGAAACACCTCCTGATTGCGCAGGCACAGGTACAGCTACTTGCTCATCTCCACCTGAAAAAATTTGATAGAGTAAAAACAAACCTAAAACGCCACCTATGACAATTAAAATCATGTTTTTATTCGCCGACGAAGCAACAGCAGGAGCAGATGCTTCCGCAAAAGTATTTTCTTCTGGCGCTTGCTCAGGAGAATAACCTTCATCTTCGTATCCACCAGGCTCTTCTGGTGGAGGCGGGCTTTGTTCTTGGTCAGACATTAGAACTGAATATAACTACCTGGTGCCGTTGAAGGCAAAGGCAGTCCCATTGGCGAAACATTCATCGAAGAAGATGAAAACTCATCTGCCGCACTAGGCTTCATAAAGCGCTCCAATGAAGGTAAACGACGTGGCGCTAACATTGGGTTACGATACGAACCGCGCGGATACTCTCTTGCTAACTGTTGAGCAGATTTACCCATTTCATTCACAATAAAAGGTGCACGCGGATGCGGCATTTTAGGCGGCGGCGCTACGGCAACATGTGGCGGCACAATCATACCAAACGGCTTACGCGCAACATTCACCGGCGGCACCGGCGTTGCAGGGCGCGTCATGACTTGCGGTGAAGCCATCGGAGGTGCTGAAACAGGCGGCAATGCTGGAGAGTAAAGCGGCTGCCCCATAGGCACCTGCGGTAGTGCTGGCATCATAGGAGCTTGCTGCATCGTCAGTGGCGGCAATGCAGGCATTGACGAAACAGGAGGCAAAACTGGCATTGGCGCCATGGCAGAAGATGGCGGCAACGCGGGCGCGGATAATGGAGGCAGCGGCGGAAGCGATGGCATTTGCATCGGCGCCTGCATTGACGGCATCATTGGTTGCGGCGGAGCAACTGGTGCTTGCGACATTTGGAATACTGGAGGCACAGCAGACGTCACAGGAGGTGAAGGAAAGGCCGCCATCATTGGCTGTGGCAGATGAGATCTTCCCGCAAACCGATGAGACCTATCCGAAGGGTAATAGAACCGCACCACATAAACCAATTCATCCCACCCTTGCTGGCCTGGTTGGGCAGAATAAAGATCAAACTGATACGTACGCTGATCAGTTACAACCGTCATATTTGTATGGGCCTTATCCTCCATTGCACGCACAAAAATACGATTCTCATCTGGAGTAATCTGCCAGCCAGAGCGGTCACCTACGGAGATCGTATTAATCTCTTCCTCTTCTCCAAATTCGATATTCATTTGATAGCCATAATGCGTTAGTACGCGATAGACATCATTTGCATTGTAAACGAACGTTTTGATACGACTATCTGTCGGCACTGGCGTTCCCGTGACAAAGGCAAATACAGGAGATGCAAAAAGCATCACCGAAATCAAACAAGCCAGTAATTTGAATTTATTCATCATTGTAGAACCTCATTATCCACCTGGTAAGATAGCACCCTGAAACCAATCGGGTTCAGATAGCGCTCCTCCACCGCCAAGTTGAGTGTTGTGTAAGTGTATTCCATCAAAATTACTCGATCATATTGCTTCTTGCCGCCATTGATCTCTTCGACAATACGTACACGAACCTGAATCTGACAAGTCACATCAGCACAAGTACCGTTTTTATCAAGACGAGCCATCGATTTAATTTTCACCTCGCGCGCACCCGATCCACCTGACTTCGCAATAAAGCTATCAGGATTATTCGGATTCACCGTCCAAGCATATTGACGGAAGACAGCAGACGGATCAGAGCTGAGGCGAACCACATGAAAATTTTGCTGAATAGCTGCATTGAAGCTTTCACGTGCCTTGATGTAACGAACGATAAAGAAGTTATTAATTGACTCTTGCGCTGCAAGCTCAGTTGCTGTTGCTGCACGCACCACCTGCGTTACCCCGCTGCGCGGCTCCACCTGAATCACAAAGGGCTCCACTGTAACGATAGGAATATTGCGATAAACAAAGAAAATAGCGATGGCAGAGAAGATAATCGCCATAAGAGACAAAACAGATAAGACGTTACGCTGGACAAGAACCGACTGATGCCGGTCTGTATACCAGTTCTTTTGGGTCGTTTCCGCAGCACTTTTCTTGCCTAGGAGCTGTTGCAGCTTATCCAGCATGCCATTACTCTCTTATTATTTTTATCGTAAAATTAGACTGCTTTTACAGTTCACGCAAGGCAGGAAATGCTCTTAAATAACATTCACTCTCTAGTCACCAGACTTACCCTTATTCTCAAGTGCGTCCTCTATTGTCATTTTGAAGAATGATTTTTTCTGCGCCCTACTACGAGACTGTTCACCTCTCCAAGGAGCATCGGTTTGACTCTCACGCGCGACATCCTTTGGCAAATCTTCTCGAATTCTTTTTGCCTTACCCATTTCTTTTCTCTTCTTTTTCCAATCTTTATCCGCAACATCAAGCTGCTCTTTGGTAACCTCTCCTTTTTTATAAAGAGTTTCCATATCATTCTTATGCTTTTTCGCATCAGAATAAGCTTCGACTGACCTTCTAACTTGCGTATTAGCTTGCTCGCGCGCCCGATCAATATCGCGACGCTCTTGGGCATAAGCACGGTCTTTCTCGTAATCATTACTACCCGCCACTTGATATTCTCCATGGGTTACTGCAGCAAACCCACCCCCCGTTGCACGGAAGGCACGACCAATACTGGTTCGTTCAATAAGACTTAAATCATCCCGCATCGAATCCGTACGCCAGCGTTGACTGAAGCCTGCTTCAAACTTCTGTGTTGATTGCTGGAAACCAACAGCCCTCCCTTCCATAAGACTTGATTGTGAAAGTGATGGTCTACCCATTTGTGATTGCCCAGTAAGCGTATGAACTAGATTTGCACCACCTAAGGCTCTAGCGATATCGGGTCCCATTTTCATAAATTGCTCCATCACCATCGTGAGAACTAAAAAGACGACCGAATTAATGGCTATAAATCTAAAAAAAGCATTATGGTGTATTAAATCAGGCCAATCTACGGTGGCAACAAAAGGGGGGCCTAGACAAGGCGCAGCAGTATTAAGATACGGCCTACCATTATCTACGGCGGCATCATAGGCCGTGCCCGCACCATTTGGATCAGTAGTAAAGTTAGGCTCACAAATGCTACACCCAGGTATATCTTCGAATGTCATAAGACCAGGTATTGAAATAGTACCTGTGTGCGGTTTGATGATAAGCGATAGCTCTTCAATAAAATTCCCAATATCTACTAAAACTGCAAAACCCATAATGCCAAAAATAACAAATATCTGAATCACATTAGATCCTAAATAAGAAAGCCAATGTTTGAATAAATCTTCTGTTGTTTTAAAGAGCGCAAAACTCACAAAAATTGGCATGGCAGCGATAAGGAACGTAACCATCACTAGTGCGTATAAATAACCATAAGCAGCACGCGCAAAGAAGGCTAAATAAAAAAGTAAAACCGAGAGCACAAAAAACGTTGCTAGCGGAAAGAACAGAACTAATACCATTATAAAATTAGCTGGCGAACAAAGATTCTCAGGATCCAAGGCCTTATCTCGAGCGGTATGCCACAGTTCTGATAAATCACCCAATAGCGTATCCGTACTATTAAAAGGGTTTCCAGCTCCTGCCAAACCAACTGTGTCGGCTAAGCCTGAGGCCGCCCCTCCCACATTTGTAGCCAAATCATCAAAACCCGCCATCATCAACTGAACGGTGGCTTTCATAATCCCAATATAAAGGGCATAAGCTAAATTAATGGCAACACCTGCATTGGTTACAAAAAGTGCTACCAAGCCCATTTTGAAGATTAAAACTGATACCTCTTTTACCGTAAAACGAATAATCCCCGTCGCAAAGCATATACCTGTAAAGGCCATCAGCAACATCATCATTGCCCCAAAGGGAGCTAACCATGCATCACGAATCGCGCAAAAGGCCGTGCTTAATACTAAGCCTAGAGTTGTTTCAATAATGCAAAAAAACCGTCGAAACATACCAGCAGGCTTTTTACGCACATTACCGTCAGCATCCGTATATGTAATAATAGCACCTGATGCATCCCTAGCGTAAGGATCGCAAAGCGCCGGATCACCATTCCTACCGTCAAATAAATTATCAGATGAACTAACACCGCCCGTACAAACAAGACCACTATCAATATCAATATCTAAGATTTGCGCCTGAGCTTCTACAGGTAAGAAACTTACTGCTAGTAGCATGAAACACATTATTGCAAATCTTTGAATCACTCTTCTTTCTCCGCCTCTTCGAAGAAATCGAACAACCAGTCTTTCGGCTTCAGGCCTTTTTCAGACATAATTTTCGTCATCGCATTGAGCCCAGGCTCTTTGGCTGAAAGCAATGCCACCTGCGTCTTTAACTGGCGAAGGTCAAGCTCTGCCACAATGGATTGCTTGCCACGTTTGAGTAAAAATTGCCGACGCCGTAAATTCATCTTACCCAAATATTCAGTTTCCACGGGCGTAAGACCAAAGATTTGTGAATATTCCTGCGGCTTTGCTGCAGGGTTTGGCATGTAAATTTGTGTAGCTACTTGCTGCATAATTTGCGCACTTAAGGGGCTGGCAAGCGCTTCTTCAGCTTTTTCAGTCGCCATAATCACGATAGCATTTCGGCTACGTAACTTTTCTAACCATTCACCCAAACGCGAAGCAAAAATGGGGTTATTCATCAACTCCCATGCCTCATCTAGCACGATAATCGTAGGTTCACCATTGAGCTGCTCCACTATTCGATGCAACAGGTAGGAAACCACAGCTGGCATCGCTTTTTTTGCAATCGTTAAAGCGGTTAAATCAAACCCTATTTTACGTGCCGTTGAAACATCTAACTCATCTTCCACATGATCGAACCAACGAGAAAACTCCCCCTGCTTATACCAACCATACATTTTAGTCGCTAGCTTAGGTGATTGCTCTTTTAGATAATCAATTAGTGGTGTTAAACAACGTTCTTCTTTTGGTAATGTATAAATATAATCTAATGCTTTCTCAAAATCTGGCCAAAATTCCTCGCTCAATTCAGGGCGATAGAACTTATCCGCTCGCAACATCGCATCCAACCACATCAACAAGAATGAACGATTTTGTGGTGTCGCTTCCATTGCTAACGGGTTCATACGCGGCATTTTATGAAAACTTGGACGCTCCTGCTCTTTCGACTCATGCGCCACTCTGCGGTCAATGAAATAATATTCTGACTCTATAGAACGTAGGAAAATTTCTGCCCCTCGATCTCGATCAAGAAAATACACTTTTGGTTGAAATTTTTGCACCTCTGAAAGCAAAAAATTCAACAAAACGGTTTTACCCACTCCTTCGGGGCCAATAATAGCTGTATGCCCGTTATTATCGATATGAAAATTGAAGAAATACGGTGTTTGTGCCGCTGTATGAAAAACCGTAACAGGTGGCCCCCACGGCCCTCCACTGGCCAGTCCAGCAGGATAATTACTGATATTAGCAAAGCCACCAACACGCGCTGCGGCAATGGAACGTAGACGTCGCAAAAACTCAAAATTCCCAGGAAGCTGCGACCAGTAAACTTCTTCAAATTTAATATCCTCACGCATGGCAATAATGCCAATGCCGTTCAGCGCCCGCACTACATGCGACACATTCTCTTCCATTTTCTTAACCGTATCGCCTAGAACAAAAACGCTGAGCTGCTGTTCACCAAAATCGACGCTGGTTTTGACATCACTCTGCAAAATTTCAGACAACCCTGTTAAAGTTGGAAGCTCTTCTTCACCACTTAAGTCAAAAACTTCTTTTTGCTTTTTATATTCACTCAGCGCTTTCTTCGCATTGATAAAGTCCATCGATTGAGTAATGATAAATTCTGCTGGAACTTGCAGCAAAAGATCAATCGAATCTGTTGGTAATTCGCGATATTCTTTCACACTTAAAATACCACCAAATCGCCTACGACCATCAGGCTCTCGCACTTCCATTGCGTTAAATCCAAAGGTCACTTCTTGCGCTGTCAGATAGTCATCCAAACCAATATCGGGCAGCGGCATTGGCTGATCCAGTAAAGTGGTTAGCTTGCTTAGAAAGCTAATTGGCTCAGAATAAACAGTATTATTTTTTTCATAAAAGCCGAGCTTTCTTGCCCCAAAACCTGAAAGATTCTCGTGAATACGATCAACGGTTTCAGTTAAATCATTCTTTGCTGACTCTAAAAACTTCCAACGACTTTTACGCTCCATCGCAGGAATTATAGATTTCACAAAGGTCGGTAAGTTCCCCATATCTGCCGTCTCACCTTCTTTAACGATGGTAAGATACACTTCATTCACATAGCTATGCTCCCAGTCTTTCAACTCATTCCATACACCATTTAACACTTTGGAAAAATTAGGTGGATAATCCCCTTTGGGTTTAAGAGATGCTTTACGACGTATCGTATGCAGCCAAATAGCATAATCCGTACTTAAAATTGATTGGCTAATCGCTTTACGTATCGCGCCGCGCAAATCTTCATTTTCTTGCGCAATATCTTCGTAGGTAAACCCTACCACCTTCAATGTTTGAAGTAATTCGCCATTCTTAGTGAGAATCGTATGTGGGTCAACATGGCAGGCATAGGGGCAAAAAGCAGCTTCATCGACATCGTCTGCAATATCGCGCAGCTCTTGCAAATCTTCTGATTTTCGTTTCAGCAAACTCATAAATTACTATGGCGTTGTTGGCGGAAGCGTTACAGGTGGAAGCGGTAATGACGGAATCGTTGGTGGAGTTATAGGCCCTCCCAAAGGCGGCGTCGGTAAAGACGGGATTGTTTGCACTGGTCGAACAGCATTGGTACGCCTCAGATCACCTGATCCACAACCGTAAAGCAACGGATCTCCTCCTAAGGCACTTACGATGCCCGTAGAGCCAAACACCATTGCCACACCAACCGCTACTACCATCGTCATGCCCCAAGATACTTTCGCAAAGAGTGCACCAATGCCTAAAATAATAATGGCCAATGTTGCTATTCCCTTGCCAACTGGCCCCGTGAACCATCCCAGCATATTACAAAATATCAATTCGATGGAAACAACAGAAGCCACCCCACCAACACACATAGTATTGTTGTAACTTAAGTTACCAACATCGCCAGCAGCATTATAAACAGGCACTCCTAAAGATTGCACAATTCCCACTGCACCAAACATGGTGGCAATTCCCACTGCAACAAGCAATGCTTGATACCATGAAATACGACCATAACTGGCAAATAAGCCCAACAGAATCATCGCCACAGTTGCGATCGCCTTACCTATAGGCCCAATAAACCAAGAAACAATACAACTGAGCATCAAATAGAATGTACTACCAGCAATCCTACCCGCTTCTGTAGAATCAACAGCGGCGCAACTTGTAAGATTAAAACCCAGCAACTGCTGGATAATACCCGGTGCTCCAAAGATAAGCGCAATACCAACCATCACGGTCAGTACACTGGAGATTTGAATTTTGCCAAACATGGCAATTAAGCCGATGGCTACAACCCCCAATATTGCTAACAAACTTCCGACCGGCCCCCAAATATAACGGCCAACTGAACATATAACGGTCGAGACACTACTTGCAGCATGAGCTGCATCTGGCACAAGCCAGACCAATGCTAAAAGCAGTAAATATTCGGAATATTTTGGTATGTATGAACGCATATTAGATAAATTATACGCTTCTAATGTGACAAAACCATGAAAATAGCCGGATTAAACCCAAAAAACATCGCGTTTTAGAAGATTGCGCCCTATAAAACGCGCATGGAGATATTTGCATTACTCGTTGGCGGACTGATTTTACTGATCGGTGGAGGTGAAATTTTAGTACGTGGCGCCATTGCTTTAGCCAAAAATTTGGGAATTTCTGCGGCTGTCATCGGCCTGACCATCCTTGCTTATGGAACTTCTGCGCCAGAACTTGTCGTCAGCCTCGAATCTGCCCTCGATGGGCACTCCGATATGGCAATTGGTAACGTCGTCGGCAGCAATATCAGTAACACGTTACTTATTTTAGGTATCACCGCACTCTTTTACCCTCTCACACTGGATAAGAATCTACTCAAGCCAGACGGATATATCCTTATTATTGTCAGTTTTTTACTTTGGATTTTTGCACAAAGCGGTCAAATTGGGCAGTTTGAAGGCGCAATCTTCATCATCATGCTGCTGGCCTATACTTATTACACGTTCGCGCAGGGCAAAAAAGACGGTTTTTCCGAGATTGAAGCCGAAGTAGAAGAAGAAATGGGCGATGCGCTTTCACAACCGCGTGCCATTATTTACACGATTTTCGGGCTTGCTGTCATGGTGCTTGGCGGGAAACTTCTTGTAAATGGCGGCGTCAAGGCAGCAACAGTACTTGGTGTTTCTGAAGGTGTCATTGGCCTGACTATTATCGCCATCGGCACCTCTTTACCAGAACTTGCAACTTCACTGATTGCCGCGCGCAAAGGCCAAGCAGGCATGGCAGTCGGCAATGTGCTGGGCAGTAATTTAATGAATATTTTTGGCATTGTTGGTTTCACCGCGGTCATCCAGCCGCTCAATGTGTTACCTGAATTTTTAACACGCGATATTCCACTGCTGATTGCTTGTAGCTTGCTGCTTGTATTTGGCATTTGGCAGGGCAGTAAATTAGGCCGCATTGCAGGAAGTGTTGGCACCATCGCATTTATCAGCTATATCGCTGTTCAATACTAACTTATTTGGAACATCCTCATGCAAGTTTTTCCGCTACGCTTTTTTAGCGACACGCCCAGTTTTGACTTTATGGGCAAGCGCTGGTTCGGCTTTGCCCTCTCCTCTTTAATAGTGCTGGGTGCTATTTTCTTGCTTCTCACACGCGGGTTAAATTGGGGCATTGATTTCACCGGCGGTGTGCTGATGGAAGTGCGAACCGATAAGCCAGCGATCCTTGCTGATTTCCGCCCACTCTTTCCTTCCAGCGAATATGGCGAAGTGAGTTTGCAACATTTTGGCGATGATAAAGAAGTGATGTTGCGTTTCCAATCACGCGAAGGCGATGACCAAAAAGCGCTGATTGCCAATGTGAAAGAAAAACTCGCAACCACTGATTATGCGATTGATTATCGTAAGGTCGATTATGTAGGACCAACCGTGGGTAAAGAGCTTATCCAAGCTGGTGCCTTGGCGATGACTCTCGCCATTATTGCGATTCTTATCTATATTTGGTTCCGTTTCGAGTGGCAATTTGGCCTCGGCGCAGTTATGGCTTTGTTGCATGATTTGATCGCAACTCTCGGTTTTATCTCGCTCATGGGATATGAATTTGGTTTAGCCTCAGTTGCCGCAATCTTGACCATCCTCGGTTATTCCATCAATGACTCGGTAGTATTATTCGACCGTGTGCGTGAGATGCGTCGTAAATTTAAAAAGATGCCGCTCATGCAAATGTTGAATGAGAGTATCAACCTGAACCTTAGCCGCACGCTATTAACATCGGGCACTACCCTCCTCGCTCTTATTGCTTTGGTGACATTAGGTGGTGAAGTAATTCACGGTTTTGTTGCAGCAATTCTGTTTGGCGTAGTGGCAGGTACTTATTCCTCCATCTATATCTCACTCCCAATTTTGATTTACTTCAAATTGCCGGATGACCGACCGATGGATGATGCTAATAGCAAGATTGAGGCAACCGCCTAACTGTCAGCCATGCAGTTACATCGCACTTATAAAAACCTTCCCGATGCCGCACGTGGCTGCGTGCTAGCTTTGGGAAATTTTGACGGATTGCATCTTGGCCATCGCGCGGTATTAGCTGAAGCGAAGAAGCAAGCCGAAGCGTTAAACGCGCCACTGGCTGTAATGAGTTTCGAACCGCATCCACGCCGCTTATTTAATCCTGACCTTCCGCCACTTCGCCTCTTTCCGGTGGCCGAAAAATTACGCCTTCTAAAAAGCGCAAATGTCGATCATGCGTTCCTACTTTCCTTCACACGCGAGTTCTCTAAGCTACCCGCTGAAGAGTTCATTCAAACGGTTCTAATCGATGGGTTAAAC
This sequence comes from uncultured Rickettsiales bacterium, assembly GCA_964654855.1. Lineage (GTDB taxonomy): Bacteria > Pseudomonadota > Alphaproteobacteria > Rickettsiales > JALZUV01 > JALZUV01. The sequence continues at coordinate 66,836 of CAZZJS010000004.1, forward strand.
ATCAAACATCTCGTCACCGGAAACGACTTTCAATTTGGTTATAAGCGCGGCGGCAATGCTGAAATGCTAAAAGCAGCACCTTTTGGTTATTCTCCCATTAAACCGTTTTTGATTGAGGGCGAGCCTTGCTCCTCCACCCGCATTCGCCAAGGCCTGCGCGATGGCAGCCCCGATAAAGTGCGTGGATTATTAGGACGTGATTATGAAATGATTAGCCGTGTTTTACATGGCGAAAAACGTGGGCGCGAATGGGGCTTTCCGACCGCCAATATCGCACCCCCCAGTTTATTCTCACCTGCTTACGGCGTCTATGCGGTCACCTTAACTCGTGCCGATGGCGGCCAACATCATGGCGTTGCCAATTACGGCATCCGTCCGATGTATCCGCTCACCCGCCCTTTGATGGAAGTACATCTATTTGATGTGTCACCCGATTTATACGGCGAGCGGGTAAAAGTGGCGTTGAATCATTACCTAAGACCCGAAGAAAACTTCGCAAGTGAACAAGAACTGATAGAACAAATTAAACGTGATGCGCAAAATGCTCGCGACTATTTTGAAGAAAGTAAATCCGCATGAAGCGCCTTGGACTCCTCATCGCTATTGTCACCATATTGCTCGATCAATTGAGCAAGCAATGGGTGGTAATGGATGGATTAAACAGCCGTTTCATTAGCGAGGTCACTTCCTTCTTCAATCTAGTTTTAGTTTGGAATCGCGGGGTCAGCTTCGGCATGTTTTCCAACCATCCAGAATGGATGCCGATTATCCTTACCCTTATCGCCTTAGCCATTACTGCTGTACTTTTCGTCTGGTTATGGAAAGCCGAAACACGCCTTTCTGCCATCGCGCTTGGACTAGTCATTGGCGGTGCGATTGGCAATATCATTGACCGGTTACTCTACGGTGCCGTAGTCGATTTTCTCGACTTCCACCTCGGTGGAATGCATTGGCCTGCCTTTAACGTTGCAGATGCTGCCATATTTATCGGGGTTGTGCTGTTGCTGATTGAAACTATAATAGAGCCGAAACAGCGCACTGCGCCAACCACGAGTGAAACATGAAAAAACTAATTATCATCATCTCATTACTAAGCCTCACCGCCTGCAGCGGTCAAAATGCGCGCGATATACTGGGCTTAGATCGCAAAGCACCAGATGAATTTCGTGTGGTTTCACGCCCGCCGCTTTCCACTCCCCCTGATTTTCAATTGCGCCCACCCGTAGAAGGTGAAGATAGCCTCGGCCTTCCTCCCTCTGATTTGCAGGCAAAATCCCTCATCGTAGATGGTAAAGACATTAGCGATATTGATTATGATATTCGTCGCAAAATGGGCGGAGCAGAAACGGCAGTCGGTGTGGTTGATAGTTATGCCATTGGCTCGGAGGCTGATAATGCACTCCTTTCACGTGCCGGTGCGGCTGAGGCCGATCCGAATATTCGTGCACGCATTTATCAAGAACGAGTGCAAACAAAAGAAGAAGCTAAGAGCAACTGGCTGATTCCTACAAAAACCGACGATATCATCGTTGATGCAGAAAAAGAAAAAGCACGCCTCAAAGCAAATGAAGAAACTGGGAAAGAAGTGACCGAAGGTGAAACGCCGGTGGTGGAACCTAAAGAACGCGGTATTCTCGAAAAATTATTCTAGTAGAAATGCTGGAAATATCAGGCAAAGCTGCTAGTCTCAGCCTCCCACAATAATATGGAGGTTTACAATGGGTATTTTTGATTTCTTTAAAGACGCAGGCGAAAAACTAGCGGATGCAGTTGGCATTTCAGATGCAAATGCAAACGAAGCCATTCAAACTAAAATCCAAACTTACGATTTTGGTATTGAAGGTTTGGAAGCTACCGTTGATGGCGAGAAAGTTACGCTAAACGGTACAGCGCCTACAGCTGAAGCAGCTGAAAAAGCGATTCTTATCGCAGGTAACATTTCAGGTGTTGCACAAGTTGAATCTAACTTAAACATTACAGAAGCCGCTCCTGAAGCAGCATTCTACACCGTACAAAGCGGCGACACGCTTGGTGGCATTGCAAATAAATTCTATGGTAGCGCGGGTCGTTATCCTGAGATTTTTGAAGCGAATAAGCCAATGCTGTCTGATCCTGATCGTATCTATCCAGGTCAGAACCTACGCATTCCAGGTGCATCTGCACAAGCTGCTGCTTAGTGAAATAAGTTTCACGCGAAAAACAAAAAAGCCATCTCGTTTATTCGAGGTGGCTTTTTTTATACGTTGATAATCTCACCGTTGCGTGTGTCAGAATCACTGGCTAGTTGCAAAAACAACTCCACCACCTCTTCTGGCTTTTTGATCATTTCTGGATCTTCGCCCGGCATGGCCTTAGCACGCATCGCGGTGCGGGTTGCGCCCGGATTAACGGCATTAATACGCAAATTGCTGTCATTCCATTCAGCGGCGACCATTTGCACCATGGCATCTAACGCTGACTTACTCACTTTATAAGCACCCCAATAAGGTGCCGCTTTTTGACCAACAGATGACGTCACCATCACCACGCGCCCGCCCGCTTCTGAACGTTTCAATAACGGTTCGCAAATGCGCAATAGGCGATAATTTGCGGTGACGTTTAAATCCATCACCTTAGCCCAAGTCTTTGGCTCCATATGCGTAAGCGGTCCGAGATTGCCAAGCATCGCCGCATTGCCGACCAGAATATCTAATTTACCAAAACGCTCTAACAAATTAGGGCCGATCGCATCAATCAAATCCATCTCCAACAAATCGCATGGGACGATCACGGCAGGCTTTCCGCCATCGGCGCGGATAAGATCATCAATCTGTTCCATTCGCTCAACTGAACGTGCCACCATCACCACTTGCGCACCCTCGCGTGCATAGGCTTGTGCGACTGCCGCACCAATCCCCTGACTTGCGCCTGTAATCAGTGCGACTTTACCTTCGAGTGTTTTCATGCCTCGCTTCTACTCCGATTTTATCTTCCTGACTAGCCCTTAACCGGACAAGATTATGAGAAATAAAGCACTTATGGTATAATTAATTCAATGCTTAAACCAGACATACAGTCTGAAACGGAAGCAGTCGCCCAGGCTGCTCTAAGCACTATTGACTCTTGGGAAGCACGCGAAGCACGCCCACTTGTGCGCGGTGTATGTATTGATAGTGATCATTCGCTTGATCGTGACGATGCAATTTGGTTTGAGGAGACAGACGGTAAATTGATCGTCGATGTCACGATTGCCGATGTCGCTAGCTTTATTTCCAAGGGCAGCCTTCTCGATGAACGCGCGCGCAAAATGACCGAAACCGAATATGGCGCTAATACGGTGGTGGAGCCAATGTTCCCATTTCGCCTCAGCCAAGATGATGGCGTAAATGGTAATGGTATTTTCAGTTTGTCAGATAAGAGTATTCGCGCCGGTATGACCACACGCGTAACCTTAGATATGAAAAGCAAACGGCTTTTGAATGTGGAAATCTTCCCGAGCCTCATTCATCCGCAAATCGCTAATTACCAACAAGTGGCCGATGATATTGAACAAAACCCGCAAGGCCAATTTGCCAAATGGGCCGAATATACCACCTTGCTAAAACGCCTTCGTCGCCGCAGTAACGAGGGTGTTCTACCCATTAGTATGAGTGATGAGTTACAAGATAAAATCACCCATATTAGCGAAGAAGGTAGCCTGTTTGAACTTTCTTCACGTGAAAGTGCAGCCAGCAAAATGGTGGAAGAAACAGCACTTCTGGCCAACCGTGCTAATGCACGTTTTTTTGATGCCTGCCATTTGCCTTACCTTTTCCGCGTACATCAAGTGAAGCTTGAGGGGATAAACCATCATCGCGGATATGAGACTCTCAGCGAAGCCAGCGATGCTCGCCAAGCTCTTATGAAATCGCATCAAAGCAATATTAAACTCATCCTTGATCGCGCCACCTATGCCGCTCGCAGAACCCGCCATGCCGCATTGGGAGAATATGCTTATTCGCATGTTACCTCTCCCATCCGCCGCTATAGCGATATTCCTAACCAGCGAATGCAACATTGGGTGAGTGAAACTATTGCCGAAATTTCCTTCCGTATCAATCAAGCCGCATCGGATATTTCGATTGAACATATCGCTCATACGGTCGGCCAGTTACGAGCAAATCCAGAAAAAGATATTCCTTCCAATGGTGCTAAAATTATTCAATGGGTCGGCCAGTTACGTCTGGCTGAACGCGAAACCAGCCGTAAACATTGTCGTAAAAATTTACATAAATATTTAGCAGCTTTCTTGCATGGCCTCTCCCCCGCTCTTGCGCTGGATAATTGCCAAACTCTCGCCACCGGACTCATCGGAAAACTCGATGCTGGTATCCATCGCCCTCCCTATAACGCCATGGAGATGGATGCATTAGCGCGTGAAATTAACTTACACCAAGCCAGCCGTAAACTCACCGAACGCGAACGCCTCGCACAGAAACTCATGCTCACTCAAATTGAGCGCGAATTGGAATTAGCAGAGTTACAAGTGCTCAATGCCTTAGAGATGGATAACCATACACAGCGCGCTGAGGCCATCGCTGCTTTTTCTGCCGAAAAACGTTTTCCCCTCGCCCTACATTTAGCTTCGCAACAAAAACGTGAATATCGTATTCCCGCACGCGAAATTCTCAATCGTATGCGGGAGGGGCGCTTAAAAGAGCCTTCAGATTTGGCAACGCTTTTAGTGCAAATGAAAATTCCTACTCTTGCCGATGCCATGCAAGATCCTGCCTTTGAAGATGAAGAATCACAAATCTGGATAAAACAAAATATTGAAGATTGGAAACGCTTAAAAGAAACCTTACTGCATCGGTTCCTGAATAATCCGTCTTTTACTAAAGGCTTTTTGAAATATTTGGAAGAACGCTATGGATGGGAAATCCATTCGACCCATGCATCGCTCATTGCGGATGGTGCCATTGCCGCCACCATGAGCCTTAATCCCATCCCGCATGAAACGGTTGAAAAAGCAACCAAAGCAACCTTGTTCCCGCCTAGTTTTTCCATTGGGCATTGGGGCAAAACCACTCGTCATCATGCGAGGATTGAGCTGCTGCGAGGATTGGCTTTTGATATACTCGTCTCTTCCAAAGAAGCAAAGTTACCGCGCGCGCTACGCCTCATGACCGCTAGCGGAATGAAGGAGCTTACTTCCTCCTCCTCCACGATTGACCTGCTGAAAGAAAAAGCGGAAGAAGCAGATATTCACGTTGAACGCCACTGGAATCGCAAAACAAAAGCCTATCATATTCAGGCCTCAACCCACGATACCGATAAAGACCCGATCTCTTTTATTTCTGTTGGTGAGAATAAGAAAATGGCGCGTGCTTTAGCATGGCAAGCATTGCTGCGCAGCAAGCTGATGCGCCCTGTACATGAAGGGCTTTTCCGCAAACGCGAGCAATTACAAGCTATTCCCATTGATGCCGATGATGCATTAGAATGGATCGACGAAACAAGCGACTGGATTAATCGCGACTTACGCCGCAGCTCAACCAATCAATTCACCCAACGCCGTGAGCCTATCTGGCAATCGCGCATGAGCCTTCTCCTCAATAAAACCGTGAAGCGAGAATTTATGGGTGAAAGCACTCAAGCTGAAGTCGCCGATACCTTCGCCAATGAGGCGGGCTTGCGCTACTTACGTGAACGTGCCGATTATGGTGACACTAAAATTGAACAAATCTTGCGCGACTACGAGAAACAAATTCTCACACGCTATGCACAGGGAAATGAAATTTCTTCCCGCGTTCCTTACAGTGCAAAAATGAATGGCCGCGATATTATTCCAGCCATTACCCCCCAATCTAGTGGGTTAGGTTAAACGCGCTTGCTTAGTTCAATCGCCAGCTTCGTAATACCGCGAATGCCAGATGATAGAACCGGATAAGCCACCGCATCTTCTGCACCTTCAGCGAGACCGGTATCGTGATGTTCTTGCTCTTCGGCACGGAACTGGGTGATTTTGTCTTTTAGTTTTTTCTCATCTTTGCCGAGCATCTCTTCTTGTTCAGCGTAATGTTCGTCAATGACGGACTCTACGGCAACGGTGCAAGCCATCGCCGCCTCTTTACCCATCATCGCAGTGGCCGCACCTAAAGCATAACCACCTAAATGCCAGAGGGGCTGCAATGCAGTAGGTCGCACCTTACGCTCTTTAATTTGACTATCGAAATATTCTAAATGCGCTTCTTCTTGTTCGGCCATTTCTTGAATCTTGGCTTTGGCATCAGCGTCTTTTATGAAAGCTAGCTGGCCCTCATAAATGCGTTTAGCGCCATATTCACCGGCATGGTTTACGCGAATTATACTTTCTAATTCCGCTTCTTCTGACTTATCGCCCGGTAAAGGTTTATTCGCTAATTTCGACATGCTCGCCTCCGGTTCGTGATTTCATCAATCCTAAAAATGCCATCACCGCTAACAGTAGCGAGAAAATAACATTGGCCGAAGCCATCGTAATTCCCATAACCTCAATCGCGGGCTTATCGCAACGGATGAGCGGTGCACCCATAATTTCGGATTTCAACTCTTCTAGTGTGAGTAATGCTCCAGATAACCCATCGCCGCTACAGCTAGTAGGGCCCGGCCACCAACCTTGCTCTACTCCTGTATGATAAAGCGCAATATCCATTGTAACTAAACAAGCGACCATAAATAGCGCCAACATAAAACGCGGGCGACCAATCAGCTCGGCGATAATAGCAATAGCCACTGCCATTGCTGCTGGATAACGCTGTAAGATACATAAGTCACAGGGCCAAAGCTCAAAACCATATTGCGCAATCAACGCAATAATGAGCGACGCAGCCACTAGCAGTCCACCCAGACGTAACGTGCATTTTGGTCGAGTTAGAAAATCCATAGCCCTAATATAGGACTAAATCTTTTTCATTACCACTGAAGCATTCGTTCCACCAAAACCAAAGCTGTTTGAAAGTACTGTATTAATCTCACGTTCTTTCGCTTTGAGCGGAACCAAATCAATGTCGCAACCTTCAGATGGATCTTCCAAATTCAGTGTTGGTGGCGCAATTTGATCGCGAATCGCAAGCAATGAGAAGATCGCTTCTACACTTCCTGCACCACCCAGTAAGTGACCGATGGCTGACTTAGTAGAAGACATAGAAAGCTTATAAGCATGATCACCAAACAAACGCTTCACAGCACCCAATTCAATCTCGTCACCCAGTGGCGTCGAAGTTCCGTGTGCATTGATATAATCCACATCCGAAGTCTCAAGACCAGCATTTCTAAGCGCCGATTGCATCGCGCGGAAACCGCCATCACCATCCGAAGCAGGAGCCGTAATATGGTGAGCATCGCCCGATAGGCCATAACCCACAAGCTCACCGTAAATTTTCGCACCACGTGCTTTCGCATGCTCATATTCTTCAAGCACCACAATACCGGCCCCTTCACCCATCACAAAACCATCACGGCCTTTATCCCATGGGCGAGAACCTTTACTTGGCGCTTCATTATAGCTAGTTGAAAGCGCACGCGCGGCAGCAAAACCAGCCATACCCGTACGACAAATCGTCGATTCAGCCGAACCGGCCACCATCACATCTGCATCACCAAAGGCGATTAAACGTCCCGCATCACCAATCGCATGTGCACCCGTTGAGCATGCCGTTACCACCGAGTGGTTAGGACCCTTCAACCCATGACGGATTGATACATGACCAGATGCCAAGTTGATTAAACATGCTGGAATAAAGAACGGACTAACACGTTTTGCGCCGCGCTCTTCAATCAATTTTACTGTATTTTCAATTGCTGGAAGACCACCAATACCGGAGCCAATCAGCACACCCATACGCTCTGCTTCTTTTTCTACAATGTCTTTAATACCAGACATTTCGATCGCTTCATCAGCTGCAGCAATACCAAAGTGAATGAATTGATCCATCTTGCGTTGGTCTTTTTTATCCAACACTGCATCAATATCGAAAGCGCCTTCGCCTTCCGTCGGCACATAGGCCGCAATTTTACAAGGAATATCATTCGTCTCGAACGTGTCGATATTTTTAAATCCATTTTCACCTGCAATCAGGCGTTTCCAACTAGTTTCAACTCCCGCACCTAGCGGTGTAACCAATCCCATACCGGTGACAACAACACGTCTCATCAGAATCTCTCCCTATCAATACAAACAGGGGCACCAAAGCGCCCCTGCTTTCATTACCATAAGTGCAATCGCTTATGAATTTTCTTGGATAAAGTTAACAGCATCCTGAACCGTTTGGATTTTCTCCGCTGCTTCATCAGGAATTTCAATGTTGAACTCTTCTTCAAAGGCCATAACTAGCTCAACCGTGTCTAGGCTATCTGCGCCCAAATCATCGATGAAGCTCGCTTCAGCTACTACTTTATCTGCCTCAACACTTAGGTGCTCAGCAACAATTTTCTTTACGCGATCAGCAATATCACTCATTGTATTTTCCTTGTAATTCAAAGGTTTGTGTTCACCCACTAAGGGTTCTATGCGTTGGGTAGCATATGAATGCCCTTTGTGCAAGTTATTGCACACTTAGGGCAAATTTTGGGCAAAGAAAAAAGGCACCAAAATTCGTGTTTACGAGTTTTGAATGCCTTTATTGGACGTCTTGTGGGTTTTGATCTCTTCCTCTCGGATAGATAAAACCAATAACGCCACCAACAATATATGCGATAAAAATCACTATTGCTGTCGTCTCATTAGCTGCTCCTACCATCCAAGAAAACCCTCCTGCCATAATAGCAAAATAGGTTCCGAAGAAAATAGCAGTTAAGCCACAATCTTTTTTGACCATAATTACTGGTTTTAAAAAGTTTAAAAAATTGTTTCGAGGAATAATTGCTACGTTTAGCCGCAATGCTCCATTTATGTTTATTCAAACAAAAAAGAGCATCGCAGCTAAACTATCTTAAAAATTAAGACACAAAAATTCGTGAGGATAATAACAAAAATTACCTCGCGTTTGGATGACAATTTGATGACAATACAGAAATATTAAAATAAATTAACCATTCGTAATAATTTTGTAACCATTCAGTGTTATCTTCTTTGGGATCAAACACACCAATAGAGGAATTTAAATGACAAATGTAAAACCAAAAACATGTATTATCCCTATTGCGGGCAGCGGCTCGCGTATGCAGCCAATCACATTAGAAGCACCAAAGCATAATACCCCTCTTGGTAGCTCTGAAACGATCTTACTTACCGCTATTCGAGAAGCTTATAATGCTGGGATGGAAAAAGTGGTCTTGGTGACTAACCCACGAGAGCTCGATAATGCGGATGGCACAAAAACCAAAGTTGATGAATCTGACCCTATTATTCTAGATGCACTGACAACCATTGTCATAAACGCAACAACAAAGAAATTTGCGAATGACCCTGTCATGCAATCCGCCCAAGAGATGCTCATTAAACTTTCAGGCTTAGGCCATGACGGGTTAGATGATGTAGAAAGCTACAAAGATATTCATAAAATTGCGGGATTACCTAATACCGCCCCTGAAAAGGATGTACGTGCCGCTATTCGTGCAAAACTCGCGGAAGCCATTGTCTGTGTCCCGCAACTTTCGCCAGAAGGGCTCGGCCACGCAGTTTATCAGGCGAAACAGGAAGTCGCTAAAGGCGAACCTTTCGCAGTGATTCTGCCAGATGATGTGATGAGCAATGGACGCGGTGATAATGTACTGCGCCAAATGGTTGCAGATTACCAAGTCGGCAACAGTGTAGCGGCGCTTGATGTTAAAACAAAAGAAGCCGCAAAATCCTATGGCTGTTTTACGCTAAAAGAAGGCGTAGAAATCACCGAAGGGCAAAAAACCTATCCCGCAGCGACTATTGTCGAGAAACCACAAAACCCTCCTTCAACTCTCGCTGTCATGGGACGCTATGTACTTGATTATACTGTAATGGAAAAGCTAGAAACTGCCGTTGAAGCAAATGAACGTGGCGCAGGTAACGAAATTCAACTCACCGATGCTTACGTTGCATCAAGCGCAGAAGACGGGCTGCCCCTCAATGCCTATAAATATGATGGTAAACGCCGAGATGCAGGCCGCGGAACCGACTATGGTGAGAACTTTGTTAAAACAAATTTAGAACAAAAACTTCAAAACAATAAACGACTCGCCCCAGAGACAAGAGCGTTAATGGAAGCAGCTATCGCAATGGATGACAAACTCATTGCTAAAGAAGAAGCCACTAAGAAGCTCGATCAAGCATGGGTCAAAAGAATGGGTGATACAGATACCACCATTGTCATCACTCGTTAATTTCAGATATTAAATTTAGACAAACAAAAAAGGTGTTGAACAACGCGTTCAGCACCTTTTTTATGATTTAATTCCAATCATGGATTTGTGATCTCGATTGGAATTTGCGGATATTCCGACTCAAATTCCGCCTCTACAAGAGGTGGCATTTGAGGAAGATCTTCAATCTTGTTTTTTGCGGCTGTCACACAAAGGTGTCCTGCCTCTAAAACAAATTTAGCACCTGAGAGTATAAACTCAATAAATGCCAAAATTAGTTTGAAAAGACTCCTAATTCCTTCCTCGACGGAAATCAGGAATGCATTCCAATTAAACTTTAATGCAGCTTTATGCTGCGTTTTCAATGTTTCCATAATATCAGTTTTTAGTGAGAGCTGGGATGCTCTCGTGTGAAAAATAAAATAAAAAAACCTTTGAAAAATTTAGGGACTGAGAAGTTCAGTAATAAACCAATCAAAGGGTTGTAAGTTTGGTTAAGAAATGAGCTTTATTATAAGGGTAATAAAAACCGTTTTGTGTGAAATTTTGATGACAATTACACCATCAGCAGGCCACCATTTACGTGCAGTGTCTGCCCCGTCAAATAGCTGGCGTTATCGCTAGAGAGAAACGCAGCGGTTGCGGCGATATCTTCCGGCAAACCAAAACGGCCTGCGGGGATATTCTTTGTGATACGTTCAGTCTGCGCTTCATCCAACGCATCCGTCATCGGTGTTTTAATGAAACCTGGTGCGATACAGTTTACGGTGATACCACGACTCGCCACTTCCATGGCGATGGATTTACTCATGCCTTGAAGTCCCGCTTTTGAAGCACAGTAATTAGCTTGGCCAGGATTACCCATTGTGCCGACAACAGAGGTAATATTGACAATACGGCCCCATTTCTTTTTCATCATGCCGCGCAGCACGCCACGATTAAGGCGGAAGCCAGCATCGAGGTTAATACGCAGCACTTGCTCCCATTCCTCATCCTTCATACGCATGGTGAGATTATCTTTGGTCACCCCTGCGTTACAAATGAGAATATCAATGCCGTCTAGCTGTTCCGTCGCATCGGCAATCAGGCCGTTAATCGCCTCTGGATCACTCAAATTAGCAGGCAGGATAATCGAGCCATCAATGCCCGATTGAACTTCTTTCAACTTCCCTTCACGTGTGCCAGACAGAGCTACTTTCGCGCCTTCAGCCGCTAGTTTTTTCGCAATTGCTTCGCCAATGCCGCCTGTTGCGCCGGTCACTAATGCTGATTTTCCTGATAATGCACCCATGGTGGTAGTCTCCTAAATTTCTTTGAATGAGAATTACTAGAGCTACTGCGTGCGGTCAACTATTGCGCGTTAATATAGCATCGCGGTTGATATAGATATTTTGCAGCAAGCCCATAGCGAGGCACGAAGCCAACAGGATAGTACCGCCATAGGATAAAAATGGCATCGGCACGCCAACCACGGGAATAAGCCCCATCACCATCGCCGTATTAATCATCACATGCAGCCATAGCATCGCTGCGACACCCGTGGCAACCATGCCGCCAAAACGATGCCTTGCACGAATAGCAATGGCAACGGCATAGCCTAGCAAAATCGTAAAAATAAATAGAAGCGCGGCGCAGCCGATAAAGCCAAATTCTTCCGCCAACATGGTGAAGATAAAATCCGTATGTTTTTCGGGCAAGAAGTCGAGCTGACCTTGTGAACCTTTAATAAAACCCTTGCCCTCTAATCCACCCGAGCCAATCGCAATCATTGACTGGATAATGTTATAGCCCGCACCAAGTGGGTCAGATTCAGGATCAAGAAAAGTCATCACTCGTTGTTTCTGATAATCATGAAGCAAAAATTTCCATGCCAGCGGAATAGCAGCAGCCACCCCCGCCACACCGAGCAACACATAACGCCAAAGCAATCCACCCGCGAACCAAATAGCCAGCGAAATACCGATAAGAATTGTCGTCGTTCCGAGATTAGGTTGTTTTAAAATTAACACCGCAGGAAGTGCAATCATCAAAATGGGAGGGAGCAGCCACACGAGGCTTTTCCGATCCATCGGGTGCAGCGTGTGGAAAAATCGTGCTAATGCGAGAATAACCGCAAGCTTCATAAATTCAGACGGTTGAATCGTCATACCGCCAATATTGATCCAGCGTTGCGCGCCCATGCCCATTTGCCCCATTATCTCCACAATGATGAGCAGCATCACCCCAAATGCATACCAAAGGTAGGCCGACTGATACCAAAACTTGAGTGGCATCACGGCGACAAATAGCATCAGCACACAACCAACAGCAAAACGGATGCTATGTGCTTTCGCCCACGGCAACCAGTCACCACCAGAGGCAGAATAAAGCATCGCAACACCAATCCCGCCCAGCAGCAATGTCAATATTAGTAACACCCAATTAAGCTTACCAAGACGCTGCATAAAATTTGATTCATCGCGGCGACCAATCATCCGAGCAACTCCCTTGTTTTTAACAAAAGTTCTTTCGCAACCGGAGCGGCCACTGCGCTACCACCGCCACCATGTTCGATCACTACGGCGCAAACATAGCGTGGATTTTCCAGCGGAGCATAACCGACAAAGAGCGCATGATGGCGTTGATTCCACGGAAGCTCCGATTGTTTTTGTCCACGGATTTTAATTTTACGCACTTGCGCCGTGCCGGTTTTACCGCCCATTAAATAATCAATATCATCAATACGCGAACCTCGCGCCGTACCACGTTTTGCATTAACCACCGCATCCATTCCGCTGCGAATCAGGTCTAAATGTGCAGGATCGATACCAAGGCGTTCACTCTTTTCTTCCTGCAATAAACGTGGGCGATGCAAGTTGCCGCCGTTAACCAAGGCGACCGTCATTGAGGCAAGTTGCAGCGGTGTCGTCAGCACATAACCCTGCCCGATTGAGGCATTCACCGTATCGCCCGGCAACCACGGTTGATCGTAAGAAGTGCGTTTCCAATCTGCAGTGGGAATAAGGCCACCTTTTTCACCCGGAATATCCACACCCGTTTTTTGACCAAGACCGAAACGCCCGCACATCTCGGCCAACTTCTCCATGCCCATCTCATGCGCAATGGTGTAAAAATACGTATCGCAGCTTTGCATTAAAGCATTGCGTAAATCCATCTGCCCATGACCGCCAACACGCCAGCAATTAAAACGCTGACGGCCCACACGAAAATGCCCTGGGCAATAAACACGGCGATGCGGCGTTGCGATACCAGATTCCAACCCTGCCAAACCCGTCATCATTTTAAAGGTCGAGCCGGGCGGATATTGACCCGTAATGGATTTATCAAGTAATGGGAATTTCTCACTCGTGCGAAGTTCGTTCCACGCAGTACGACCAATGCCTTGACTCATCACGGTGGAGTTAAATGACGGAGCAGAGGCAATGGAAAGTAACTCACCATTGCGCGCATCCATAATCACGGCGGCACCACTTTCTTGCTGTAGTAACGTATTATAAGTAAAGGCTTGCAACTCGCGATGCAGACTCATTTTTAAATCTTCGCCTTTCACAATCGGACGTTCATTAAGTTTGCGCAAAGCAAGCCCATGCACGTTCACTTCTAATTGGCGCAATCCCGGTTCACCGCGCAAGCGCTCCTCCATCGAACGCTCTAATCCTTGCCGTCCTGCCTTCGCCTCTGCCCAGCGATAATAAGTCTTTTTCTCCTCATCTTTCACGCCACCCACATAGCCGATCACATGTGCAGCTTGTTCGGCGAGAGGATAAATACGTTGCTGCCCCTGTTCGATACTCACGCCTGGAAGTTGCGGAATATTATGCTCAATCGTCACCACCGAATTCCACGGCACATTCTCTTTAATCAACACCGTGGAACGACGACGCTTTAACAGCTTCTCGATCTTCTCCTTTTCCGCATCAGAAAGCGTAATCCATTGCTGTAATTTAGCGAGACTCTCACGCGGATTTGGATTTTTATCTAAATCTAAAAACAGGCGAAAAACACTCTCATTTTCGGCGAGAGCTTGACCTTCTCTATCTAATATTTTCCCCCGAATAGGAGGAGTGATTTGCAGTTTCACACGATTATCTTCAGCCAACATGGCAAATTGTTTCGTGCGAATAAATTGCAAGTAATAAAGCCGTCCCGCCAGCACACCCATACCACCTAAGCCGAGCGCACCCAGCAACACCGCACGGCGACTAATCGGCGGATGTTCTAAATCTTTGCGGTTATGAAAACTCATATTGGCAACTTAAAGATGCGATGCGATTGATTTATCCATAGGTCGATGCATGGCATGACAAAAGGAGTAAATCAATGGATAGCTGACCACTAATGCCAACCATTGCAAAAACGGTGCAGTAATGGGAAAGAATTGCTCTTGGGTGAGCGACATTAAAAGATAAATCCACAGCATCACTATCGCCGACACCCAAAAATGGCGAAAACCATTGCGCGCAAAACTGGAAGCCTCTTGCCGCTCTTCACGTCGGCGCGCTAAAGCATAAAGCAGCAAAGCAGCAGAGACACCAACCCCTAACGGCATTGCCTGCAATATTTCTAACAGGATTCCACAAACCACTGCGGCCCAAATTGGAAAGCCACCGCGGCGCAAATAATAGAAAATTACAGCCAAGCCTAAAGGCGGCGCAATATTGCGTAATTCAGAGGGCAAAAGATGCGGCGCTAATAGCGTGACCAACACCGCCAAAATAGCGGGAATAAAATCTCGCAAATCGGTCGACTTATCCATCGGAAGCGATGAGTAGGCGAACATAATCAAGGCGTGCTCGGTCGATAGCAGGAGCAACAATGACTTCAGTCTCGGAAACCTCCACCACGGTGCCGACTAAAATACCCGCAGACATTAGCCCGCCATCGCCAGAAGTATAAAGCTTTTCACCTGCTTGAAGTTTTGTATCTTCCGGCAAGTAATAAAGGCCTAAATGCCCCTCACCCAAGCCTTTAACTACGGCATGTTCACGACTTTTACCGGTGACCACCGCCACACGCGAATTAATATCTGTTACCGCCAAAACTTGCGAAGTGCCGCCCGTCATGCCTATGACACGCCCCACCAAACCATGGCTATCAACCACTGCCATATTCTCTTTTACGTTATCATCCGCGCCTGCCGCTAATTGCAACTGATGGCTATAAGGTCCTGCCACGCTACCTAAAACACGCGCCGTTAAATCGACCGTATTCATCACCGGCACCACTTTCATCAACTGGTGTAGTGCCGCATTTTCAGCCTCTAACTGCTCTGCGCGTAGTTTCCATTGCTGAAGTGCCGCATTTTCAGCCGCCAACTGATTTGCATTACCTACATTACCAAGCGCCGTTTGAAAATTCGTAACCGCACTCAAGCTAGTCTCCACAGGGCTAGCAATAAAACTGCCAATTGGCGCAAAAAAGCCAGAAACTTTATGCTGCACTTGGCTTAGGCTCGTATCTTCAAATCGGCCAATTGCTACCAGCAAAACAGAACCTAAAAACAGAGCAATAAAGACTAAGCGCCCTGCCCATTCCTGCAAAGAAGGCGCGCGACTAGAAGCGTGTGAATAAGATTTTGCCATGAAATTAACGTTTCGTTTTACCCTAAGTTTCACCATAGTTGATGAAGGTTAAGAAAACGTCAAGCCATGGGGCTTTATTGTACGTTTAAGCGGCGCTGATATTGGCCTTGTGCGTCAATATCGAAACAGAGGTCAATTACTGGATGATCAATCTGCTCTTCGGAACCATCTAGTTCCAAATTCGCTTCCGCCACATAGGTCATTTGTGCAGATTCATGCACCAATATATGATACCATGGCTCATCTTTAGCAGGCTGCGTTTTTGCCATTTTATTATACCAATCATCGCTCAACTGAAATTCTGAATCCACATCCAGAATGACTCCGCGATAATCAAATAATCTATGGCGTATTTTCTGCCCCATGCCGAATTTGGCTGACACTATTTCTAAATGACTCATAGTTTAAACATAGATGCCTAACGCGCAGATACAAGGGGCGATTAACTTTTATTTACAGCAATCCAAGCTCGCTCAACTCTGCTTCCATTTCGGCAGGGGGTAATTCATCGCCCACCACATAAGGCGCAACATCTTGCGGAATGGCATCTTCTTTCAAATAACGCCACCCTTGAAAGGCACGTTTGGGCAATGGATGGGTGCGCATAATTTCCGTATCCGTGTAAATAATTGACTTCGTGCCTTGTGAAGTCTCCACCCGATCAAACCCTAAAATCTTCTGCCTACAACGCATCACGCCCTTAATCACACGGTAAATCGAGCCACCACTCAGTAAAATCTCATTCGCCTGTTTGGGCATATGGCGCGTATAGACGACATTCGCCGCGCGACCCTTAAAGTCCAGCCGCTCATGCGCCTGCCATTTTGCAAATTCCTGCAAGCTATCCATGCCCACAACCAATTTCATCATATGTAATGCCATAAAATCTATGTAACCCATTCTGATCAAATATTCTAATGACAAAAAACTAAGGGGAGATGCGGCATAATGCGGCAATCTCCCCTTCAGGTGTGTTCCTCTAGGGAACAGAAAGAAATTTTCTAAGCGAGTTGGTTGTTATACCGCCTCGTTACCATGAATAAGTAACTCAACCTATCATCTGTGAAAGAAGTTACCAAAACTTCTTCCAAGGACGACTAGATTTATTGCTGCCATCTGAGCTTCCTTTCGGGAGCTTTTCAGGATATATAATCCGATAGAGTATTTATATAAGCTACTGTTTAATAATGAATTAAATATATTTAAAGTTTTTAAGGCACACTAAGGGCACACTAGATTCGAAAATTAATACCTTAACCAATCCGTAAGAAAGGTCTGATATGATGCCTTATGAAAAAAGATACGTTTGTAGAAGAGTTTTGTCGCCTAACAGAACGGGCTGAAAAGGAAATTGCACCTCACGTTAAACAATGCCTCATTAAGCTAGAGAACGGTGAGTTAGATGAGCTTTACGAAGCAACTAATAACCCTGAAAAGTTAATTGAATCAATTCGCAGCAGCGAAGGCTTCTATCAGCATCTACAAACATTTAATGAATATGAGAAAGTCATTCAATCATTCAGCCAGTCCATAACCAGAGACGGAATTAAGGAAAGCCTTTTTAACATCCTGAGAGGCATTCAACACTCTTATAAACGTGAACCCTATGTGCCTAAGGGAGGTATTGGGTTTTGGGACACAATAGGAAAAAACTCATTCCATACCTGTTATTACCCTTCCGCTATAAAGAACGGTGAAGAGGTTGATGGAATCGCTATTACCGCAGGATTTGTTAGCTGGGTAGGTTTTTTTGATAAGAATAAAATTCCTGCCTTAACTCCTTTTGCTAGCGGCACTAGTTCGGGCAACCTTGCCTTCTTTGCTGGCATGGAAGAACAAGACCATGCCTCTGATATTGCCGTTAGAAAGATAGGTTATAAAAAAGGAGCTTTTAAAGCATCAGGACTAAAAAATGGTCAATACTATACTCAAGATATTGAAGAAATGACCGCAGCCCTAAGGCGCAATGACTATGCAGCAAACAATAAACTCCCTTGGACTGAAAAAAGCCAAAAGCCAACTACCAACTCTTTGAAGAAATAAATCATTTTAAACCTTAACTGCCGCCATTAACGGCCACCTACTGTAGAATATCCTGTAAAAGTGTGCCACTAGTGTGCCATAAGACTAATATGCGAGCAGTATTGGCGAGAGCATAAACAGCAATTTATCTATATAAAAGAAAGTGGTGGAGGGGGCAGGATTCGAACCTGCGTAGGAATACTCCGACGGAGTTACAGTCCGTTGCTTTTGACCGCTCAGCCACCCCTCCACGGGAGCGATTGAACCTGCTATTTAGCGTGTGATTGTCAATCCCGCAAGGGAAGATGTGCATTTGTGCGCATTTCCTGTTATAGAGTGCCGCATGAACACCAAACCCACCCCTGGTCATTACTTTATTTTTGGGATCCACGCCGTGCAGGCGGCACTGGATAATCCGAAGCGGGTCAAACGCAAGCTTTATGCGACAGGCAATGCGGCGGAGAAGCTAAAGGTGCCAGAAAGAATCTACACCCATACAGTCGATAGCGATTGGCTCAATAAGTTATTGCCCGATCATAGCGTGCATCAAGGGGTTGTTTTGGAGGTTCAGGCCTTACCCCAACCCCATTTGATAGAGATTGCACAAACAGGCAAACGCCTTTTGATGCTCGATCAAGTGAGTGACCCGCATAATATTGGTGCGATTATTCGCTCGGCAGCCGCATTCGATGTAGGCGGAATTATCGTGCAAGACAAACATGCCCCGCGCGCGAATGCGACCATCGCCAAAACAGCCGCTGGAGCATTAGAGATGGTTCCGCTCGTCGCCGTTACTAACCTCACCCGCGCGCTGAAGGAGTTGCAAGAAGAAGGCTATTGGAGCATCGGCATGGCAGGCGAGGCAAAGCAAACAATTGATCAGCTCAATTTAGACCCCAAAACCGTATTAGTCATGGGCGCAGAAGGCAGCGGATTACGCCGCTTGATTGCGGAAAAATGCGACCTCCTCGCCAAGCTTTCTATTCACAGCCAAATGGAAAGTCTCAATGTTTCAGTTGCCGCAGGAATAAGCCTCTATGCATTGGCGCAAAAAACCGGTTAAACTAGAATCATGATTTCGCAATTAAATCGCTATATTGGCACGCAGCTCGCCACCGCGCTGTTGATTATCGCCTTTAGTTTGACGGCGATTGTCTGGCTGACGCAAGCCTTGCGCTTTATCGATTATATCGTCAATCGTGGCGTGTCTTCATTCACTTTCTTGCAGTTAACGGGATTGATGGTGCCCTCATTGCTGTTTGTGATTTTACCTTTCGCGGTATTTGTCGCCGTATTATTTATTTATCATCGTCTCACATTAGATTCCGAATTAGTGGTGTTACGTGCGGCGGGGCAATCACGCTGGCAGCTTTCAAAACCAGTCTTTATGGTCGCAGGGGCAGCAACATTAATTGCGTATATGATCTCGCTTTGGTTGATGCCGCTAACCTACCATAAATTTAAAGATATGCAGACGTTCCTGCGCGACAATTACGCCTCGCTTTTATTGCAAGAGGAAGTGTTTAATACGCCCATTAAAGGCCTGACGGTGTTTGTGCGAAAGCGCCATAATGGCGGCGCGCTGGAAGGATTGCTCGTACATGATAACCGCATTGAAGATCAACCAGTCACCATGATGGCACAACGCGGACGAATTGAACAAACCGAAGCAGGGCCACGCTTTTTGCTTTATAATGGTAACCGTCAAGAGATGCGTTCTGGACGTTTTTCTTTCCTGAAATTTGATGAATATGCGGTTGATTTAAGCTTCTACGCAACGGAGGTGAGTTCGCGCACGCGCAAGCCAGAGGAATATTTTATTGGCGAATTATTTGATGCAGCCGAGGCCAACCCCAAACGCTCTGGCGAGTTACTCGCCGAAGCCCACCATCGTCTAACGTGGCCGCTTTATACGCTCATTTTAGCTGGGTTTGCATTCTCCACTTTATTGCGAGGCGAATTTAATCGACGCGGTCAGAATAAACGCATCGGAATTATTTCTGTCTCTGCCATCGTGATTGTGGCCTCTGCTTTAGGGATGCAAAATCTCATCAGTAAGCATGCACAATTTATTCCACTGCTTTATTTAAACTTATTTATCTGGGCTGGGTTTATTATTTGGCAGTTACGCGATACGAGCTTCTCGCAAATTCCGAACTTTAATCAAAAATCAGAGGCTTCTTCTGCATGACTTTACCGCTCTACATTGCCCGTCAATTTGCCAGCGGCATTTTCATGACACTTGGCGGATTGCTCACGCTAGTGCTGTTGCTAGATACAGTTGAACTCACCCGACGTACCGCCAATAAAAGCGCTGTTACGTTTGGTAATGTGGTGGAAATGGCTTTGATGAAAGCTCCCGAAATGGCGTTACGTATTTTGCCTTTTGCAGTGCTCATCGGCGTGATGATCGCGCTGACTAAATTGACCAAACGCAGCGAGTTAGTTGCCGCTCGTGCCGCTGGCGTATCTGTTTGGCAATTCTTGCGCCCCGGATGGTTGGTAACTTTGCTTATCGGTATTTTATTTGTGACGATCTTCAACCCGATTTCTTCCTCCATGCTTTCACGATTTGAGCAGCTGGAGGCCAAACATATTTCCGGTAAATCGAGCGTTTTATCGCTTTCTTCTTCTGGCTTATGGTTGCGCGATTTTGAGACATCACCCGAAGGGGAAGCGCAAGAACGTATTTTTCATGCACAAAGCCTAGATCAACAAGATATGATGCTGCGCGATGTGATAATCTTTCATTACGGCGCCGATAGTCGTTTCCTTGGGCGGCTAGATGCTGAATCAGCCAAATTAATGGAAGATGCATGGGAGCTCGAACAGGTTACCCTCTCGCGCGCAGGTAAACCCGCTGAGTCTTTTGAATCGACGCGCCTGAATACGCAACTCACTTTAGAGCAAATTCAAGATAGTTTTGCCTCGCCTGAGACTCTTTCTTTTTGGGAGTTACCGCATTTTATTGGCTTGCTGGAAGAGGCAGGCTTCTCCGCCATTCGCCATAAATTGCATTTTCAAGTGACGCTCGCTTTGCCGCTTTTACTGGTGGGAATGGTATTTATCGGCGCGACTTTCTCACTGCATTCGCCACGGCGCGGGCGGATTGTGTTACTCGTAGCAGGCGGGGTGTTAAGCGGGTTCTTGATTTATTTCCTCTCTGACCTCGTGCATGCTATGGGGCTATCGGGCAGCTTACCGTTACTTGCTGCCGCGTGGATCCCTCCTATTGCCACGCTACTAGGCGGCATTTGGCTTATCTTACATTTAGAACATGGTTAGGGCGCTTTAACCATTGCGCAAACCACCGCTGCTGCCTAAAACTGAAGCTATGTGGTTGGCCGTATTTATTTCTCTATTTTTTGCTTTTGGCAGTGCAGCCGATGCGCCAGGAAATTCTGGCGAGCCTGTTTTTCTCTCCGCTGAAGAATTAGGCTATGATCGCAAACTTTCTAAAGTTGTCGCACTAGGCAAAGTACAGGTGATTCAAGGCGAAACGATCGTGCTGGCCGACCGCCTCACTTACGATCAAAATACGAATGAGGTTTTCGCCGATGGCAATGTTTCACTACGCCAACCCAATGGCGATGTGCTTTTTGCTGATACGGTAAAGCTGAAAGACAATCTCGAAGCCGGCGTGATCGAAAACTTCCGTGCTAAAATGGCAGATGATTCACTCTTTGCTGCACGCGAAGCTCGGCGCCTCAATCCAGATTTAATCGAAATGGATAAAGCGGTTTATTCGCCTTGTAAAATTTGTGATGGCGGCAACCCGCTCTGGCAAGTCAAGGCAGGGAAAGTCACGCTAGACCGAGAAGCACAACGTGTGCGTTATGAAGATGCTTGGATGGAATTTTGGGGTGTACCAATTGCTTATACACCCTATTTCAGCCACGCCACGCCAGATGCAGATGCCGAAAGTGGCATCCTTACGCCCGAATTAGGTGCTGATTCAGAGCTTGGAACCTTCACTAAAGTTCCTCTCTTTTGGAGCATCGCTCCCAATATTGATGCCACAATCACACCTACATGGTTGGCCAAAGAAGCGCCTGTGCTTGCAGGTGAATATCGCCATTTATTTGAAAATGGCTTCATGCAGTGGCGCGGGTCTATCACCAACCCCAATAAGCGCGATGAGTTCGGTAACGAAGTTAGCGGTAATGAAATTCGTGGCCATATTGATGCATTTGGTAACTTTGCTCTTTCGGATACATGGGATTGGGGCTTTAATATTCAGCGAACATCCGATGACACTTATCTACGCCGCTATGATATCAGCTCTGAAGATACACTCACTTCGCGTGCTTATGTCGAACATATAGAAAATCGTCGCTATGCCAGCGTGCAAGCACTCGCCTTTCAGGGGCTAACGGTTAATGATAATTCTGACACTTCGCCACTCATCTTACCGATTGCAGATTTCGCGTGGGAAGGCGAGCCCGGTTGGCTGAACTCTCGCTTAAATGTTGAAACAGGAACCACCGTTCTTACAAGAGATATTGGTGCACAAAGCCGTCGCCTGTCCACTACCGTCGGATGGGAAGTACCTTACATTACCGAAGGCGGACATGTGCTAGAAGCCAAAGCCTCTGTGCGTGGAGATGTTTACTCAGTAGAAGATGTAACTCGTAGCGGTTTTGCCAATGACTTTGATGGCACTCCCGCACGTGTGATTCCGCAACTAGAACTTGGCTGGAGCTACCCGCTACTCAACCAATATGCACCTAATCGCAGCTTGTTGATTGAGCCGATCGCACAATTTATCGTCAGCCCCGGTGGCAGTAATAGCGATAAAATTCCTAACGAAGATAGCCTGATTCCCGAATTTAACGACTCTAATTTATTCCAAAGCAACCGCTTTGCAGGTTATGACCGAGTGGAAACAGGCACGCGGTTTAATCTAGGCTTTCAGGGTCTATGGCAATTTGCAGATACGATGCAAACTGATTTTCTCGTCGGCCAACATTACCGTACGCAAGAAGATAACCCCTTCCCCTTTAATAGCGATCTAACCGAAGAACGCTCCGATTATGTAGGACGAGTGGGTCTCACTTGGGATACACATTTAACCGCTGCCTATCGCTTCCGTTTGGATAAAGATGATTTCTCACCCAAACGTACCGAAATTAATACCAACCTCAATTTAAGCCCGATTTCCTTGCAGGTTGATTATCTTGACCTAAATGATGATCCTTTCCTTGATAATCGTGAAGAGTTAGTGGCCAGCGGAAGTGTTGCCGTCACGGATTACTGGACTTTATTCGCAGGGACGCGTAGAGATTTGAAAGAAAACCAACAAACGGTAGCAAATGCAGGGTTTCGTTACGATGATGAATGTTTCAAACTATTCGGAAACTTCACCCGAAGCCTCATTCGTGACCGTGATGTTGAACCCAGCACATCCTTCGTGCTACGTGTAGAATTAGAGAATTTGAACTGATGCGATATTTATTTTTACTCCTGCTTTCTGCCCTTACATTTGGCACCGCTGCTCAAGCAAATGTTGGGCATTTAAGTGTCGTTGCTGTGGTGGGTGAGACCCCTATTTCTAACCTTGATTTGGTGGATCGCGCACAACTGATTATTCGCTCTAGCGGCCTAAGTAATTCGCCAGAGGTTCGCAAAAAAGTCACCTCGCAAGCGATGAAGCAATTAGTCGATGAACGACTACAATCCATTGAAGCAAAAAAGCGCGGTATCGCCGTTTCCGGTGAAGAAATGAGTCAGGCTATTGCAGGATTGGAACAACAAAATGGGCAACCCGCTGGTAGCTTAAAAAGCTTTATGGGACGTAAAGGCGTTGCATGGGAGGCTTTTACTTCGCAGTTACGTGCGCAGCTTTTATGGAATAAAATGCTCAGTACCGTCGTGCGTCCAAAAGTACGTATCTCGGAAGCCGAATTTGCACGATCTGCAAAAAACCAACGTCTTGTTGAATCCGGAGAAGAGTATAATATTACTCCCCTCGTACTCACCATTGATTCACCCGATAAAGAAGCACCCCTCTTTGCCTTAGCACAAAAAATTGTGGAAGATGTGCGTGGTGGCGCTCGATTAGAATCTGTGATGCAGCAACTCATGAAAATACCCGCTGGGCAAGAACCTCGCTTTTGGGTGACCATCGATCAGCTAGAACCTGCGCTCTCAACGCCATTGCAAACAGCTACTGCAGGTGAAGTGATTGGGCCTATCCGTTCGCAGCGCGGTATTCACATTATGCGAGTGAATGAAGTTCGTGCGAAAAGTAATGTAACAATGGTCGACCCTAGTCAGGTGATTTTGAAAGAAATTCTACTAGGTTTACGTCAGGATGCGACACCGAAGGAAGTCACTCTCACCATGAATATCGCCCAACAAGTTGCCCGCAATCCCGGCACCTGTCTGGAACCAAGTGTCGCGGGTGTAGAAGAATTTACTGACACGGATATTAAAGTTTCCTTCCTACAATCTACCGTGAGCGACCTACCCGCCTATGCACGGCAGCAAACGAAAAATTTAGATGTAGGCGATGTGGGTGAGCCCTTCGCTACCCCGCAAGGGATCCGCTTTTATATCTTATGTGAGAAGGTAGAAATGCCTGCTGAAGTGGTTGCTGATGAAGGGTTACGCGAACGACTCTTCCGCGAGAAACTCGATTTAGAGGCCTCTAAATTCATGCGCGCTTTGCGCCGTGAGAACTTCATCGAAGTCCGCACTTAGCTAGGTTCTGGTGAACTTTCCTCCTCTGAAAGAGCATATGGCGCTGCACGATATTCGTGCCGATAAGCGCTTTGGGCAGCATTTTCTAATGGATGGTAATATTACCGATAAAATTACGCGACTGGCTGGTAACTTATCCGATGTGCATGTGGTAGAAGTCGGCCCTGGTCCCGGTGGATTGACGCGCTCTCTATTAAAGTCAGAAGCAGCCACCATCCATGCGCTTGAGAAAGATTCACGTTTATTGCCTCTATTGGGCGAGCTTGCTGCAGGCGATAAACGTCTGACAATTTTGGAAGCGGATGCGCTGAATTTTTCTATTCCTGAAAATATCCCAGCCCCGCGCGCGATCATTGCCAACCTGCCCTATAATGTCGGCACTGCCATGTTGATTAACTGGCTCAAAGACATTGCAGCAAATGCAAATAGCTACCAATCGCTTACTTTGATGTTTCAAAAAGAGGTAGTAGATCGTATTGCTGCACAGCCTGGAAGCAAACATTATGGGCGTTTGAGCATTCTCAGCCAATGGCTGTGCGAAGTACAACCTTTATTTGATTTGCCACCCAAAGCCTTTACGCCGCCTCCTAAAGTGGATTCTAGCGTTGTACGACTCATACCTCGGCAGCAACGAGCTAAATGCGATATAAACACGCTTGAACGCGTTACCGCTGCAGCCTTTGGCCAAAGGCGTAAAATGCTGCGCTCCAGCCTTAAATCATTACATCCAACGCCGGAAATATGGCTAAAATCATGTGATATCGAACCGACCTTGCGTGCAGAATCGCTCTCTTTAACCAATTTTATAGATTTAACGAGTAAACTAGATTCCTAACCCAAGGAGTTTATTATCAGTTTCTCTATTAAAATTGACGATACAAAATTATCCACCATTCGTTCTAAGGAAGGGTTCGTACGGAATTTGCATATTCGATATAGCTACGAAGACGAACGTAGCGTGATTGAACATGGGGCAGATGCAGAGGATGTCGAGGTTTCGCTTTTTATTGGTAAGGATCACTTCAAAACTAACACACACGACTTTTTAGGTATGAAAAGCGGTAACTTTAATATTCCAATCTCAAAACTGGAAAATAAACCTAAGTTACACTTTGTAGCGGCACAGGGTAACGATCGCGCAAATGCAACCATCGATTCATCAAAAATAAACTTTAATAACGGACGCGAGCGTTAATTACTCTGCCTCTTCTACTTCTGGAAGTTCGAGGCGTTCATCCTCTTCTTTACTTTCTATCGCTTTTTTCATCAGCTTGCCTTTTTCAGCATCCCACTGGTAACGATAAATAATGGTTTTGGTGCCCGTCATTACGATCTCACCATCTTCCATTTGCAATACATCAAACCCTTTTTGCAAAGCTTGATTAACCAATGAGGAAGATTGACGCAAATAGCGCGGGTCCATCATCATCTCTGTGATGCTAGAATCCACATTTTCACCGTCTTCTTGTGAACGGTTTGGCATATTGAGCTTCTCAAGAAGCCTGTTTTTATATGTCATTTTCTTCCTCTTTTCAGCTTCTAAAAGCTGAAGATTAACATTAAAGCAACCGTAAGTTGCCAATTATAAACGATTATTAACTAAAATACCATAGCCGGATAGAGCGTTTTGTCAACTCTTGCAAATGGTTTTTATTAAATTTCTTACCTCATTTCTGTAGTCATAAAGCTTAATTTTACAAATAAAGGCCTGAGGTTATTTTTCATAATCTCAGGCCTTTATTGCAGATCACCTTATTTTTAGAGTCGGTTTAGTTCCTCTAAGAGCTCATCAGAGGTAGTGATAGATCGTGTATTAGATTGATACGCACGTTGCGCCACAATCATATCCGTCAACTGCTCTGCTAAGTC
The DNA here is from genome assembly GCA_964654855.1 of uncultured Rickettsiales bacterium. Lineage (GTDB taxonomy): Bacteria > Pseudomonadota > Alphaproteobacteria > Rickettsiales > JALZUV01 > JALZUV01. Next base: position 93,286 of record CAZZJS010000004.1, read on the forward strand.
AACATTCGATGCTTCTAAGGTTGATGAAACAACAGTACCCGTTCCACCTGTTCCAGCCTCTCGAAGGTTCACTGTACCCGAGCCTCTTGTCTCTTGGAATACATTACCTGTGACCGCACCCAAACCGTTTGGATTGGCAAAGTCAGCCACTGGAAGTTTATAAACATCACGAATGTCTCCATTACTAAAGCTTACGGAAACAACACCATCATCGCCGATACTAACCGCGACAAGATCGCCTACTTGTGATCCATTTTGTTCTACAAAGTTTACATCATAATCAGCCGAGAATTGACTAAAGCCAGATGTATCACCAAAAACAGTCGCGTTCTCAGTTCCAATCGGCACACCCGCATTACCCAAATCAAACGTGATCTCGCTTGGGTCAGAGCCATTTGTCCAACTCACTGTGATCGGGTTTGAAAGAGACGGATCGATGCTACGAAGACTACCATCTCCGTTAAAGCTAATGACACCGGTCGCAATTTGCCCATCTACAAGACTTGAATTTACATCACCTTCATCCACGGCATAAATTTCTACCGCCCAAGTATTTTCAGCTACTTTGATAAAGCCCATTTGAAGATCATGCGGCGCACCTAAAGAGTCAAATACACGCAACGAACGTTGGAATTGCGGCTCAATATCACCTGAGGCAAGATTTTCACCAATCGCTCCAGACGTATCGTAACGAGGGCCTAAAATACCAGTTGTTTGCGCAATATAAGGCGAATTGTTAAGCGACGGCACAAGCCCTAGCTCGGCAAGCAAACTACCATTATTTGTTTGCACACGATCCACCACTGCGCCACCACCTACAACAGCTGGGTTTGCTGCGGCTGAGTTAATCGTTACTTGATAAGTATTATCATCAAGTACCGCTGTTACAACATGCGAAGCATTGATTTCAGGAGCGGTAATACCACCAAAACCTGTTGAACCTACAAAAGTAACATTTTGTCCTACCTGAAAGTCATGCCCAAGATCCGTAACGGTTACCACAACTGGACCTGCAGCAGCTGTTGCATCTGCTGGCAGAATTTCTAATGGATCATTCGCCAACCGAGTCACAGGGTCTTGAACAAAGTCACTGAACGAAATCGTATCTAGCGGATCATCCACACGAATATCTAGCGTAGCTTCTGCCAATGGATTATTCACCACTGCTGTTACGCCAGTATCCTGATTAATAATATCTGCCAAGCCTTGGAGGTTTGAGAAGCGTCGTTCGCCCACTTCAATATTGCTTAAATCAAGTTCGCTGATCCAATCAATACCTTTAAGAGTCGACGTTCCAACCGTATCTGAATTGGCAAAGGTAACTGCTTCATTTGCATCTTCAGAGCCTACGAATAAACGGCCTCCCTGAACACGAGAAGTCAAACCTGCAACTTCATCAATCGCAAGAGCAAGGTTATTCAGGTTATTAAACTCACCTTGCACCGCACTTGGAGAGTTAGGATCATAGGTAAAGGTAACGGTACCCGTTGTCTGAGTGGTGATCGTAAATGATCTCGCAGACTCCGTGAAGTCACTAACACTATCAGCCAAGAAGGCTTCTGCTGGCGCACTTGCATCCAAAACATTACCTGTAAACTGTCGAAGATCAGCAGCCGCTGCCCCAGTTGCATTTACTCCACCCGCTGCCGCACCTGTGATAGTGTTAATACGGAATGTATTTTCATCGATACGCACAATATTATGAATTGTGTCAATCTCACCTCCAGGAATACCATCTACCGCACCAATACCAGCCAACGTGACTGTGTCACCTGTTACCAAACCATGTCCTGCAAGTGTAATGTTAATAAATGCATCACCTGGATTTGGCCCAGAAGAAATATCTGTAGCAGGAATTGCTGTTAACGCTTGGTTATCGAACGTACCATCACCTGCATTAGCAACGGTGGTAGCGATATTTCGGCCTACGGTGAAACCACCGTAACTATAAGTATGCTCTAAACCATTACCCGTATTGATGTTAAATTGATCCAAACGCGTGATACCATTTGTTGGCGCTGCACCAAACTCACTTGGTAAAATAATTTCATCTGCCGTAATGCCAAAGTTTGCTGCTGATACAACATCTAATCCTGCTCTAGCTGATTCACCTGGGAATATAACTTCTTCAGAATCTAAGTTAGCACCAACTCGTACTAAAGTTGTTGAATTTGCATCTCCTGTCGCAGATTCTACATTGACCGTTTCAAGACTATCTAAATTGGCATTTGTCGCGGGTATGTTTCCATCCGCATCTAGTGGCCAGCCTTGTAAGAAAAACCCTGAGGCATTCACAAAATTTCCGAATGAATCAGACCGGAACGAACCAGCACGCGTATATTGCGGAATATTTTCTCCATCTGCACGACCATTTACTACGAAGAAACCATCGCCACTGATAGAAATATCTGTTGGCGCGCTTGTCGCCAATAATAGCCCTTGCTGATCAACTTCTTGACGTGTGCTCGCCAAAACACCACCCGGTGAATAAGACGATGTTGTGGCAAAACCATCATTCACCACCAATGTTTCAAATTGTACTGTCGCTTGTTTATAGCCTACTGTGTTTACGTTAGCGATGTTATCGGAAATAGCACCGATTTTACTCGCTTGTGCTTGAAGTCCCGATACTCCTGTAAATAATGCTCCATATAAACTCATAACTGCCTCCTAAAAAAATCCTACAATAATATATGTCTTAGATTACTATTCAAATTTCGTGCCAATTTCTAAAAATCACTGAAATCTTCCTACAACGGACGTGATGTTATCGACTGAAACATCAAGCACTCCATTTAATGTCATCACTGGTGTTGGCCCTGTGAGCGATACTGAGGTCACCACACCTGAAGTGAAGGTTTCCACATCCAGTAGATCACCATTCACATCGCGAGCAGCAACACCGAAGCTGTAAGTTCCATCTGGCATATCAATACCATTAAAGCTATTCACACCATCCCAGCTATAAGTGTAACTCCCCGGACTGCTTTCAACCGTACTCGTACTGACTGGACGACCTGCTGAATCCAAAATCGTAATGGTTGCAGATTGTGCACCTGCTGGAAGATTATAAGAGAAGCCCGCGTCACCATTTTGTAGGAAACCAGTATTACCAGTCGTTTCTACAAATTGCCCAATATAGCCAACAGCACTATCTGCTTGTGATGTGCTATTAAGCGAGATCAAATCTTCCAGTAAGCTGTTGGTTTCAACAGCCTGCTCTACGCCTGTAAAGTTCACGAGCTGCGCCGTTAGATCATTCGTATCCAGTGGTTCTGTCGGATCCTGATTTTGAAGTTGTGTCGTAAAGAGTAATAAAAACTCGTCAAAATCATCTGCCAATGACTCACGTGTCTCATTTGCAGCAGAAAGCTCTGCATCCTCGCGTCGCAAAGTCGAGGTCGCCGGACTCGCGGCCTGACTAAAAGGTAATGTTGCTAACTCTTCCATTTTATATACTCCTAAACTTTAATATTGAGGCCATCATCTACCCCAACCATGTAATTAACATTCGAGCCATCCAGCAGCGCCTCTGCAATCATCTCATCTGGGCGTGCCATGGCGGTATCGAAACTATCTTCCAGCTTTTCATTTGCTGGTGCTCCGTCATTTTGTTCTTGCTGATCACCTGCAAATTGCTCTTGCAGGTCGAAACTCATTCCCTCTTCCGACATTTCCATGCCTAACTCTGCGAAGGCTTTTTCTAGCGAGCGGCTATCACGCTGTAGTAATTCTAACGTGTCACGGTTATCGGCAACAACTGCCAACGTGGTGCGGCCATCCGCCGCCACTTCAATTCGCACATCTACACGGCCTAATTCCATAGGGCGCAAGCGCACATTAATGTTCGTTTCTCCCTTTTCAATACCTTGCTTTACCTGCACCGCTACCTGTTCGCGCACCGAGTTGGGGTTTACATTAGCGCGAAGATTATTGAATGAACGGCTCTCGCGAAGCTTCGCGTCAAAATCCAATTTTGAATCTGCTGCACTTAAAGCAAGCGATGATGAAGACTCAAATGCACCACGCGTTTCAATCGGACGCTCTGCAGATTCGCGCAATAAAGGTTGCACAGAGTTTTCACGTAATATTGCCGCAGAACGCGGAGTTACAGGACGAGCCTGCACGCCATTTAAAGGATTATTCCGACGCGCCGCTTCTGCCGGCACGAGCGGTAAATCACCCTGTTGTCTAGAACGTGGTAACGGCTCTAGGCCAAGCTCCTTTTCTGCTTGCCCTGCATTTGCTCTATTTGAATCCGTAGGTAAATGTAGCGCCTTTTTTAAATCTTCCGCACTTATGTCATTATTCAACTCTATGTTATTATTTAATCCTGACTGCACTCCAGCGGAACGCGAAAGATCAAACGATAAAGGCACTTCTTGAACCGTTTCTTTTACGAAGGCTGAAAGTACCACACCAAAAGGTAAATCAGCTTCGCCATCTGTAACAGCTCCAAGCTGGTCCCAAATCTCTTCCACGGGTTGATCTAGCACGTGAGATAATAATTGTAGAAGCCCTGGCGATTTCGCTGTTTCTTCCGCTGACACAATACGCAAACGCTCAACATTCTCTTGGATTTGATCTGTTGGAACACCAAAAAGTACAGCCAGAGTCTCAATCGACTCATCAGATAACCCAAATTCTTGAGACGCTTCGTCTGACGAAATAAGAGTGAGGATGGAGCCTTTTTCTAGCTCTACTTCACCTTCCAAACTTATTTCTCCAACCGTCAAACCATTTTGGTGCAGCTTCTGGCCTAACTCTGTAAGCTCACGCAAAACCGATACAATCCCAGTAACCGATTCATGCTGAACTCCCTCTCCTGGAGGAAAAATATGCTCGGCAAATTCTGCCGCTTTTAACTGTAGCGATGCCGGATCAACTCCTAACACACGCGCCATTGCCTCTAATTGCTCAGATGTTAGCTGAGGCAAACCTGGTACTGCATTACTTGATAAGCCTTCGGCTTCTGGCGAAACAAGATGTAAGCGCTGCAAAAAGGCCGCCATTAGCTTAGGCGTAGGCAATATTTCAGCCCCTTCAGCAGTGATATCAGCCAATTTGCCTTCAAAAAGCTGGTCAAATTGTTCAGGTGTAACGGCGGTTAATACATCGCCAACTTCAGAATCAACCGGTGCGGTAAGCCCATTAGCTGCTGCATCCGGTGTAGATGAAAATAAAGAAAGTAAATTTATCTGCACATTGAATCTCCTTGTATGAACAAGGCTTGCAAGTGCTGTGCCAGTTTAGGCAATTATTGTTACTTAGAATGAAAAATTATCCACAGCTGTCAACCGCTTAAAAACTGAAAAATATGAGAAAGAGAAAAATTGGTTTTATGCTGAAACGAATACAGACCCATCGGCCGGTGCAGATACAGGCGCTGCAGGAGCTTCCGCTGGCGCAACTGCCGTACTGCTACGTAAATTTGTAAGATCGGTTTGTGCATCAGTCGATGGCGGCTTCTCGCCTGTCGATTCCTGCATATCAACATTACCCCATGCACCACGCATTTGTTTTAATTCTGTCATCACACTATCTAAAACTTTTAAGTCATTACTGCGCTGCACATAAAGAATACGTGCATCTAACGAAGAGTAATAATCAAACAAGAGAGGTGCTACTTCACCACCATTGTCAAAATCCAAACTACCTTGAAGACCCAGTAAAACTTCAGACGCTTTGTTTAATAAATGAAAACGATCTTCTATACGGGTTTTTTCAATCGCAAGGCGTGCCTGCTGAATAAAACGAATAGCACCATCATACAACATCACCACCTGACGCGTCTTTGAGACTGTCTGCGTTGCCATGTAATAGGCGTTATATTGATCTTTTTTTCCGAAAGCCATATTCTTCTCTAATATCGTTTATTCATCTTACGTGAACTTCGTTAATTTAATCTTACCCCATCATTTATTTTATCTATTCGCCGCTGCTGCTGCCGCTGCATCAAGCGATTGTAGAATCGTATTCGCGGATGAAATTAGCGATTCTAACTGCGCAAAACGCGCTAGCTGTTGCTGCCTGAAGCGCTCTACAATTTCATCAATTCGCAAAATATCTTCATTGAGACGGTCATTCGAATCCGCAATACTATCCAGCTCTGTCTGAATAATCCCGCCATCTTGATCTAAAGCGGAATCCAGAATATTGAAAATACGGTCACCAATACCTTGCGAAATACTAATATTTGCGGTGGTGTCTGCTGTGCCTCCAAAAATAAGCTCTAACCCTTCAAGGTCTGTTCCATTTTGACCTTTTAAGAGAAGGCCACCACCCGTAATAGGCTCCGCATCTAGAGCCGCAATGAGCGCTCCAGTCGTTGTACGTGCTTCATAAATACCATTGGTAAGGTCAACATTTAGCTCAAAATCCGTTACATCTAACGCATTACTACGACTGAAAATTTGTACATCGCTGCTATCACTGGTGAAATCAAATTCAAACACATCACGCACCGCATCAAAATCTGCCGCAAGCGCATTATTCAACTCGCCTGGATCAATCACTAAAATATTACGGGTAAAAGGTGTTTCCTCATCTCCCTGAAAGTCATCCAAGGTAATACCCAAATCTGCCAGCTTGTTTGGTTCTGTCGCAAGCCCTGTAACCACTCGACTTAATTCATTTGCTACACTGTTAACAAGCGAACGGAGAGTTGAGTCATTGCTTAACACCGCACCCTCAACGAACTGGCCGTTATCATCTACTTCATTCTGGCGCGAAACAAAAACGCGCAACGCATTATAGCTATCGACGAAATTGGAAACAGCAGCTGAAACAATCTCCGTATCTGGTTCAATATCAACCGTTACTTCCGTATTGGTTGGGGTCACCTGATTAAGATTGAAAGTCACATCTTCAAGTAAATCATCAATCGTATTGCTAGAGCGCGTGATTGTCGTGCCATCAATGGTTAGTTGAGCATCTGTTGCGTCTTCTTCAAATGCTAAACCAACATTAAAAATAGCATTATTGCCTGCTGAAGCAGAACCTTGCCACTTACTTGCGAGATAGCTGTTTAGATTTCCAAACTCACTCGGTGTAAGAATATTATTGGTTAGAATAACTTCGCCGAGCAAACCTTGATAGAAATTACTTTGAGCGCTCGACGTCGTCTCATTAGGAAGACCAACCCCACCTGTTGAACCACCAAGGCCAATCGCACCGGTATGAGAAGGTAATTGCGCAATGTTGGTTTCTGTGTCTATGAGCGTGCCATTAACATAGCCACGCAATTCGTTTGCAGGGTCATTCGCACCAGGGTTTGCCGAAGCATCGAACTCTACCACAATATTGTAATCCGTATTCGGTGAAACCGTTCCTAAATTAACAGTTCTATATTGCTCCGCACCCCATGCAGCAACATGCGTCGTAGCGAATAAAGTGGGTGCATTGCTATTAGCTGGATCTGGCGCAATAAACACACCAAAACTATTGGTATTACCACCTTGCTCGTAAATGGTTTGCGTACCAGATACATCAGCACCTGTCTGAATCGCAAAAGCGAATGTTTTTTCCTGAAAAACTCCTGCATTAATCGCCGCAGTTGTATCCGGAACAAACAAGCTGGCAGTCGCCGTTGAAAAATCAATAGCATCATTACCATTGATTGCAGCACCCGCTAAGGTTGGATTCGCAGCTCCGGTTTCCCCTGCTGTATTCCCACCAACACTATCTACAAAATTAAGACCATTTAGATTCGCGCCATCTGCAGGATTATCTGTTGTATCACCATCACCATCAAAATCGGTTGCATCAAATCGAGCTACAATTCCCGGTATATTGAGAGCCGTATCAACTAAGGCATAATTCTGATCTGCACCGGTTTGAGTGGTTTTAAATTGCAAACGATAGTTTCCATCGCTCACCTGCAATGCTGTTGCACGCACGCCGCTTTCATCTTCTACCGCGTTAATTTTAGTAATGATCTGGGAGAGCGTATCATCCGCTTCTATTTCTATTTCAACATCATTTGGACCTAAAGTAAGTATCCCTGCGTTAAATGGAAGCCCTGCGCCAACCGCGTCTGTATCAACATCCGCAAGTGCGAAAGTCTCTGTTGTTTTTGTATTAAAGCCCGCGACAGAATCAACGGTAATATCGTAATTACTTAACGCAGCACCGGGAGCAGCCGTTACACTTAAATAAGTTGAAGCATCGGTTCCATCATTCGTGCTGAGAGAACTATTGCGATACTCGAATATGTTTTCATCCGAATTATTTACGCCGGGAGGATTACGTAGCAAGTCTGACGCATCACGATAATTAGCCAAAATCGTGCGTAATTCGCTAAAAGCCGACTGGCGTAACGCATTTTCTTCGAGTTGGGTTTCTAATTGTACTGCCGGTAAACGCCTAATGTCGGTCAAGCCCGTAACAAGCGCTTCAATATCAAAGCCGGTATTACCACCACTAACGATGGTTCTGTCCCCAGAATTAAAAACATTACCTAATTGTATGCTTGTAATCATCTTACTACTTACTCTTTCCTTGCGTTACGAAGATGCAGTTTTCCTGTGTGCAAACCGTTACGTTTGTGTATTTCATTTGTACTAACTGGTAAGAATGCAATATCCGTACCAATGTATTTTTCACTTATGCGTTAATCGAGAGATTCGATTCGCCGGAACGAGCATTGTTACTCTCAACAAAGCGTGCAATATCCGGTTCTGGAATGTATGTTACTGAGCCATCTTTCAACGAGGTGAAACGGGTAACAAACTGTCCGCTACTATCTTTAAAAATACTGAACGTTGTATCGCTTACCGCATAAACATCTCTAAATTGTGAGGCTGCCTGTACGACTGTGTCTAAACGTTGTTGTTCTGTTCCTTGAACATCACGCACCTGTTGTGTTTGAGGCAAAGCTACATCGGTTGATGCGTTCTGCGCTTGTGGTGCTACTTCTCTTACAGCTTCGGCCCTTCTAGCCCCGCTAAATACAGGGTTGGATGGCTGAGCATTTAATCCGCTAATATCCATTTCTCCAAACTCCCTTCAATTTCATTCATTATGTTTTAGTCTAAAACCTTGGAGATGAGAGCCGAAGCCCTCATCCCCGTCGGTTTAAAATTATCCGATCAACTTGAGCAAGTTCTGTGGTAACAGATTTGCCTGAGCTAATACGGAGATACCAGCCTGCAACTGAACCTGAGCCGAAGCAAAGGCAGTTGATTCAGCTGAGATATCAGCATCCAGGAAGGTGCCTCGAGCAGCATCCTGGTTTTGGATCGCACTTTCAACTTGAGCCGAAGCAAAATCGAAACGAGATTGCAACGCACCCACATCGGCACGAATCGCTGTTAGGTTATCTAACGCAATATCAATCGCTGATGATGCAACATCCGCTTCTGCAGCTGATGCTACCGTTAGCGACTGACCCGCATAAAGTGAAGTTGTTGACGCATCGTCAATTTGCACACGGATACTATCATCAGCACTTGAGCCAACTGCAAAGTTCAAACCACCGCCTGAACGAGAGAAACCAACATTTAATGCATTAAGGAACGCTTCACGATCACCCGCATCAGCACGGATATTCGCGATAGTATCAGGTGCAGCAATACCAGTAAGGTTAATGTTAACCGCATCTTGAGCACCGTTAGTAAATACGATGTTCGTTGTCGCATCAATCTGATCCGTTACCGCTGTTGCCGTGAAAGTTTCACCATTTACTTCAACCGTTAGAATGTTTTGGTTAGCCGCAGCACCCGAAACATAGTTGAAGTTAGAGATGTCAACATCACCAGAAGTACCAACACGAACCGAAGCATTACCACCAAAGGCAGCGTTACCTACAGCACCTTGTAGCGCTGTACCCGCAAAATCAACTCCGCCAAGCGAAGAAGTACGGAGGATTTCAGTACTAACAAAATCTTGGTCAATCTGAGCTTCAGAAAGCGCTACTGTACCTGCATCTGTTAATGCAATAGCAGTGACACCCAAAGCAATACGAGTATTACCATTTGAAACCACAACGCTTGTTGCACCTGCAACCACGTTACCAGTGAACTCAGTACCGTTAATTGATGCCGTTAGAGTCGCAGTACCAACGTTAGCCGCACCGAAAGTTACATCAGAAAGCGAGAAGCTCTCAAACGAACCAATCACTGCAGAGTTAACACCAAGATACTCACCGTTTGCCAATGGAGTTGTACCATCAGCAGCAACAAGCTCTACTTCACCTGGTGCAGCTACACCTTGCAATTCAACACCTGTAGTCGTGTTGAACGCTTGGATAGAAACTGCAGAGTTAGTTACAGCAGCATTTGTAGTATTGAAATCAATTGTTGCAACTTGAGCATCTGTATCGATCAATGTCGAAGCGTTACCCAGACCACCGCCAATAAGTCCAACACCGTTAAAGTTAGTGCTGTCTACGATACGGTCAATCTCTTGAGCAAGAGCTTGGAACTCTTGGTTCAAGAAACCACGCTCTGTGTCTGTCAATGAACCAGAACCAGCCTGTACTGCAATTGATTTCTGACGTTGTAGAATGTCAGTAACCTGAGCAAGTGCACCATCGGCAACCTGTAGCAAGCTGTTTGCTTGGTTACTGTTTACCAATGCTTGACGTAATGTAGTCACTTCCGTACGAAGCGCAGTACCAACCGAAAGGCCAGCCACATCATCCGCTGCACGAATGATACGATCGCCACTAGATAAACGAGCAATTGAACCACCCGTTAGTCTATTCGCTGAATTGATATTTTGCTGTGCAGAAAGCGCAGAAATATTAGTATTAATTGAATTTAAAGCCATTTTAATTCTCCTACTTGGACTATAAAGTTTATTCGAACTACCTGTTCACAAATTTAACGGCCACTCCGGCCATTAGATATCAGAATACTAAACAAAGGTTAATAGTACGTTAACAAAACGCAGTTTTTCTGTCTTTTATTGTAAGCCATTTCTTGTGAAACTGAGCAAAACACTCTATATAAGCGGCATAAAGGACACTATATTCACCTAGGAGAAACGATCAAATGAGCAGCGCTGTAGCACATCAAACTGACGAAAATGCAGAAAATAACACCTCAAAGTTCTTCAACGAGGCACTCGAATCAGCAGATCCAATGATTTTTGGTTCAATGGAGCGTGAATTACAGCGTCAACAGGATCAAATTGAGCTGATCGCCAGTGAGAACCTCACCAGCTATGCTGTTTTACAAGCACAGGGCTCTGTTTTTACTAATAAATATGCAGAAGGCTATCCTGGTAAACGCTATTATGGTGGCTGTGAATTTGCCGATGAGATCGAGCAAACTGCTATGGATCGTCTGTGCACCCTGTACGGAGCCACTTACGCCAATGTGCAACCGAACTCAGGTTCACAAGCCAATCAGGGCGTATTTAACGCTATTTTGAAACCGGGCGATACTATCCTCGGTCAATCGCTAGCCGCAGGGGGTCACCTAACCCACGGTGCTGCGCCAAACCAATCAGGTAAATGGTTCAACGCCGTACAATACGGCGTATCAGAAAAAGATGGATTGCTTGACTATGAAGCAATTCGCCAACAAGCATTAGAATGCAAACCACAGCTTATCGTTGCTGGTTTTTCCGCTTATCCACGCGTAATCGATTGGACAAAATTCCGCGAAATCGCCGATGAAGTGGGCGCATGGTTCATGGTCGATATGGCGCATGTAGCCGGCCTCATTGCTGCTGGCAGTTATCCATCTCCTGTGCCTTATGCCGATGTTGTTACCTCTACCACGCATAAAACCCTGCGTGGCCCTCGCGGTGGCGTGATCCTTTCAACAAAAGCCGATAAAGTGGTGCGTCAAACCAAATCGGGGAAAGATGTTACTCTGGGCCAAGCGATTAACTCAGCCATCTTCCCAGGCATTCAGGGCGGCCCGCTGATGCATGTGATCGCAGGTAAAGCAATTTCTTTCGGCCAAGCCCTCACCCCTGAGTTCAAACAATATGGCCATGATGTCATCACCAATGCCCGCGCGATGTGCGATGTATTGAAAGAACGCGGCCTCGATATCGTCTCTGGTGGCACGGATAATCACCTCGTATTGGTTGATCTTCGCCCGAAAGGCTTAACGGGTAAAGATGCGGAAGAATGTTTGGAACGCGCTGGCCTCACCGCCAATAAAAATGCGATTCCGTTTGACCCTCAACCACCAATGGTTACTTCAGGATTGCGTCTTGGCACGCCGGCTATTACCAGCCGTGGTTTTGGTGAAGCAGAATGCCGCCAAGTCGGGACATTCATCGCCGATGTGTTGGATGGATTAGTTAAAAACCCAGAGAATAACGCTGCAAAAGAAGCGGAAGTTAAAGCGCAGGTGAAAGCCTTGTGTGATCGCTTCCCTATTTACGCAGAGTATAAAGGTTAAATAGGTAGCACGTATGAAATGCCCGTTCTGTGGTCATCTAGATACGCAAGTTAAAGACTCACGCGCTGGTGAGGAGGGAGAATCTATCCGCCGCCGCCGCAACTGTCCGTCTTGCGATTCTCGATTTACGACTTACGAACGTGTGCAATTGCGCGAACTAACCGTCGTCAAAACCAATGGCGAACGCAAAGCGCTCGATCGCGATAAGATTCATCGCTCTATCTCCATTGCTACGCGCAAACGCCCCGTCGAACCTGAACAAGTCACGCAATTGGTAAATCGCATTATCCGCACGATTGAAACATCTGGTGAGTCTGAAATTAAATCAACTCGTATTGGCGAGCTCGTCATGGATGGCCTGCAAACTCTCGATAAAGTAGCTTATATCCGTTACGCTTCTGTTTATCGTAACTTCCGCGAAGCACGTGATTTTGAAACCTTCGTCGAAAGCCTACAAAGCACGCTCGCCAAATCGGATGAAACGATGGAGGGGGCTTAACTATGCGTTTTCTCCTATCCCTAATATTAGTTTTAGGCACGTTAGCAGCTTGCATTGATGAAGCTGAAAGCCGAAGCGAGCCCATTGGTGAAGTAAAAACAACGACCAACCCCTCTTCTCTATCTGCCACCGAACAAGTATGCCAAAATAAAATATTCCCCGGCAGTAAGAAGGTCGATTCCAACACCCACCGCTTTGGCAAGGCTTGCGATCTAATTGAACTTTCAGGCGTGCGTATGGAAAATTATGTAACGCTGTATCTGTGTAAATCAGAATTACTAAACCCTGAATTTCCTAATAATAAAGGCTTTTCTTCTGCTCTCGTCAAAGCAACCCTCGGCGAACATGCTGAGAAAGCCGATCTCCTTACGACTTATGGCTTTGCCGGAAAATGGTTCTCTATCCTTATCATCAAAGATAATTCAGAAGGCGGCGAAGGAATCGTTTCCACTAAAGCCGATTTAAAGAATGTACCTCTCACCCTCACCAGCGATGAAGCCGCTCTCGCATGGGCGTATCTTTCTGGAAGTTTAGGTCAAGGAGTTGGCAACCAAGGCTTCTCCAGCAAAGCACTTTGCGGCGCCACATTAGAAAAATACTCCGATGGCTGGATGCTCAAAAATGCCGATATATTCATCAATTGCGCTCCGCGCGAGAAACGTGATATCCGCATCAGCAATCATGGCCAAGTAGATGTTGTTAAGAAAACGAGCGACCCTAACGGCCCCGCACTCTGCATTGACTAATTCCGCTTTTATACAGCAAGCACTCGCCCTTGCAAAAACAGGAGTAGGACGTTGCGCTCCTAACCCGACCGTCGGCTGCGTGATCGTCAAAGACGGTGAGATTATCGGTCAGGCACGCACCGCAAATGGTGGACGCCCCCATGCAGAAACTCAAGCACTCGCTCAGGCAGGGGAGGCATCTAAAGGTGCCACCGCTTACGTCACACTTGAACCTTGCACTCACCACGGCCAAACACCGCCTTGTGTCGATGCCATTATCGAAGCGGGCATTGCTCATGTGATGGTAGCCTGCACTGACCCTTATGTAAAAGTAGATGGCAGTGGCATCCAAAAACTACGTGATGCCGGTATCAAAGTTGAAGTTGGCCTTGGCGAGACCGAAGCCATTGGGATTAACCGAGGGTTCTTCAGCCGTGTACGTCGCCTGCGCCCATGGATCACGCTCAAAACTGCCACTTCTTCCGATGGGTTCATTGCCAAGCCCGATGGCACCAGCAAATGGATTACTAGCGAAGAGGCTCGCAATCACGGCCATAGCATCCGCGCACAAAATGATGCGATTCTAACGGGTAGCGGGACGTATCTCTATGATGAGCCACAACTCACCTGCCGCCTCAAAGGATTGGAAGATGCCTCCCCTGCCCGCTATGTGCTGGATCGGAGGGGACAAATTGAGCAATCAGCCTTCACTATTTTACGCCATCAGAATTTGACCGACACGCTACGCCACTTGGCCGATGAAGGCGTAAATTATCTCATGGTTGAAGCAGGCGCTGAACTCTCTCTCGCTTTTTTACAAGAAGGGCTGATTGACGAACTCTATTGGTATCGCGCACCCACCCCTCTTGAACAAGGCATTGAAGCCTTTCGCGGGGCATATAAGGTGATCAATTTAGACGCCTTTAAAATGCATGATTCCAAATTAGGAAGCGACACGCTAACGGTTTATCGTTTTACAGACCCGCAAAGCCTGTTACAGAGCTAACTATGTTTACTGGAATTATTACCGATGTCGCAGAAGTGACGGCAATTGAAGCCATGGAAGATGGCAAACGCATGACCCTCAAATGCAAATATGAGATGGATGCCATCCCCATGGGCGCATCTATTGCCTGTGATGGTGCATGCATGACAGTAGTTGAGAAAACTTCTGATAGTTTTACCGTCGAGATATCTCCTGAATCGCTAAAGAAAACCACACTTGGGACATGGGAAATCGGCAAAAAGGTGAACTTGGAACGCCCTATCGGCGCAGATGGCGAATTTGGCGGCCATTTCGTCACCGGTCATGTGGATGTGGTGGGTAAAGTTGAGGCGTTTGAGAATTACGGTGAATTCTGGGCACTCGCTATCTCTTATCCCAAATCCTTCGGCGTTTATTTAGCGGAGAAAGGCTCTGTTGCTATCAATGGCACCTCTCTCACCGTCAATAATGTGAAGCGCAAAGAACAGCTCTTTGGCGTGATGGTCATTCCACATACGCTGGAAGAAACCAATCTCGGTACGCTCGAAAAAGGTGCGCCTGTAAATTTAGAAGCCGATTTAATTGCGCGTTATTTGCTCGCCCAAAAAGAAGAAATGGAAATTAAAGCCGCATGACCGAACTTTCCCCTATTGAAGATATTATTGCCGATGCCAAAGCCGGTAAAATGTTCATTCTGGTTGATGATGAAGATCGCGAAAATGAAGGTGACTTGGTTATCCCTGCTGAATTCGCTACCCCTGAAGTGGTAAATTTTATGGCGATGCATGGGCGCGGGCTTATTTGCCTGCCGCTGGAAAGTCAGCAAATTAAACGCCTCGGCCTACCAAAAATGGCGAAACATAATAGCTCGCGTCACGAAACCGCCTTTACCGTTTCCATCGAAGCGCGCGAAGGAGTCACCACTGGCATCAGCGCGGCTGACCGCTCTCATACCATCCTCACCGCGATTAACCCGCAATGTCGCCAAACTGAAATCGCTACTCCTGGCCATGTTTTCCCATTGGAGGCCCGTGATGGCGGTGTGCTTGTACGCGCCGGCCATACCGAAGCTGCGGTTGATATTTCACGTATGGCAGGGCTGAACCCTAGCGGTGTAATTTGCGAGATTATGAAAGATGATGGTGAAATGGCGCGCTTGCCTGATTTGATTCCCTTTGCCGAAAAACACGGACTAAAAATTGCCTCTATTGCGGATCTAATCGCCTATCGCCGCCGTACGGATAAATTGGTCGAGGCTAGCACTGAAACCAAACTCCAAAGCCAATTTGGTGGCGAATGGAACGCAACGGTTTATACCAGCACTCTAGAATATGCCGAGCATTTAGTGCTGAAAAAAGGCAATCCTGACACTTCCAAGCCAGTACTCGTGCGTATGCATGCGTTTGACCCCTTGCGCGATGCTATCGGCGATACGTTTGGCGATAAAACTGGCGAACTCGCCAAAGCCATGCAAAAAATCGCCGATCATGGCGAAGGCATCGTCGTCATCATCCGCGAACCACGCCGCACCACCCTTTCCGATCTACTGAGCATGCGCAGCGGCGAAACCACCGGCAAACCACCCATGCTTCGCGACTACGGCATTGGCGCACAAATTCTGCTAGACCTCGGCATCCGCGATATGATTTTACTATCCAACAGCCGCAGCGCCGTGATCGGATTAGAAGGTTATGGGTTAAGTATCGAAGGTTACGAGGGAATTTAGCCAACCCCTGCCTCCCTCTCTTCATAAAACTGCAATATCTATGTGATAGATTGCACTATGAGTGCTGCTATAAATAAAGACGAATTTTTGTGTAAATATGAAAATCATATTTGCGTGACAAAAGAGCGTGGCTATTCACGGACTTTTACTTTGACTCATGAAAATATAAAAGAGCTTCCCGAATATGAGGATATCATCTCCTTCGCCAAGCGCTATAGTAACGCTAAGGAGAAGATTGAAATCACAGAAAATAGTATTTCTTTTTGTGCGACAGGAACCAATATTACTTTCCTTCAATTTGCTGTTGATCTTGTAAGTGCCAATATTAAAGGTGACCTATTCCCTAGCTCCAAATATCTGAGTGCCTAAACGTATATGGGTTGCACCCATTCTTACCGCCAATTCCCAGTCATTACTCATTCCCATACTTAACTGGGTAAAACCGTGATCGTCTGCTAGTTTCTTCAGGAATGCAAAATGCGGGACAGGGTTTACGCCTTGCGGGGGCAAACACATCAGCCCGACAATGGGTAAATTCCACTCATTTTGACACTTCTTTATATAGGCGGGAAAATCTTTAGATAAAATTCCGCTCTTTTGAGGTTCTTCTCCTGTATTAACCTGAATGAAGCAATCGGGGCGTTTTCCGGTTTTATCCATTGCCTTAGCAACAGCCTTGCCAACTGACTCTCTATCAATGGAATGAATTACGTCAAAAAAATCAACCACATCGGCGGCTTTTTTACTCTGGAGAGCACCAACAAAGTGTAATTCGAGGTCATTCAAGTGGTTTTTTTGTTCTTTCCAGTGCTCCAACCCTTCATTTAGACGATTTTCACCGAAAACACGATGCCCTGCTGATACAGCTGCATCAATTTTGTCATCAGGCTGTCTTTTACTAATAGCAATTAATTTAGGGGTAGGCTTAGTTACCAAGGGTCGCTCTGACAGCGCCTCAAGATAGTTATCCACAATTTTCATTCTTGCCTCTATATTCACCCCACCCCCCCAGTGTCGCTGTGTTTCGAATGCAACAGCGTGGCTAGAATGCTGCTATTTTATCCACAGATGTCTTTTGGTACTTGTATATCGTAACCGAAACAGCTAGATATGGCCACAGGTGATGCGAGGAATGTCTCTTCGTATCTAAAGATAGTAGTAACAAAGCATTAGGATATTATCATGAAAAAGTTTTTGATTGGTACAACTGCTCTGATCGGTGCCGCAATGATTGCAGGCGCTGCTCAAGCTGAAGACCCAAAAGTAATGGTTGGTGGTGTAATTGATTTCCAAGCTGGTTTTACCAGTCAGGATAACGACGCTAACCAACGTAGCCACGGTTTCCGTAACGACACTGAAGTTTCTTTCTCCGTACACGGAAAAGCAGACAACGGCCTCGGTTATGGTGCTGTAATTGATCTAGAAGCAGACGTTTCAGCTGACGCTAACAACGAAGGCCTAAACGCATCTAACACTTATGTGTTCTTGGATGGATCTTTCGGTCGTTTCGAACTCGGTTCAACTTCGGGTGCAGCTGAAACACTTGCTGTAGAAGCTGACAACATCGCTCGCGGTACCGGTGGTATCGACGGTGATTGGGTTTATTTTGCAAACCCAACAGGTGCTAATTTCGTAAGCGCTCCAGCTCTAGCTGCTGAACACGGTGCGACAAATGTATTTGGTGACGAAACATTCTTCAATGCAGCTAAAATCAACTATTACAGCCCACGTTTCAGCGGCTTCCAAGTTGGTCTATCTTACACTCCTGATCTAGATGATGCTGGTCAGACAAACCTACGTGGCGAATCTGGCGCACTTGCTGGTACATTCGGCGACATAATCGAAGCTGGTTTGAGCTACGAAGGCGACTTCGCTGGATTCGGTGTTGCTGCCGCAGCGACTGGTATCTGGGGTGACTCTGAAACTGGTGCTAACGACCTAGAAGGTTGGAACGCTGGTCTAGCAACTAGCTACCACGGTGTTGCACTTGCTGGTTCATATGGCGACTGGGGTGATACTCTAGGCCCTGACGCTGACTATTACACACTTGGTGCTGCTTATGACTTCGGTCCATTTGGCGCTTCTGTGACTTGGTTAGATTCTGAAGCTGGTTCAAACGAATTCAACAACCTTGTTGTAAGCGCGGACTACTCTCTAGCAGCTGGCCTAACGCCATATGCTGAAGTTAGCTTCTTCGACGCTGACGCTGGTGCTGCTGGTGCTAACGACGGATCTGTTGTGATCCTCGGTACTGAACTAGCATTCTAGTCTAACTAGAATTCAGTTTTAAATTAAGAAAGGGTGGCCGAGTGCCACCCTTTTTTATGCTTTGCTTTCCCACAGTTACAAAAAGCGCCATCATCAGAAATAGATGATAGCGCTTTAGTTTCTTAAAATATGCTAGATTAACTTCTAGAACAGACTTTGCTGACCTTTATTGAGTTCTAGCGGCTTCCAAATTAGTGGCTTCTTATCTAACTCATCTCGCTTCTCACCCTGTTTAGGAATGTCAACTACTGCTTGATTATAACTCCCTTTTAACTGAGCTTGATGCTTCGTTTCTATCGTTTTCCCGCCCGGCTTGACCCCACGTGCCCATAAATTATGACCCGCAGAACGAGATACTTCTACATTGTGAAAACCTGCATCCAATAACTTCTTCGCTAAAGTTTCGGCCGTAAAGGCGGTTTTATGCGCCATATAATGCTCCCCTCGTTCCAATGAGGGATTATGACCATAAAGTATTTCGAGAGGCGTAATTGAACCAGATGGAGACTCATACAGAGAATTCTCTAATTCACCCTTGGCCACACTAAAGGCAACTGACTGAATATCTGGCAAGGTGACCACAGCAAGTCCACCTGGTTTAAGAACCCGAAAGAATTCACCTAATACTTTTGGCACCTCATATGCATATACGTGCTCGACATTATGCGATGAATAAAGAGCATCCATTGAATTACTAGGCACTGCTGGCATTTCACGAATATCGCCCACAACATCTGGATTAGCAGAAGGTGAAATATCAAGACGCACCTCTTTCCAATCATCACTATGAAATGCCTTTGGCATATTCTCTTTACGAGCCTGCCCACAGCCTACATGTAATACGAGCTTTTGGCCTTCTTCTACCTTAAGAGTAAGGGGCTTTGCATTTTTAGCACTCACTTTCGAGATTGTTTTTGGTTTGCGAGGTTTATGTTTTTTACGTGGCATGGGAGTCTCCTAACCTGCCTTCTTATAAAGCGTGTCTTGTGAAATAGGTGCATCGAGCGTTTTATGGATTTTTGGTGGCATTTGCCCTGCCGCTAGTTGCTCAATCAAGCTAATTTGCTTGGGTAAAAGCTTCTTGAGATCATACCTATCAAGAATAGTCTGGCGCGCTGCTTTGCGCATTGAATCGTATTTCTCAGGATTATTGAGAACATCAACCGCCTTTTCGGCAATCTCTTGCGGAGAGAAGAAATCAACCAGCACTCCATTCTCGCCATCCTTGATCACTTCTTGCACAGGCGCAGTAGAGGAACCAACAACTAAGCACTCCGCTGCCATCGCTTCCAACATTGACCATGAAAGTACAAATGGAACAGTTAAATAAACATGAGCAGACGAAATTTGCAGAACTTTTAGAAATTCTTCATACGGGATATTACCTGTGAAAAAGAGGCGAGACATATCTGGTTTCACTTCTTCTAATAGCATATGGCGATAGTGCTTGCCCTCCGGAGCAGCACGACCGTAAGAAATTTGATCTGCCCCCACCGCTACGACCTTAGCAGTTGGATGCATCTCTTGGATATGCTTTACCGCACGAATAAAGTGATGCGAACCACGATAATGTTCAAAATTACGGGTAACATAAGTGATAATCGGTTCACCTCTTTTCAGGGTTCCTACGCCTTTTATCTCTAAAGAAGCGTCATCATTCGGTTTAACCACTTCCGTATCAATACCTTCATGGATTACACTAATTGCATCCTGATATTCCTTTGGGTGGAGCGACTTTTGCCAATGCGTTGGCGAAATACCCCAATCCGTCATTTCCAGATTTTGTAAATTTGTGGCATTTTTTATTCTTACACGCGCGGCGTCATCTAACGTATTTGGTGTTTCAGGGTCAAAATT
Organism: uncultured Rickettsiales bacterium; assembly: GCA_964654855.1. Classification (GTDB taxonomy): domain Bacteria; phylum Pseudomonadota; class Alphaproteobacteria; order Rickettsiales; family JALZUV01; genus JALZUV01. Next base: position 113,708 of record CAZZJS010000004.1, read on the forward strand.
CACATCTGCCCCATTAAAGCGATAGAAAAACTCAAAATAAGAGAGAATCGGCGTTTCTGGATATATATCTTTTAGAAACAACCCGTCACCCCAGCCTGGATGGGCGCAAATAATATCCGGTGTGAACCCTTCTGTTTCTTTTAATTCACGGCATACACGCCATACCTCTTGTCCCTGTAGAACCGCTCTCTCTGGACCAATTAAATAGCGGTGCGTCGTTGGATCTGGCTCACGCGGCACCTCATAGACCACATTAACAACCCCTTTAGGAACGGGTTTTGTATGCGCTTTACTAATAAAAAGCACTTGATGCTCACCACTTCCGCTAAAATGCTTGATGAGGTGCTTATACTGACCTGGAAAACTGGGATGAATAAAGAGTATTTTCATTCTCTTTAGCTAGCACAGATAGCCAAAATCGCAAGGCATAGGAATACACCTCCTCTTTTAATTATTAAAAAATAGTTAACATTCGTTCACTTTTGTGATATGTTACCGGAAATTAACCAATGGAGGAACCTCTTAATGACAGCACTTGTACTGAATAGTTTGCAAATTACACGCTTCCCTTTGATCTACATTTTTATGCTATTGATCGGAGCAGCTTTCCTTGCAGGTAGCGTTACAATTAGCATGGATTTAACCCATAAATCACATGTGAAAACACTTGCAAGTGACGCAGCGCATTACGAGTCTCTCTTTAATCAATTTAAAAATACCTATAACGCCCTCCCTGGCGATATAGGAAATGCATCCAGTTACTGGAATAACTGTCGTCACGATATTGCAGATTGTAACGGTAATGGTGATGGAGTCATCAGTCACTCTATCAACGATACAACACCTGAAACCGCCCAAGCATGGCAACATATGTCGCTGGCTGGTATCTTAACGCCGCAATATTCAGGTGATCTGATTAGCGGCTATTATATACCGGGTGAAAATATTCCAACAGGGCCTTACAAAGATTCCGGCTACGTAATTAGCAATAATATTGCCTATCACCATGCCTCTTGGAATAATCGACATCACCTAAAAGTTGGCGGAACAAGCGATTGGCGGTTTGAAACGGCAGCCGTAACCCTTGCCGATGCGATGGGTATTGACCATAAAATGGATGACGGTATCGCCTCATCTGGCGCCATCCTTTCTCACAGCACGCCCGAAGAAGGTTGCTTGGAAAACTACCACCGTGAAACGTTAGTAGGAAAGCAAACGGCTCATTATGCTACAAACCTTTCTTCTAAGTCCAAGTGTGGTGTTTACTTCCGAATCGACTAAAATTTTGAGAATCCGAAAAAGCCCCCGCCATTTCTGACGAGGGCTTTTTATTTCACTCGAAAAGTGACTAGCTCGCTAGCTTCTGACCTGCAATTTCCTCACGGAGTTTTTGAGCAGATTTTACCATATTCTCCAAAGCAGGTTTCACTTCAGCCCAGCCACGTGTTTTCAAACCACAATCTGGGTTTACCCAAACTTGGCTTGGTGCGAGCACTTCAAGAGCCTTACGAAGCAGAAGCTCCATCTCTGTCACACTTGGAACACGCGGACTGTGAATATCATAAACACCCGGACCAATTTGGTTTGGATAGTTATAATCCACAAACGCATCCAATAACTCCATCTGGCTACGTGAGGTTTCAATCGAAATCACATCCGCATCCATCGCAGCGATGGCTTCAATGATATCGTTAAATTCAGAGTAACACATATGCGTGTGAATCTGCGTTTCATCTTTCACGCCGGTCGTCGCCAAGCGGAATGACTCACCTGCCCAATCGAGATACTCTTTCCAATCAGAGCGACGTAGTGGCAAACCTTCACGGAAAGCCGCTTCATCAATTTGAATGGCCTTAATGCCTGCTGATTCCAGATCTTGCACTTCATCACGAATCGCTAATGCGATTTGACGGCACGTTTCAGAACGTGGTTGATCGTTACGCACGAAACTCCATTGCAGAATCGTAACCGGACCAGTCAACATTCCTTTCATAATTTTCGGCGTGAGGCTCTGCGCGTATTTCGCCCAGAAAACTGTCATCGGGTTAGGGCGCGACACGTCACCAAAAATGATCGGCGGCTTCACACAACGCGAACCGTAAGATTGGACCCAACCAAATTTCGTGAAGGCAAAACCTTTCAACTGCTCGCCGAAATATTCCACCATGTCATTACGCTCAAACTCACCATGCACTAACATATCAAGGCCAGTTTCTTCTTGGCCACGAATGCAACGCTCCGTCTCTTCTTTCAGAAAAGTCTCATAAGCTTGCAGATCAATATTACCCTTCTTAAAGGCGGCACGTTTCTGACGCACTTCCTGCGTTTGCGGGAATGAACCAATTGTAGTGGTTGGCAACATCGGCAAACCAAGCGCTTGCTCTTGCTTACCAATACGATCAGCGAAAGCAGAATCACGTTTTGCCATTTCAGGCGTCACTTGTTTCATGCGCTCATGCACGGCTTTATCATTCGTTTTCGCAGATGTTGCACGTTGCTGTAAGAGCGCCGCATTGGCTTCCATCTCGCTACGAATCGCCGAACGGCCTTTACTGACACCCGTTGCAGTAACGGCTACTTCGGCAAGTTTTTGTTTCGCAAAACTCAACCAGCCTTTTAGCTCAGCATCCAGTTCAACCTCTTGATCCAAATCCACCGGCGTGTGTAGAAGCGAGCAGCTTGGTGCTACTTGAACCCACTCATTACCTATCGCATCGGCAGCTTTCTCAATCGTTTTCACCGCATGAGTCAAATCACCACGCCAGATATTACGGCCATCAATCACACCCAGTGAAAGTGCCTTTTTACCCGGCCATGCCGAAAGAACTTCGTCCAACTGCTTCGGCGCACGAATCAAATCAATATGCAAACCAGCGGCATTTAAATTCACCGCTGTTTCAAGATTATCATCCAACGCATCAAAATAGGTAGCTACCATCAGGTGCAATTTACCCGATACTGCATTGAGCTTATCAAACGCGGTTTTATACGCTTCCTTCGCGCCCGCCGGCAAATCCATCACCAACATTGGCTCGTCCACTTGCACCCAATCCGCACCGGCAGCAGCCAGTTCAGAAAGTAACTCTTCATAAACTGGCAAAAGTTTCGGCAACAAGCCAAGAGCATTATCCGCGCCTTTCATCTTACCGAGCAACAGGAATGTCACCGGGCCGATAATCACTGGACGCGTATGAACGCCCTGTTCTTTGGCTTCTTTAAATTGCTCCACCGCTTTGCGGGAGAGATACTTAAACTCCGTCTCTGCGGAAAATTCCGGCACAATATAGTGATAGTTCGTATCAAACCATTTGGTCATTTCCATTGCAGGAACATCCAAACCGCCTTGCTGCGCTCCACGTGCCATCGCAAAATAGGTGGTGAGATCGACTTCGCTTCCGTCGAAATTATAACGTTCTGGAATTGCGCCAGTGGTGCAGATCATATCCAATACTTGATCGTAGAATGAAAAATCATTCGACGGGATATGCTCAATGCCTTGACGATGTTGCAATGTCCAATGTTCGCGGCGTAAGTCAGCGGCCACTTGCATGAGCATGTCAGCTGTCATTGAGCCCTTCCAATAGCTCTCAACTGCTTTTTTTAACTCACGTTGCGCGCCAATGCGCGGAAATCCTAAATTAGCCGCTATGACCATGTTCTTACTCCTTGGTTTATCAATTAATTCGCCCTTCCAAAAAAGAGCGAACGCTGAACATGGCGCAGAACTTTCTTAGGTTCAAGCGGAAGATAGCATGAAATGATATATTTTTACTGATTACGAATGTTGATTAAACTTATATCACCAATAATAACTGTAAATTTTGGCAAAATAAAAAGCCCAACGCATTATCGTTAGATAATATGTTGAGCTTTTTGGAAGCACTTTGCTTTAGTTAATTCCCACCGCAAAGTTTGGCATCTTTTACCTCCTCACGAATCCTGTCCTTTTCATCGGAGGTCTCGCAATAAGCAATTGCTGCCGTTAGATACCCCTGAAACACAAGAGCAGAAACGCATTTGCCAGCATCAATGCGTTCCAAAATTACCTCACGAGAAGCTTTCACTCCTCTAAGGCCTTCCAACTTAGTGCAAGCAATCGTGCCAGCAACCAAACCACCTGTCTTACAACTTTCTTCCAAACGGTCGAAGGCTGAATCAAGTGGGTGGGGCTTGAAAGAATTGCACCCAATAAATAAAGTCGCTATCGCGCAGATAGCAAATAAAAGAACGTTTTTCATAATGTTGATTTTTATGAAAATGAATAAATAGTTCTCTTGCAGAGTTTTAGAAAAACTCAATGTAAGAATTGGCACTTTTCACCAAATATAGCTGTCTTAAAAAATTAAAGACGCAAGAAAACACCATCATTATACACCCGTTCCATGACGGTTTCATGACGTAAAGCCACATTCAACCTTTGACCTTGCCTTCACCTATGGCACATTAAGCGCATGAAACTTGCCTGCATCCAAATCACTTCCGCTGATTCGCTCAGTGATAATATCGCGATGATTGCACCGATGGTCACACAAGCTGCAAATGAAGGCGCAACAATCATCGCCTTGCCAGAGAATGCGTTTCTCATGGCATCCGGTCGCCGCTTTCATGAACAAGTCACGTTGGAAAGTGAACATCCGGGCATTCACACCGCACAAGATTGGGCAAAAACACTAGGCACTTGGATTATTATTGGTAGCGTCGCCGTCAAAGACTCAACAGAAGCACAAAAATACGCAAACCGCCAGATCGTGATTTCACCCGCCGGAGAGATCACCGCACGCTACGATAAAATCCACCTGTTTGATGTTTCTATCCCGCAAGGCGAATCGCATCAGGAATCTGCGCGATTTGAATATGGTGAGCAAGCCGTTATCACCCAAGCTGGCGATGCCACACTCGGCCTATCCATCTGCTACGATGTGCGCTTCTCCTACCTCTATCGTTCATTAGCCAAAGCAGGGGCAGAGATTCTAACCATCCCTGCGGCCTTCACTCAATTTACCGGTGAGAAAGGCGGCTGGCATGTGCTCTGCTGCGCACGCGCGATGGAAACGGGATGTTTTGTCATCGCCCCCGCTCAATGTGGAGAGCATTCTGCCAATCGCAAAACCTATGGCCATTCGCTTATCATCAACCCATGGGGTGAAATCCTCGCCGAAGGCTCCGACCAACCCGGCATTATTTCCGCTGAAATTGACCTTGCTGAAGTACCCCAAACTCGCCAACTTATGCCGAGCCTCTCGCATGACCGAGAGTATAAGGTTTAGCTAAGTTTCTAATAAATGCTTTACGGTGCTAGCCACTCACCTTTTTCTAACTCGCCCTGCTTAAAATGCAGATAGCAACGTTCGCCTCCAAAGGCGTTGAGTTGCAATACATCAATACGGTTAATTCGGCACTCTACTGCCGTGAAATGCGTAAAACCAGGTTCCGCCTCTGCATGGTTAGGAACTTTATGCGTAAACTCTTCAGACAGAGTCGTTTCGCGTGAATCTACTTTTTGTGATGGACCAACTCCTGCCATATAACAGCGGCGGCTAGTCTCTTTCGATTCATCCCACCGCATGCGTGCGCGATGATCAGCATGGTGCAAAATGGCCTTACCTCGGCAACGTAATTGGCGACGCTGTTTCGGATCATACATCATCAGCTCTATATCGCCGTCGCTAATTTCTAAACCTAGAACTTTCGGGCTACGCGCATCAGTGTGAAACCAAAGCGCTGGCTTTTCTGGTTCAAATTCACGCAGTACAACCGTGCGCGCTTCGGGAAAGCCATCGGGTGAAATGGTTGCCAAACTCATTAAATGCCACGGGTGGCCGCGACCTTTAGTGGCAGATAATATCTGTTGCGAAACCGCATGCCAAATAGCAGGGAAATCGGCCTCAAGCGTGCTCATTAAATAGTTCTATTTAGGGCTGTAATTTCTCAATCAAGTGATCAAAGCCTTTACGCTGAATCACTGATGAGAACTCTGAACGTTGGGTGTTCAGCAAGCTTACACCTTCTACCACAATATCAATAATGCCATATTTACCGCTCTTTTTACGAATACGGTAATCCACACCTACTGGCGCACCTGAAGGGCGTTTAATATCCATACTCACCATATATTGATCTTTTTTGAGTGATTTACTGCGAATAACTTCAAACTCAGTGCCTTCTGCATATTCGGTAAAGTTAGACGTATAATGCTTCACCAAGAATGCTTGATAGTTTTGTAGATATTGTTTCTGCTGCGCTGCATCCATATCGCGCCAATGTTTACCAATCACAAAACGGCCAATCCAATCCGTATTAACGGCTTTAACGAATAAACCTTCTAGCGACTTTAGCTTTGCACTATCTGACTTGGCAGAAGCTAAAACATCCACAGCTTTATTCGCCGTATCCAATGCAAATTTACGCGCACCCTCTTCGCTCGCCTGTACGCTTGTAAACGCAAAAGCCACTGCCAAAAAGAGTGATAGAATCACCTGTTTCATATAAAAATACCCTCTTAAAATCTTAAAGCTGAATGAGTTTAGCGGATTTTATCCGCATCTGCAAAATTATTCACCTCTGCATTACGGCGCTGTAAATAGAGGCTACGGAAAGTCGCATAAGGATCCAACGATGTTCCATTCACTTGATCAATAAATTTATCAAGGCGTGCACGCGTATCTATAGCGTCTGTTGTAACTAAGGCATAATCTTCTGGCCAGTTTGCTACGTTATAAACAAGTGGATTTAGGAAAACATCTACAATTCTACCCGGCAAATCACGCAAAGATGACGGGCCAATAATCGGTAGAACCAAATAAGCTCCATGCCCCACGCCCCAAACGGCAAGCGTTTGCCCAAAATCTTCTTCACTTCGATCTGGCACACCAAGAGCCGTCGCAACATCAAACAAACCACCTACACCAAGCGTAGTATTGAAAACAAAACGCCAAAAGGTCACAAAAACATTTTGCGGATCACCCTGTAGAAGCGAATTAGCGAATACAACAGGGGCTTCAATGTTTTGTAGAAAGTTGTGAATTCCAGCACGTGCAAATTCAGGCAACACACCATTATAGACGCTAGCTAGCGGATCAAACACAACAGTATCAACCACATAGTTGAACTCATGTACCGCGCGGTTCAACCCTTCAAGTGGATCAGAGTCACCCGCACGTGCTTCTTTTGAAAAGTTCAGATAGTCGTCTGCTTCAAACTCGTCAGCATCGGCCATCGCCGCTACTGGTAAGAATATCGCAAACAGACAAACTGCTAAAATTTGTTTTATCGTATCCATATACCTTGCCATCTACCATAATCAGGCTTTATATCAAGTTACTTGTTGGTAATCTTTTTACCGCTCAACCTTTAACAAAACCTTATCATCATCATGAAACCCTCTTATTCTGCCGATTACATAGGATTAAAACATGCTGTTGTGGCAAATAAACCACGCATTTCTTTTGAGTTTTTTCCGCCGAAAAGCGAAAAGATGGAGACACAGTTATGGAACAACATCAAACGATTGGCTCCTTTAGGCCCTGAGTTTGTATCCGTTACGTATGGTGCGGGTGGCTCGACACGTGAACGTACCCACGAAACGGTAAAGCGGCTAGCGAAAGAAACTGACCTCACCCCTGCTGCCCACCTCACCTGTGTGGGAGCTAGCAAAGATGAAGTGAATGAAGTGGCACAACATTATTGGGAAGCAGGAGTAAAGCATATCGTGGCGTTACGCGGCGATATGCCCGAAAATGCACCCTACGAACCTCACCCACAAGGTTATGCTTATGCAGCTGACTTGGTAGAAGGCCTCAAGAAAATTGGCGATTTTGATATTAGCGTCGCCGCCTATCCAGAAGTACATCCGGAAGCTCCATCACTTCATGCGGATTTAGATAATCTACGCCGCAAGGTAGATGCTGGGGCAAACCGCGTTATCACTCAGTTCTTTTTCGATCCTGACCGGTTCTTGCGATTTAAAGATATGGCACTAGATGCGGGAATCGAAGTACCTATCATTCCTGGGGTCATCCCTATCGGAAACTTTTGGACGGTGAAGAGGTTCGGCACAATGTGCGGTACTGACATTCCTGAATGGCTAGAAAAAATGTTTGATGGTTTGCAAGAAGATAAACATACGCATGAAATGGTCGCTGCTGCTATTGCGGCAGAAATTTGTCAGCGTCTACGCACTGCTGGTATCGAAGATTTCCATTTTTATACTTTGAATCGTGCCGGCTTAACGTATGCGCTTTGCCGCATGTTGGGCATTACGGAAAATAATTAGCCTTAAAACTTTGCTTCTTTTTTACCCTGCCAATGTTTATTCACATACGCTTTTAAATCTGCTTCCATGGAGCGCATATTATCATGGATTTTCAACCCAATATCTTTGCGGGTGAGGTTTTGCGATTTTAATTCACGATCAATCACCTCAAGTGCTGGCAAGAAGACGGTTCCTTCTTCCTCATAAACCCCGTTTTTATACGCTTCTTGATCCAAAATATAAATGGGCCTTGGCTTTAATCCTTTACCTAGCCTTGCTTTATGCTGTTCAATTGCAAGCAATGCACTTTCAACCAATTCTTGGTCAGTTCCCTGCCCGCCAGCCAAGAATACATGAGCAGCAGAGCGCAACATCTCATGCATACGTCGCTGCATATTGCCTGCATTATAGCCTTGCATTCCAATCGGCCATTTTCCTGAACCTTCTGAAATAAGCAATGGCGGCATCGAATAGCCCACCATGGCACCTGCCTCTTTAAGTGATTCGATAAATTCTTTTATCTCCCCACCTTCGCGTGGGTTCAATATTCTTGCCAAAACTTCCGGAGCTTCATGTACCAGGAACTCTACATTTGGCACTTTAAACATGGCTTTCATTATCGCCTTTTGGTGAGAATCTGCATCTTCGCCTGTTAAACGTCGATCGGTGGTATTTTGAACGGCTAGTTTTTTCACCATCTTTCGTATCGTTTCGAGCGCTTTACGGCGAAGTGACTTTTCGCCTGAACCTTTCTTAAAGCGCTGCGTTAGAAATGCTTCTACATAACCAGAATGCACCGCGCCCATAGGCCCTTCTTTTTGACCTGCACCTGTCACCAACACCCAATCTTGGTCATGAATAAAACGCCCGACTTGGTTCGCCGGCGCTTTAAAACCTGGATATTCATTGGCAGCACCACCTGCTACAAAGACGGTAAACCTCTCAATCACCTCAAGTGATGGAATTTGCGGCGGCGCGATATGTATCTTCGGCTGAATACGCTCCACACCGGTTAAGCGATGACTCTTACGCGCCGACTCTTTTTCTAATAGCGGTTTTACAGCTTCGAATAGTTTTTTTACTCCAGCCTCGCCTTTATATTCACTCGGATTATATTCGAGCACATGATTCACTTCTGAGATCCCGTTTTTTAGGCCTGTATATTTCTTGTGACGTAATATTTTTAAAGCACCATCAAAGGGCCCTTCGTCTTTTTTGTTTTTCGGATTTAAAATCACGAGGGTTTTTTCTTTAGCCGATGGCATCACTTGTTTATCGACCGTTGCCCCTAAAATAAGCTGTGTATTTTGTAGCTCAGTCGTACCGTTAGAGGGCAATAGAAAAACAATATCTGCTTTACCTAAAATACGACTTTCTTGGTTAGATAATAATTGTTTTGGTGTTGAGCGCTCTACGGTTACAAACCCCTCTTTACGCAATTTTTCTTCAAAACTATTCACTAAGGCAGGTTTATTTTGTCCGCTATAAAGCACTAATATTTCTGGTGGGTTTGTATGTTGAATCCGGGCTTTATATTTCCACTTTCCATTATCGGATGCCACCGCATAAGGAATTCCATATTTCTTCTGTAGTGCCTTGATCGCATGTAACCGATAATAGGGCGATACCTGCTGGCCGTCACTTTGCAATAAGTTGTGTTTCTCAATTAATTGGCGCTGGGTATAATCAGTATGATTAATTTGCTTATCGGGAATAATAAAATCGCTAGTAAATAATCGCCCTAAACGATGCTTTGGTTTGGGCGAATCTAAGCGATATCGAATAAGGCTATCAATTTCATCCTGACTCGCAATTCGGCCTTTGCTTTCGCCTTCAATAATATCTTCTGCCGTCACATAATCGAGCGGGGACTCATGCGGCGCCACCAACATCATCGAACAATGATTACGAAAACGAAGCAGTGAACGACTGCCGTAAGAACGACTATCTAGTTCAAAATCTTTTGATACAGTTTCCATCGACGCATGCATAATATCGTAAAATTCACGCACGCCACCTGGCAACACTTCATAGATCGGTTTATAGTTTGGACCTGGGAAGTTCTTGGCACCTTTAAGCTTGGTCATCCAAAGATTATTAATTTCTACATTACTCAAAAAATCCAACACTTCATCATTGGACATTTTTGGAAAGACTTCGGCCTTTAATTCTTTATTGGTCAAAAATTCGTCATAAATGCGTTCATCAATACGCTTGCGAAATTCTTTACGGAAAGCCGCTCTGATTTTACGATCTTTATTTATGGGATAAATTTCAATCCCAGAATCTTCTACCATCCCCATAATGGGTTTAGAGATATCAAACCCCACTTTACCGAGACGATCCTTAATTGCTTCTAAATTTGTATGAAGTGAAAGCGAAACTTCTGCTGCTTTTTGTAGCAAGTTACCATCGTAACTATTGGTCATTTCATCGGTCTTTTGTGGCGAAAGCCCCAAATCTTCAAGAAAAATGAAATTCAGATCAAAGCGCTGAAACATCACCTCATATTCCGCCCGCTTATCCGGCGAAGTAGTGGAAAGAATAATCGTGGAGCCTGCGGGCAGGGTTTCGGGAAGCTGCATTTCTATCATGATCTTTTATTTATAACAGAATAAACTTAATAAAAGGTGACTATTCGTCGTCACCCGTCCCACGTATGATATGGATACCGATCCGCCGGTTAAGCGCTCGATTATCCGCAATGGGTTGGCCTTGTGCATCTAGATTATCAACCTTCGGCTTTACATCGGCAAAAGCAGCCATTTGCATACGGTTCTTGTCGATACCTTCGGCGATCATCGCTCGTGTTACTCCTGCCGCGCGGGTAGCCGATAATTCCCAGTTACTTGCAAAAACACCCCCCTTGATAGGCACATCATCTGTATGCCCCTCAATCTCTACTCGATACTCTTTTAAATTCATATCTTTAATGGCCACGACCATTTCACTTAATATGGGCAGAGCTTTCTGCTTTAGTGTAGCCGAACCGCTTGCAAATAGGGCAGTCGAACTAATATCCAAACGTACTCCCTGATCCGTATATTCAGCCGCCACATCTAGCTCGATTGCATGATCTTCAATAATAAGCTGAAAATCATCATAGAGCGACTTAAAGGGTAGCTCGATTACATCATCCACAAAACCAGAGGTCATCGCCTCAGCCACCTCCTCAAATCTATCAAGCTTTGGTTCAGAAACAGAAAGTAAAACAATAAAGAAGCATAGCAGTAACGTGACAGCATCCGCATAGGTGATGAGCCATGAATTTTCATCTTCATCATCTTTATGCTCTGCCATTACTTTTACTTTATAGGGTAGCATTGTCTTTATCTTGACCCTCTTTATCGTCTAGTCGTAGCTGCTTATCTAGGTTGAAATGAATGGCCGGATCGAGGTAACTATTCAAACGATCTTGCATATAGCGTGGGCCTTTTTTATCAGATAGCATAACTAGCCCTTCAGCCATCATTTCATTGCGAAAACGCTGAATTTCCTCTTTTTGCAGTAGTTTCAAAGCAGCAGGCGTAAAGACCATACGCGCCACAACAACCCCATAAAGCGTCGTCAATAAAGCCAGTGACAGCCCCTGCCCAAGGCGCAGCATATCACCATCTAACCCTTGTAACATCACAACGAGGCCCACTAATGTTCCAATCATACCAAAAGCTGGAGCCGCTGATGCCATCTGTTTAAGCACGGAAACAGGAATCGTTTGTCGATCAAACTCGCTCGCAATAGCGATATCTAAAATCTCGTGTACTTCCTGTGGTTTATAACCGCTTGAAACAATCGTTAGGGCAAAACGTAAAACGGGATCATCCGTATTCACTTTCTTTATTTCATTTTCGAGTGCGTGCAATCCCTGCTTCTGCACAAGATACGACCATTGAATAAGGCGCATAATTTCAGTGTTCAGCCCTTCACGGGTAGATTGTGGTTTTTTAATCATCCACCAAATAGCCTTGAAGGCTAAAAGTACATAGCGTGCCTGATAACTCATGAAAGAGGCAGCAATAGTACCACCTAGCACCATCAAAATACTGGCAAGGCTAATAAAAGCCATCCAATTTTCCGTACTCAGATAAATCGACGTGAAAAACAGGCCGAACCCAAAGAGCACTCCTAATAAAGATGAAAAAGACATAAACCCATTAAAGCGCCAAGAAGTTAAAAAAGTGTTGAGAAAGCAGTTTTTTCCTTCAAACTCGTTTCATGAGCAAAAAACCTGTTATCGGCTATACGCTGGATTTTGAGTCGGGCGGCGAGGGAAAATACTCCCTCTACCCGTGGTATGCAATGCGTGAGAACTACCTCACCTCAACCTCTAATGCGGGCGGCATCCCGCTTCCACTACCGCATGAGCTAGATCTCGTCGAAGAATATTTAGGTATGATTGACGGGCTTGTTGTCACAGGAGGAGACTTTGATGTGCCCCCCCATTATTACGGGCAAGCGGTCGCAAGTGATAAAGTAAGCCTGAAGGAAAGACGCACTGCTTTTGAACTGGCCATGACACGTGGTGCATTAGAGCAAGATCTGCCTGTACTGGGCATTTGCGGCGGCGAACAACTGCTTGCCGTTGCCCTAGGTGGTACTTTGATACAACATATTCCTGATACGATTGAAAATCCGCTCGCGCATGAACAACCTAACCCACGTAACGAAGCAGGGCATAAGATAAAAGTTGAGCCTAGCACCTTGCTTCACCGCATTGTGGGAGCAGATGAAATGGACGTAAATAGCGCACATCATCAAGCCGTCGAAACTGTCGGTGACCGGCTTATTATCAACTCCACCGCATCCGATGGTGTGATTGAAGGCGTCGAATGTAGTGATTATAAATTTTGTTTAGGCGTGCAATGGCACCCCGAGTTCCACATTACCGGTGCCGATACGAAAATCTTTGATGCGTTTATTGCGGCGGCAACAAACTAAGCAACTAGCAAAAACTGCTACCATATAAAGCTTGGGTAGCACTCTTGAAAATCACCTGAGGCCGTGAAATCGTAATCTGCAGGTGCCGTAAGCGTTAGACAGCCAGCACCACTCCCATCTGCAATGAGTAGGCGAATTTCTCCAGATTCTGGTTTTTCATCATCATATTTCGTATCTAATTGAATCATCGTAAGTTCATCAATGTTAGTTTCATCAAACGCTTGTGTGAATGCTTGCCTATTTATAGAGCGGATAACATCTGTCCTATCACCTTCACTAAGCCAATAGAACACAGTTAAGCGACTTGCTAAAAGAACTTGGAAAAGTATCTCCCGAAACGGCTTGGGCTCCATTATAATTTCCTTCTATCAATCCAGCCAAGGAAAGATGTTGCCAAAAGCGAACAGGCTCGAAACCCTCATTCGCTATCCCGTTTCCATCTCCATTACAAATGTTTCCCCCATTATCGATACAGCTCGGCCAATAGCTTTGGGCATTATCCATATCACCTGGCAGAGCGTTATATTTCAACTTAAATGTATTCACCGCAAGCTTGTATTTATTCACATCTGCAACAACCGCATTAAGCTCCGCGGAACGAATCAACTCCTGCCCTACCGTAACACCACCAATAATCAGCCCAACAATCACTAGGACAATAGCAAAGCTCTAAAAGAGTAAAACCATTTCTCATATTAAGAGATTATATGAAGATATGATTAATATAAGGGTAATCATCGAAACAATTTGAAACAAAATGTATCAAGTTTCTACACCACTATCGTCGTAAAGACACGGCAAAAGCGATATTAGAGCGCTAATACATCGCGCATTGAATAGAGGCCTGCAGGCTGCCCTTTCAACCATTGCGCAGCTTTAAGTGCTCCATCGGCATAGATCGTACGATTATGCCCGCGATGGGTCAGTTCAAGCCGCTCATTTTCTCCAGCAAGCATTACCGTATGGTCACCAATTACGCCACCACCTCGCTGTACTGAAAACCCAATGTCACCTTGCTCACGTAAGCCATCCCGATCAATTGCCATCTTTTCAGATAAGCTTACTTTCCGTCCGGCAGCAGCGGCTTCACCCAATAGCTTTGCGGTGCCTGAAGGTGCATCCTTTTTATGGCGGTGGTGGAGTTCGTTAATCTCAATATCAAAATCTTCATCTAACGCAGCAGATGCTTGCTCCACCAACACAGCAAGAAGATTTACTCCCATGCTCATATTACCTGACTGCACAATAGGAATTTCTTTTGCTGTCGTGTCTAACAGCTCTTTATTGTCTGGTGTTAATCCAGTGGTGCCAGTCACAAGCGCCGTTTTCGTCTGCTGGCATTTCTCCAATAATTCAGGCAAAAGTTCTGGCAGCGTGAAATCAATCGCGACATCCGCTTCAGAAAATTCTGTTTCTGACAGAGGCGTTGCCGCAACACCCAAAGACGGAACGCCGATAATCGCACCTATATCTTTTCCAATAAGTGAGGGATTTCGTACAGTTGCACCAATAATTTGATGTTCACCACTTGCCAAAATAGCTCTAGCCACTTCGCCACCCATACGGCCATTTATGCCTGTAATGATAATTTTCATCCAACATCGATAAGGCTTTGCAGCTTTCTTGTCAAAAAACAGCTTTTCTTAGTGAAAAATTAAACCTCGTCATGCTTAACTATAGGTTAGGTAGAATTATGTTTTCATATTTACGTTATTTCTCAGTTATTAGCGCTGTTATCGTTACGATAGCAGCCATTGCGCTTGGCTATTATTTCCGTAGCTCCGCAGAGAACGATATTGGCGATTTAGTGATTAAAAACAATCAAGTACTGACCCAAGGTTTTATCAATAACGTATGGAAAAGCCATGAGATGGTGAAAATGCTTGCGCTATTTAGCAAGCATAAAGTCACCCCTGAAAATTGGCATCGCTATCGTGGTTATAAAGAAAATTTTGAAAACTTTAATCGCGATGTTTTCAAATATTTCGAAGAAATGCCCGTTGTTCACGTAACAGTTTATGACCGTAATGGCGCAAAACTGCTTTCATTTAACCAATCACAGATTCTCAGCAAAACCGATAAAGGCGTTCAGTCCGATGACCCAAGCGCTTCCCGAAATACTGTAAAAAGGGCGCTCTCTGGTTCTATCGCATCAACTATTTTACAAAATTCTAAATTCCAAATTGCTGATGGCTCGCACCGAATGGGCACTGTTGTGCAGACTGCAGTTCCCATCCTATCTAATAATTATGTTCCCCTTGTCGCCGGAGCAGCAGGCTATGATAAGAAAAGCAATCTCGAAGGAATGGTCGAAATTTATTACGACGTTACCCGCCAATGGGAGCAGCTTGCACAGTTTCAATATCTTGGCACTGGTGCTATCATTTTCATTTTTCTTCTATTGATTGGCACGTTGATTTTAGTTGCCGCCAAAGCAGAAGAAATCATCACAAAGCAGCATGATGCAAACAACGAGCTAACCGCTCAAGCCGCGGCTGCTTCGGCTGAAAATGAAAATAAATCCCAATTTCTTGCTAGCATAAGCCATGAATTACGTACCCCTTTAAATGCTATTATTGGTTTTTCTGAAATCATCAAGAATGAAACCATGGGCGCCATCGGTAACTCGCAATATAAAGATTACATTAAAGACATTCATAATTCTGGAGTTCATCTGCTCAGCTTGATCAATGATATTCTTGATTACTCTAAAGCTGAAGCCGGCAAGCTTGAATTACAAATGGAAGAGGTGGATGTTACAAAACTTATCCATGCTAGTATTCGCCTTGTCTCTCCACGTGCAGAACATGCAAAAGTAAAGCTTCATGCTGAAGTGCCTAAAGAGCATTACGTTATTTACACAGACGGTAAGAAGGTAAAGCAGGTCTTGTTAAACTTATTATCGAACGCTGTGAAGTTCACGCCTGAAGGCGGCGCGATTACGACGACCCTTTGGCAAGATGTGATGGATAATTCGCTTTCTATTGAAGTGAAAGATAGCGGCATCGGTATTTCACCCAAAGATATCTCAAAAGCACTATCTCCCTTCGGTCAGGTGGATAGCGCCCTTAGCCGTAAATATGAAGGAACCGGTCTTGGCCTACCGCTCACCAAGAAATTTGTCGAAATTATGGGAGGCGCCTTCACCATGGAAAGTGAAGAAGGTAAAGGCACCTCAGTTCGTTTTAGCCTGCCTATGAACGCTGTTCCACCCGCTCAAGAAGAAACCCCTTCGGCTCCTGAGCCCGCCGCAAAGGCAGAACCAGAAATGAGAACCATCGAAGCATCAAAATTAGAACTTAATACGGATGCGCCAATATCCGCACCAACAGAACCATTTGTCGCTGCAACAGCAGCAGTTGCAACAAACGAGACAGAGGAACCACCTGTCGCCAAAGAAACGGCTAGTTTCGAATCCTCTCAACCTACTAATCCTGAACCTGAAGCACCCAAACCTGCCTCAGTGAGTATTACAGAAGCAGAGCCTCTTGTTTCATCACCCTCTCCTTCAAGTGACTCAGAAGATAGTTCCGTTGCTAAATCTCCGGCTCCTCAAAGTGCTGAAGCATTTAAAGCAGCTTCTACTGCTCAACAACTTGCTACTCCACCGCAACCTTCTGGAGCAAGCGAGCCATTGGCACAGACACCTTCTTCAGATGAGACAAAACAGAAATCAAGTGAGCCGTTCTTAAACCCGTTGCAAGACCCTGCTTTAACACAGGCACCCTCTAAAAGCGGCTTCTCTGAAGATGCTTTCCAGCTCGCGACGGATAAGCCGGATACACCCCAAAACTAGTCTGCTCTAGTATTTTACCAGAAAATCCTTATATCAGCTTTATGAGCAAACATTCTAAAGCACGTCGTTTAACGACTTCAACTATCCGTAACCGTAAAGGCGGTGAGCCGCTTGTCATGCTGACAGCCTATGATGCCCTTACCGCTTCTTTACTAGATGAACATTGCGATATGTTACTGGTGGGTGATTCTTTGGCGATGGTACGGTTAGGGATGGATACCACCCTCCCAGTTACTGTGGAAGCGATGAGCCTACACGGCCAAGCCGTGATGCGGGGAAGCAATCATTCACTTATCGTAATTGATATGCCCTTTGGCAGCTATCAAGAATCTCCCGAAATCGCCTTTCGCAATGCAGCAAAGCTTTTACAAGAAACAGGGGCGCAAGCCGTAAAGCTTGAAGGCGGTGAAGAAATGGCAGCCACCATCCATTATTTAACAGAGCGTGGCATCGCCGTAATGGGGCATATCGGATTAACCCCTCAACATGTACAACAAATGGGTGGATTTAAAATTCAGGGCAAAAGCGAAGCTAGCTGGAATAAAGCGCTGCGTGATGCAGTAGCAGTAGATAAGGCAGGTGCATTTGCCATGGTCGTTGAAGGAGTGCTAGAACCTCTTGCAAAAGAAATCACCGAGGGAGTAACCATTCCCACTATTGGCATTGGCGCTTCTGTTGCTTGCGATGGGCAAGTACTGGTGACCGAAGATATGCTTGGATTAACCGATAACCCACCTAAATTTGTGTATCAGTTCGCTCAATTAAAGGACCAGATCACTCAAGCGGTAGGCGATTATTCACATCAGGTCAAATCACGCAGCTTCCCAGCGAAAGACCAATGTTACCTACCAAAAGAAACCGGATAATTTCTTAATCCATTACCGATTATTGTGTGAGGGCTTCAATTTCTTGTGAGCGCTCTAGTGCGCCTAATCGCTCATTTACAAAATGCTCAATAAAGTAAAGTTCACCCGGCTTTATATCTTTCGCATTGGCCTTAACATGCTCCATAATCGCCAATGCATCGGCAAACTCGCCACGTTTCTCATAAATAAAAGCAGGAAGTTGATTGACCCATAGAGGCACATCCTCAGCATAAACAAGTGGCTTAGCAAGTTGAAGAGCGAGCTCATCATCTTGTAGTTTATGATTGGCCAAATACACAGCCTGCGCTTGCCACCACCATTTTTGATTGATGCGATGCTGCGAGTGGGCTCGAAGATAATTCACCACATGAATCGTGTCTTCTACATTTTGAGTTTGGCTAAAATAATAACTAGCAAGAGAGGGGATATAGTCTGACTTATCGTTAAGCGTATCCATCAAACCAAACCATCCTGCAAGGCGCTCAAAATTATAGTCTCGCAATGCTGTGAAGCGACCAAATGTATCGCCAAAATTCTGAAGGTGTAAACCTAACAGGCGAAAAAATACTTCATTATCGCCAAAGGAAAGTGCTTTGACCGCTAACTCACCAGGCACTGCCGGCACCACTTCCATTCTCGGTTTATGGGGTTTTGTTTCAATCCAAAACAGAAATTGAATATTTAGGAAAATCCCAAAAACAATCCAACTTATGGCCATCGATGGGCGCATGCTAAAATTCCTTACGCTTAAAGTCGATAGTGGCCGCGGCGATCAATAAAGGAATGTAAATTAAAACCTGTAGTAAAGCGATAGTCGTATCTTCGGGGCGTACCACTCCGTAAATTAACCACTCAGACTGAGTGAATAAATCCAATCGCGGAATAATGATCGAGCTCGTCTCAATTATTAAACGAAGCACCTCATTGATCAAATCATCTCTAAACAGCATTTGCGATTCTGAGGTAGCCACAAAAAATGCCATCATCCGGCCTGCAATATAAAGCCCCATGGATGCTAATACTGATGCAACGGCACTCGATAGGGTAAAGCTAGCAAATAAAGCAATCGCAACCATAAGCCAACTCTCTAACAGCAAGCTTACGCCCCAATAAGCAAATCCAGTCATATTACTTACCGGTAAAAACGAGAGAATCGTCACCGCTGCCAGAACAAGAAGAAATGCAACAAATGAAAAACCTAACCAATAAGAAAAAAGTATTTGAAAGCGCGATAAGGGGCGAGAGAGTAAAACATCAATTTCTTTTTGATCAAATGCTTGGCGAATATGAAAAGCAATAAAAACGGTCAGGCCGAACATCAAAATTAAACGTGAAGCGGCGCCACTAAAAACAAGCGTCATCGCTTCTTTTTCTACCATTGCTGTACCACCCAATGTTGCAGCAACAGAGGCAGCCAAAGCCAAGGCAATTAAAAGCCCTAGAAATAGGAAATCCCGCAATGCTGTTAAAAGAATATATCGAATATTAGTAATCATGGTTCACTCTCAAAACTTTGATCGTTTTTTAGAACTTTAATGGTCGTGGGTCATCCGAGAACTTATTATAAATTGTTTTATCCACCTCATGCACATAACCCTCTGCACCCACCAAAGTGGCACGAATAAAGATGATAAGCTCACGCTTCGTATCCGTTTTATCAACTGACTTGAACAGATTACCTAACCACGGAACCGATGCCACACCAGGTACACCAGTGTCAGTGTTGGAAGAACCTTGTTCCATTAATCCGCCAATAATCATCACCTGCCCACTCTTAAGCTTCAAAATAGAATCTAATTCACGGACTTCAACCACGGGAATCTCGTTAGTAATATTAACACCACCCCCTTGACTCGCCAAGAAAGCCACTGCCGGATCGCTCACAAAATTCGTCACGCGAGAAAGAGTTGGGCGAACCATTAGGGTAATCTCTCCCGTATCCACATTGATCGATGGTTGTAAAGTGAGGATAATCCCAATCGGTACGGTCTTTACTTCACTATCAACAGTCAGCAGTTCTTGGTTTGTAGCAGTCGTTGTATCGGTTTCACGCTCTACATTAATTTCAAAATAAACAAAATTCTCTGCAAAGGTCAGTACCGCTTGCTGATTATTGATTGCATGCAGGCGCGGGCTTGAAAGCGTGCGCGTTGTTCCAAATCGTTCTACTAACTGAATAAAATCATTCAAGTCTGGACCAGCAGCACCATCCACATCACCACTGAGGCCACCAAATACCTTATCTGATAAGGTTGCGGTAAATCCACCATTGGTAAAATCAACAGGGTTAAAGTTCGTCACCAATCCAATTTTATCGCTGATTGTCGACCACTCTACACCACTTTGATAGCGGTCATCCAAAAATACTTCGATTATTTTTGCTTCAATCAAAACTTGCGCTGAAGCATTTGAACGGATTCGGCGGATAAACCGCTCAACCAATTCGTGCTGCCGCTCTGAAGCGGAAACAGTCAAGATACCAGCCTGCTTGTTTAGCACATAAAACCCTCCACCTGGGAGCACCTCAGCACCTTCTGGAGCATTGGTTGCTTGCGCATCTGCTTGGGGTTGTTGACCTAAATTTTGTTGTGGAGTTCCGGAAATAGCAACATCATCGCCTTGTACTGAGAAGAGGTTGACTGAGGCAACTTTTGAAGCGGGTGTATAGCTGAGTATCTGGCGAATACCTCCTTCGAGGGATTGCCAAAAATCACTTTCCGTTACCGAATTAATCGTTTGAGTGGAGCCGGTATTTAAGCCACCTTCGCCGCCGCCGGAAGAAAGAACGTTGGTGCTAATATTCACATCGCTTGTACTGCTACGCTGAATATTAAGGAAATCCATCGGATAACTCTCAATATAAGGAAGATCACGCTCTATCCGCAGCACGCCCGCTTCCATCGTATAACGTAATGCCGCCATTGAGGCGATTCGGTCCACCACCTGATTGAAAGGTTTATTATTCGCAATGAAGGAGATACCTCCTTGAATGCCGGCATCTAGTTCAATATCCACATCGGCCAATCGCGCGAGTTCTAGAAGCACATCCTTCAACGGCACATCGTCTGTCACCGCAATCGAAACGAGCTGCGTTTCAGAAATTCTTGGCGGCTTTGGGGCTGAAAGAATCTGCTTTAAATTTGGTAATGGTGGCGGAGGCGGAGGTAGAAGCTCTGCTTTATTGACCTTTTCGCGCTTCTCAGGACGAGCCATATGGCGATAGTCATCGCGGCTTAAATCGAGAGAGGCATCAATATGGTCGTGGTTCTCAGGGTCAAACTTTGCACGCAACTTATCGGTACACGCACTCAACAAGAGCACCCCCACAGCAGCAAAAGCAACTAATCTAATGGAAGAATTTCCCACCAATGATACCATTTTATTATTATTCTTAGCACTTACTCTAACGCCTCTGCTGCCATCGCAGCAAGTAAAATCTCTCATTTCCTTCCTATTACAGAATTCCTTTTAGCATATCCCAAAAAGGCTGAACTAATTTAGGCGAAACGACCAAAATAAAGAGGGAAATTGCCAATGCTGGGCCGAATGGGAAACGCGGATCTCTGGAGATAAATTTCCACAAAATCCCCGTCATCACACCTAGCACTCCGCTATAGAAGATAAAGACTGACAGCTGGTTTAAGGAGGCCAACCACACCCCTGCAACAAATAAAAACTTCACATCTCCAAAGCCTAAACCATGCACTCCCCGCAACCAGTAGTACCCATAATGCAACAGCAAGCCAATTCCTCCGGCTAAAGCGATGCAACCCAGAACGTCCATCATCGGAGTACCTAGCAACCAATGGTACGCAACCCCTAATGGAATAAGGAAAAGATGTATTTCATCAGGGATGAGTTTCGTTTCTAGATCCGAAATAATCATCGTAAGAAGCGCTGCTGAAAAAAGCGCAATAATTGCCGCCTCTTCAGTCAGACCATAATGCTCATAGGCAAAAAGAAACAATGCCGCACAAACAAGCTCAATCAAAGGATAGCGTATACTCACTTTTGTTTTGCAATGCCGACACTTTCCGCCTGCTAGCAACCATGAAAAGATAGGGATCAAATCAAGCCCTCTAAGCCCTGTTTTACAAGACGGGCAAAAAGAGCGCGGTGCTATAATTGATTGCTCCATCGGCAGCCGGTAGCTAGCCATCGTTATAAAGCTACCAAAGCATAAACCCACCAGAGCTACGAGTGCATAATCCATAAAAATAACCTATCTTTTTCATCTTGTAGGTGACAGCTCCTTCACAATCCTGCTAGAAGGCAAAGTCTAAATTCTAAATTCTGGAGCATCCATGCCACACACATCTGAAACGATCGCCATCGCCTCCGACCATGCGGGAGTTGACCTGAAAGCGCACCTAATCAAAGAATTGAATGCCCTAGGATACAATCCAATTGACCTCGGAACGCATAGCACTGACTCGGTCGATTATCCAGATTACGCCCATGCTGTAGCAGGTAAGATCACCTCTGGTGAAGCTAACCGTGGGGTCGTTATTTGTGGCAGCGGCATCGGCATTTCTATCGCAGCTAACCGCCATAAAAACATTCGAGCGGCTCTTTGTCATTCAGGACTAGAAGCAAAGCTTTCCCGTAAACATAATGATGCAAACGTGCTGGCTCTTGGTGCGCGCATTATTGGGCTCGAAAGCGCCAAAGACGCATTACGTACCTTCCTCAGCACAGAGTTTGAAGGCGGACGACACAAGAAACGTGTCGATAAAATAGAAGCTTAAGCACTTCTTAACGAATTCGTCATAGTTTTATGCTAGGATCATCATATGGATATAAGTGCAGTTAAAAATCTTTCTACACGCAATAAAGCTTTTATTGGCATTGCGGGAGTTTCTCTAGCCGGCTTTGGCCTAGGCTTTGGAGACTGTCTTTTTGATATTGATAAAGCAGATGCTTGCGTCGCTCATGCACAGGGCTGGATTGAGCCTTTCCAAAAAATTGGTGACCATTTAATCAAGTGGATCATTGCCATTTTTAAAGCCGCTTTTGCTGGTTAGAAAACCCCTCAGATCTTTAAACTTCTTTAATAAATACTCCGTACACTAGGCTCATGCTATTACGGTTACTCACCATTACTTCCTGCCTGCTCTATTTCACCCTAGTGGCTTGGGGGGCTCAAGCGTCTGAAGATTTTTCTTCTAAAAAAGGCGATACCGTCTTTCGCGGACGAGTGGTTGCCGTTGTGCCAGATGCTAGCGGGACTATCGTGCCTATTGGCGGTGAACCTCATATCACTACCGCTATCTTACCCGAACCAAGTGTGAGTTACTTTCTCACGGACAATATTGCCGTTGAAGGTATTTTCGGGATTATTCCGCATCGCGCTAAAGCGGTAAATACTGCTCTTGGCACTCGCGATGCAGGTTATATTTATGCCGTCGCGCCCACCGTTATGCTGCAATATCACAAACAAGTAACCGAGCGCGTAAAACCTTATGTCGGGATGGGCATGGCTTACGTCAAATATTTCGAAGATGATACGATCGATCAATTGCAGTATAAAGACGACATTGCCGCAATCGTTCAAGCGGGAGTGGATGTTGCGATCACCGATAAGCTTCATGCGAATGTGGATGTTAAAAAAGCGTGGGTCGATACAGAAGTAAAAATTAATCGTGGCGCTGGTAGTGCGAACGTAAGCTTTGACCCCACCATTTATGGCATCGGCTTAGGATATAAATTCTAGCATTGCTGTCCCTGCTCGCTTGGGCAATACTACTCGCATGGAAGCGGGCACTGAAACCATCAAACATTATGTGAAGACTCTCCCTCACGGGCCGGGTGTATATCGTATGATTGATGAGGGTGGGAAAATTCTCTATGTCGGCAAAGCGCGTGATTTAAAGAGTCGTGTTACTAATTATACCTCGCTTGCAGGTAAAAATAACCGTCTCGCCAAAATGATCATACAAACCGCAAGCATGGAATTTGTTACCACGCGTAACGAGGCAGAGGCTTTATTGCTTGAAGCCAATCTCATCAAAAAACTGGGGCCTCGCTACAATATTTTACTGCGTGACGGCAAAACCTTTCCTTTCCTGCGAATGACCGCGCATGAATTTCCGCGAGTTTCCAAATATCGCGGAACCAAAGACGAAAAGGGCGACTATTTTGGCCCTTTCGCCTCTGCTGGTGACGTTGATAAAACCATCAAGCAGCTGCAGCGAGTTTTCCTACTTCGTCCTTGTACTGATAATATGTTTGAGAGCCGTACTCGCCCCTGCCTACAATATCAAATCAAACGCTGTTCAGCCCCTTGCGTGGATTATATTAGCAAAAATAATTACCACACCTTGCTAAAGCAAGCGAAGGACTTCTTACGCGGCAAAAGTCGTCACGTACAGGATAATTTACTGGCAGAAATGAATGCGGCCAGTGAAGCGATGGATTATGAGCAGGCTGCTAAATTACGCGACCGCTTAAGAGCCCTTTCACAAATTCAACGCGAACAAGGCCTGTACTTCCCTCGTATTAATGATGCAGATGTGATTGCCATTGCCTGCCAAAAAGGAACCGCTTGCGTACAAGTCTTTTTCTTTCGTGAAGGTCAAAATTATGGCAACCAGCCGCATTTTCTTAAAATTCAAGACGGGCAAACTGAAGCGGAAATCTTAAACGCTTTCTTACCGCAATTTTATCAACGCCGAACTCCCCCTAAGCAGCTCCTTTTAAGCCACTCGGTTGAAGAGAAGCTACTGCTAGAGGAGGCTCTCGCTACTAAAATACTGATACCTCAGCGAGGCGAGAAAGCAGACGCGATGAAACAGGTAGTGCAAAATGCCAAACAATCGCTCAAACGTCATCTCGATACACGCATGAGTCAAACCGCTCATCTTGAAAAGCTCGCCGAGTTATTTGACCTTGATAACATTCCAGAACGGATCGAAGTTTACGATAATAGCCATATCTCGGGTACTCATGCTGTTGGTGGAATGATTGTCGCAAGCGCGGATGGGTTTATCAAAAACCAATATCGTAAATTCACGATTAAAGAAGCCGCCACCGATGATGATTTTGGCATGATGCGCGAGGTGCTCTCTCGACGATTAAAACGATTGGGCGAAGAAGATACTCCTATTCCACTGCTTTTAATTGATGGAGGAAAAGGCCAACTCTCTGCCGTGCGTGAAGTGATGGAGGAACTTGGTGTTTGGGAACAGGTACCAGTCGTTGCCATCTCCAAAGGACCTGACCGCCATGCAGGACGGGAGAAGTTTCATGTGCCTGGCAAGCCAGAGTTTCAACTGCCTATTAATGACCCTACCCTACATTACCTCCAGCGCCTTCGTGACGAAGCCCATCGCTTTGCCATTGGTGCACATCGCAATAAACGCTCCTCTAGTTTAAAGAAATCAGAGCTCGACACGATTAAAGGCGTTGGCGCAAAACGTAAAAAAGCATTATTGCAGCATTTTGGTTCCGCCCGCGCAGTTAGCAATGCTAGTTTAGAAGAAATCTCAGCCGTGGAAGGCATTAACGCCAAAACTGCCCAAACCATTTGGCAGCAATTTCATGGTTAAATTATTTTTGCAAAAGTTGCTTATTAATCGCCGGCACTTGTTTCGATAACTCGCGTTTTCCGACAAACGGAATGAGTTTCTCTTTCAACGCATTATTAAGAAATGTCGCCTGATTACCCGGATTAGTCGGATAAGATGTTGCCAGAATAAATTTTCCATGTTGCTGGGCGATACGAATAAGTCTTAAATCCCACTTCGTCCAATCGGCAATTTTATCATCATCAAACCATAAATCTTCGACGCCCATGCCATCAATCGCACGTAAATAATTTAAGTTTGGTGCATTTTTATTATTTTCCAGTCCGATTAATTCCACCGCATTTTGCGGGATGATTTTAAAGCTCGGATTTATTTGCTTGGTCGCATTAGAAATACGAATTACAAAATTCTCCATTTCCTGACGAAGCTGTTGTTTATTACTAGGATAAGCTGCGATGACAGACGGTTGCTGATAGCCATCAATAATGTCTAAATAAACACCATTAAATCCCATTTGTGCGATTATTTTTGCTTTGGAAATAATAATATTTTGCCAATTTTTATCCCAGAATTTTACTCGAAAATTTCCACGCCAATTTTTATTTTCATCTAGAATAAAATCTGGATTATTTCTTCTCCAATTGGACTGCCAATAGGTTCGATAATTTTCCGCTTCACCAATACTCAAATAGGAAAAAACGGTTTTCCCTGTCTTTTTTAATTCATTCACTTGAGTAGAAGTTAATCTTGAATCATCGACGTCCACGACCATAATTTTCGCCGCATGCGAATGCGCTAACTGTGAGTAGCGAATCCCATTTAATGCATAGAGATAATTATAAATTTCATTTCCCTTTGTTACTTTGGCAAGAGGGGATTGTATGGCTTGTGGTTGAGTTTTTATAATTTCTGATTTTGTTGGTCGAGGTTTAGCACATCCCGTTAGCGACGGAGCAATCACTCCCAACATAGCGGCGATTAAAATGAGATATTTAATCATTCTCCAATCTCTCCAACCTTGGCAAAATTTCATTTTCAATATGTGCTTCTGTTAGAAGCCCTTGATGAATATACACGATTTTCTGTGTTGCATCCAGCAATAGCGTGGTGGGCACTCCGGTAATACCTAAATCCCAAATAAAGGTAAGCCCTTTATCAATGCCAATTTCAGTATAAGGATTGCCATATTTTTCTAGCCATTCTTTCAAATCTTCCGGCTTATCTTTAAAAGCGATTCCATAAACGGGTAGATGGCGACGTAGAGTCTGGAGCGCTGGAATTTCTTTAATACAAGGCGTACACCAGCTGGCAAATAAATTGATAATTTTAGGGCCATCTGTTTCTAACGCCCATTTAGCTGTAGAGACTGTCCCACCATCTAATGCATTTAATTCCAAAGGTGGCATCGGGCGCTCTTGATAAACATCTAATGGTTCATCTGCTGAAATCACCAAATAAATTGTCGCTAAAATAACAACAATGAGTGAGCCCGCTCTGAACCATTTCCACATAATTTTAATCCAACTTTCCGTGACAATGTTTATATTTCTTACCAGAACCACACGGGCATTGCTCATTACGCCCCACCCTACCCCAAGTTTGCGGGTCACTTGCATCGCGATTCTCAGGACGAACACGCATTTGTGCGGCACTACCACCAGCGGCTTCAGCTTCTGCCTGTGGACCACGATTCTCATGCATTTCTTGCGTTTGCTGTAGCGGTTCCAGTTCTTCCGGAGCTTGAGCTTGCACTTCAATATGCGCTAAGCGGTTTGTGGTTAATTCACGCAGACGGTTTAAGAGACTCGAGAATAATGCAAAAGCCTCGCGCTTATATTCATTCAGCGGATCTTTCTGACCGTAACCGCGAAGGCCAATTCCTTGACGAAGTTGGTCAAGTTGCAGCAGATGGTCTTTCCATAACTCATCCAGCGTTTGCAAGAGCACATGCTTTTCTACCATCCGCATCATCGGCTCGGTAAAGCGTTGCTCTTTATCTTTCATCAAGGCTTCCACCGCGTGGATGACTCGCTCAGAAATTTCTTCAGTGCCGATACCTTCTTCTTCTGCCCATTCTTGTACTGGCAAATGCAGGCCAAAACGACGGAATACTTCTTTTTCTAAAGACTCAGGCTCCCATTGCTCAGGGTAAGATTTTGGCGGAATATACGCTTCAACGGTTTCATTCGCTACGTCTTCACGCATTTCTGCTACGACATCCGAAAGATCATCTTCTTCCATCATCTCGATGCGTTGGCCGAAAATTACCTTGCGCTGGTCATTCATCACATCGTCAAATTTCAGCAAGTTCTTACGGATATCATAGTTACGCGCCTCGACCTTGCCTTGCGCTTTTTCAATCGCTTTATTCATCCATGGATGGGTAATGGCCTCGCCCTCTTGAAGACCAAGTTTTTTCAGCACGCCATCAATGCGCTCTGATCCAAAAATACGCATCAAGTCATCTTCTAATGATAGATAGAATTTTGAGCCCCCAGGATCCCCCTGACGACCCGAACGACCTCGTAGCTGATTATCAATACGGCGAGATTCGTGACGTTCCGTACCAATCACATAAAGGCCACCAGCTTCTAAAACTTTCTGCTTATTGGCTTCATATTCAGCTTCCGAAAGTTTCTTGCCTTTTTCATCCTCAAATTCAGGATTACCACCAAGCATAATATCGGTACCACGGCCGGCCATATTGGTTGCAATTGTCACGCCCCCCGGACGCCCCGCTTGCGCCACAATTTGCGCCTCAGATTCGTGATGTTTCGCATTTAAAACATGGTGCGGTACTTTTGATTTCTTCAGGAGTTTCGATAAATATTCTGATTTCTCAATACTTACCGTACCGACCAAAACCGGTTGCCCACGACCATGACATTCTTTGATTTGCTCAATCACCGCATCATAACGCTCCAACGCGGTACGATAAATTTCATCATCTGAATCTTCACGTGCAACCGGTACATTGGTTGGAATCGCGATCACTTCTAACCCGTAAATATCACCAAACTCTGTCGCTTCGGTCATCGCTGTCCCTGTCATGCCGGAAAGCTTTGGATACATGCGGAAATAATTTTGGAAGGTAATAGAAGCGAGCGTCTGATTCTCATTCTGAATCTGCGCATCTTCTTTTGCTTCCAAAGCCTGATGCAAGCCTTCCGAGAAACGACGGCCTTCCATCATACGGCCCGTAAATTCATCAATAATCACGACCTTATTATCTTGGACGATATAATCGACTTCTTTGGTGAATAGCGTATGCGCTTTAAGTGCCTGATTCACATGATGCACAAGTGAAACGTTATTAATGTCATAAAGGCTTGCACCCTGCTCCATCAACCCAGCGCCAACAAGCAAGTTTTCCATGAATTCCACGCCATCTTCGGTCAATGAAACTGAGCGAGATTTTTCATCTTTCTCGTAATGTTCCTCTTTAATTTCTGGCAGGAGTTTATCAATCTGCGTATAGAGCTCGGAATTATCTTCCGTTGGGCCTGAAATAATCAACGGCGTTCGCGCTTCATCAATCAGGATGGAATCTACCTCATCAATCACGGCAAAATTAAACGGACGTTGCACCATTTCTTCGCGACTGAATTTCATATTATCGCGCAAATAATCGAAGCCAAATTCGTTATTCGTACCGTAAGTAATGTCACATGCATACGCTTCTTGGCGGCCTACATCATCCAAATTATTTAGAATGCAACCAACCGAGAGACCCAGAAATCTATAAAGCTCACCCATCCAGTTTGAGTCACGTTCAGCCAAGTAATCATTGACCGTCACCACATGGACACCTTTGCCCTCCAACGCATTGAGATAAACAGCCAGTGTCGCTACCAGCGTTTTACCTTCACCGGTCTTCATCTCAGAGATCATGCCCTTATGCAGCACCATCGCACCGACTAATTGCACATCAAACGGGCGCATGCCTAAAGCACGTTTCGACGCTTCGCGCACCGTGGCAAAAGCTTCATGCAAAATATCGTCAAGCGTCTCTTTACCTGATAAGCGCTCACGGAACCACTGAGTACGACCACGCAGCTCTTCATCGCTTAATTTAGCGGTTTCTTCTTCCAACGCATTAATGCGCGAAACATCCTTCTGCATAGACTTTACAAAACGATCATTCGATGAGCCAAACAGGCTCTTAGCAATATTTCCTATCATGCTTGATGATGTAGTGCAGATAGGGGGATAAATCTAGGGGTGATTTAAATTTAAGAGAGAGAAAAGCCACCTTCTGAAGCGCCTCTTTGGTTTGTTTTTGTTACAACCAATTCCAAAAGCAACTCACTAGCATTTTGCTTTCCCAATATATCGACTAACTCATTTCTTTCAAAAATTATTTCCATGTCTTTGGAAGAAAAACTCACCTCTCTCTTCAATCGTTTTTTTAACCAAAAAGCTGCATTACCACTCGCTCGGACTTTCTTAGACTCATCCAAATAAATCTCACCCGTTCTCAAAAATTGTTTGAATGCTTTATTACTCTCCTTTTGCGCAACATGCGCTGGAGGTTTAACAAAATCATTTAATTTTTGTACCAAATTTTTATTCAATACCCTATCTAAGGTCCCGCCTTTTTCTGCCTCACTTAAAGCAGCCTCTATAGAGGTCACCTCTCTTTCTTTTAAGCTGTCATATAGAATCCAAAGTGGAATTTTAGGATTCTTTTCATTCTCCAAAAATATTAGAGACCCTTTAAAGTTTGCTTTAGCCCACTCTTTAGCTTCCCCAGAGAAAATTAAGAATTCTTTATCTTCGCTAAGTGTAATAGCGCCTACCGTAATATGCGCTTTAATGATTGAAGCGAATGTCTGACTATCCATGTGAATAGTCTAACATGGCAGGCATTAACAAAGAGTTACCGCCTGCCAAATAAGCGTTCGATATCTTTCAGTTTCAATTCCACATAAGTCGGGCGGCCATGGTTACATTGGCCGGAATAGGGCGTGGCTTCCATCTGGCGCAGCAAAGCGTTCATCTCATCAATATTGAGTTTACGCCCTGCCCTAACCGAGCCGTGACAGGCAATGGTACCGCAAATATCTTCCATTTTATCACGCAGTTTGAGCGCTTCACCAAACTCTTCTAGCTCATCTACCATATCACGAATAAGCCCTTGCACATCGCCCTCACCCATCAGCGCTGGTACTTCGCGTACCACCACTGCGCCGGAACCAAAATCATCCATGATTAAACCAAGCTCCGCCAATTCCTCTTTTCGCGCTAATAGATTTGCAGCACCATCATCGCTTAACTCCACCACTTCCGGCAAAAGTAAGGGCTGGGTTTTCACACCTTCTTTCGCGATTTGCGCCTTCATACGCTCATAAACCAAACGCTCATGGGCAGCATGTTGATCCACAATGACGATGCCTTCCGTCGTTTGCGCGACAATATAAGTTTCGTGCAATTGCGCTCTAGCCAAACCAAGTGGCAAATCGGTAGAGGGTGCCTCTACTGATTCAGGTTGCTGGTCGAGCACCTCTAACGCTTGCATCGCAACGGCAGCAGATGAAGGTCGTCCCCCTCCCCCATGGCTCGCCGGATTATACGCGTAACCTATTGGCTGATGAAACCCCATCGCCGCTTGCGCCTGTACCGGTTCGGGTTGGGCTTTTCGTAACGCATCATAGGCCACCGTCGTGCTGGCCTGATGACCAGAGGCAGCCAAAGCCTCCCGAAGTCCACGTAGAATCATTGAACGCACCGATTGCGCATCTCGAAAGCGCACTTCGGCTTTCGCGGGGTGCACATTCACATCGACCATTTGTGGCGGCACTTCGACAAATAACGCTAAGACCGGATGGCGATCACGTGCCAAGAAATCTTGATAGGCAGCACGCACCACACCAAGCAATAGACGGTCACGCACAGGACGACCATTGACGAATAAATATTGCTGCAAACTATTGCCACGATTATAGGTCGGCAAACCCGCAAAGCCTGAGAGCGACATACCCTCGCGCTCTCCCTCTACGGGCACTGAATTTTGTGCAAATTCTTTACCTAAAATATCACCCAAACGTTCTTGCGTTGATTGATTCACTTCTGACTTCCAGCCTCTGCCTTCATGGTTAAAGCTAAACGCAATTTTGGGGTTTGCCATCGCAATACGTTTTAGAATATCATTAATAGCGGAAGTTTCTGATCGTTCCGTTTTCATAAAATTCAAGCGCGCAGGCGTCGCATAAAATAAATCATGCACTTCAATACGTGTACCATCCGCATGAGCCGCGGGAGTCGCTTCCGCTACCTCACCCCCCTCCACCGAAATGCTCCACGCATCCTGCGCACCTTTGGCACGGCTGGTAATATTTAATCGACTAATCGAACCGATGGATGGTAGCGCCTCTCCCCGAAAACCCAACCATTGCACCATCAGCAAATCATCATCAGGAAGCTTGGAAGTCGCATGACGTTGAATAGCCAACTCCAATTCCTCGCGACTCATCCCTTTGCCATTATCCGCAATAATAATCTCGCGTTTTCCGCCACCTTTAATGGATACATCAATGCGCGTCGGACCAGCATCAATTGCATTCTCCACCAACTCCTTCACCACCGAAGCTGGACGCTCTACCACTTCACCCGCAGCAATGCGGTTAACGGTGTTATTAGGCAATATACGGATCGCACTCATACCCTTTTGTATCCGCTAGACGCATAAAAACCTAGCAACGATTCAGAAAAATATTATCCTCAATTTATGCTCTTTGATGTCGCTATTTGTTTATTCTTTACCGCTTTAGGAGTGGCCGTCGGTATGGATAAAGTCCACGATATACGAGATTATATCGGTCCCCTGCTAATTTTTGGCGCATTTATTTATGCCTTCTGGGCAGGCATGACTCTTTTTGGCTGCTTTATTGTGGCAATATTTTTTCTGAAAGTTTTAATTCGTTAGGTCAGTTATTTTATTGAATTAAATCGCCGCTTTCATTATCGACTTACTACCATTGGTAATTTTTAACAATAGGCTCAAACAATCCGGTAATTGACGTTGCATAAAGAAACGCGCCGTATCGAGTTTCGCCTCGTAAAATTCTTTCGATTGAATCCCGTCACCACTCTCAATTTTTTCTAACGCCAATTTCGCCTGACGTGCCCAGACATAGCCCATCACACAAAGGGCAAACATGCGCAAATATTCCGTTGCACCGGCTGCCGGGTCGTTCGGATTTCCCATACCCGTTTTTGCCAACCAAAGCGTCGCATTTTGTAAATGTTTCACATTTTGATAAAGTGGTTTTGTAAATTCTGCCATTGCCTCATTTTCACGATTCTCATCAATAAATTCCATCACCGGATGGAAGAAAACACGTGCATATTTTCCGAATTTATACGGCAATTTACGGCCAATTAAATCAAGCCCTTGAATCCCATTCGTGCCTTCATAAATCATGGCGATACGTGCATCACGCGTATATTGCTCTACGCCATATTCCTTAATGTAACCAAACCCACCATGCACTTGCATTGCCTCCGATGAAATTGCAAAACCCATATCCGTATAATAAGCTTTGATAATCGGCGTCATAAGTTGCATCCAGTGATCTGCTTGCTCTTTTGCCTCTTCATCATCAGAACGCTTCAAAATATCGAGCTTCAATGCCGTTTCCAAAGCTAGCGCACGAGCACCTTCAGTAAAACTCTTCATTGTCAGCAGCATGCGGCGCACATCTGGATGCACAATGATCGGATCCGCTGCCTTATCGGGAGCCGCCGGCCCACCTTTTAGCGCCCTACCTTGAATACGTTCTTCTGCATAAGCTTTCGCATTTTGCCAAGATACTTCAGCTAGGCCAAGCCCTTGAATACCAACAAGTAATCTGGCCTCATTCATCATCGTGAACATTGCCTTTAGGCCCTTATTCGGCGCACCTACCATATACCCTTTAGCGTTATCGTAATTCATCACACAAGTGGGTGACGCATGAATACCCATTTTATGTTCAATTGATTCACAACGCACTCCGTTACGATCCTCCAGTGAACCATCCTCATTCACCAACACTTTCGGCACGAGGAATAAACTAATTCCCTTCACTCCTTCAGGTGCGTCTGGCAATTTCGCGAGCACTAAATGGATAATATTTTCTGTCTTATCTTGCTCGCCTGAAGAAATAAAAATCTTTCCGCCGTTAATATTAAATGAGCCATCATCATTTGGTTCCGCTTTGGTACGAATCAATCCTAAATCTGTTCCACAATGCGGTTCTGTCAGACACATCACCCCCGACCATTCACCCGAAACCATCTTTGGCAAATAGGTTTGTTTTAATTCATCACTCGCAAAATGGTGGATGGCACTATAAGCACCGTGGCTCAGACCCGGCGTCATGCCAAAAGCCAAATTCGTTGAGCATGTCATCTCAATCATCGGCATATTTAAGACTTCCGGAAGCCCCTGCCCGCCATATTCGGGATCACAGGTAAAACTCATCCAGCCCGCTTCACAATATTGTTTATAGGCTTCTTTAAATCCGGACGGTGTAATCACCTTACCATCATCATATTTTAGGCCTTCTTCATCGCCAGATTGATTAAGCGGGAAAATCACATTTTCACAAAATTTCGCTGCCTCATCAAGTAGTGGAGTAATCAATTCTCCAGCATCTGAGAAACCATCAAGGTTCTGATAATCTTCGATTTTTACATATTCACGAATTAGATATTCAAAATCTTTTAGAGGGGCGTTATAGCTAGGCATAGACGTATTCTTTCACCAACGAGTTGATTTATTTCACCCCCACCCTAGTCGATAATTCTCAAGAATGTATTAAAATTTCAGAAATAATTTAGGCTGCCGCACCCAAGCGACGCAAAATCATATCTAACTCTTCTAGCGACTCATAACGGGTAACAATCTCGCCCTGCTGACTACCAAAGTCATTGATCTCCACTTTCAACCCTAAATTTTCTGCCAAAGTGGCTTCCAGAGCCAAAATATCTTCACTCTTCTCAACTGCTTGGCGCGTTGGAGCAGCTAGTGTTGAACCTGGCAATGACTTTACTTTTTGTTTCGCTGCGTCAGGAGATTGTCCTTTAGCAAGCTTTTCTGTTTGGCGAACATTTAAATTTTTAACGACTACTTGCTTTGCCAACTCAACGGCATTTTCGGCTTTCATTAGTGCACGAGCATGGCCGATACTCAAATTACCAGCCTCAAGCATCACTTTAATCTCTTCTGGTAAGCTTAGGAGACGCAAGAGATTTGCGATGTGGCTTCGGCTCTTACCAACCGCACCAGCTAATTGCTCTTGAGTATAACTAAACTCTTCGATCAATTGCTGATAACCTGCCGCCTCTTCCAAACCAGAAAGATCTTCACGTTGGACGTTTTCCACCAAGGCAAGCTCTAACGCTTGCTGATCGGTCATTTCACGGATAATCGCTGGAACCGAGTCTAACCCAATGCGCTTAGAAGCTCTCCAACGGCGTTCACCTGCGATAATTTCATATTTTACCTCGCCTTCCGCTTTTACTGGACGAACTACAATCGGTTGCATCACACCATTTTGCGCGATTGAAGCAGCTAGCTCGCCTAGCTCACCTTCTTCAAAACTTTTTCGTGGCTGATATTTACCTGAACGAATTTTATTTACGTCCAAATCATTTAACTTATTCAATCCCTTAGCCCCCTCCGGAGCATCGCTATATTCTTCATCCATCAAGGCTGAAAGGCCTTTTCCTAATTTTGCCTGAGACATATTACGCCGCCATTTTTGCTGTTTGTTTCTTAGATTTATTTCGTTTAATCATCTCTTTTGCCAAAGAAATATAAGCCTGCGAACCCGCGCAATGCATATCATAAACGATCGTCGGTTTGCCGTGAGACGGTGCCTCTGAAACACGAACGTTTCGTGGAATCACCG
The DNA here is from genome assembly GCA_964654855.1 of uncultured Rickettsiales bacterium. GTDB lineage: Bacteria > Pseudomonadota > Alphaproteobacteria > Rickettsiales > JALZUV01 > JALZUV01. Next base: position 148,981 of record CAZZJS010000004.1, read on the forward strand.
TTTCATAAACTTGTGATCCTAAATAGCCACGAACATCTTGTTCAATATTCTCAGTTAACTTATTACGACGGTCATACATGGTAAGAACTACTCCCTCGACCTTTAAATTATCATTATAGCGGGCTTGAACAAGCTTGATAGTTTTCAAAAGATGGCTCAAACCCTCAAGAGCATAAAACTCACATTGCAGTGGAATTAACACTTTATTTGCTGCCGCTAATGCATTGAGAGTTAACAAACTTAAGGATGGGGGACAGTCGATAAGGATTGTATGATACTCACCCTGTTTTACTAGTTTGGCCAGAGCCATGCGCAAACGATATTCACGTTTTCGCATAGGGGCCAATTCCAAATCAGCACCTGAAAGATCAATGGTAGCCGGAATCACGTCTAGCTTTGGAATAGATGTTTCTAAAATCGCTTTTCGTGGATCTTGTCCATGAACCAATAAATCATAACTGGTTACTTTACGATCTTTACGCTCCACCCCAAGACCAGTGCTTGCATTTCCCTGAGGATCAAGATCAATCACACAGACTCTCTTACCTATCGCGGCCAAACCTGTTGCAAGATTGATTGCTGTCGTTGTTTTACCTACGCCACCTTTTTGATTTACAATACCTAATATTTCGGTCATTGATTCTCTACTTTTTTCTTATTTTTCTTATTCTTAGCAACGCACCATCTCCTGAAAGACTAGGAATAACTTCTTTCTCATATTCCCAATATCGCAAAGCTTCTTCACATTCTTTAGCGTAATTTCGTCCTTTGGGAAAGAGGCAAGTTGACTCTTCTGATAAAAAAGGTTGAACATATTCGAACAAATCATTCAGCGATGCCAATGCCCTAGCCGTGACAATATCACCCCTTAGTTCACATTTCTCGATTCGTTGATTCTCAACTTTTGCATGAGGAAGTTTCAGTTCTTGAATACAATGCTTTAGAAAGAGGGATTTTCGTCTATCGGACTCAACAAGCGTTATCGGACTTTGCTTCATAATTGCCAAAACAATTCCGGGAAGCCCTCCCCCGCTCCCTAAGTCTAAAATCCTCTTACTCGAATCTTCGCCGATATATTCAACTATCTGGGCACTATCAATGATGTGTCTTTGCCACAAATCCTCTTTGCCAGAAACAAGGTTGATGGCGGATCCCCACTCTTCTAATAATTCAACGTAACGCAAAAGCCTCAAATGTGTTTCACGTGAAACACTTATAAATTGTGTGAATTTCTCATATTCCATTAGACGGCCTTACGTTTTCTAAGGCCAACCAAGATGGCTGCAATCGCTGACGGGGTAATTCCTTCTATACGCTTCACCTGAGCCATTGTCTCCGGACGAGTCAAAGAAAGCTTTTCTGAAAGTTCAGCCGAGAGACCGTTGATGGACCAGTAATCAAAATCATCTGGGAGGCGCAACTTCTCAACCCCTTCAAAAGCTGAGATTTCATGATGGTGCCTCTCTTCAAAAGCAGCATATAGGGAATCATTCTCAAGTGCCTCTCGAACCTCTGCTGAGATGCCTTCAAACACAGGACTTATTTCCCTTGCCTTTTCCCAATCCATCAAACGATGCGCGACTAATTCAGAAATAACCCGGCGGCGACCATCTTGCTTCACCTCTATCCCATATTTCGTTAACTCAGTTGGCGCCACCTTCTCTTTCTCCATGATGGACTTCCAATGTCGTATCTCATCAGCCTTACTCGAGAAAACACTCCATCGACTTTCATCAACCAGACCTATTTCATAGCCTCTCTTCGTCAAACGACGATCCGCATTATCTTGACGAAGAATCAGCCGGTGTTCAGCCCGCGATGTAAACATACGATAAGGCTCACTCGCCCCTTGAGTAATTAAGTCATCAATCATCACCCCAATATAAGATTCCTTACGTGACAGAGTAAATGATTGACCATTCAAGCTTAAAGCTGCATTTGCTCCTGCGATAAGACCCTGTCCACCAGCTTCTTCATATCCAGTGGTCCCGTTAATTTGTCCCGCTAAATATAAACCCGGCAATCGCTTCAACTCTAGAGTAGAGCGCAACTCTCTCGGATCAACATAATCATATTCAACGGCATAGCCATATTGAATAATTTTTGCCTTCTCTAAAGCTGGTATAGATTGGATAAAAGCTTCTTGTGTTTCACGTGGCAATGACGTCGAGAGGCCATTTGGATAAACTAAATCAGAGTCTAGCCCTTCAGGCTCTAAAAATATTTGATGCGTTTCTTTATCTGCAAATCGCGATATCTTATCTTCAATAGACGGACAATAGCGAGGACCGCTTCCAGAAATCTTACCTCCATACATAGCCGAGAGATGAATATTATCTTCAATGATCTTTTTTGTTTCTAAAGAGGTGCGTGTAATATGACATGAGATTTGAGGCACCTTAACTTCTTTCGTTAGAAAGGAGAATGGAGCTATCATTTCATCTCCTGGCTGAACCTCACAACACTCATAATCAATTGTATTTCGATCTAAGCGGGGAGGAGTTCCCGTTTTCAAACGCCCCATTTTCAAGTCTAAATCATATAACCGCTTCGCTAACGAAATAGACGGACGCTCTCCAATTCGACCAGCACCCTCAGACTCATGACCAAAATGAATCACACCATTCAAGAAGGTGCCCATCGTCAAAACCACCCTGGGAGCCTTTATTTCTTCTCCGCTCGATAATTCAACTCCACAAACGCCCCCTTCGTGAATAAGTAAATCAACAACTTCGCCTTCATGAATAGATAAATTAGGTTGATTAAAGAGAATATCTTGAACCGCTTCTCGATATAATTCACGATCAGCTTGAGCACGGGGGCCCCAAACAGCGGGGCCCTTACTCGCATTTAGCATTTTATAATGAATACCAGCTCGGTCAATCGCTCGCCCCATCACCCCATCAAGCGCATCGATTTCTTTAACTAGAGTACCCTTACCAACCCCACCAATAGCCGGATTACAAGACATAACTCCGACCGTATTAGCCTTGTGAGTGACCAAAACTGTACGTGTGCCGACCCTGGCTGAGGCGTTCGCAGCCTCGGTCCCAGCGTGACCGCCACCTATTACAATAACATCAAATTCTTTAATCATGTTTCACGTGGAACAATCTTGCTTCGTTTCAGGACGAGGCTTATATCACGCTTTAATAAGAAAATACAGGGCATACTCTCTGAAATGGGGCTATTTACCAATACAAAATGAGCTGAAAATAATATCCAGCAAATCTTCTACATCGTGGGAACCTATAATATCCCCCAAGACGGTCGCAGCGACTCTTAAATGTTCAGCTCTAATTTCCAGAATCGGAGATTCATCAAATCGCTCCAAAGCGTTAAGAGACTCTTGAAGCAAATGACGGTGTCGCTGATGAAGGGCAAAACAATCAGAAGCTGGTAATTTATCTTCTAAATCATCGCTGATAGCTTTCAATAATTTATCCAAACCCTCAAAGGACTTTGTACTGATTTGGTGGTGTGACTCAAAGACAGGGGAGGGATGAATATCTATTTTCGTTGCTACTCGATAGATCGGCACCTCAGAAGTGATCTCATCTTCGACGTCCTTGTCTTCAGCCTCTCGCAAATAGAGGATAATGTCAGCTTCTTTGGCTCTCAGCTTTGCTCTATGAACCCCTTGCTGTTCAATTTCATCTTCCGAATCTCTCAAGCCTGCCGTATCAATTAATGTCATCGGCAATCCATTTATATCGCAAGCAACCTCAATCATATCGCGTGTTGTTCCTGGTATATCGGTGACGATAGCCGCTTCACGCTTTACAATTGCATTAAGTAAGCTGGACTTACCGCTATTGGGTTTACCCATTAAAAGGATAACAAAACCATCTCTCAAACGTTCAGCTGATTTTCCCGAAGATAGCTGATAGCTGATATCTTTCTTTAAAGCGCCAATCGATTCATCAATCTGTTTTGTCACCTTTTCCGGAACCTCTTCTTCTGGAAAATCAATATAGGCTTCCAACAAAGCCATCGGTTGCAAAATACGATTTCGTAATGATTCAAAGAAATCAGAGGCATGGCCCTGTGTGAGTCGAGAGGCCTGGATTCGCTGACGCTCCGTTTCAGCGTTAATCATATCAACCAATCCTTCAGCTTCGGCTAAATCCATCTTTTGATTTAGGAAAGCACGTTGTGAAAATTCACCCGGCTGGGCCAAACGAAAGGAGGGCAGAGCAGAAAGTTCTTTCATCATGCGATTCATGATTGCAGCACCTCCATGCATCTGGAATTCCAGAATATCTTCTCCTGTGAAGCTGCAGGGTGCCTTAAAATAGAGTATTAAACCTGAATCAATAAATTCATCATTTACTTTAAATATATGTAAAATCGCGTGACGAGGGGTAGGGGAATCGCTCCTTCCAAAATGCTGACACGCTTCTAGAGCGTCCTCACCTGAAATCCGAATAACCGAAACTCCAGCCCGTCCAGAAGCTGTTGCCCTAGCGAAAATCGTATCTTGTTGACTCATACAGCCTCACCTAGTGAGGCATTGACCAAATCTTTAGTATATTTTTGTTTGGGAGAATCAAATATTTGCTTAGCTGAACCCCATTCTACTAATTTGCCCGATTGCATCACCAGCACCTCATGACAAACAGCTCTAACCACCTGTAAATCATGACTAATAAATAAAAAACACACTCCCGTTTTCTTTTGTAAATCTCTAAGCAATTCAACAATTTGCGCTTGTACTGTTACATCTAACGCCGAGGTAGGCTCATCCATCACGACCAAATCAGGTTTTAAAATCATGGCTCGTGCAATCGCAATACGCTGACGTTGACCACCTGAAAATTCATGAGGGTAACGATCTAGCATATTTGCCGATAAACCCAATTCTTCCAATGCGTTAACGGACAAAGCTCGTCGAGCCTCCCGTGAAAGCTCTGGACGATGAACCCTCAACCCCTCTCCAATAATCTCAGCAATGGAAAGGCGTGGATTCAAGCTTCCAAACGGATCTTGGAATACAATTTGTAGATTAGAGCGCAATTTTTGAAGCTCTGAAGAGGGGAGATTTGAAATATCTTCACCCATAAAAACAATTTTGCCTGATGCTTTTTGTAATCGTATTAATGCCATTGCAAGAGTCGTTTTGCCAGAACCTGACTCCCCTACAATACCCAGAGAATGCCCTTCCTTAACTTCTAATGAAATATCATTTGTCGCTATATTCCAGTTAGTTACCTTACCCCAAAAGTTTTTCTCGGTCGCAAACTTTACCTTAATATTTTCAGCAATCAGAATAGACTTTGTATTTGAAACTGGAGCAGAGGGCTCGCCCTTTGGACGTGAAGCCAATAATTGACGTGAATATTCGTGTTTTGGTTTTTTAAAGAAGCTCTTTACCGGAGTAAGTTCCATCAATTCGCCTTGCCTCAGAACGGCCACTCGATCAGCCATTTGCTCAACAATCTTTAAATCATGGGTAATAAACAGAATCGAAAGGTCCCGTTCTTTCTGTATTTTTTTCAATAGCCTGAGTATCTGTACCTGAAGTGTTACATCGACGGCAGTTGTTGGCTCATCCGCTAATAAAAGCTCCGGTTCACACGCAATAGCCATGGCAATCATCACACGTTGACGCTCACCCCCTGAAAGTTGATGTGGATAGGCATCCAAACGCGATATAAGCTTTGAGAGGCCCACTTCTTCTAAAAGCTGACAAATCTCATCTAAACGCTCTCTCTTGGAGCTTAAGGGTGTGTGGAGCTCTAATATCTCAGTAATTTGTTTACCAATCGTATGAAGCGGATTAAGCGCTGTCATCGGCTCCTGAAAGATCATTGCAATCTGAGAACCTCTAATCTTTTGCATTTCTCGATCCGTCTTTTTTTGAAGTTCCTCATCCTTAAAGTATGTCTCACCCTTTATCTTAGAAGATCCAGGAAGCAACTTCATGAGGGATAATGCTGTTAGAGATTTGCCCGATCCAGACTCCCCAACAAGGGCTAAGGTTTCACCTTTTTTAATATCAAAACTAATATCTTTGACAGCATAACCCTCCTCCCCTTCAGGGCGAGAAAAGGAAATTGAAAGATTTTTGATAGAAGCCAACATGCTGGCAGATTAACGAAAAAGATCAGAGTTTCATCTTATTTTTCGATGAAACCAGAACTCTGATCACGCTGAGCAGAGGGGCGAATTGGATCTTTAGGGATAATTCCACCAATTAGGCCTTTATCTGTTCTTTGTTTCACGCCATTTCTGAATTGCGTTTAAAGTCGTTGCATAGGCTGATTTAATTAGCTGCTTTTTACGTGGATTGGTAAGTTCAAAATCTTTCCCATCCACTCCATCTCTATCTAAAGCTATGATTCTACTGGTTAAATGTGGATTTTTTTCTCTAACTCTTCCCATGGCATGAAAGCGTTTCGTTGCCTCATCCATCAATCGCTCACCTGCTTTCTTAGGTGTTTCTGTTCCTCCATATTTCTCAATATGTTTTTTTCCAACAGCCATCGCAATAAGGTCTGTCAGCTTTTGAGAAGCCCAACCTACTTTAGGTACATGTCCCATTTTTTGAGGTTTATCGGGGAAAAATTCACTCACCAGCCCTAAAACTCTATCATTTGCAATGCCATCTTTATCCATAGATGTCATGGGAATTGGTTGGGTGAACCCTCCATCCGTATAGCTTCGTATTACCCCTTTATCGTCTATAATATGTGCATTTCGAAACACAAATGGGTAAGAAGCTGAAGCACGGATTGCACTCGATAATGTCAAATTTGGCGTGTTTTTGGTGTTAAAAAGCGCATTTTCTTCACTTTTATGCCCTTTTTTGTCTTCTTTCACTTCTGCCGCGGCGACCTCTAATGATCGAAAACCTGAAGCAATCTCCATCATCGCATCAATAGATTGTTCTTCCGTTTCCATCTCAAAATCATATTTAAAATTTGCACGATCGCGTGAATGGCGACGAAAATGCCATTTGTGTTCCATCGCCCATTTATATTTTTCTTCAAAGAAGGTGCGATTACCTTGCTCAGCCTCTTTCCGATATTCCTCTAGATCACCAAAAGACAGTGCATCTTGTCCTATCCGCGTGGCACATAAGTTACTGATCCAACGACGCATTTCGCCACCACTAAAGATACCGTCGCGTTTTAAATTTTGTCGAAGACGCCTTAACCAACGACCATTCGTACGACAAAAATATTTAAAGTTCTGATTAAGGGCAATTTCTTCTAACTTTTCACCTCTGTAGCCAAGCGACGACGCCAAAGCCACTATAGAGCCCGACGAACTGCCTGAAAATTTCTTCACATTATCAAGTAAACCTTGTTCATGTAATGCCCGCAAAGCCCCTGTATAGACCACTCCTGTGACGCCGGCACCCTCAAGTGCAACCATTTCGATATTATCCAGATTGGTTGTAAGATTAGGCCAATCTTTTGGTCTTTGGGTAATCTTAGGCATAGGATCGGAAGATGTATTCATACATTCAGTATAGGCCCAAAAGGTTAAAAAACTTTAAGCGCGCAGCAGTTTATAATGATTTTTTATCCGGCAGCATACGCAACATCACCTCGTCTTTCAGGATAAAATAATGATAAATTGCGGCACCAACATGAAACAAAATAACGGCAATCATCGCATAGCCACCCCATTCATGTAAATCATTCATCAAGGCACCCAATTCTTTATCTTTACCCACCAAAGGAGGAATAGGAATACCAAATACCGAAACCGGATGCCCCCCGGCTGAAGACATCATCCATCCCGCCAACGGCATAAGAAACATCAAGGCATAAAGTGCAATATGAGTGATTTTAGCGGCAATTTTATGCATTTTTGGGGTGTTTTCGGGTAATTTAGGCGGTTTTTTGATCATTCTCCAAATAAAGCGAAACGTCACTAACCCCAATACAATAATGCCAAATGCCTTATGCCAACCGTAAAAAACATATTTATCTGGCTTAGGCATTTCCACCATAATCAAGCCAAGCGCCAGCAAACCAATCATCATCACCCCAACAATCCAATGAAAAACGATGGCAGTCTTATTATAACGCTGCATATCAACCAACCGATTACTGAACGGAATCGGCCCCTTGTTTATTGAATTTCCCGATATTACCGATTAATTGCTCGATAAACCCATATTCCTGACCTTCTGTCGGTGTTTCACGGCCGGAGAAGCTCACCTGGCGCGTATCAGACTGATCATAATAGCGCAAATCATTCACCGTATCACCAGAGAAAGTCAAACGTAATACGTGACTATCCACCACTTCCGGAGCAAAAAACCCAACACCTTCTTTGCGCTGCGCCACATAATACCAAGCCTTACTACCAAACTGCCCTACAGCAGACGGGGTGCCAAGCATCTCTACCACTTCAGCACGTGTTGTTTCATTAGGCGTAATTTGTTCTGCCGCCTCAACGAGTTGTTTTTTCCCGCGCTCCGCCACTTTTGGCTCACAGGCGCTGAGCACTAGCAGAGCCATTGACCCCATCCAAACTATCTGCCACAAACGAGCCATGTCATCCTCATCTTTATTTTCTACGCTTAAATCGATTGCTCAGTTCTTTCTACCTGATGCACGCGAGCAAGCAATGTTAATTTATAGCGAGCTCCATAAACAAGCAAGAGAGCCTTGGTTTTATGAGGAAACCAAAGTGCCAAACACGCTTGATGGCCGCTTCGAAATGCTAATTCTTCATATTTTTCTATGGATTAACCGTATGAAGCAGGAAAATAACTATACCCAAGCCTATGAACCCATCACCAAACAACTACTAGAAGTGATGTTTGACGATATGGACACCGTATTGCGCGAACTTGGCGTAGGCGATACCGGCGTGGCCCGACGTATTAAAGCAATGGGCCAAGCGCTCTATGGCAGAGTGGAAGCTTATGAGGATGCTCTGGAAAGCAAACAAGCGATTCACGATACCATCCAGCGCAATGTTTATGCCGGCAAAGGCCATCCCGATGATATTAATCTACTACAGTTATATCTCGGCCATATTGCAGACCATTTAAACCAATGCGATGCAAATCGTCTATCAGAGGGTAGTTTAGAGCTTCCTTCCATCGAAGAATTGCTGGAATAGCTATTCCTTTTATTGTCGGCGCTATCATGAAGCTAGTAGGCAAAATGGGCGCAAAACCTATAATTGTCATCAAACTGTCACTTTTATCCACAAGCCAATTCAGTTATAGTCTAAGGGTATTATTTATGTCTTTCTATATCTTCGGATATAAGCATTTTTGCCGGGTTTTACACTCAGCACTAACAGAAGAAGTTTAATAACCCCGCAGAAATGCAGGCATATTAATATTATTTCGAACCTTCCAAAAATGGATGGTTCAATGAAATCTATTTTTTAATCCGTACCTGCAAAACAGGTACACAAATTTTTCAAAATGAAGAATTTACTCAAGCCTATGTTTATCATGGCAATTTTCGCAATGGCTCTTGGTTCTTGCTCTGATGAGCTAGGACTAGAACTAGAGCAAGACCTTGAACAACAAGAAACTCTAGATAACCTTGAAGCACCAGATGGTGATGGCGAGCTAGTCTTGGTTTCACTTGAAGAAAACGAGTCGAATTTAGCCCCAGATGGTGAAATACTCGTTGAATCAAGAGGGTCAGACCCTTGGTTTGTTGATCTCGGATTTTTAAATGTTGTCAATTACGCTCAGGGCACTCCGGGCAATGTTAATTTCTTTTGGGAGTGCTGCCTCGAACGAGGTAATTGGGGAGATGGAAAACGTTATTACGTTCAAACCTCCACCGGTACATCCAGACCTGGGTTTTTCTACGTCGATTTGACAATCGATGGGGATGCTATCGATGAATTTGGCTTTACAGCCATGTTTAGAGGTGGAGGGTTTATTGACCTCCCATTTGATGAAAACCTTCCACTTGTGGAGGTTTTTGTAGATGGAATGCATGTCGGGAACACCCGGCTTGATTTGTCAGAGTGGGGAACTACAGCGTTAGTTTTAACTTCGGTTGAAACTATGCCAGGCTTGAACTTGGATGCTGAATACTGCTATGCAGCTCAGCAATTCGGACATGTGGAGCCAGCAAATGTTTTTGAAACCATTTGTCTAACCCTAAAAACTACTAACGGCATTTTTGCTGTTAACATGGTAGAAGAAGGGTTGGAGGACGCAACAACAGGGAACTTAATACTTCCTATCGTTGAGGCATCTTTAACAGATGAAAGTACCGAGTTGGTGCAAATTCAGCTATTGGAAAGCTTGAGTGGCAACGATCCATTCACCTTGTGGACTGTCCCAGATTACGCTGTCCATGGACCGGGTTCTATTGGTTGTCCAATTTCGCTTCAACCGCGAGATTGTGATGACGACCCAGTCGTTAACTGTGATCCTTTACCGGATTGCACAGACACTGGTGTCAGAAACATTATCAACGATAGCCCTTCAGGGACGTTGGTTGATATATTTGATGACGTCATGCGCAGAAATGCAGATGATCGTATTGTAACCATTACCAACAGCGGGATTTCCGTCGATGGAACCAGCCGAAACACGCTGGCACGAATGACGGCTAATTCCAACACCTTCGCTGAAAGCGTTGGAACCATTAGAAGAAGCGGTAGCCTTTCAGGCAACCGAGTTATCTTCAATGGTGGCAACACTTTTAGTATCCTTTTCGAAGGAGGAGGCGAGCTAGTAGTTGGGCCAGGTCAACACCCATACACAGCGTTTACTCCACTAGGAGTTTACAGCCTGATGTTGGACAGAGACAACCTCTCTAACAATGGAGAGTTGGTCTTTGAACGACTCATCGATCAAGTCATCCCTGTAGTAGTTACAGGAACGACTAATGTGCTCGGAGAGATTCGAGTGCCGCATGAAACGCTACAAGTGCTTGAAGCACAAGGAGCTAACGTTTTCGTCAACTTTGTTGACGATGCTGATGGCAAGGTCATTCGAGTCTACCAAGACTCAGATGGATGTCGCCATTTTATCGCGGGAGCGGCAGAATGGAATGGGTTAAAACCTGGGATAGACCTCGCAGTTGATAACATCGTCTTTTTTAGCGATGCAGTCGATTGCAGGATCGTATCTAGGGTTGGTTTCCCAGTCAGCAATATATTAGCTGACGACGGAAAGCACTATTACGCACCTATTGAGTCTTTAGACCTTTAGGTTGTTAAGCATTACCGAGCTAACAGGATGTTAGCGCCAGCCCCGAAAGGCTGGTAAAATAAAGAAAGCTGTTCCCCTGAGGGGGAATGGCTTTTTTTATTGCCTAGATTTTTATGTTTTGCGTCCTATCGCGATTACTATCGCTCCAGTTACGCGACGCTTCGCTTGCTGATGGCTCACGCAGCCTACTTGCCGCGCCCTTATCCCTCTAAATCTCGACGAATGCTTTGCGATAGCCTTCCAACAACCGAGCCGTATCTACCGCCGTGTAATGTTGGGTGGCAGCGAGGCTGGCATGACCAAGTAACTCTTGAATAGATCGTAAATCAGCGCCTTCGGCCAGTAAGTGAGTCGCAAAACTATGACGAAATGCATGTGGAGTAGCTGTTTCGGGCAATCCAATTTGCGCACGCAGTTTTTGTAACTGTCGTCTAAAAACAGGCGGATTAAGCGGCTTGCCTATTTTCCCCAAAAACAAGGGTGAGTCTTTATCTCCCGCATAAGGAATTTGCATTTCATAGGCCAATAGGGCCTCGCGCACCACAGGCAATAAGGGCACTAAACGCTCCTTCTTTCCCTTTCCCTCTACACGCAGCCATTCAGCATCCGACGTAATTTCACCCCTTTTTAATCCAAGCGCCTCACTAATGCGTAAACCACACCCATAAAGCAAAGCCAATAAAGCCTCATCACGCAATCCCAACCAAGGCTCAGACTGTAATATCGCTATTTCTTCCATCGCTTTCAGTGATTGAATTGCACTGACTGGCTTGGGCAAGGGTTTCGGTTTTTTGGGGCTACGTAGCCTTTGGATTGCCGTATTTTCCACTTTCGACCATTTAAAAAACCCTCGTAAGGCACTAATCGCCCGAGCATTACTACGTGGTGATTTACCCTCCTGCATTCGTTGCGCCAACCATTGGCGAAGATCCGGAAGGGTCGTTTTACTTAAACTTGCGAGAGTAGGGGGCTCTCCCAGAAAACCAGAAAAATGCAGGAGGTCATTGCTATAAGCAGTCACCGTATGTTCGGAATAACCCCGTTGCGTGGTGAGATAATCAAGATAATCCTGAATGAGCGACATGGCTAGAACTCATCCAATCCCTCACGGCGTAATAAAGGTTCCAAGCGTAATGCAACAACTTTGGCGAGGAACTTTAATAACTCATCCGATTGCTGTGGGTGGAAACGGCCTGCATAACGCACCCCAAAACCCAATACGCCTTGACGCTTATTATGCGGCAAATCCATCCGTAAAAGAATACAAGAGCGAATCAACCCTTCGCACGCTTCAAACACAGTTTTTGTACCTTCGGGAAAGCCTTCACGCGTATCTAATATGGCGAAACTATTTTGACCCTGTCCAATCGCAGCATCAACACCACCGGGCATGAGTACACCAATACCGCTATAGCTAGCCTCGCTAAATTGAGTTTCATATTGATCGGCAAGGGGTGTTTCTACCGCTAAACGTACCGCATCCACATCGAAAATCGATGTGAGCTCTTCCGTCACTTTTTGTAGAAGCTGTTCCAGCGATTCTGCTTTGACCAAGGCCAACACCGCCTGATTCACCTGAGCTTGCGTGCTAATATTATCGCGCGTTACCCCTATTAGTTCTTCTAGATCGTCTTTTAACTCACGTTGCCGAGATTGCAGTCGATGCAGCATATGCGCCTGAAAATCCTCAACATTCTCTCCTTGCTGAGCTTCTGGCGGAGTAAGGTGCGTCAGAATTTCTGGATTTTCTGCCAAAAAATCAGGGTGCTCTAATAGCCAAGCACGCACCTCTGCTTCATTAGGAGGAGAGGGAAGGGGCAGTTCAGGTTCTTTCTTACTCATGGAATAATTGTAGTCTTTCTGCGCCTTTGCTTCAATCATGTACAATTGTAAGCCTATAAAAACCCGAAAACCATTTACAGCATGCGCCAAAATCGCCATATAAGGTGCATGCAAAATATCTTTAAGAACTTCCTAGGAAATTCCCCGCAATGGTACAAGCTAACTATTCTTAGCTTTTTAATCATCAATCCTTTAGTGCTTTCGATCCTCGGTATGGAGGAGGGCGGCTATATTGTCGGCTGGATGCTGGTTGGACAGTTTATCTTTACGCTAGCCATGGCATTAAAATGTTACCCGCTACAGCCCGGCGGCTTACTCGCCCTTCAAGCAGTTTTTCTAGGATTAAGTTCCCCTTATACTGTTTTTCATGAAATTGAACTGGGTTTAAGCGTGATCTTGCTACTTATTTTCATGGTGGCAGGCATCTACTTTATGAAAGACCTTTTGCTGCTTATTTTCACAAAAGTGCTCGTAAAAGTGCGAATCAAGCCTGTTTTATCACTTATTTTCTGCTTTTTGGCCGCAATTCTTTCTGCCTTCTTAGATGCGTTAACCGTGACGGCCGTAATTATCGCTGTCTTTTCTGGCTTCTATTCGGTTTATCACCGAGTCGCATCAAGCCGTGGAGCAAACGACGCCCATGATCATTCTTGCGATAACAGTGTTCAAGACGACCATCGTGCCGATCTCGAACAATTCCGTGCTTTCTTACGTAGCCTTACAATGCATGCCTTGGTCGGTACGGCATTGGGTGGTGTATGTACGCTCGTAGGTGAACCGCAAAACTTACTCATCGCTAATGTGGCTGGTTGGGGCTTTATGGAGTTCTTTTATCGCATGTCGCCCGTCACCATGCCTGTATTTGCAGCAGGTCTAATCACTTGTTTCCTCTTAGAGAAATTCAAAATCTTCGGTTACGGGGCGAAAATCCCTGAGAGCGTCTTGATTATTTTGCGTGACTTCGATGCGGAGCAAGCTTCAAAACGTACCGATCGCGATAGAGCAATTCTTTTCGTACAGGGTGTCGTGGCGATTTGGCTCGTAATTGCTCTCATGCTTCACTTGGCTGAAGTGGGCTTGATTGGTCTTTCTATCATTGTGCTTCTCACCGCCTTTATGGGCATTACGGAAGAACATCAGATTGGTAAAGCTTTTGAAGAAGCGCTACCCTTCACCGCCCTTCTCGTTGTGTTTTTTGCTGTTGTGGCCGTTATTAACGACCAAAACCTCTTTGGGGGCATCATTGCACAAGTGCTCGCAATGGAAGGTTCAGCACGTATTACCGCTTTCTATGTCGCTAACGGTGTGCTTTCTGCGATTAGTGATAATGTGTTTGTCGCCACTGTTTATGTAGGTGAAATTAAGAATGCCCTAATAAACGGTACGATTAACCGTGAGACGTTTGATTTATTATCAGTAGCGATTAACACCGGAACCAACATTCCATCTATCGCAACGCCTAATGGGCAAGCCGCGTTCCTCTTCTTGCTTACCTCAGCCTTAGCGCCGTTAATCCGCTTATCTTACGTAAAGATGATGACCATGGCGCTGCCTTATACGATTATCCTTTCTATCGTTGGCTATCTTATGGTAGCAAACCAGTTGGAGCCGAAAACGCAAGAGCTCTACGATAAAGGGCTCATTCACCATCACAGTGCGGATGAAATCTCTAAAGATGCTTGTGACGCAGATGGAGGGCATCATTAATGGCTGAAGTGCAAAAACTGCTAGACGGTTATCGCGAATTCTATAAAGAGGAATCAGCAGATGGCGGAAAGCTTTTTGAGCAATTAAGCCAAGGACAATCACCAAAAACGCTTATCATCACTTGTTCTGATTCGCGTGTTAGCCCTGTTACCTTGACGAAGGCTGACCCTGGTGAAGTTTTTATGATTCGTAACGTAGCAAATCTTGTCCCTCCCTATCAGCCAGATGGTGATAGCTTGCATGGGGTGAGTGCCGCTCTCGAATTTGGCGTTTGTCACTTAGAGGTAAAGCATATTGTCGTCATGGGTCATAGCGGATGCGGTGGTATTAAAGCATTGCGCGAAGGTATTGCCCCACAAGAAGGCGAAGATTTTAGCTTTATTGACCCTTGGATGCAAATTGCCAAGGACGCAAAATGCGATGCTCAAAGCGACTGCGAGCAAGATGCGATTAAGCTTTCTTTGAAAAATTTAGAGAGTTTTCCGTGGATTAAATCACGCATTGAAAGTAGTGCTGTTAAGCTTCACGGTTGGTATTTCCGCATTGAAGACGGAAAGTTGCTAACGCTTGAAGGCGATAATTTCACAGATATTTAATTCTTTACCAGCGAACTTCCGGTGGCATTGACATAAGAATCGCCTCCGTATTTCCGCCTGTCATAATG
This sequence comes from uncultured Rickettsiales bacterium, assembly GCA_964654855.1. Lineage (GTDB taxonomy): Bacteria > Pseudomonadota > Alphaproteobacteria > Rickettsiales > JALZUV01 > JALZUV01. The sequence goes on from CAZZJS010000004.1 coordinate 164,352, forward strand.
CCAAAACGCGTTCCGCGATCATGCAATAGGTTAAATTCCACATAGCGCCCGCGTTTATAGAGCTGTATCTCACGCTCTTTATCCGTCCATTCTTTGTCACAATGACGGCGTACGAGGGTAGGGTAAGTCTTATTAAAAGTACGTCCTACCTCTTGGGTAAAGGCAAAATCCTTCTCCCAATCTTCTTTCAAATAGTCATAGAAAATGCCGCCAATGCCTCGTGGTTCCTCACGATGGGGTAGATAAAAATACTCATCACACCATTTTTTATAATCAGAATATTTATCATGATGGCGATCACAACACTCTTTCCAAGCAGCATGAAAATCTGCTGCATCCTGTTCGTTTGGCAACATAGGCGTTAGATCGGCACCACCTCCAAACCATAGGTTACTTTCACCCGTTAAAATCATACGCGTGTTCATATGTACGGCCGGCACATGAGGATTCACCATATGTGCTACCAATGAGATACCCGCCGCCCAGAAGCGTGGGTCTTCCGCTCCGCCTGGCATTTCCTTACGAAATTTTTCGGAAAATTCACCATGCACCACCGAGATATTCACCCCGACTTTTTCAAAAACCTTACCCCGCATGAGCGACATTTCACCGCCACCTTGCGTTAATGCATCTGGTTCTTTCTGCCAGACATTACGATCAAATTGAGCGTCAGAGCCTTTCTCTCTCTCAATTGATTCAAATTCCTGACAAATCTGATCCCGCAACTCGCGAAACCAGCCAGAGGCACGTTGTTTTTTTGTTTCAATCTCATTCATGCTAGCCGTTGTAACTTATACACAGCCAGAGGCAATCTCTTTCCCAAAATGGTGCGATGCACAAAATTCTTGACTTGTGCAGTGCAACATGCGTAAATAATATAAATATATAGGAGTATAGGATATGTTTGATCAATTTACGAAAGGCTTTCAGTCTTTTAAAGTACCGCAGTTCGATACGAGCGCATTCGTTGCTATGCAACAGAAAAATATTGAGAATTTTACTGCCATTTCGCAAGCATTTGGTGAATCAACGCAGGAATTTGCTAAGAAAACTGCTGAATTTGCACAAGCAAATACGGAAGCAGCAATCAGCGCATCACGTGATGTTTTCACGACAACTGCACCTGACCAAAATGCAGCAAAGCAAAGCGAGCTCGCTAAAAAGACGCTAGCAACCTGCACTAAACAAGCAAAAGAGCTAACGGAAATGGCAACAAAATCGCAATTTAAAGCATTTGAAGCGATGAATAAGCATTTCAACGAGACAGTAGAAGAAGCTAAGAACTTCGCAAAAGCGGCTTAGTTTTTTCAAAGATTCGATAAAGGGGAGGGCATTTGCTCTCCCCTTTTTTATTAACTTAAAGTGGAAGTGTAATCGTTACTCGCAAACCATCCCCATGAGGCGAGTCATCTAAGCTTACATCTCCACCATGCGCATGGATAATATCACGCACGATAGTAAGCCCTAAACCCGCGCCACCGGTTTCTGAATTACGTGACTCTTCTAATCGTTTAAAGGCACGAAACACCGACTCACGGTCTTTCTCAGCAATGCCAGAGCCATCATCATCAATCATAATGAGGCATTTTTTGCGGCGAAGTTTGACGCTAATCCAACAATGGTCACCATAGCGCAATGCATTATCAATCAAATTGCGTACTGCCCGAATCATCGCTTGTGTTTTCACCGTGATAGAACGATGCGGCACCTCACCTAAATTTACATCTGATTTGCGCCTCTGATAAGGTTCCACTGCGCGACTCAGCAATTGGCCGATGGAAATTTTACTCGCTTCCTCGCTTCCCTCACCACTGGCAAAGGCAAGGTAAGATTCCACCATTCTCTGCATTTCTTCTACATCATAGCCAAGCTCTTCCAATCCGTCTTTTCCCCCCAGCATTTCCAACTCCAACCTCATACGGGTGAGGGGGGTGCGTAAATCATGGCTAATACCGGCCAACATAGCGGTACGGCTTTCCACTTGGCGACGAATACGCCCTCGCATTTCAATAAAAGCACGGGCGGCCTGACGTACTTCTTGCGCGCCCGATGGACGGAAACCTTCGACCTCTTGTCCGCGACCAAAACTCTCCGCCGCGGAAGACAGCTGGACAATCGGACGAATTTGATTGCGTAAAAATAAGATCGCCACCAGTATTAAAATAGAAGCCGCACCCACCATCCACGCAACAAAAATAAGGGTGGTGGAACTGGCAAGTCGTTTCTTTGGCGCTTCAATCCGAAGCATAGAACCGCGAATCGGTACTAAAATATTCAGTTTTTCTGTTTCTTCTACATAACGCAGGGCAAATGGCCGATTAATTCGTTTTGCTAACTGCTCTTCAAATACGGGGAAATGCACTTCCTCTGCCGTTTTGGGGACTGAATCGCGCATGGGTGGCAGCATCGCTACAAGCAAACCATAATTGCGCTCCGCCTGTAGCGCCAACCATTTGCGCCGTTCTGCATCACGAGTCGAGAATTCCCAATGCTCTACCAACCACGTTACCTCACCTGCAAGAGACGAGGAGAGCTGGCGCGTCACACTCGCCCAGTGTTTGTCGTAAAAAATGTAAACAGCAATGAGCTGCACCAATAAAATGGGCAGCACCAAAATCAATAAAGCACGCACAAATAGAGTTTTAGGGGCTAATCGGCGGAAAAATCGACTAATAGCACGCATTTTATACCCCAACCGCTAATTTATAGCCTTTACCACGTACCGTTTGGATATGGCTCGCACCGCCCAATTTTTTACGCAGCCGCCCCATCTGCACATCCACATGGCGTAAATTTTCACTTCCCTCTAAACGTTCTGCCAGAACCTCTCGAGATAAAGGCTCATTTGGCTTTTCCGCTAGAGCAGTTAGAATCTCTCGTTCAGCTGTCGTCAGTGAAATATTACCTTGGGAATCATGCAAAAGAGTTTGCGCGGTGCGATCAAACTGAAAATCACCAAAAGTAAGGTTTAAAGTTTCTTCTTGTTTTGATTGAGTGCGTTTGAGGATATTACCTAAACGTAGTAAAAGCTCGCGCGGCTCAAACGGCTTGGTAAGATAATCTTCTACTCCCGATTCTAATCCAGCAACGCGATCATCAGCCGTATCCATCGCCGTCAGCATCAAAATAGGCATCGTGTTTTCTTCACCTAATTCATTCGCAAATTCTAGGCCTGTTTGGCCAGGCATCATCACATCAAGTACCATTAAGTCTGGCTTTAGAAGCGAAAGAATCTGGCGTGCTTGTTCGGTATCTGCCGCTGTGCTGACGACATAGGATTGCTCTTTAAGGTATCGCTCTAACAGTTTTCGTAAACGATCATCGTCATCCACCACTAAAATATGCGCTTTAGGAAGCCCGCTCATAGACGTTCCTTACGCTTGAGAAAAAGAATCCACGCTCCTGAGCCACCATCCTCTGGCCGAGCTTGATGATAAGTTAGGATAAGCCGGCGATTTTCAGGGAAATTGACCCAGCGCGGTAATGCCGCTTTCAATACCCCTTTGCCTGTCATTTTCCCATAACCTGTCACCACGCGCACCACGCGCAAACCTGATTGCGAAGCCTCATACAAAAATTGATGAAACTGATGCGATGCTTGCATTTGCGTGTAGCCATGTAAATCCAGCGTCGCTTGTGGTGTTTCCTGCCCGCGACGCAATCGTTGAGCCGTACGACGATGAACACTCGCCATATCATCTGGCTGCAAATCAATCGAAGTCGATGGTCTCGCTATAGGCATATTCGACTTCATCATAACCGAGGGAGTTACTGACTCAACCTCACTTGCAGCTATATCTACAACACGCGTATTCACATGTTGAACATCCTGTGTGAAGTGATGCCAAAGCCGTTTTTCTTCAGGAGTCAGCGTGCGTTTATTCATGCAAGCTGCCTTTTGGTTTCAACACGGTAAAACGAGCCTTTTGCTTTAAACGACCAGCTAATTCACCAATGCCATCGCCAGCACCCAAAAACCAATCTGCTCGACGCTTCGTTTTAATTGCGCTGCCTGTATCTTGCGCGATGGTAAGCAGATAACTGGGCTTCGTCTCATCTGGCAATGTCGTCTCAATTAAAACCGGCGTTCCATAAGGGATTTCCTTTGGATCCACCGCTATTGAACCACGCGGTGTAAGCGGTACGCCCTGTCCACCAATGGCTGCAGGCGCTTCTTGTAAACTGAAGAAAACATAGGAAGGGTTATGCCAAAGCACTTTATTTGCATTTTCTGGATTATTTCGGAGCCATTTTTTGATGCCCTGCATCGACATCGCTTCGCCCGTCACCATCTCATTTTTAATCATATATTTGCCGATGGACTGGTATTTCTGGCCATTCTTATCTGCAAAGCCAAGCCCCATTATTTTGCCATCCGGCAAAACAACACGGCCTGAGCCCTGAATATGTAAAAAGAAAAGATCGACCTTATCTTTCACCCAAAGAAGCGGGTTTTCCTTACCTTTCAATGCACCTTGATCAATTTCTTGGCGAGTAAAATAAGGTTTTTTTATTCTTTTTGGAACTCCCCAAACCGGATGCGGATAGTCTGCTGTTTTTTCTAAAGAACCTTCTAAAAGAGGTAGGTAGTAAGCGGTTAGCAAGCCGTCACTCGTTAATAGCTGAGGTTGATAGCGTTTTTCAAAGAAAGCGCGCTTTTCCTGTGGAGAAACGAGCTTCTTTTGCCAAAATTGCATGCAAAAGGCTTTATTTTGACGCGTGGGCTTATGGTGCACACAAGCTTTAGCCAAAGCGGCATAGGCTGGCTCAACATCTACTTGGTTCCATTGAAGAAAATTCTTAAACCCGCATAAAGCGAAAAAGCTCAAAATAATCAAAAAATAACGCGTCATGGGGCGCACTATATCAGGTCTTTTAAAATTCGCCAGTCATGGCAATGAGCGCTGACGCTTATGTGTCGATAATCGTCCAGTTCGGATCGCGTGACTTCACCGAACGTTCAAATACCCATTCATCTTCTACACGCGTAATTTCTGAAGCATCGCCGGAGATTACGGCACCCTCTTCATTACGAACCACATGAATTTGATCAGACATAAATTTCATCGTCATTTGAATTTTCGTACTCTTAACTTGCGCATCGGTTAATTCTGCTAGCTCAATTGAAACTAATGTCGTATCAGCCTTAGCCGCACTACTTTCACGATCGATCATAGCTTCTTCAAATTCCTGATAAACTTCTTTGGAAAGAATCTGCTTCAATGTAGATTTATCCCCATCGTTAAAGGCTTTAACCGCCCACTCAAACGCACCTTTTGCACCTTCCGTAAATTCCGTAATATCGACTGAAGGGTCTTTTGCTTTCACTTTCTCAACCTTAGTTTTGATAGGCTCTTCAAGAGCTTCAAAGGCTTTATCAAGCGCTTCTTGCTTCTTCTCTTCTACCGTGACTTTCACACCCGGCATAGAGATCACACGCTCTTCTAACTCTTTACCCATTTGACGACGCAAATTAGTCGTATCAGGACGATGACCTACATCCTTACCTAGCGTGTTACGAAGGCGCAGTGCGATAAAACCTGCGATGAGAGCCAAAATAATAATATCTGCAAATTGAAACGTATCCATAATATCAGTCTAACTTAGTTTACCGTTCAAGTGAAACGAAACCTTGAAAGCTGTACCTATGCACACTAGCTTAGCCTCACATGAATAACTGATAGATAGGACTTCTTATGAGTGATGCAACCCCTAACCCACAACTAACCATCCGTGCCCAATATATTAAAGATCTTTCTTTTGAGGCACCAAAAGGCCCTTTTGGCCTTAGCCAGCTGAATGAAGGGCCGCAAATGGACGTGAATGTCGATTTGGAAGGCAAGAAAGCAACCGATGATCTTTACGAGATGACTTTAAAGATTTCGGTGAAGGCTGCTAGTAAAGATGAGACTCTTTTTGTAGCTGAACTTGCTTATGGCGGATTATTCCAAATGCAAAATGTACCGGAAGATCGCGTGCAACCCATGCTTTTCATTGATTGCCCCTTCATCATCTTCCCATTTGCTCGACGCGTTTTGGCAGATGTCACACGTGACGGTGGATTCCCGCCACTTATGCTTGAGCCAATTGATTTCCACGCACTCTTTGTAAAACGTATTCAGGAAGAGCAGGCTAAAAACGGCGATAAAGAATCGAGTTAAGCATTACGCCAATTTTTTCCAAAGCGGCTCATTTAATTGAGATAAAAATTCCTCGTGCGCTTGAAGTTCACTTTCAGCCACGGGGAATTCTCTTTTGGCAAACTCCACCGCCACACGCTCAGCATCCGTATCGCCCGTATCGGCATCTAAGAGTAGAGCAGATTGGCGCCCGCCCATCAGCTCTAAGTAAACGTCAGCCAGTAACTCCGCATCAAGTAATGCACCGTGAAGAGTTCGTTCTGACAGGTCAATTTCATAACGACGGCAAAGCGCATCCAAATTTGCTGGCGATCCGGGGAAGCGCTCACGTGCTATCACTACCGTATCAATTGCACGATCCATTGGCAGAGCAGGGCGATTAATCCGTTTCAATTCCGCATTAATAAAGCCAATATCAAAGGCCGCATTATGAATCACTAGCGGGCTATCACTTAAAAACTCCAGAAACTCATCCGCTACATCAGCAAATAAAGGCTTATCGGATAAAAACTCTGCAGATAGGCCGTGAACCTTCTCCGCTTGGGCAGGCATGTCGCGTTCAGGGTTTAAATAAACATGGTACGATTTACCCGTACGAATCCGCCCATGCATTTCCACACAACCAATTTCGACCATTCGATCATCGCCTTTATGGTGAAAGCCAGTAGTTTCTGTATCTAAAGCTATTTCGCGCATCTTGAGCTTATTGGTAATCGGTAATCAATCATTAGTGAAGGTCTAACTTTACCATTTATCAATTACTGGTTACTAGTTACCCCATGAATCGCGCAATTTTCATTCTTGGCATGCATCGCAGTGGCACTTCTGCCCTTGCGCGTGTGGTGAATTTACTAGGAGCTGATCTCGGCAATCACCTTATGGAGGCAGCGGAAGATAACCAAAAAGGCTTTTTCGAACATGAGCCTATCGTACAAGTTCACGAACAATTACTGACTGAGCTTGGCTTAAGCTGGTATGATGGACTGCCATTACCAGACGGATGGCTGGAAAGCGAAGCCGCCGATAATGCCCGCACCGCCATTGCTGAAATTTTAGATGATGAATTTTCTGAATGCCCCATTTGGGCACTGAAAGACCCTCGCCAATGTCGCCTCATGCAACTTTGGATGCCCTTGCTAGAAGATCGCGAGATTAAGCCTCACTTCATCATCGCCTACCGTCATCCGTTAGAAGTAGCGGCATCCCTTCATAAACGCGATGGTATGAATGAAGATACAGCGCTACTTTGCTGGCTGAGTTATACACTGGAAGCCCTTATAGCCGCCGAGGGTCATCCGCAAACGATTCTCTCTTACAATGAATTATTAAGTGATTGGCAAGACGCCATGAAGCGCGCCTCTCAAGATTTAAATCTTGATTGGTCGGTTTCACTGAAAGACGCAGCTAAAGAGGTTGATGGCTTTCTGTCACCTGAATTACGTAACCATAAACAAGAACCTAAAAACCTAGGTGCACCTTATGATGCTTGTTTAGCCCTATTGGAAAAACCAAATTCAAAGAAACTTCATCAGCTAGTTAAAACATGGAAAGCTCAAACGGCCGCCATCGCTCCGCTCTTGCGTGAAGCACGTTTAGAGAATTTATCTCTACAGCATCAACTTATAGAAGCAAAAAAACAGGCCGCCAAAGCGAGTCACCGCACAGATGATTTAGAGACCCAATTTCAAACGCTTACACAACGCTTGAACGAAGTAGAAGCCGAAGCCGCCAGTCGCGAAGCTACTCTTAAAACTCAGCTTGAATCCGTCTATGATTCAAGCAGCTGGAAAGTCACCGAACCAATGCGGAAATTAAGCAGTGCTATTGGCGGTGGGAAAAAGCTGGCAAAACAAGATGATAAGAGCTAAAAACCGCACCATGACAAAAAGAGTGATATTTACCAGCTGCGCAACCAACTATATTCCTAAAGCACGCGTGCTAGCGGAAAGTGTGAAGCAGTTTCACCCCGAAATTGACGTATTTGTTCTACTCGCAGATACGCCGCCAGATGGATTTTCCCTTAAAAATGAAGCCTTCGATACACTCTTTGCCGCTAAAGATTTGGGCATTGAAGATTATGAGCGGTGGATTTTCGGCCATCGCATTGTTGAGGCTTGCACTGCCGTAAAACCCTTCATGCTGCGCCACTTGCTGGAACAGGGCTATGATGAAGTGATTTATTTTGATCCTGATATTGCCATTTTCACCACGCTTGAGCCTATCTTCGATGGATTTAAAAAGGGCAGCGTATTGCTGACTCCGCATATTAATGAACCCGAAGCTACGACCGAAGCCATTAAAGATAATGAGCTAAACTCACTTAAGCACGGGCTTTATAACTTTGGTTTTGTTGCTGTAAAGAATGACGAAACGGGTCGCGCTTATGCCGATTGGTGGGCAGAGCGTTGTTATTTCCGCTGCTTTGACGATATTGCCGGCGGTAATTTCACCGACCAAAAGTGGAATGATCTCGTTCCCGTCTTTTTCGATAATGTGCATTTACTCAAACATCCGGGCTGCAATGTCGCCACGTGGAATTACGCTCAACGCAAACTTGAAGGGTCGCTCAAAGACGGTATCACCGTTAATGGCGAGGCCTTCATTTTTCATCACTTTACCGGTTTTGATAGCGGCGCTCATATTTTGATGCGGGATAAATATGGCAAAGATATGCCCGCAGCGCTGGAACTTAGCCATTGGTATGTCGATGCTTGCGACAAATATTCCGAAGAAAAGCTAGAAGCGGTGCCTTGGGCTTATGGCTCATATGATGATGGCCAACCTGTACAAGCGCACCATCGCGCGCTTTATCGTACCCGCGAAGATTTGCGTGAGGCTTTCCCACAGCCTTTCTCCACCGCTAAACAGGGTAAGCATAAAATGTGTTTTCCTGAATGGTTGAAAAATGAAGGCCTGCTTGATTATGCTCCTTTTATCGGAGAAGCCGTTCGCCCATTCCGTCAATTTATGCGCGATACGCGATTTGAATTTGATGGCTATGTCACTCGTACCAATCGCCTAAAAGGGTGGCAAAAACGCGGTGTGCTTAAACTTTCCGGCTTCGTTTTCGGTCTCGCTGGTGGGAAGAAAGCAGCCTAATGAAGCAACAGCTGGTTGAGTTTGCGCGCCAAGTTTTGCGAGTTTCACCGCTGCGCGCTGTGCATAAACGTAAAATTCAGCGTTTTTGTTTTCTAACATTTCCTTCCCTTTTCCGCCATTTGCCAGCCTATCAGCTATGGAGCCTGCAAAACCCCGCCATTGCCGATAAAGAGTTGCGTAAGATGGATTTGCCGCAAAAACGTTCTGATACTTTAGAAGAGCCTATTTTTAAGAGTGAAAATCCAAGCATTTTAATGGTTAGTCATAGTTTGGGCGGCGGCACTGAGCATCACCTCAAACAGCTTGGTGAAAAACTGGAACAAGAAGATGTGACTGTTTGGGCATTGCGCAGCCTCGGTTCTGAGTGGGTGCGCTTATTGCCTTATGATAATTTAGAGGATGAAGGTTTAATTTACCATCTTGAGACTGAGTCTGAACTTCTGCTTCAGCAGTTAGAGCTATTTGATATTCGCCTCATTCATGTTCATCACCTCGTCGATTTCACCGCTGGCTTTAGCAATAAAATTCGATCTTTTGCTGAACGGTTAGAGATCCCTTACGATTTCACCGCCCATGATTATTTAAGCATCTGCCCGCGTTTTACTCTTTATAGCGATGCTACACGCGGCTATTGCGGCGAGCCCGATGTAAAACACTGCAGCGGTTGTGTGAAAACTTACGGTTCAGCTGCTGGCAAAGATGTGGATGTTGAAAAATGGCGCACCGATTATGCCGAATTTCTAAATGCTGCCCGCCATGTTTACACCCCCGATATGGATGTAAAAAATAGACTGGAACGTTATCTCCCAGATTCTACGATTATCAATCGCCCGCATTGGGATGAAGCTGAAGTTACTCCGCTCGCTCGCAAAGCAGGTAAAAAACTTCGCGTACTCACCTTAGGTGGTATCGCACCTCATAAAGGCTCGATGGTTTTAAAAGAATGCGCCGAAGATGCCAAAAAGCGCGGATTAGATATCGAATTCACCTTGATTGGCTTTAGCGACATTGATTGGCAATTAAACAAATTTATGACTGTGACCGGCCCTTATAAACAAGCTGAGTTACCACAAATGCTAAAAGACGGCGAATTTGATATGGTTTTCCTACCTGCTACTTGGCCGGAAACCTTCAACTATACTTTATCTGAGATTCTACATTTTGGCATTTATCCGGTGAGTTTTGAGATTGGTGCCATTGCGCGAAGAATTCGTGAAATAGGCTATGGAAGCGTTCTACCTTATAAACTCTATCGCTATGCTAGTGATATTAACGATGCTTTATTAGCCATTACTATTGAGGATGCTCCCGTTGAGAAACTCAAATCAGCGCAAGCCAGCTACGCTAATATTTTAGATGAATATTATAATTTAGAAATAAAAGCTTCTAGCTGAGCCTTGCTGGATTCCAATCCATCAGATGTATCAATCACCACATCTGCTCTTTTGCGTTTTTCAGCATCCGGCATTTGACGGGATAGGATTTGCTGAAGTTTCTCTTCCGTCATCCATTCACGTTCCATTGCCCGCTCACGCTGCATTTCAGGCGAACAACTAACCACCATTACTTTATCGCAAATGCTTTGCGCACCTGTTTCAAATAACAAAGGAATTTCTAACACTAAGATCGGCCAATTTTCTGCTTTAGCTTGGGCAATCAACGCTAGATTAACAGCACGCACTTTAGGGTGGAGGAACTCTTCTAACTGTGAGAGTTTATCCTGATCAGCAAAAACCTCCATACCGAGATTTTGACGATTTACGACTTCATCTTCCACCGCATTTGGAAACACCCCTGCGATTTGAGAAATAAGCGCTTTATCTTCAGCCAATAATTGATGCACCACCGCATCTGCATCGCTCACTTTAGCACCTAGCTCCGCTAGCTGTTTTGCCACCGTGCTTTTACCCATGGCGATGGAGCCTGTAAGTCCAATAGTGATGGTCATAAAATTAGCTTAATACAAGCTCGCCGCCCTGTCCAAGATCATTGTAGAAGAAAGATTCTCGATTTTTTTCCAAAATCTCGATTATTTTTGTTCTAACTTCGTTTACTTCTTTTTTTGTGTCTAAATGTAAATCTTTAGGGAGTCTGAGATATTTCGTTTCTTCAATAAGGTAGTCCATATCTTTGATAAGTTCTTTTTGTAATTTTTCGTGTTTTTTCTGTAAAATTAGCGGACTTCCCGTTTCTGCGGATTGACACATATTTTGATACTTACTGACAAGATTGTTTCTCTTCTCAATTGCGATACCTAAAAATTCATTCACTTTTTCAGATTTATTCTCCAAGTCATGAAATTGAAGGCGTTCAATAAATTTTCCAAAATTAATGTAAAAGCGTTGTCCTAAAATTTCTTGAGTTTCCAACTCTTCTAATAGCTGAGCCTTAGGATCATATTTTTCAGGTGATAAGTCCATCTCGTATTGTTTTATCCGCTTCTGGTTTTATTCCAAAGAAGGCTTCAAAAGCGGGAACGGCTTGATGAATGAGCATTCCCAATCCATCAACGGTTGGGTTTCCTCGTTCAGCTGCTTGCTTTAAAAGCATTGTATGAAGTGGATTATAAACAATATCCGTAACTAAAGCGTTAACAGGAAGTGACTCTAAGTTGAGTTCTAATTCAGGTTGATTTTTCATTCCCAAGCTAGTCGTATTAATCAGTAGGCTCGCAGCAGATAGTGATTCAGAGCTATTCTTCCAATCTTCAACTTGAATGGATGGATGCATTTCAGCTAAAGCTTCTGCCTTTGAACGTGTACGATTAAGAAGGGTAATTTGCGTAACTCCTTCTGCTAATAAACCTGCTATCACTGCACGTGCTGCACCACCTGCTCCTAAGATAATTGCATGATTTAGATATGGTGAAAGATTCTCCACCCCCTCACGCAGGTTCTCAATAAATCCATAAGCATCCGTATTATCGCCATGAATCTTCTCATCTTTAAACGTCACGGTATTAACCGCGCCGATTAGCTTTGCTTTAGCAGAAATCTGATCAAGATAGGGAGTCACTTGTTCTTTTAATGGAACGGTTAAATTAACCCCTGTATACCCTTCTTCCTTTAGCTTAGATATCCTCTCACCAAGGAATTCAGGCGATGTCTTGATTGCCTCATAATCTCCCTCAATACCATATTTCTTTAACCAATAACCATGAAGTTTGGGGGACAGCGAATGGCTGATTGGATAACCAAGCACGGCAGCGCGTTTCATGAAGTTCCTTCTTTATTAGCCTCTTCTTCAAGACGACGGTGATAAATATTTAAAATAGCAGCTGCTGTTTCTTCGACAGAGCGTTGAGAAACATCGATGACTGGCCAGCCATTTTGACGATAAAGCTGACGGGCAGTTTTAATTTCTTCCTCAACTTTTTCATTATCCGCATAGTGGTCCAGATTTTTATGACCAATGGATTCTAAGCGGCTACGGCGAATTTCAATTAAACGGTTTGGATGAATAATCAGCCCAACAATAAGTGCATCTTCTACGGCAAAAAGCTCTTCTGGTAGATCAACTCCATAAACATAAGGTACATTTGCTGCTTTCAAGCCACCATAAGCCAAATAAACACAAGTGGGAGATTTACTCGTTCGTGAAGGGCCAACGAGAATAATATCGGAGGAAGCCAACTCCCAATGGCGTTTTCCATCATCGTGACTAAGGGTATAATCAATCGCTTCAATCCGACTAAAATAATTATCATTCATTTCATGTCGGCTACCTGGGCGGGCAGAAGTTTCTTGCTGTAAATAAGCTGAAAGCGTGTTGGATGCTCGTTCCAATGGATTAATACAAGGTAGATTTAAACGCGCGCAAATACGTTGTAGCTTTTCGTTCAATTCACCATCAACCATCGTATAAAAAACAGGACCTGGGCTAGCAATCAAAGCTTGCTCAAATCTTTCTAGTTGCTTTTCACTACGCAATAAGGCCCAAATATGTTCTTGTCCATCTACTTCGTCAAATTCAGCCACCACCGCGCGCGCAATCGCACTAACCGTTCCGGCAGTCGAATCAGAAACCAAGTGAATGTGAAGTTCTTTCATTGTGGATAAGTCATAGCATAAATGCAGCTGAAATCTATGGATGGATGAGTGGGTAAAATAATTTAATCAATTTCCCACAAACTACCGTGGTTTTTTGAACCAATTATACACATGGTGAAGGCTAAAATTATAGTTCATGGAATAACTATATAAAAACCATGAACTATAGCCAATTTAACTTGTGGAAATCTATGCGTATAAGTGAAGTATGATAAATAATCCCCAAGATTCATAGGGATATAAAACTACTACTATCTTATTAAAATATATTATTTATTTTATTTGTTTGATTGGAAAATCTGGTTTACACCATCGGTCATGATAACAAAACGGCTTTTACAAACCCTCGACGGAAAGGTGCTTAAAAAACCCCCTTTTTGGTTTATGCGTCAAGCAGGTAGATATTTGCCTGAATATTTGGAAACACGAGCTAGCTGTGGTGGTTTTCTCGATCTGTGTTTCACCCCTGAAAAAGCAGCAGAAGTAACATTACAGCCTATTCACCGTTTTGATATGGATGCTGCTATTCTTTTTTCGGATATTTTAGTGATTCCATTGGCTCTTGGGCAAGAGGTTAGTTTTGTTAAAGGGGAGGGGCCAAAGCTTCCTCCCATCACTTTAGCATCTGAAGTTGAAGCATTAAATTATGAACCAGAAAAGCTCTTCCCGATTTACGGAACACTAGGTATTTTATCAGAAGAATTACCGAAAGATAAAACACTTATCGGATTTTCTGGCAGTCCGTGGACATTAGCGTGTTACATGATTGAGGGTGGGGGAAGTAAGGATTTTGCCAAGGCTCGAAAATTTGGACATACCCAGCCACAGGCCTTTTCGCAGCTTTTAACAAAGTTAGAAAATGCGATTATTGATTACTGTGGTTGCCAAATTGATGCGGGAGCTGAAGTGGTTCAACTGTTTGATAGTTGGTCAGGTGTTTGTTCTGCCCAAGAATTTGATGACTGGGTGGTAGCTCCAACCAAGCGAATTGTGGCGGCGCTAAAAGCGAAATACCCGAAGGTTCCGGTGATTGGCTTTCCACGTTTAGCCGGTATTGGTTATCGTCGTTACGTAAAAGAAACGGGTATCGATGCGGTGGGAATGGATGTGCAAATTACACCACAATGGGCGAAATCGCATCTATCCGAATTTGCGGTGGTGCAAGGAAATTTAGATCCAATTCTTTTGGCAACTGATGGCGATGCAGCGATAGAACAGGCTAAATTCTTGTTAGAGTCATATAAAGATGTGCCTTTCATTTTCAATTTAGGGCATGGCTTTATTCCTGAAACGCCCGTTAAAAATGTTGAACGCTTAGTGGAACTCTTAAAGTCATGAAAAAAGTTGCAGTGGTTTTACTGAATCTAGGTGGGCCGGATAAACCAGAATCGGTACAACCATTTCTGTTTAATCTATTCAATGATAAAGCGATTATTGGTGCACCACAGCCGATACGCTGGATGATTGCAAAACTTATCTCGACTCGTCGTGCGCCGATTGCGCGTGAAATTTATGAATATTTAGGTGGAAAGTCCCCATTGCTTGAGCTGACTAAAGAACAAGCAAGCGCCTTAGATGAATCTTTAAAGACAAATAAGAAGGCCGAATATAAGAGCTTTATTTGTATGCGTTATTGGCATCCAATGTCGGCTGAGTCGGTATCTCAGGTCAAAGAATGGGGCGCTGATGAGGTGATTTTACTGCCGCTCTATCCACAATTCTCAACAACGACGACGGGAAGTTCTTTCAAAGAATGGGAAAAGCATGCCAAGCAACAAGGTTTGAATGTCCTAGTCGCACGTGTCGGATGTTATCCAACGCAAAGTGACTTTATTAAATCCCATGCAGTTTTAATCAAAGAAACCTATGAGAAAGCTAAAAAACACGGTACCCCGCGTATCTTATTTTCAGCGCATGGCTTACCGCAAAAGATTGTGGATGCTGGTGACCCTTACCAATGGCAGGTAGAGCAAACGGCGGAAGCCATTATCGATGAACTTGCTATTGAAGGTTTAGATTCTGTGGTTTGTTATCAAAGTAAGGTGGGGCCCCTTGAATGGTTGAAACCTTCAACGGAATCCGAAATTGAGCGAGCGGCTAAAGAAGGTGTTCCAATCGTGATTTTACCCATCGCCTTTGTTTCAGAACATTCCGAAACTCTGGTGGAGCTCGATATTGAATATCGTGAATTGGCTGAGGAACATGGTATAAAAGGCTATGAGCGCGTACCAGCGCTTGGCACTCAACCTCATTATATTAAAGCGCTTAAGAAAATTTGCTTAGAAGCGAAACTAGGCCAAACTACTTCGTATAAAGGGATGCGCCTATGCCCACCAGAATTTACTAAATGTGCTTGTCGGGATGCGGCGTAGTGAGCTCTAAAAACCCATATCCTTATCAGGATGAAGTGCCTTTTTAAAACCACTCTTAGCTACTTCCTCAATGTGTTCGTCAATTTTCGTATGACTAAATTTTTTAATCATTTCGTAAGCAACAGGTTGAAGAATGGCATTTTTATCCTGTGCTGAAAAATTGCCATCAGATTTCCATACGTAACCTCTTTCCCAATCTACCTTAAATGTAAGCAAGAGTTCAGATGCTAAGGAATCTGAAAAGCTTCGTTTTAAATGAGTTAGCATTTCAGGAGTAACTGTATTTGCATTTTTTTCTAAATATGAAGCAATGTACTCATAAGCAGCTATTTTGAATTTATACCTAGTGGAATTTGTAGCCATAACGTTAATGTAGCAGTAAATAGTTGAAAGAATGTAAACAAAAGGCATATTTCTTTTATGCTCCGCTTTTCATCTATTCTTGCATGGTGTCAAATTTACTTTCATCCGAAAGTGCTTGCTGTCATGTTTTTGGGCTTTTCTAGCGGTTTGCCACGGTTACTGGTGGCTTCAACTTTAGGAGCCTTGCTCACAGATAATGCGGTGGAGATGACCACGGTGGGTTTATTTGCTTATGTCGCTTTGCCATATAGTTTCAATTTTCTTTGGGCTCCTTTGGTGGATTATTTCTCCATTCCGTATCTTACAAAGAAACTAGGCCATCGTCGTAGTTGGATGTTGCTCACGCAAATTTTACTTAGCATGGCGCTTGTAATTTTGGCCTTTATTAATCCAGCGGAAGCGCCGCTTTATGTGGCTGCTGCTGCGCTTTTAGTGGCGTTTCTTTCAGCCAGTCAAGATATTGTGATTGATGCCTTTCGTACGGAATATCTCGATAAATCGCAATATGGTGAAGGGGCGGCAATGGCGGTATTTGGTTATCGTTTAGGTATGCTCGTTGCGGGTGCTGGTGCTCTCTATATGGCTGAGATGGTTGATTGGTCGAGTGCCTATCTGGCAATGGCGGCATGCATGATCGTAGGAATGATTACGACGTTAATGGTGAGTAACCCAAAAGAACGTGCCAAGTTAGCGACTCACTCTGCGCAAGAAGGATTCTTTAAGGGAGCTATTATCGCACCGTTTAAAGACTTTATAACACGTTTTCCGGCATGGGTTTGGCTGCTTGCGTTCATCTTATTTTATCGTTTATCGGATGGTTTTATCGGTTTTATGACCACGCCATTTTTCCTGCAAATTGGGTTTGATAAACCAACTATTGCCGGTATTGCCAAGCTCTTCGGTTTTGGTGCGACGCTGGGCGGGATGTTCCTCGGTGGGGCGATGATTGCCAAGCTTGGGCTATTTACCTCGCTTTGGAGCTTCGCACTTTTCCAGCTTGTGGCGAATTTAGCTTATTTGGCACTTTCCATTATTGGTAAAGATGTAGGCGCACTCACTTTTGCCATTACCATGGATAATCTATCCGGTGGTATGGTTACTGCTGCGGCTATCGCCTTTATGATGCGTCTGTGCCAGAGTGATCATTACACTGCCACGCAATATGCGTTACTCGCCTCGCTTGCGAGTCTGGGTAGTATCGTTATGGCGGGTGGCGCAGGTTGGATTGCGCAGGAGTATGGTTGGACGGCTATGTTTGGCCTTTCGGCATTGCTTGGGCTACCGTGCCTTTTCATTTTTTGGAAAAAACGAATCATGTTCCGCGAGCTTGCTGAATCGTAAAAACTCCTCTAGCGTGGCGCTATGATGAAAAAGTTACTGACTATCTTATTGGCATTAAGCCTGACCGCATGTTTGGAAGATGAAAGCAGTGTTTCGCATGAGCTAATGGCGCAAGCTGATATAGCAGGTGGTTATGCGATGGAACAAGCCATGGCAATGCCTGCTGCTCCTGTAATGGCTAAGCAGAAGCGAACGATGAAAGCTTCTAATATGGTGTTGGATCGCTCTAAATTTGAAGGTCGCCGTATTGCGGAGAATCACCATATGCGGGTGCAAGTGCCGAAAAAATCACTACAGGCACGCTATCAACGCGATATGGAAAAATGTATTGCATTGGGTTGCGATATGACAGGGTCACGTATTCAAAGCAGCGGCAGTGGTTACTTGAATGCGCGCATCATGCCAGAAAAACTGGGTGAATACCTTGATTTCTTAAGTAATGGTCCAGGTGAAGTCGAGAGCCATCAGGTTTCAGCGACGGATAAAACGATGCAGTATGTTGATACGGAGTCGAAATTGAAAAACCAAGTAGCGCTGCGTGATCGTCTACTTAAACTTCTAGAGAGTTATAAAGCGCGTAAAATTCAAGAAATTTTAAATATTGAGCGTGAATTAACCCGTGTTCAGGGGCAAATTGATTCTCTCACAGGCCAAATGCGTTCATTACAAAAAGTAACGAGCAAAGCCACGGTTAATGTGAATTATACGATCCCACCAAAGGGTGTTGAGATTAAATATCACGATATTGAGAATAGCTTGAGATACGCTTGGAATGGGTTCTTACGCTCGGTATCGGATGTGATTGCCTTTGTATTAAAGATTATCCCGTGGATTCCGATTTGGTTTGTTGGCGGGTGGCTGTTTGTGAAAATTTTCCGTTTCGCTTTTCGCAAAGCGGGTGGATCTTTAAGTAAGTTGATGTTTTGGAAGAAAGATACGGCTGCAAAGAAGTAGCTGAAATCATTAATCTATGTTAATATAGATATATGGTTAGTATTTTACAGACAACGGCTCTTTTTGGCTCAGCAGTTTCGACGCTAGGTAATAGCGGGCAACAATCTGTTTTTAACCAGCAAGATGCGACGCTTGCGACCATCACCACAGATTTGCTAAATGCTGAGTTTAATATTGATCAACCAGCAGTGACGACAAGTTTTAGTCAGGAGCTTATTAGTTTCATTAATGATAATCTTGATGAAAATGTGGCGGAATCGTTACTGGCTGATATTGCTGCGATTGATAATTTCAATGGCGTTAGCAATGAGAGCGATAATGAAGGCAGTGAAGGCCTGACTGCTGCGAGTGAGCTTTTTGGCAATCAAGGCAACATCCTCGACTTACTCGCCTAATCTAAAAATTTGAATTCTAGTGACGGAAGTGGCGAATACCAGTCGTTACCATCACCATGCCGTGCTTATCTGCAGCGGCGATGACCTCTTCGTCACGAATTGAGCCACCTGGTTGAACGAGAGCGGAAATGCCTGCATCAGCGGCGCGGTGTACATTGTCATCGAATGGGAAGAAAGCATCAGAGGCAAGTACGGCGCCTTTAGTGGATAGGCCTGCTTCCTCGGCTTTCCAGCAAGCAATCCGAACGGAATCCACGCGGCTCATTTGACCGGCACCAATGCCGATTGTTGCGCCGTCACGTGCAATGACAATGGCGTTAGATTTCACATGTTTACAAATACGGAAGGCGAATAGGAGATCTTCAAGCTGTTCAGTCTCAGGCTTTGCAGCTGAAACTGTTGTAAGGTCAGATTCGCTAATACGCTTTGAATCAGCATCTTGAAGCAAAATGCCACCTGAAATCTGTGTCGTCATAAGAGGTTTGCTATCTGTTGGTAGTAAGCCACCCGCATCCAATAAACGAAGATTCTTTTTCTTAGTGAGTGCCTCTGCCGCTTCAGATTCCACTGATGGTGCAATAATAACCTCGGCAAAGAGCTTGCCCATAGCTTCTACAAATTCAGCCGTAAGCGGTTGATTGACAGCAATAATCCCGCCATATGCCGATACAGGATCGCAAGCGAGTGCCTTGTGGAAGGCTTCAACGATATTGGAACCTAATGCTACGCCGCAAGGGTTGGCATGCTTAATAATCGCGACACAAGGTTCAGAAAACTCATTAGCGAGTGCCCAAGCGGCATCGGTGTCGTTTAAATTGTTATAACTGAGCTCTTTGCCCTGCAACTGCTTTGCACCGGCTAATGTGCCCGCTTTAGCATCGCTTTTATAAAGTGCGGCACTTTGATGGGGGTTTTCACCATAGCGAAGAACGGAATCTAACTGTGCCGATTGACTAAATTGTGCAGGAAACTGTATATCTTGAGAGGATGCCAACCATTTAGAAATGGCCGAATCGTAATGAGCTGTGAGCGAAAATGCCTTTAAGGCGAGTGATTTGCGGAACTCTAACGTGGTTGCATCATTATTGGCCTCTAATTCGGCTAATACCGCATCGTAATCGGCCGGATCCGTTACAATGGTAACATGTGCGTGGTTCTTGGCAGAGGCGCGCAGCATAGCAGGGCCACCAATATCAATATTTTCAACCGTTTCGCTGTAATCAGCGCCACGCGCAACCGTCGCTTCAAACGGATAGAGATTGAGCACAACCAAGTCGATACCGGTAATATCATGTTCATCCATTGCCGCAAGATGCTCTGATTTGTCACGATCCGCGAGGATTCCCCCATGAATTTTCGGGTGGAGGGTTTTAACACGGCCATCCATAATCTCGGGAAAGTCAGTGACAGAAGAAACATCGATGACGTCTAGACCCGCCTCGCGCAAGGCTTTAGCTGTGCCGCCAGTGGAAAGCAGAGTAATATTTTTTTCAGCCAACGCTTTCGCGAAAGGCACAAGGTTTGTTTTATCTGAAACAGAAAGAAGGGCGCGTTTAATAGTCATGGGCTGCTGCTTAATGGCTTAAAGTAAGTTTGTCTAGTGTCTGTCGAGCTTTATCTGAATCACGCTTTTCGCATTGATTCGAAAGAGTGGTGAGTTTCTTTTTCAGTGCGGCTAGACTGATTTCATCAGCTTTAGAAAGGGTGATGCTATCATGAGCGGTAGGAGCTAAGTTTTCTTCTTCATAAAATAATTCTTCATGCATTTTCTCACCTGGGCGAAGGCCGGTATATTCAATGGAAATTTCATCTTCTGAAAGGCCAGCAAGCTGGATCATTTGGTGAGCAAGATCATCAATTTTAACTGGCGTTCCCATATCAAGCACGTAAAGGCCGGCATTTTCATCTGCCTCAAAACCAAGGCTGGCAGCCTGTAATACGAGCCCCACTGCTTCGCGCACCGTCATGAAATAGCGCGTCATATCCTTATGGGTGACAGTAATTGGGCCGCCGCGTTCCAACTGTTTTTGGAAGCGCGGAACGACCGAGCCAGTACTGCCTAACACATTGCCGAAACGCACCGCAACGAAGCGCGTAGAGCCTTTCTCTGTCGCCATAGCTTGCATGATGGTTTCAGCCAGACGTTTGGTTTGTCCCATCACGCTAGAAGGTTTTACGGCCTTATCGGTGGAAATAAGTACCATCGCCTCCGATTTATATTTTGCGGCCGCCTGTGCAATGGCAAAACTGCCCAGAGCATTGGTGGTAATCGTTTCGACCGGATTTGCTTCGGCCAAGGGCACATGTTTAAGAGCGGCAGCATGAAATACAATTTGCGGATGATGTTTTTTGAAAATTTCATCCACTCGTGCGCTGTTACGAATATCGCCAAGATACGCACTGAATAAGCAATCGGGAAAGTGATCTACCAGCTCGCGCTCCATTAAATAAAGAAGATATTCGCTATGCTCAAAGAGGATGATTTCTTTCGGTTTAAAACCAGCAAGCTGTCGAACCAGCTCACCGCCAATGGTGCCACCCGCACCAGTAACGAGCACGGTTTTGCCATTGACCAATGTTTTTACGCCAGAAACATCTTGTACTTTTTGCGGACGACGCAAGAGATCTTCTACCTGAATGGGCTTAGTTTCGAGCTTCTCCACCGTGTTTGATTGTAGCTCCAACGTTTGGGCAATACGCGAAAGTGGCAGACCGAGCTGCTCGCATTCTTCCAGTAATTGACGAACCGATTCACCTGAGGGGCGGGATTCAGCTAAGACGACCCTTTGTGGCTTGCGGCCTTTACGTTCTAGTTTCTGGACGATACGCGTGAGCACATCCGTACCGCCATAGATACGTACTCCATGCACTTGTTGGCCGCGTCGTGTTGAGTCATCGTCCACCAAGCCAACCACGAGGTAGGGCGCATGTGCATTGCGACGTGATTCGCGGATGAAAAGTTCAGAGGCATCATTCGCGCCAATCATAAGAACGGGAACTTTATGCGGTGCGGCTAAAGTGAAGTCGAGCCCTAGGCGTCGATCTTTCGCCATACGATATAAAAAGCGCGGACCGCCCAGCATGGCTAATAATAAGAGCCAATGGATAGCAGGTACCGAGCGTGGCACGCCCTCTAAGCGAGTAGCGAAGAAAAGCGCGAGATAAAAAAGGATAATGACAATCGTCGCGGCTTTGGTCAGGGTGAGGAGGTCTTGCATGGAAGCGTATCTCCACAACCCGCGATAAAGACCTGAGGCGATAAAGATAAATCCAGCAAATAGGATGAAAGGCAGGATAGCGTGAGTGATCATTTCACCACTAAAATCCATCATTAAATCACCAAGGCGCAAATAATGTGCAAGCCAAAAACTTACTCCAGCAATGAGTAAGTCGTGAATGAGCGCCGCACCGCTTCGCCAGTTACGCGGAAAGTGCATCGCCTTGAGGTGTGAGAACGGTTTGTTCAGCGGGCTTTTTAGCATTGAGCAATATAACCCAACCAATAAAGCTAATAGCATAAGCGATAGCAGTAATGTGAGGCGCATAGGCTGCTTCGATAGAAGCAAAAACAGCTAATACTACAAGCGCTACATTAAGTGAGGCAATGCGAATAACAACCCAGTCGTGACTATATCCACCGCGCACCGCTTTTTGATAGGCGTGCTGTGAATGCGCTTCCCATACTTTTTGTCCGGTAAGGAGGCGCTTAAGGAAAGTTAATCCACCATCGATTAAATAATAAGCTGGTAGAATTAATGCTGCCGCCCAATAACCTTCCGCTGCTAGTTGTAGAAGGAAAAAGCCAAGTAAGAAGCCTAACGCGACACTTCCGACATCGCCTAAAAATAACTTTGCAGGATGCCAGTTTAGCATCAAGAACCCAGCTATGGCAGAAGCTAGGATCAACCCTTCTACTCCTAACACACGAATGCCGCTGACAAAGAAAGATAGGATAAATAAGCCAAGCCCAATTGAAAGAGTTTCAGCCCCTGCAATGCCATCAATTCCATCCATAAAATTAAATAAATTCATAAAACCAACAAGCAAGAATCCGGCGAGTAATTTATCAGCAATGGGCGAAAGCAATCCTTGGAAAATTAAGCCATCAAACAGTGTATCGACCAGACCATTGGGTAAGAACAATAACAAAACGGCAAGAATTTGAATCAATAAACGCCATTTAATATCAACCCCTTCGCGATCATCCATAAAAGAAATGACAGCAATGCCTGTTGCTGCGAGCAATAAAGTTGAAGGGGTGCCGGCTACACATAAAAAACCAATGATCGAAATCATTACAGCAATGCCACCACCGCGAGGCGTTGGAATTTCGTGATTACTGCGCTCGTTTGGCTCATCTAATAGTTCTGCAGAAACGAGGGCATAGCGTACTAAATGCGACCCAATCCATGAGAATAGAAAAGCAGAGGCTACCAAGGTAATGCTGTAAAGAACAAATAACATGGTTGCGGTATAGCCTAAGCGCCGCGAAGTTTCAATTATCATGACTCATTAATATAGAGATGGTATTTTTGACTTGCTTGGGTTAAAAACCCGCGCCATCGTGGATTAAAATCAACAGAAGGCTTGAACCGAAAGGTTTGAGAAGGGCAAGAATGCCAAAAAATTATACGAGCCAAGTGAAAAGTCACTTGAAAAAGATAGATGCTGCTTTGGGGAAAAAAGCGAGTAAAGATTTTAAATTTTTTACGCAGAGTTTTTACCATAAAATGCCAGTGATAGACCTAAAGAGCTTATCACCAGAAGATGCAGCAGCTATCGCTAAAGAAGCATATCAATTTGCTGCTCAACACAAGGCAAAGCAAATCAAAGTTGATTTATCAGAAGATGAAAAAGGGCGAGTTATCCTTAGCCTTCTAAATGATGATATGCCGTTTTTGGTGGATTCGGTAACGGCGGAGTTAAGCCGCTTGGGGTTGACACCAATGCGTACGATCCACCCAATTCTCAATCTTAAGCGCGATGCAAAGGGCAAATATCTGAGTGTAGCGGGTGGAAAAGATAAAGAATTTGCCCGCGAATCTTTTATACGTTTTGAATTTATTAGCCTGCCAGAAAATCTTACTAAGAAAGATATTAAACAAAAGCTTGAGAGTGTTCTAAAGGTGCTTCAGCGCGTAGTTGCTGACTGGCAGCTAATGGTAGAGCGTGCTCATGAAACGGTGGCGACTTTAGCAACCGATAACCCGAAAAGCAATGAAGTGACGGAAGTCACAGATTTTCTTAATTGGTTGATTGATGGGAACTTTATTTTCCTCGGTGCAGTGGATTATGATTTTAGCGATGGCAAAAAAGATTTCCGTATTGTGAAAAATACGGAACAGGGCGTATTTGCTATGGATGATTTTCCGCTTAAGCCGAAAGGTTACACGGCGATGCCAGCGGAATCTAAGCATTTTGCCTTACAGCCGCATCTATTAGAAATTACTAAATCAAACACCATTTCGGTGGTGCATCGCCCAGTGCAAATGGATTATATCGGCATTAAGCGGTTCGATAAAAAGGGTAAGGTGATTGGCGAACGTCGATTCCTTGGGCTTTTCACCTCGAATGTTTATTTCCAAAGTGCGGAGCGAATTCCAATTATTCGCCGCAAGCTTGATCAGGTCATGAAGCGAGCGAATTTTGATCCGAATAGCCATGATGGCAAAGCATTAAAAACGATCCTTGAATTTGCTCCACGTGACGAAATGTTCCAAATGTCGGAAGCAGATGTGTTTAATTACGCTATCGGCGTGCTTTCGGTTGAAGCAAGCCCGCAGGTGCACCTGTTTGTACGAAAAGATATTTTTGAGCGCTTTGTTAGTTGTATGGTGTTTGTCCCGCGCGACCATTTCAACACTGCTTTGCGCGAAAAGATTCAGAATATTCTGGCAGAACGATTGCAAGGCGAAGTAAGTGATTTTTATACGCAAATGACTGATTCGCCTTTGGCGCGCGTGCATTTAATCATTAAAACTAAGCCTGGCCATATTCCGACCTTGCCGATTGATGCGCTGGAGCGAGAAATTGCGAAAGTTACCTATGACTGGCAGGAGAAACTTCGCCGAGAGCTTGTTAAGCAACATGGTGAGAAAGAGTCTGAATCAATATTCCAAGCTTATAAAGATGCATTCAGCCCATCTTATGGGCAATATTACGAACCGCGTAATGGCATGCATGATATTACTAAAATTCGCCAAATTATTGCGAATACCAGCATGGGGATTGAGCTTTATCACAGCAAACATGAGCCTGAAGGTACACTACACCTAAAATTCTATAATCCGGAATCTCAAGCCGCTTTATCAGAGATTTTGCCAATGTTAGAAAATCTCGGCTTCCATGTGATTGATGAACATCCGTTTCGTGTAACACCGAAGAATGAAGGGGTGCGCGAAATTTGGGTGCGTGACTTTACCTTAGAACTAAAATCAGCGCAGCCAAATTTAGATATCCAAGCACTTAAACCGCTTTTAGAAGAGATTCTCCTTCGTATTTGGGAAGGCCAAGCTGATAATGATGGCTTTAATGCTTTAGCATTATTGGGCGGATTTGACTGGCGTCAAATTAGCTTGTTACGCGCTTACAGCCGTTATGCCCGACAAACGAAAATAAGTTACTCTAATAAGGCGATGGTTAACGCGCTTACAGCGCATCCTAATATTGCTACCGCTCTAATGGCCTATTTTGAGGCAAGGTTTGATCCTAAGCTGAATGAGCAAAAAACCATCGCTACAAAGGTTGAAAAGGCAGAAAAAGATATTGAGTCTTTATTAGAGGATGTTTCCAATCTGGAAGAAGATACAATTCTGCGCATTTTCCGTGATCTAATTAAAGCGACTTGGCGTACGAATTATTACCAGACTGATGCGAATGGTAAGGTGAAAGATTATATTTCCTTCAAATTTAACTCAGCAATCGTGCCAGAGATACCGCTTCCACGCCCATTTGCTGAGATTTTTGTTTACTCACGCCGAGTGGAGGGGATTCATCTGCGTGGTGGCAAAGTGGCGCGCGGTGGATTGCGCTGGTCAGATCGCCGTGAAGATTATCGTACCGAAGTGCTGGGTCTGATGAAGGCGCAAATGGTAAAGAATGCCGTGATTGTACCAGTAGGTTCAAAGGGTGGGTTTGTGCTCAAGCAGCCACCAACGGGCGGCGGTCGAGAAGCTTTTATGGCAGAAGGTATTTCTTGCTATCAGACCTTCCTACGCGGCTTGCTTGATGTGACGGATAATTTGATCAAAGGCAAAGTAGTGCCACCCAAACAAGTGGTGCGTCATGATGAGGATGATCCGTATCTCGTTGTAGCTGCAGATAAAGGCACAGCCAGCTTCTCTGACTATGCCAATGCTATTTCTGAAGAATATAATTTCTGGCTTGGTGATGCGTTCGCTTCAGGCGGATCAGTTGGCTATGACCATAAAGCAATGGGAATTACTGCCAAAGGAGGGTGGATTTCCGTTCAACGCCACTTCCGCGAAATGGGAATTGATACGCAGAGTGAAGATTTCACGGTGATGGGCATAGGTGATATGTCTGGCGATGTATTTGGCAATGGTATGTTATTAAGCCAGCATATTCGCCTACAAGGTTCTTTCAACCATCGTAATATTTTCCTCGATCCAAATCCGGATGCGAAAAAGAGCTTTAAAGAACGCAAACGCTTATTTGAGCTGCCGCGTAGCACGTGGCAAGACTATAATAAGAAGCTTATTTCTGCCGGAGGTGGAATTTATCCGCGAGATGTGAAAACGATCAAAATTACGCCACAAGTGCGTAAGATGCTCGATTTGCCTAGCGATGTAAAAGCCCTTTCACCCAACAAGCTAATTCGTGCGATGCTGAAAGCCCCGGTTGATTTACTATGGAATGGTGGAATCGGTACTTATGTGAAAGCGGAGTCAGAAACGCATGAACAAGTGGGTGACCGTGCAACCAACGCCCTGCGCATTAATGGACATGAGCTACGTTGCAAGGTCGTTGGCGAAGGCGGTAACCTAGGATTTACTCAACTTGGCCGTATTGAATATGCGCGTCATGGCGGGCGCATCAATACTGATGCGATTGATAATTCGGCTGGCGTAGATTGTTCTGATCATGAAGTGAATATCAAAATTGCTTTCCGTCAAATGTTAGAGGCAAAAGGTATTACGATGAAACGTCGCAATACGCTTCTAGAAAAAATGACCGATGAGGTGGAACGTTTGGTATTGCGTGATAATATTCTTCAAACACAAGCTATTACGACCGCTCAGATACAAGGCCTTTCGCTTTTTGAGTCTCAGGCGCGCATGATGGAAGCATTTGAACAAAAAGGCTTGCTGAATCGCAAGGTTGAATTTTTACCAAACTCAAAGCAGATGAAAGAACGCAAAGCAAGCGGTGAGTCGCTAACACGGCCAGAGCTGTCAGTGCTAATTTCCTACGCTAAAATGTCCATCTATGAGGGCTTGCTAGATACAGGCTTCCCGGATGAGCTCTATTTAGAACAAGATTTAGTTAGGTATTTCCCCAAACAGATGCGTAAGGATTTTGTCGATCAAATCACCTCTCATCGTCTAAAGCGTGAAATTATCGCAACCAGCGTAACCAATTCGATTGTCAATCGTGCGGGCATTACTTTCTTCTTCCAAATTCAAGAAGATACAGGCCTACCACCATGCGATATTGCGCGGGCTTATATCGTTGCGCGCGATGCGTTCGGTATCCGTGATTTATGGCGCGATATTGAGAGCGATGAGACCGTTCCTGCTGTGACTCGTGCGGAAATGTTTGCACAAACCAGTATGTTCCTAGAGCGCGTGGTAATTTGGATGCTTCGTAACCAACCGCAGCCACTTAAGATTGATGATACGATGTCGCAATTCTCACAAGGCATTATCAAGTATCTCAAAATCTGCGATAGTTTGATTACGAATACGCTCAAGAAAGCCTATAGCGATAAGAAACAGCGCTTTATTGATATGAAAGCATCTCAAGGGCTGTCTAGCCGTATTGCACGTTTAGAAATTGCATCTTCAGCGCTTGATGTATTGAAGTTAGCGCAAGATCATAATTTAAGCGAAGAGCAGGCAGGTAGAATTTACTTTGAGCTCGGTGCGCGTTTGCGCCTTGGCTGGCTACGAAGAGAAGCTTCTCGTATGCCGGTTAGTAGCTATTGGGAGCGCTTGGCAGCCAAAGCCATGATAAGCGAAATGTTTGATCAACAACGCCGCCTTGCTTCGACCGTTATTGTTAAGAAATGCTCTAAAGGGAAGGTTCATTCCGAAGCGCTGGACGAGTGGGAAGCGGAATATGATAAAACTTTATCACGTTTCCGCCGTTTTATCGATGATCTGAAAACAGCAGAAGAGGTGACTTTCCCAATGCTGGTAATCGCGCTGCGCAATGTTGAGGCGATAGGTTAGACCCTATTGTGGCGGACACAGGTGTGGTGTAATAATAACACACTGCCTGTGGATAAGTGCTGTTTCAAATTCTATTTTCCCAAAGTAAGAAAGCCTTAATATTTGGCTGCTACTGCTTGAGTATAGCGCACGAAGAGGCGTTACGATTAAAAACAAAATGCGGGAAACATTATGATGGATACAGACATTATCGTCAGAAAGAAGCGTGATTTGCTCACTATGAGCTTCATGCGCAGCACGGCAAAGCCAAATAGCTTAAAGATCAAAAAACCAACCTCTCCGTTAGAAATGACGCGGGAAGAGTTTAAACAGCGTCTTAATCAGCATAAATCAAATAATAGCGATAAAGTTATTCACTAAATATTGTTATTTATATCGCGCCAATCGTCTGAATCATCGACTTTGGTGCGATTAATAGCCCACCAGCCACCCCATTGCGGACGACGCCATAGGCCACGAAACCAATTCCAGAAATGCATAAGCCTTCTCCCTTTTTGAAAGCCTAGCAGTTTGTGGAAGAATGGGAAGCTTCGTTTGAGAGATTAGAAAAGAAACGAGCCAGTAGGTGAGTCAGCCATGAGCAAGTGAAGCGTCGCGTAACTGTGAGGTCAGAAGACCGAACAGGACGCAAATTATAGCACCAACCAGCCTACCATAGTGGGAACGTAAAAGAGGGCGAAGGCGGTGCTTAGAAAAACGGCAGTAGCCATTTTCTCCGGTTCGGCTTCAAGCAAGGTGGCGAAGATAACTGAATTGACGGCTAGTGGCATGAAAGAGATTAGCATAGCCACTTGGTAGATAGAGTCGTTAAATAGGTGCAGCACGTGCATATCTAGCGCGATCAGACCCGCTATCATGAGTGGCCAGGCGATGAATTTGACCGTGAAGGCCATGGAAATAAATTTCCAATCAAGCTTGAGGGAAGTGATGCCTGCGAGGGCAATGCCCACCACCATCATTCCCAGTGTGCTATAGGCGCCGCTAATGGCGATAAAGAACCCTTCGAGGAAATTGGAGAGTGGAATATTTAGTAAGCTCATAGCGAGGCCGATAAGGGCACCATGCAGCATAGGTAGGCGAACCATCTTTTGCACTGCCTCACGGGTCGAAAAATCGCCCTTAGTGGTGATGTAGTAACCCAGTGTTGTTTCATAAAGCATCGTGCCGATGATCATCATCATATAAATGCCGACAATTTCAGGCGGAAAGAGCAGCGCTGCGACAGGAATTCCAAAATAGCCAAGATTGCCATTGCCACTCGTGAAAGCGAGGATGTTAGCTGATTTATCGTGAAAGACCCGACGCGCTATTTGGTAATGGGTTAAGCTGAGTATGCAGGAGATGAAAAAGATAAAAACAGGTAAAAGCAGGTATTCCTGCTGAATCTCTGCTTTGCTGATACCGCCCAAGAACATAAGCGGAACGATGATATAGAAGAGTAGCCGAGATACACCCTTACCCTCTATCTCCAGCTTTCGTGCAGCGTAATAGCCGAGCGCAATGCACAGGTAAAGCCCTGTCATTTTTAACAAAAGCTCAAAAGCGAGATCCATAGCGGAATCTAGCTATTCATTTGCTGGAAGAAGTCGTCGTTGGATTTTGTGTCTTTGAGTTTTCCGTTGAGGAACTCCATCGCATCCAATGGCCCCATTGGGTTAAGAATCTTACGAAGTACCCAAACTTTCGAAAGCTCGTCTTTATCGTAAAGTAGGTCTTCCTTACGCGTACCGGATTTGGCGATATCCATGGCAGGGTAAACGCGCTTATCAGCGAGTTTACGATCGAGCACTAATTCAGAGTTACCCGTTCCTTTGAATTCTTCAAAGATTACTTCATCCATACGGCTACCAGTTTCAATCAAGGCAGTCGCAATAATGCTCAAAGAGCCGCCATTCTCGATATTACGAGCGGCACCAAAGAAACGTTTTGGGCGTTGCAATGCATTTGCATCCACACCACCGGTTAGTACTTTACCAGAGCTTGGCACGACCGTGTTAAAAGCACGGCCTAAGCGGGTGATAGAATCGAGTAGAATCACTACATCTTTCTTATGCTCTACAAGGCGCTTGGCTTTTTCAATTACCATTTCAGCCAAGGCGACGTGTCGATGAGCGGGTTCATCAAAAGTAGAAGATACCACTTCGCCCTGTACGGAGCGATCCATATCGGTCACTTCTTCCGGACGTTCATCGATGAGTAGAACGATAAGATAACATTCTGGATGGTTGGCCGTGATAGAGTGGGCGATATTTTGCAAAAGAACTGTTTTACCCGTACGTGGCGGTGCTACGATAAGCGTACGCTGTCCCTTACCTTGTGGCGAGATCAAATCCGCGACACGCATAGAGAGGTCCGGTTTTTTCACGATCTCTTTTGGCTCCACTTCTAGGCGGATACGTTCATCCGGATAGAGCGGCGTGAGGTTATCAAAATTCGCTTTCTTGCGTGCCATTTCAGGCGGGTCATAGTTAATTGCAGTGATGGTATCCATCGCGAAATAACGTTCATTATTTTTAGGAGAACGCAATTCGCCTTCAACTGTATCACCCGTTCTTAGGCCGTTAGCCTTTATCTGACGAGGAGAGATATAAATATCATCCGAACCTGCAAGATAATTCGCTTGCGGTGAACGCAAGAAACCAAACCCATCATTGAGTACTTCTACGACGCCTTCGCCGACCACGGTTTCACCGGATTCGGCCATGGCTTTTAAAATCGCAAAGATTTGCTCTTGCTTGAGCATGCCTGAGGCATCTTCAACGCCATGCTCCTCCGCCAATTTGAGGAGGTCGTCAGGGGATTTGCGTTTGAGTTCTTTGATACTGGCAGACATGATGAAGGACTTTCGGAAAATAAAATAAGAAAAAAGGGAAAGAGCGCGAATGCGCTGATGCCCTATTATTATTGGATTAAGCGAAGAAAGTCAAGTTAGCCGCCTAGAAGGGCTTTAAAACTGCCAGAAACACGATCAAAATTAGCAACACGGTGGGTACCTCATTTGCCCAGCGAAAGAACGCGTGGCTTTTCGTATTTGCATTTGCGGCGAACGCTTTGCGCCATTTAGCACAAGCCATATGAAAGACTGCAAGCCCAAGGACAAGTACGATTTTTGCGTGAATCCATGCGCCAGTGTCTGGGCCGTCATAGCCTGTGATAACGACTAACCAAATGCCAAGGCCGAAGGTTAGAATCATCGCGGGGTTCATGATGTAGCGTAGGAGTTTATTCTCCATCACCTTTAGTGTTTCAGAAAGTTCAGATCCGATTTCTGCATCGGCATGGTAAACATAAAGGCGGGGTAGGTAGAACAGTCCAGCCATCCATGCAGTGAAGCTGATAATATGCAGCGCTTTAAGCGTGAGATAGAGATTAGCATCCATAGAGTGCTTCTAACCTAATTTTCAGGCTTAATCCACCAAGTATCGAAACCGAGCCCATATTGCGGTGGTGTTTTAGGGCGGTCAAATTTATTCCAAAAGGCCATGCGGAAACTGCCACTATGCCAATGCGGGATAATCACTTGTTCATGCAGTAAGATACGGTCAAGCGCGCGGGCGGCAGGTTGCAGGTCTTTGAGAGTACGCGCTTGGCTAATACGAGTGAGCATGGCGTCAATGGCCACGTGGCTCATGCCAGTCATATTGTTGCTACCCTCTACCTTGGCTTGGCTGGAATGCCAGTAATTCACCTGCTCAATACCGGGGAAGACGACACCGAGATTAATCCAGCTACTGACGATATCAAAATCGCGTGTTTCCACGCGGCGCTGATATTGCGCATCATCAACTAAGCGAATACGCCCTTCAATACCGAGTTTCTTTAAACCCCGAAGCATTGGCATAATCACCCGTTGCATGGTGGGTTGGTTGAGCATGAACTCAACTGAGAGCGGCTTTCCGGTAGCAGGGTTGATGCGCTTACCGTCTTTTAGCTTATAGCCTGCGGCTTTTAAGATGGCCTGTGCTTTGAGCAAATTTGCACGATTTTGTCCACTGCCATCAGAGGTAGGGACGGTAGGCTCTTGGCTAAAAACTTCTGCGGGGATTGAGTCTCTAAATGGCTCTAGTAGGTTAAATTCAGCTTTTGAAGGCAAACCAGTTGCGGCGAATTGGGTCTTACCAAAGAAGCTCGTATTGCGTAAATAGGCTCCGTAAAACAGTGCCTTATTCGTCCATTCAAAGTCCATAGTAAGTGCAATGGCTTGGCGCACCGCACGTGTCGATAAATCTGGTTGGCGAAGATTGAAGAAGAAAGCCTGCATGCCTTGCGGGGTAGCATCGGGCAGCGCCGTTTTGATGAGTCGCCCCTCTTTGATAGCGGGTGTATCATAGGCGGTGGCCCAATTGCGCGAGATATATTCGCGGTGGATATCAAACTCACCGGCTTTGAGCGCCTCTAGCTGTACGGTGGAATCGCGATAGACGTCGTAGCGCATTGTGTCAATATTGTAGTGCCCACGATTTACCGGCAGGTTCTTGCCCCAATAATCAGGATTACGTTTATAGGTGATGCTACGCCCAACATCGACCTCAGATATGCGGTAGGGGCCGCTTGCAACAGGGGGGATGAGGGTTGTTTTTTCGAATTCTACGGTTTCATAATAATGTTTTGGCAGAATTGGCAAAGTGGCGGCGAGGATGGGGGCTTCGCGGTTTGTGTTATCAGTGAAGGTGATTCTCACACGATTTTGTGCCGTTTTCACCGCCACTTTGAGTGGTTGATAGGTGATGCGATATACAGGGTCAGCCTTTGTTTTGAGTGTTTCTAGTGTCCAAATCACATCTTCGGGTGTGACAGAGGTGCCATCATGCCATTTCGCTGCTGGATTAAGGTCAAACTCAATCCAGCTTTTATCATCAGCCAATTTGAAACGTTTGGCGAGCAAAGGATAATAGGTTTGTGGTTCATCCAGCGCGCCGGTCATAAGCGAATCGTAAATCAGGTTTAAGCCTGGTGCTTTGACGCCCTTTAGGATGAAAGCATTTACGCTATCAAAGCTAGAGGAGCTGGCCATCTTCGCCGCACCGCCTTTGGGGGCGTTGGGGTTTACATAATCAAAATGCGTGAAATTGGCCGAATATTTCGGGCTGCCAAATAGTACCAGCGCATGGTTCCAGTTCGCAGCTTGAGCTGAGAATGGTAATAGCAGAATCAATAAAAGCAAAAAGCGCATGGGTTAATGCTATAACTCAGGAAGAAACTTCATGCCAATAATGATTCATCTTAACCTTATTTATGGTAGGGTTTTAATGTTACCTTCATAGCTAGGGAACGGTAATGACAAAAACCCCAAAGCAAAAATATAAAATTGGTTATGGCGGCCATCGCGGAAATGGTCAGACGGATTATCCAAGTTTAAACTTTAATGAATATGTTGGGAAATACCCAGAGAATACTCTGCTATCAATCGAATATGCGATTAAATCTGCTGCTGCTGATTTTATCGAAATTGATGTCGTACTTTCTAAAGATGGCATTCCGATGGTTACGCATAGCAATGATCTGCGCCAAC
The DNA here is from genome assembly GCA_964654855.1 of uncultured Rickettsiales bacterium. Lineage (GTDB taxonomy): Bacteria > Pseudomonadota > Alphaproteobacteria > Rickettsiales > JALZUV01 > JALZUV01. The sequence continues at coordinate 197,990 of CAZZJS010000004.1, forward strand.
ATGTATTTACGCAAACGCTTCCGGAAGATAAGTATTTTGCAAGCCAGTATACTGCTAAGGAATTACAGGCTATGCGAGTCGGGCGTAGAGAATCGTATGATACTACCATGCCAAGTTTGGCAGAAGTGATGGAAGCAGTAGCAAGGCATAACCGTGTTTCAAAATCTCTAGGCCGCCCGGCTGTTGAATTGAACATTGAACTTAAAGGCGTTCAAGGAACAGATGCACCACGCCATCAAACTCCCAATTTAGCGGAAGCGGTGAAAAAAGCGATTGAAGCGAGTGAACTGCAACCTGAACATATTATCCTCTCCTCCTTTGCGGAAACCTATTTAAAAGAAGCGAGGCGGGTCATGCCAGATATTCGCCGTGGTATGCTCTTCACCAGTTTTGCGGATGCAGAAAAAGAAAACCCAATTTTCCCAGGTGATCCGTCCGATCCTTCAAAATACGAAAAATTCACGCCGAAACGGGTTAAAGAACTGCATTCGGCGCTACAGCTTTCAGCAGTTCATCCAGAGATCACCTCGCTTGTTAAAAAGAAAGAAGCCCCCAAAGAAGCTCGTAAGAAAGTCAAAAAGGTAAAAACGATTTTGCAAATGCTGGTAACAGATAAAGAGCTTCAATCGCCGCAAGGTAAAAAACTAGAAGTAAATAGTTGGTTTCTAAACGAAAAGAGAAATGACGATAATGACAGAACAATGATGAGCGCCATTAGCAGAGTATCCAAGCAGGGCTTATCCATGAGTATTATTACAAATCATGTTCAGCGCACCCGAATGCAGGTTAATACATTGCTGAAGCATCTCTCAAGTTTCGATATTGACGATGACCAACCTAATCCCCCGGCATCGGTTAACCAGCGCTAATTACTTTCCAGTAGGGATAGTCGTAAATAGCTCGTTCTTATCGCGGATAAGACGTGTGAGTGCGTAATCGCGACCGGCTTGGCGGGCAGTACGCAGGGCGCTATCAACATCACTGACAGTTTTGATTTCTTTATCGTTAATACGCACGATAATATCAGCAATACGGATATTCTGTTTCGCTGCTGCAGAATCATCTTTGATATCGACAATAATAACGCCGCTTAATTCTTCAGGTAGGCGATATTTTTTGCGCATTACAGTGTCGATGGTTGCGAGCTCCAATCCAACAAGATTCCTCGTTTTCACTCCCTTTGGCATGTCAGTTTTAGGTTTCTTTGCATCTTTGCCAGCGACTTCGTTCGTTTCATCCAATTCGCCGAGAATAACGCTGGTTGAGCGTTTTTGGCCATCGCGGTAATAGCCGATAGCGACATCTTTGCTGACTTTCGTCTCTGCGACAATGCGTGGGAGTTTGCGCATGCCTGTTACGGGTTTGCCGTCGAAACTGAGAATAATATCACCGGCTTTAAGGTCAGTTTTAGCGGCAGGAGAATCCTTGGTAACTTCTAAAACAAGCGCCCCGGCTGTTTCAGTGAGTCCAACAGCGCTAGCCATTTCATCGGTGACTTCTTGGATTTTTACGCCCAACCAGCCGCGATAGGTGCGGCCATGCTCGCGTAATTGGTCTAATACAGGTTTTCCGAGTGTCGAAGGTACTGCGAAGCCGATACCCACATTTCCACCGGAAGGCGAGAAGATGGCTGTGTTAATGCCGATCACTTCGCCCGCCATATTGAACATTGGGCCGCCGGAATTGCCGCGGTTAATCGCCGCATCGGTTTGTAAGAAATCGTCAAACGGGCCAGCATTAATGGAGCGTGAACGGGCAGAGATAATGCCTGCAGTTACCGTCCCACCAAGGCCAAATGGGTTACCGATAGCCATAATCCAGTCACCAACTTTGACGCTATCAGAGTTGCCAAATCGTACGAATGGTAGCGGCGTCTTGCTCTCTACTTTCAACAAAGCGAGATCGGTTTTAGGGTCGCGTCCAACGATTTTGGCTTTGAGTGATGTATCATCTTGCAGGATTACGCTAACTTCATCAGCTTCAGCAATCACGTGGTTATTGGTGACGACATAACCTGCAGCATCAATGATAAAACCCGAACCGAGCGAGGTTACTTCGCGCTCTTTGGGTTTGGTCATACCACCGCGCCCGCCTTGCTGCTTTTCTAACTGGTCGAAAAACTGACGGAATGGATCAAATTGTGGATCATCCGGTAGCTGGAACATAAAGGGTAGGCCGCCCATTGCACCTCTTTGCTTTATTTTTTGCGTCGTAGAGATGTTAACCACTGCCGGTGTGAGCTTTTCCACCAAAGGGGCAAAACTTTCCGGTGCACCCCGTGAAAAGGCAGGGGCGGTCAACATAAATAAACCTGCAAAAATAAAGCTAAAAAGACGTATCATCAATTAATTCTCCAAATGTTTAAGGAAGTCACTATCAGGTGAGAGGATCATGGTAGTATCGTCTTTGCCGATAGAGGTTTCATAAGCCTGTAGCGCACGGTAAAACTCGAAAAACCCTGCATCTTGCTCAAAGGCTTCTGCATAAATTTTTGTCGCTTCCCCTTCGCCTTCACCACGGATGGTTTGAGACTTTTGGTTTGCATCAGCGAGGATTTCAGCCTTTTCACGTTCGGCCGTTGATTTCACTTTCAGTGATTCTTCCTGACCTTGTGAGCGGAATTTCTGAGCTTCTTCTGCAAAATTTGCGCGCATACGGTTAAAGGTAGATTGCGAAATCTCTGCCGGTAAATCAGCCCGGTTGATACGAACATCGACCACGTCAATCCCGAACCCACGACGTGCCACTGCTTCTTTAACGGCACCATCGGCTGCTTTTGCTGCGATGCTCTCTGCCGTTTCACGAGCAGAACGAAGCAAACGACGATTTACCTCCGTACGGATATCAAGCATGATTTGCACACGCTGGTCTGAGAGCAGGTCACGTAAACCCTTCTTACCCAAAACCTCACGCACAGAAGAGAAAACGATAGAGCGAAGCTGCTCGTTCAAATTCCGTTCATTACGCACCGATTGATAGAATAAAAGTGGATCCACAATCACATATTTCACGAAAGCATCGACGACCACGCGCTCCTGAATGCCGCGCTTTTCATCGACCATATTGATCTCTTCAGGCTTGGCGTTGAATTCAAGGATTCGTTTGTCATAGCGCGTAAGGTCCTGAATGAAGGGCGTTTTAAAATATAGCCCAGGCTCTTGCACCGTACGTACCGGTTTACCAAATTGTAGCACCAGCACTTGTTCGGTTTGATGCACAATAAAGGCAGCTTGCATCAGCGCGATTACGCCAATAGCTGCAATAGCAATGAGGAAAGGAGTCTTTTTCATTCTAGTTACCTGCTTTCTTCAAACGATTATTTTGCACTTCAGGCAGCGGTAAATAAGGTAAAACCCCGCCGGATGCATCTTTATCGATGATTACTTTTGGCATATTAGCCATGATTTTCTCCATCGATTCCAGATACATACGCTTGCGCGTTACATCTTTTGCCACTTTATATTCGTTATAAACGGATAAGAAACGAGCTGCTTGACCCTTTGCCTCAGCGACAGTTTCTGCCTTATAAGCGAGGGCACGCTGCTCCATCTGAGCGGCTTTACCTTTGGCTACCGGAATGATTTGGTTTTTATAACGATTCGCCTTACTGACTTCCGTCTCTAAATCTTGCTCAGCCTTTTTTACATCCTGATAAGAGTCGATGACTTCATCAGGCACATCGGGCTTACGCAAGTTGACGCCGACCACGGTAATACCCGCTTTATATTGGTCGAGAACCTCTTGAATGCTCTTGGTGCTGCGTTCAGCGATCTCCGCCTGACCCTTATCAATAATATATTCCAAAGGCATTTGGCCGATCACTTCGCGCATGACGGATTCTGCCACAGGGCGAATTGTTTCTACCGGCTGGCGAATGTTAAATAGGAAATCCGCCGTACGGTTTGGATCAATTTTCCACTGAACGTCAAAATTAATATCTACCAAGTTCAAATCACCGGCAAGCATGCGGTTATCTTCGTTGCGGCTGAACTGATCGCCGCGAATTTCAACCTTATTAATGCTGGTAACAGATGGCGTATAAACCGTCTCAAACGGTGCAGGTAGGTGGTAATGCAGGCCTGGGCCAGTAGAATCAATATATTGACCAAAGCGAAGTACAACGCCTTGCTCATCTGCCCCCACACGATAAATACCCGAAGCTAACCACAATACAAAAATAGCGACAATCGCAAGGATCATCCCTTTTTTCTGGTCAGGCTCGTTTCCGCCGCCACCTTTGCCGAACATATGTTTGAACTGATCTTGCCCTTTACGGAACATATCATCAAAATCGTTGCCCGGAGGAGGAGGACGTTTGCCGCCGCTACCTGAACTTCCTGGTTTAGGACGACCCCATGGGCCTGAATCATTCGCCATAATTACCCTGCTTGTGTTTTTGTTGTGATGCTCCATATATAGGCATTCAACCCATAGGTTCAAGTGATGACAGTAAAACCACCGCAAATAAACCACCTCCCTCTTAACGGAGTCGAACGAGTTTTCGCGATTGCATCGGGCAAAGGTGGAGTTGGAAAATCAACGACTACTACCATGTTGGCGCATGCTTTAGCGACTCAAGGGCAATCTATCAGCATTTTAGATGCGGATATTTACGGCCCTTCCATTCCACGGATGTTGAATCTTACTGGCCAACCAGAGCTAAAAGATGGCCTTATGATACCGCCGAGCAATTACGGCATTGGCTGCAATTCTATGGGGTTCTTACTACCGGAAGAAGCGGCAGCTGTATGGCGCGGGCCGATGGTGACGAAGGCTCTAGCCAAGCTAGCACGCGGCACAAAATGGACGCCTCAAGGCGAACAAACCAAACTTCTCGTCGATTTTCCTCCTGGAACGGGCGATGTGCAGCTTTCTATGGCGCAGCAAGTGCCGATGGATGGCGTCATTATCGTGACCACCCCGCAAGATGTTGCGGTTGCTGATGCGCGTAAAGCGGCGGATATGTTTGAAAAAGTCAATGTACCCATAATGGGCGTGATTGAAAATATGAGCTGGTTTGAAGATGAACAAGGTACTCGTCATAACCTATTTGGTGCGGGCGGTGGTGAAAAACTAGCCGAGGCGATTGGCGTTCCTTTATTAGCGCAAGTCCCGCAGAAACCGGCTCTTGTTGCCGCAATGGACAAGGGTGAGCAGCCAGAACTATCGGCGATTTCTCTTTACAACGAAATCCTTAAGCACCTATAAGCTCTCTAAGCAAATAGGAGGATATATCATGCTTAAAGTTATCGAAATACTATCAGAATCAGAAAAATCATGGGAAGACGCGACTAAAAAAGGCGTTAAACATGCTGGTAAAACTATCAAACACATCAAATCAGCGTATGTGCAAGAATTCAGCACTGTCGTTGATGATAACGAAGTGACTAAATTTCGCGTGAACGTAAAAATCACGTTTGAAGTGAAGAACTAGTTTTTTAATTAAAACTGATTGCGAAGCCAGGTTAACTGGCGTTTCGCATAACGGCGGGTACTCTGTTTAGCCAGAGTGCCCGCTTCTTCTATGGAAAGCTCTCCAGCAAGATGAAAGCGTAACTCCGGTACTCCAACGGCTTTCATCACAGGCAAATGCTCATCATAATTCTTTGCTAAAAGAGTTTTTACTTCATCCAGCGCTCCTGCTTCCAGCATTAGATCAAATCGTGCATCACAACGCGCATAAAGCTCTTTACGATCGAGTTCAATAATCTCTAATTCGAAATGGGTATCGGGGAAGGGTGGCTCTTTAGGCATAGATTGCCACTCGCTCATTGGTTTTCCGGTGCCCAGATAAACCTCATAGGCACGAATCATGCGCTGAGTGTTGGCGAGGGGGATGTTTTTTACTACCTTTGGATCCACCTTAGAGAGTTTCTCATAAATAGCCGAGTTTCCCTCTGAATCTATTTCTTGGATAATTTGGTCGCGAATTTTAGGCGCAATATCGGGGATGGGTGATAGCCCTTCCATCAGCGCTTTTAAATAAAACCCTGTGCCGCCGCAAATGATCGGTAGCTTATCTTCTGCCCAACATTGTTCGATTTCGGGTTTAATGGTTCCTAGCCAATCGCCGACGCTGGCCATTTTATCGCCTTGCCAAATACCATAGAGGCGGTGGTCAGCTTGTGTGAGCTCCTCTGCATCGGGGCGTGCAGAAAGAATCTGTAAATCGGCATAGCATTGTGTTGCATCGGCATTGAGAATAACGCCGCTTTTAGCTTTTGCTAACTCAATCGCTCGTGCTGATTTGCCGCTGGCGGTGGGGCCAGCGATAATATGAATCGTGCCTTTAGGCTGCGACGACATTGACGATCTTATTCGGCACCACAATCACTTTGCGGACGGTTTTGCCTTCCAAGAACTTAGCGACATTTTCAACTTTCAGTGCCGCTTCTTCAGTCGCGTCTTTCGGGTGATCCATCGGTACATCCACCGTGCCACGCAACTTGCCATTAACCTGAATGCCAAGGGTAATCGTATCTTCCACTAAAAATTCAGGATTAGCTTTCGGCCATGGCGTGTTCACGAGCCATTCTGTCTTGCCGAGCATTTCCCAGCATTCTTCGGTAAAGTGGGGCAAGAACGGATTGAGTAACTGTAATAAGGTTGAGATAGACTCTGAGCGTGCATCTGAGGGCCCTTTATGTGCGGAGATGCTATTCGTCAACTCACGCAATCGCGCAACCGCCTTATTAAAATGAAACCCTTCGATATCAGCGGTGACGCCGTCAATGGCTTTATGAGTGGCGCGGCGAAGTTCCAATGCTCCCTCTTCGGTTGCTTTCCCTTCTGCCGGCAGTGTCACAATGCGCCATAACTTGTTAAGGTAACGCCATGCGCCTTCTACACCGGCTTCTGTCCATTCTAAGTCACGCTCTGGCGGCGAGTCAGATAGCATAAAGAGGCGAGCCGTATCGGCGCCATATCCTTCGATAATGCCGCGTGGATCCACTGTATTACGCTTAGATTTACTCATCTTCTCGATACGGCCTACGATAATAGGTTTGCCTGTATCGCTTTGAATAATGGTTCCATTTTCATCTTTTTCAATCTCATCGGGATAGAGCCAATCGCCATTCGCATCTTGGTAAGTTTCGTGGCAGATCATGCCTTGAGTCATCAGGCCTTTAAATGGCTCTGAGGCGTTAAGATAGCCGCATTTTCGTAATGCTTTGGTGAAGAAGCGAGCATAAAGCAAGTGCAATACGGCATGTTCAATTCCGCCAATATATTGATCTATGGGAAGCCACTGATTGGCTTCGTCAGGGCTGAAGAGCTGGTCTTGGTCTTTTGCCGTATATTGTGCGAAATACCAACTGGACTCAAAAAATGTATCGAAAGTATCGGTCTCGCGCTGGGCGGCTTTACCGCATTCTGGGCAATCTACATGTTTCCATGTTGGATGGTGGTCGAGCGGGTTGCCGGGCTTGTCAAAACCGACATCTTCGGGCAGCTCAACAGGAAGCTGATCTTCTGGAACAGGTACAATACCGCAGGCCTCGCAGTGAATCATCGGAATTGGGCAACCCCAATAACGTTGGCGCGAAATACCCCAGTCACGCAGACGATAATTAGTTTGTTGGGTGCCGACGCCAAGTTTTTCGATTTCTTCCACCGCCCGTCTCTTGGCATCTTCGCCAGTAAGACCATTTAAAAATTCAGAATTAATTAATTCGCCTTCACCTGTAAAAGCTTCGGTAAGATCTTCTTCTTCGCCTTGAACAACCGGAATGATTGGAAGGTTATATTTGGTAGCAAAATCAAAGTCGCGTTGGTCATGCGCTGGGCAGGCAAAAATGGCGCCGGTGCCGTAATCCATCAATACGAAATTCGCGACATAAAGAGGATGCTCTTTTTGTGTAAAAGGATTGGTTACGGTAAGGCCTGTGTCAAAACCGCGTTTTTCAGCCTTTTCGATAGCTTCTTCGGAAGTACCGCTGCGGTTACATTCATCAATAAATGCCTGCAACTCTGCATTGGCTTTGCCTAGTTCTGATGCGATTGGGTGGCCTGGTGAAATAGCAGCAAAGCTCATACCGAACAAAGTATCAGGTCTTGTGGTATAGACTTCTAGCTTTTCGCCATTGTTAATATCAAATTGAATGCTGGCACCGATGGATTTACCAATCCATTTTTCCTGCATGAGTTTCACACGGTCTGGCCAATTGGGGAGGTTGTCTAGCTCACTCAAAAGCTCATCAGAGAATTCTGTCGTTTTCAAAAACCATTGGTTCAGCTTGCGACGTTCAACCGGAGCGCCGGAGCGCCAGCCGCAACCATCTACCACTTGCTCATTGGCAAGTACGGTATTATCAATCGGATCCCAGTTGACGAAAGATTCTTTGCGGTAGGCGAGCCCGTTCTTCACAAAATCGAGGAAGAATTTCTGTTCATGACGGTAATAATTTGGATCGCACGTAGCGAGTTCGCGGCTCCAATCATAAGAGAAGCCAATACCTTTAAGCTGCTCGCGCATGGTTTCAATATTTTGTTTTGTCCAGGCACCTGGATGCACATTGCGCTCAATTGCTGCATTTTCTGCTGGTAAGCCAAATGCATCCCAGCCAATGGGGTGCAACACATTATAGCCCTGAGCTTTACGTGAGCGAGCGACGACATCGCCCAACGTGTAGTTACGCACATGTCCCATATGAATATTGCCCGAAGGGTAGGGGAACATTTCCAATACGTAGTAAGTGGGCTTATCGCTGCCATTTTCAGCAGTGAAGCAGCCTTTCTCATCCCACCGTTTTTGCCATTTGGTTTCGGCGGCGCGGAAAGGGTAACGCTCGGGAGTTTCAGTCATAATGATTTAGTATTTTAAGGGTTAAGAATCTTCTCTCAAACGCAAAACACGTAATTCGCGTGCGCGTGTGAGAATCGTATTTTCTAGCTTACGTGAAAGTTCTGGGCTTACTTTAATATCGCGCCAGCCACCTGTTTCGCTATCGACCGCTTGTTTAAACAGAGTCAGCTTAATGGCATCTGCACGTAAAGCAGAATCCAGAATGAGTGCATTTACTTTGAAGCGCTCGCCTTGACTGTCTGGATCTTCATACCAGTCGGTCAATACGGTGCCACCAAATGGATCCGCCGCAGAGAAAGGCATAAAGGCGAGTGTATCTAGCGTTGCACGCCAGAGGTAGCTATTCACGCCTAGACGTGCGCCACTTTCTTTATCATCATCCCCACTGCCAAGAAGGTTCCAGCCATCTGCGCCTGTTAATTTACCGCGACGTGCCTCACGTTCATGCTCACCGATAAGAGGTGTGTCTTGAACACCTTCGCCTAGTATATCACAGCCACTTAGGAAAATGGCGGTGGTTGCTATCAAAATCCATTTCGTCATGCTGTTAGATGTAGCAGATAGGATTAGCATGGCAATAGCTTATCTTTTATGTTTTAACTAGAACTATGGTCTCAAAACAAAATATCCCTAACTACCTGACAGCCCTGCGGATAGCGATCATTCCGCTGATGTTGGCGGTATTTTACATTCCAGATGGAGTGGGAAATGTGATTGCAGCCGGTTTGTTTGTGATGGCGAGTGTTTCAGATTTCTTTGATGGGTACCTTGCGCGCAGATGGGATGTGCAATCTTCCATGGGGCGCTTTCTGGATCCAATCGCTGATAAGCTATTGATTGCCGCGATTTTAATTTTATTGGTCGATGCGCGAGTGATTGCGGGTTGGCATATTTTACCTGCTATTGCGATCTTGTGCCGTGAAATTTTAGTTTCTGGGCTACGTGAATTTTTGGCAGAGTTAAAAGTGGTAGTGCCTGTGACTAATCTGGCAAAATGGAAGACGGGCGTACAAATGGGTGCGCTTTTCTTCATGTTACTAGGGCCGATTACCCCTTTATGGTTGGGCGGCGATAGTTTTGGCCTCATCTTGCTGTGGGCAGCAGCGGTTTTAACCCTCTATACTGGCTATAATTATCTAGTGCATGGGCTAAAACATTTTTAAATTAAGGGATTAATATGACGGATAAGGACAAAGAACCTCAAGATGCTCGTTTAGGCGGTGAGCGCCCAAAGAACAGCAAGCTACCTTATCTCGAGAGGCGCAGAAAGTCTCATTCAGGAAGTAAAATCTTTAATCTCTTCATCATCGCTTTTATCGGTTATGCGGTTTATGTTTATATGCAAAAGGGGGGTGATGCTGGCATTTTGAATGAATTAGGCGATCATCTGAAAGTTATCGAAGCGCCGCAAGAGGGTGATCTGCGTATTGACAGGCTTAAGCACCACCAGCGGGCTAATGTATTAGCGCGCATTGTACCAAAAGAGCGTTTGGGCGTGACATGGAGTGTGCTGCAAAAGGGCGAAGGTGCTCCTGTTAGCTGCGGGCAAGAAGCTACCTATAGTTTGATTTCTGGTTTCGGTAGCGATCAAACAGTGAGTAAGCCAAGAATGCTAAGGCTTGGTAGTGTGAAAGCGCCACAAGGCTTAACGCTTGGGTTAGAAGGAATGCGTGTGGGTGAGGTACGCCAAGTTAAGGTGCCACAGCGGCTTTGGTCAGGATCCCAACCGGCAGAAGGTCAGCCAGCTCGACTCACAACGATTACGCTGGAATTGAAAAATGTTTCAGGCCAAGTGCCGCAGGCAGAAATGCCGCTGCGGCGCTTCTTCATCCGTGGTGGCGGTGGCCATCCTTTGCGTTGTGGTGATTTGGCGATCATGCATCTTACGCTATGGAGTGGTGAAGGTAAAAAGCTCTTTAGTTCGCTCGGTGGTAAGCCTGTCTATTTCTATTTAGGTGAAGGGCAGGTGCCTTACGGGTTAGAGCGTGGTGTTTTAGAAATGGCGCCAGGTGGGCTTTATAGCCTAGCCCTATCGCCGGAATTAATGAGGCCACTAGCACCGGATACGGTGAGAAGTGCTGCTCCTCCTTATGCGGTGCAGCCTTTCCCCGCAGATTTAGCGTTACCAGAAGGTCAAATGGTGCTCATTGATATTGATTATCCGAAAGAGCTGCCGCCAACGGTAAGCCGACGCTTGCCAGAAATGCAAAGCCCTGCTACGCAGGCGCCTGTTACTAACCCTCAAATTAAAGAGTAAATTATGTCTGAACTCATTCTTGCGGATCGCTTAAATGCGGTAAAACCTTCTCCGACCATGGCAGTTACAGCCAAAGCGGCACAAATGAAGGCTGAGGGCATTGATGTTATTGGCTTAGGTGCGGGTGAACCTGATTTTGATACACCAGAGCCGATTCGTAATGCGGCGAAAAAAGCGATGGATGAAGGCCATACACGTTACACGCCTGTAGGCGGTACGCCGGCTTTAAAGAAGGCAATTGTTGCTAAGTTTAAACGCGAAAATGACATTGATTACACAACAGATGAAATCATCGTTGGTGTGGGTGGCAAGCAAGTTATTTTCAATGCGCTGCTCGCTAGCGTTAACCCGGGCGATGAAGTGATTATTCCTGCGCCTTACTGGGTGTCTTACCCTGATATGACGCGTTTTGCTGAAGGCTTGCCCGTGATGGTAGATTGCCCCGCAGAGCAAGGCTTCAAACTAACGGCTGAGAGCCTAGAAGCGGCGATTACCAAGAAATCTAAGTGGTTGATTCTCAATAGTCCGTCCAACCCAACCGGTGCGGCTTATACGAAAGACGAACTGCTTAGCCTTATCGAAGTGATAGAGCGCCATCCGCACTTGATGGTGTTATCGGATGATATTTACGAGCATCTAGTGTACGGCGATACGAAGTTCCACACGCTTGCACAGCTCGCGCCGCAGCTTAAAGACCGTATCTTAACGGTGAATGGTGTATCGAAAGCTTACGGGATGACCGGCTGGCGTATCGGCTATGCAGGCGGGCCTGCGGCGCTTATTAAAGGCATGAGCAAGATTCAGTCGCAATCTACCTCTAACCCGACCTCTATCAGTCAGGCTGCTGCGGTGGAGGCTTTAAATGGCGATCAAAGCTTTCTCAATGAATGGCGTACTGCTTTTGCGCGCCGTCGTGACTTAGTCGTTAGCAAACTTAACGCGATTGAAGGCATTGATTGCCTCACCCCTGAAGGTGCATTCTATGTGTTCCCAAGCTGTAAAGGCTTGCTTGGTGGCAAACTCAAAACCGCCACTGACTTCAGTGCTTATTTGCTGGAAGAAGCCAAAGTGGCCGTCGTCATGGGCGAAGCTTTCGGCATGGATGGCCATTTCCGTATCTCCTATGCGACGAGCGACGAAGCGCTAGAAGAAGCCTGTGCGCGTATCGCAGCGGCAGTTGCGAAGCTTTAGCAACTGCTACGCGAAATTGATGACAGTTCGGTTAAAAACAGACTAAAAGCCTTGAAAATTGCTTTTACTGTCACAGAAGGTTCATACAAGAATTAAAAATTCTAAACTAGAGTGAAGACTAATTCTTCAAACACGCTTTAGTGTTACTACGGTCATTTTGACCCATATTTATTTATGCGTAACGCTAGAGTCTTTTTTAACTTTCTAAATTTTTTGAAAAATGGATTTTTCAGAATTCTTTTACGTCCCAACTCATGCGATCTTCATGTCAATCATCATTGGCGTGCCACTTTTAATCTTGTACACGAGACAGTGCAAAAAAGATTATGAGGGATATGAAGTCTGGGACTGGATGGACTGGATTTTTATTTGGGCAACACCAATTGCTGCGCTAATTTTGCTTATTGTAACGGCCGCTAACTCGTTTCTAGGTGCAATTGCATTAGCATGCGCAATCTCATTACTTTGTTTGCTCGCACCAAGCCAAGTATGGAAATTGCGTATGCACCAATTTTTATTATTTGGATTGCTGCTTAGCGTTTATTATATCAGAGTATTCTGGTGGTAATTGCCTAAAGAGCCCATAAGAAAAGCCCTCCCCGTTGAATCGGAGAGGGCTTTTGCTTTTTTAGGAAAAGCTGATCAGAAACTAGTTCTGCGCTTTATCGACCATTTTGTTTTTGCTGATCCACGGCATCATGCTGCGGAGTTTTTCACCCACTGCTTCGATAGGGTGTTTCGCATGTTTCTCGCGATATTGCTCTAGCTCGTGAGGGCCTTGAGTTGCGCGATCTTTCATGAAGTTTTCAGCGAATTTGCCCGATTGGATATCTTCCAACACACGCTTCATTTCGGCTTTTGTTTCAGGCGTAATCACGCGTGGACCCGTTACGTAATCACCATATTCAGCGGTGTTACTGATAGAGTAACGCATGTTGGCCATGCCGCCTTCATACATTAAATCAACGATGAGCTTCGTTTCGTGTAAGCACTCAAAATAAGCCATCTCTGGCGGATAACCCGCTTCAGTTAGTGTCTCAAAGCCCGCTTGGATAAGGTGGGTTAGGCCACCGCAAAGTACGGCTTGCTCGCCAAATAGATCAGTTTCACATTCGTCTTTAAAGGTTGTTTCGATAATGCCGCCTTTGCCGCCGCCAACGCCTGCCGCCCATGCGAGAGCAATATCTTTCGCATTGCCCGTAGCATCTTGTGCGATGGCGATAAGGCAAGGTACGCCGCCACCTTTAAGGAACTCACCACGCACCGTGTGGCCAGGGCCTTTAGGGGCGATCATGATAACGTCAGATGTTTCAGGCGCTTTGATATAATCGAAGTGAACGTTAAAACCGTGAGCGAAAGCAAGGGCTGCGCCTTTTTTCAAATTGGGAGCCACATCATTGGCGAAGATTTCAGCCTGATTTTCATCCGGCGCAAGAATCATAATGATATCTGCCCATTGTGCTGCCATGGCAGGAGTCGTCACATCGAAACCAGCATTTTTAGCCTTCACTGCAGAGCTTGAGCCTTCACGCAATGCGATTTTTACATTCTTGCAGCCGCTATCTTTAAGGTTCAGCGCATGCGCGTGACCTTGGCTACCATAGCCGATAATCGCGATGTTTTTCTCTTTAATTAGGCCGAGATTCGTATCGGCATCGTAGTAAACTTGCATTGAAAACGCTCCATTAATTTAATTTTAAGGAGTATCTATGGAGTCGATTTTACGAAAAAGCAAGGATTTCTGTGTCTTTGCGGGTTTTTCTTCATCCACGCTTTTAATCTCATTTGCACGAGTAAGGGCATAATCACGCTCACGGTAAAGTGATGTTATGCGGCTAATTTCATGTTCCGCAATATCCATTCGGCTCAATACTGCAGCACCTAGCTGCAAGCTCGCTTCGTACATTTCTGAAATGGCGAGTGAGGCGCCAGCACCCTCTAACCTAAGCAAATTCTTTAGATCATCCGCCCTTGCGATAACCGGTACACCGGGTGCGAGATCATGCATGGCGATTACAGTCTTATTAGCGCTGTTAAATTCATTCATGGTGACAACAGCGGCGCTGGCTTTTTCTAATGACACTGCACGTAATACCTCACGACGGGTTCCATCACCAAAATAAACTGACTTACCGTCTTTACGGCAAAGATTGACAATGGAAGGGTCCGTATCGAGCGCGATATAGTTAATGCCCTCTGCAGAGAGAAGCTTTGCCACGGTTTGTCCCACACGGCCATAACCGCAAATCACCACGTGATTAGCAAGATCGAGCGTTTCGCCTGTGCTATCGGTTGCTTCGGGAATTTCTGGTAAACGACGTTTTGCGGCAAGATGCGCACCTAAAGCGTAAGCTAGCGGGGTGAGTGCCATTGTGACTGCTACTACCAACATGAGATGTTGAACGAGCGTTGGCTCTAGCAATTCACTTGTGAGTGCCTGCCCAAAGAGGATGAATGCGAACTCTCCCCCTTGCGATAAGAGCAAGCCTGCATGCATGGAAGCGCCCATACTAAAATGAAATAGACGGCAAAGTGCGACGATAATAGCCGCCTTACCCAGCATGAGTGCAAAAGCGAGACCAAAGATGATAATTGGTTCTTCAACCAGTAAGGCAATATCAACAGACATTCCCACGACCATAAAGAATAAGCCAAGCAATATGCCCTTATAAGGCAGAATATCTGCTTCGACTTGATGTTTATATTCCGTTTCAGCGACGAGTAAGCCAGCGACAAAGGCACCTAGTGCCATAGAAAGTCCCGCCGCATGGAAGCCGTAACTAATGCCGAGCACAACCAGAAGAGTGAAAGCGGAAAAGACCTCGCTTTGTTCTAATGAGGCAATGAGGCGGAAAACAGGTGGCAATAGCAATCGCCCACCAATGAAAACTACCGCAAAAGCAATCACAGCCTTTAACCCTGCCTCTTGCAAGGCCTGAGAGATGGAGGAGTCGGTCACAGCTAGAAGTGGTACAAGTACGAGCAAAGGTACTACAGCTAAATCCTGCATGAGTAGAACAGAAAGCGATAAACGCCCTAACTGAGTTTGTTGTTTGCGCTTTTCTGCGACGATTTGAAGCACGAGTGCGGTGGAGGAAAGGGCAAGGCCAAAACCGATAATGATCGAAGCTTCGATGGATTGACCGGTTAAATGGGCTAATCCGCTAATAATAATGCCAGAAAGCAATACTTGTAATCCACCAAACCCAAATACTTGAGTGCGCATCGCGCGCATTTGCGTGAAGGAAAGTTCCGTTCCAATAACGAATAGAAGTAAAACAACGCCAAGCTCTGCAATATGCGAGATTTCTGCGACATCCTGAATAATACTAAAGCCAAAGGGGCCAATTAGCGCACCAGCCACCAAATAGCCAAGTACAGAGCTAAGGCGTAACTTGCGGAAGACAGCAACCACGCCGACTGCCGCCGCTAATAAAATTAAAAGCTGAAAAATCGCATCCATGGAGAAAATCTAAGCATCCCGCTTATAAGAGGCAAGTAAAAGCCGAAGGTTAGTGCGGCAAGAACTAAAGAATCTCGCGAGTGATTTGCTTGCTTTCCTCAACGCCGGGCTGGTTAAAGGCATCTACTTCCATTAAGCCAGCCATGAAGATGGTTTCCATCATGTAATGCTGCAAGAGCGCCCCGATGGAAAATTCAGAATCATCTTTCAACCCAATATGGCGAGTTGCCACACCGTAATTGATCAAACTTTGTTGAGTTGCTTTGGCCTGTGCATCAATCACATCGCCAATGGTGAGCCCGCCTAGATAGTCCATGCCGATGCTGCGTGCGAGTTCTGGATTAATCTTATCGCCTTTACCTGCATTTTCCAGCGTAATGAAAGTGATGAGCTTATCTTTAGGGCCTTCAGCATAAAGCTGTAGCTGGCTATGCTGGTCTACTGCGCCAAGAGCCGCCACTGCTGTGGTGCCTTTGCCCTCTTTACCTACTGATTCACCCCAAAGCTGTTGATACCAGCGCCCCAGATTTTGCAGGCGATCCACATAAGGCATCGCTACAGAAATACTCTTACCTTGAAGGCTGAGCGTGTAATTTAATGCAGCGCCAATGGCAGCGGGTGAGGTCTCAGGTGATTCAGCAATTTGTTCCATCACGGCTTTAGCGCCGTTACGTAAGCCATAAATATCAATATCGGCAATAGCAGCCGGCAGCAGGCCAACCCAAGAAAGAACCGAGAAGCGTCCACCTAATTCGGCATCATGCTCCCAAATTTCCATTTCATAGTTAGCGGCTAACTTGCGCAATGCGCTATCGGTTGGCATGCTGACCGCCATACAATGTGCTTTCACCGGTAAGCTGTTAGCCTCAAGCTGCTGAACGACCAGCATTGCCTGCATCATGGTTTCGACGGTATTGCCCGATTTACTAACGAGAAGGAAGAAAGTATCGGCCAAAGGAAGCTGACTGAAAAGCTGCTCCATGCTGTTAGGGTCGGTATTATCGACAAAATGAGTTGTCATGCTGCCTGTGCCGAAGCGCGGCTGTTTTGTGCTGCATAGATTGAGTGCACCAAGGCTGGAGCCGCCAGTTCCCATCACGACAAGATGTGAAAACCCATCACGAATTTTCTGTGCAGTACGTTCGATTAAAGGCAGATCACCCGTTTTAAACGGTTCCGAGATTACGGAAAGTTCACCGCGCTTATTACGTTCTTTTAGGCTCGCAATAATGGAAGGAATGCGAGCGAGATTCTTATCAATATCAGCTTGGGATATACCTTCAGAGCCGATCTTGTCGGTGAGAGAAGAAGAGATATCTTGAACGTAAGGAAGTGTCATAAAAAAACCTTTATGTTTAGGTGGGTTATTTAGGATCTCCTACCAACACCACTAAGGGCGGTTTGGCAAGAATTTTCGTGGCCACGCGGTTTACCGCTTGCGTGGTCACGGCCTTAAAGTAATCATTCCGCTTAGTTAGATAATCTTTACCCAACTCATAGCGTTGCATGGAGGTAAGATAACGGACTTGCGAGGGCAGGTTATCCAGTGCAAGCGGAAAAGAGCCGGTAATGTAATCAATGGTATTTTTCACCTCTTCTTTTGTGGCTCCCTTCTCCGCAAAGCGAGAGAGGGTATCTTGTGCAACCTTTAGCGCTTCTAGAGCGCTTTCGTTGCGAGTTGCGAAGTTACCGTAAAGTACAGGGTTGTAAGTTCCTGGAGAAAGAGAAGAGGAGGCATAATAAGCCAATCCACGTTGTTGGCGAATCGCGTTGGAGAGACGACTTGTGAGCCCGCCACCGCCTAAAATATGGTTCATTACATAGGTCGCATAAAAGTCAGGATCGTTGCGTTTTGGTGCACTCAGGCCAAAAATAGCTACGGTTTGTGGTACGGTTTGCTTAATGATGATTGGTTTTTGAACTTCCGGTAAAGCGGGGGCATTGGGGAAATCCGTTTGTTTTGCAGTTTTAGGTAACGCCTTAATCAGTTTTTCGATGGCTTTTGTAAGCAAGGTCTGATCAAGGTCTCCCGCGGCGCTCACGACCATTTTGTCTGAAGCAAATTGTTTATGCCATTCTTGCAAATCTTGAACGGTCAGCGTTTTTAGAGATTTTTCAGTTCCTTCAGTCGGTAAAGCGTAAGGATGGTTGCCAAAGGCTTCTGCATCAAAATGGATTGAAGCAAGCCACGCCGGGTTTTGTGACCGTTGTTTAAGCTGTGTTAGAGACTGAGATCTTAGTGTATCTAGCGAGGTAGTATCGAAGCGTGGTTGCGTAAGAATGAGATGAGCCAGTTCAAGCGCATCCGGTAGGTGCTTTGTGAGAGACTGCAAGGTAAGGGTGAGTTCCTCGCGATTTGCGGAAACAGAAAGGTCGATTGCCTTTTCCTCCAGCGCTTTACGTAGGGCGAGCCCGTTTAAGCTGCCGGCTCCTTCTTTAAGCATGGCGGCTCCCAAATAAGCGCGGCCTGCTTTGCCATCAAGATCACTAATGCTGCCTGCATTTTTAAAGCTAACCTGCACCACGGCCATGGGTAGCGCTTCTGCCGGGAGCATCAAAAAGCTTTTGCCATTCGACAAATTCACCTGTTGAACATCTGCCCAAGAAGGTGAAATTAGGCCGAAATAGAGAATGAAAAGAGACAGTAGAAACTTCATGCAGTCACTATGAGAATCTACGGGTGAGAGGCAAGAAAAAAGCGAGTAACGCTCTATTTGCTACAATTTATTAATGAAATGTTAACAAACTTGGTCTATGCTCACATCATGTATGGGGAAATAGATACCACGCGTAACCGCTTAAATAAGGTTCTACAGCTTAACCTGATGTTTTTGGTGATGCATTTTGTGCTTTATGGAAGCACAAAAACGATTCTGCTAGGTTTGCATAACCCTTTTGCGGATTTCATCGTTGTATTGGGTTTTGTTTCCTTGGCCGGCCTATGGTTATGCTTTGATTTTTTCATGCCAGTCCTTTGTGAAGCGGTACATCGCCGCGACTGCGATACGATAAAGCCAATTGGCTGGATGATGGCCTTTAGTGCTTTCGCATTTGTAGGTGGTGCGTATCAAGTGGCTTACGCGCTTTAACCTTCAGTAAAAGAGTATCTCTGGCACGTTACTTGCTTATAATTCTGTATGGATACAGGAAATACGCTTTCTATCAACTCTTCGGTGCGCCCGCGTGGCTGGCATTCTGTGCAGAAGCAAACGCATGAAATTGCTCAAATTACCTTTGATGATGTGCTGACAGTGATTAATCCGCTCAACCATATACCTGTAGTTTCTGGCTTGAGGGGTAACCCTGTTTCACCGGCGGTGCGTATGGTTGGTGGTGCCTTATTGGGCGGACCAATCGGTTTTGCAGCTTCTGCCATTGATGCGGTATTTGAAGAGGCGACAGGTAAAAGTGTGCTAGGAAACGTAGTGGAAACAGCTTTTGTGCCTGAATTGCCGAAAACGCAGGAAATTGCTGCGGCACGATATCGTTCGATTGCAGATGCGCATAAGCGCCATATTCACACATGGCGCGCTTAAGCCTAAGTAATACTCCCCAGAGTTAATAGGTATCGAAGTCTGCGGCTGTAAGGCTTGTGACGCCGTCGATTTGGATCGTACTACCACTTGCAAAGGTAAGGATCGTGTTGCCACCAACCACTGAAGTAGTGAAGTCATTATCGAAGTCAAACTCATAGAAAGGGTTTATCTGAAGAGTGGGGGTTAGATCGATCAAGAAGATCAGGTCGGCCCCTTGTTGGAAATCATGGATACGCGCATCTAGCACAGAGTCAAAAACAGTGAAGGCGAAAGTATCGCCACCCGCCCCGCCAAATAGCTGATCTGCGCCAGAGGTTGCCACGAGGAGATCGTTGCCATCGCCGCCGTGAAGTTCATCCGCAACGCCTGTATCAAATGCGGTACCATCGATATTTACATCAACGATAAAGTCACTTCCCTCGCCACCATCGATTGTATCGGCACCATTACCACCTTCAACAATATCGCCGCCAGCCCCGCCATTAACGATATCGTTTCCGTCTCCACCATCGACGATATCGCTATTAGCGCCACCATCTAGATTATCATCACCGGATTCTCCATTCAGCCTATCATCACCGCTACCGCCATCGATCGTATCATTGCCGGAGCCACCATTGGCGGCATCGTTACCATTACCACCGGTAATAGAGTCATTCCCTGCACGGCCTAGGACGGTATCATCGCCCTCGCCACCGATGATTGAGTCATTACCGACGCCACCATCGACCGTATCGTCCTCATCGCCGCCATTGAGTGTATCGTTACCGACGCCACCATTGAGTGTATCGCTACCGCTGCCGCCTACGGCATTATCATTACCGGCACCGCCATCAATGCTATCATTATCATTACCGCCATTGATGGTATCATCGCCGACGCCACCATTGATGGTATCATTGCCATCGCCGCCAGAAAGGCTGTCATTCTCGCCTTGGCTGCCACTACCGAATGTTTGTGCTAGGGTACCGGTAATCTGTGCCACGCCTGCTGCATCCAATGCTTCATTATACAAAGCAAAATCACCAATCTGACCTTGGAAAAAATGATGTTCGGCATTTGTGTTATCTTGCCCTAGCTCATTGCGTGTTCGTTCACCCGTTGCTCCGAAGGTAACATCACCAGTGTGCCTCGCTTGAATGAACCCATTAAGGCTACCACTACCGATTGCACCACCATCGACATAAGCCGTGAAGGTGTCAGTAGTAGAATCAAAGACAAGGCCGACAGTATAAGTAGTATTAGTGCTTACTGAGGTTGAAAAGAAAAGATCAAAATCATTGCCAAAGTTTTTCCACGCGCCTACAAAAATTTTATCATCAAAAATGTAAAAGCTAAAGCCATTAACATGGGCACCTTCTTCATAAACATATTGGCGATTTGATACATTATCGCCAGTGGTTACACTTAAAAAGATACTACGTTCAGCATGGGTTGTATTGTTAATATCGTTGGTATTAGCAATATTTAACAAGTCATTGACCCCATCAAAATCGAGCACATTGCTGCCATTCAAGTCAATCAAACCAGGTTGCTGCGTTACGTCAGTTTGGGAAGCCGTATTACCGTTTCCACTACCATCAATCACGGATTGCACTCCGCCACCAGCGCCGAAAACAACACTTGCAGGATCATTGGGGGAAATGACAGCAGGAGCACCCGTTGGTGGTACAAAGACAATATCTCCACCACTTATAAAGTCATTACCTGCGCCACCCTCAATCGTATCATTACCAGCACTGCCATCAATCGTGTCATTGCCATTGGCGCCATTAATTGAGT
>CAZZJS010000005.1:0-196696 GCA_964654855.1 uncultured Rickettsiales bacterium
TAGCAACACTGCTCATGGCAGTTTTTATGTTTTTACTATGAATACCATACTCACCTAGGAACTTAGCAATCTGGCGGGGCGCAATAACTCTACCACGATTGTAAGTTAGCCATGGACGCTCCTCATCTTCACATAACGCTTCAATCAATTCTTTAGTGGTAAAGCGGGTATAGCCAGTAGTTTGAAATAAACTCTCAATATCAGCGAGTAATTCTGTTCCTAAGCTGGTTGCCGCATTATCATAAGCAGATAGAACCTTAGCTGCTTGCATCGCCTTATCAGGCCACTCACCACCGGCAAGTGAAGCAATAGCGAGTAATGGCTCCCAATTATCAGCCGCCCTGTCTGCAATGCCCGTAGGTAGTTCAGGACGCAATAGTTTTATCGCATCTTGATTATCTTCTGCAAAGCGTTGGAGTTTACGACGCAAGGGAATGAATTTCTCATCATCGCAATAACGCAACTTCTCTGTCACCTCGCCAGCCAGTTTACGGCGTAACTCGATGACAATAGAACGATCATGTAAGGTTTCGGGAAGTTTACCAATCAAAGCAATTGCCTTTGCTCCCCATGTACTAAAGCGCGTTGGTTCATGGTCATCACCGGTAGTGCGAATCACAAATGCCGTAGGGCGTGTATGGCCAGAATTAATTACACCACGCAGTTCTTCGGCCTCACGAATGAACGTATCAGCCTCATCAATCAGCATAGTGGGTTGCCATAGCTCGATACCGCGAAATAACGCCGCCGGTGAAATATTAGCCGTTGGTAATGCCTTAGAGACTAACTGACTCACCAATGACAGAACAGTGGTTTTACCGCATTGCTTCTCTGGCGAGCAGATTGCCAGAATCGGTGCAATCTTCACTGCATCAATACACCATGTGAATGTTACCCATAATGCGAGTGCTGTATCAGCATGGTCAGGCAAGATTGCATAACGCTTAAAGGTAGCTGTGAGTTCGTTTAGAAGCTCTTCACCCGATACTTCCTCCGACCATGACTCTACTGGAGGGAATAGCTCATTACTGCCAACCTCATTGGCTTTAGTTTGCGCTTTATGCTCTTTAACCGCTTTATCAAGATCACCCTTCGCAACGCCCATTGCTTTAGCTGCATCTTTAGCCTGCCTTGCATAATCTAGCGGTGGAAGCTCTGCCAAGCGCGCAATAATGGAAGCATCGTCTTCTTCAGCTTTCTTTTTTACCGTGTCAGAAAACTCATTCAGTTGCTGCTTCACCTCTTCTAGCCCCTGCAAGCAATGCAGGTCATTAAAGTCAGTTGGCTCAGACGGTGTATGGCTTTCATCAAAACTAGGAAGCATAACTTTACAGCCATATTTATTGGCAACTTCTTCGGCTTTAACCCTGCCTGTATTTACTTCCTTCCAAGCATCGTTATCCGCAGCAATAGTAATTGAGAGATTGGGATAACGCGCTTTAATGGCCTCAATAACTGGAGCAATATTACCTGCATCAAACGCTACAATAACGGGCTGATCGTTGGCCATATGAACGCTTGCACCGGTACTATACCCCTCGGCCACATAGGCATGAGAAGCACCTTCCAGCGAACCGATAATATGAAAGCACCCTTTCTTCTTCCCATCTTTGGCAAAACGTTTATCGCCATTTGGGTAAATGGTTTGAATATTCCATAATTTACCATCCACATCACACAACGGAACAATGACTTTCTCACCATCAAAACGCACAACATAGGCTTGAACCTGCTTCTTATGCAGATAGGGTGACTCTCCTGTTTCAGGGAGTGATTGCCAGTAATTTGAAGTTTGCGCCGCAGTTGCAGCATAGGTTGCTTCTTTCCTCGCCGTACGCTCTGCCTTACTCGCTTCTATTTGCTGTTGCCGCTCTGCTTTTTCTGCCGGAGATAGCTGCTTAACCTCTCCCTCAAACTTCCATGCTTGATAGTCATCAGACAGCTTATAATTTTTAAACCAACCAGCGGGGAAATTATCATCATATAAACTATATTCTCCATCTTTATTACCCTTCTTTCCGTTAGTGACTTCACACCGATGTTTTTTGCCATCCGCAACCAGATTGCTGGGAGGGCAAAGACCATGTGCCTGCATTGCTTGTTTGAACTGTTCTTGTGCTTCATGATGCATGATTAAATCTCCGCTAAGTTAAGCTCTTGAATCAGCCAAGCGGCACCTTCTGCATCAATGCCACCACTCTCACGCAGGCGACCTAAGATAAGCTGCTTCGCAAACTTAGGATTGGTTTTCTCCAACGCTTTACGCCAGTTCTGAAGGTCTTTTTCTTGTTCTTCTAATGCTCTCATTTCCGGTATTTCCCCTAATATTTGCTCTAACGGCTCTTTGATGTGTTGCCATACTTCTGGCTGAGATGACGGTTCGGCTAATAAGACGTAGCGTCCAACCTTATGAAGCTCGCCACCGGCAAACTGGTCATAATCCCAATGCGTAATAATCTGATAGCCAGCTTCACGCAGATCACGAATCCTTGCTGGTGGATGAATCACCTCACAGTCATGATATAATTCAATGCTAGTCATCGACTTACGCCGGAGCCGCGACAATACTTTCAATGCTTGCTTGCCGAGGGTCTTCGCGTTAAATTGAACTTGTACATTTTGGAAAGCCGTTGGTGTGGTGCTGGCGGCTTTTTCTTTTGTCTTATCCATGTTGCGCCTCCGTGGTAGAGGTGACGCGGTTTGAAGTGATGTAGTCATCTACATCTTCAGGTCGGTAGCGCACGTTACGTGATGCTTTAATGAAGGGAATCCCTCCACCGCGCACTCGCATAGAGCGCAACCATGAGAGGGTGAAGCCATAAGACTCCGCAACCTCGGTTTCAGTTAATAAGTGTTTTGATGTAGTCATTGTAATGATCTCCTGTTCGATTTAACCGTTACCAATTACAAAACAGGGGGAGATCAGGGGCAAACGGGGAATAGCCCCTCAGCAAAGACTTAAGGGTTTGTTATAAAACAATACTGCAAAGAAAAGTGAAGGGAGAGGGTATCCGGTTACCAGCTTTTTCTTATTTCTTTTATGATTGTTCCGACCGAACTCGGAAATTTTTCACGCTTCTTGATTTCTTCGGCCACATGGGTTTTCTTCAAGGTGTTGGTCGTATAATTGGTCATCTGAAGCAGCTCACTGGCAATAGCTGGAGCTGCTATTTTTCGCCACCGCTCGTTACGATCAGCAACAGGTTCGTTTTTGTAATCAAAGTTATCTTCATTTTCGTTTACTGACTTATCAACCAGATCATTACTCTCAGTTTCTGAAGTATTTTTAGAGAATTGCTCATCTGCAGTCTGAAAGTTGGTGGTGCCAGAGCTATAAGCTCTGTTATCGTTGTGGACGGTAGTATGATTTATCGTTGTGTTATTTTGGATAAAAGTAGCCTGCTCTGTTCGCTTCTTATTAATGCGAGCAGGCACTTCGTTTATTAGTTGAAGCAATTCTTCTGATAACTCTGACTCATTACTATTAGCCTTATGCCATGCGATTATGTTTTGCGGCTTTATTTCCCACAGCTTTGTGTCATCTGTTTTTTCGACATTTTCATAATCAAAACCGCCGCCAGTTTGTCCATCCCGTCCTGCAATACGAGCTTTAGTGTAGAAATCAACTAAGCCATTTTCTGTAAAAAGAGCCATGTGAAATGGCTCGACTGCTTCTGGTTCTGTTTCAGTTGATAAACGCCATAAATCTAAGTCAACTCTTTGTCGTTCTTCGTCAGTCTGAAAGATAATGCAGTTTGTTAGATAGCAGCAAGCTTCTCCAAGTCGCCATATGGACTTACTTAAATAACCAGCAGGGAAAGCTGTTAATTCTCTAGGGGGTTCACTCGCCAAAACTCCATGAATCAAAGCCTGTAATTGAGGGTGCAAACTAATTTGCCTTTTCTGGCAATGCACTAGAAAACTTATAGTATCAATTTTCCATTTCGCAGGGTCAGTTTCTCCATCATTTAATATGGCGAACTCTTTACGTAGGCCAGCTGCTTCAATTTCAATATATAAGGCATCATCAAGATCATGTGCCCAAGGCATATTAAACGGAGATGCAGCTGATTCAGCATTATGCCTCCTTCTATCTAAGTTCCACTGCCAAGTCTCTTTGAGCGCCTCTGGATCAGCTAGTATAACGTACCTAGCTTGCACAATACTCCAATACGGAGCGCCTACAATAGTAGGCTCTAATTCTGAGCTAGATCTTCGCGCAATATCGCTGTTGATACTATCTATAATACGACTTTTAACCGCCATAACATCGCCCTTCTAATGTCGCCCTTATTATTGCGCGGCAGGTGACAAGGGCTGTCACTGTTCGGGAGCTACCCTAGCCGCGCTATCTCTATGATGTATGCTTCTTTGTTTTAATATCAAGTACCTTGGCGGTATTTCCAGCCATCATACCTGCAATCTGACCTCCGATAGATTCAGATGCTTCGCGTAACGGATTATCTGCAATATGAGCATAGCGCTGGGTTGTTACAGTGTCTTTATGAGTAAGCAACTTTCCGACCATAAAGAGGCTTAGGCCGCTGGCGACACCAACGCTGGCGAAGCTATGACGTAGGTCGTGCAAGCGCACTGTTTCCATGCCCTCTGTATCAATGTCGATTTCTAACTTCTCTGCCATCGCTCGATAATAGGTGAGGGTTGCACTTATTTTACTGGAAGACTCTAAGTGTGCGCTGCTGATAGCCTCTTCATCCCATTTCTCATGTTTGCCAATGAGGCTGATAAGACGGAATATCTCTGCACGCTGGCGTATACGAGTCCAAGGTTTTTGTAGATTGACTAAGTGGCCTTTTTTACCAGTACCAGTGCATACGTATGGATTACCCGAAATTCGATTGGCGGCCTTTAATAACTCAATAGCCGGTAGGTTGAGAGGTATACTTTTCTTTCCGGTCTTACTATCGGGATAACGAATCATGCTATTTTCCCAATCAATCCACTTCCACTGGAGTTCGAGTATCTCATTGCGGCGACAGCCGGTTAGTATGAGTAGTCGCAGTGCCAATATAACATTAGGTAATTCACTTCCTTCCATTTCACATTGATTAAGGACTTCGCCCAACAATGTAATTTCCTCTTTGTTCAGAAAGCGCTCTCTTTCATGCTCTTTGAATCGTTCAATGCCACTGCAAGGATTCTCAGGAATCTCACTTTTACCCCATTGATCGGCTTTTTGTAAAGCGTGGCGTAATGTTTCGAGAACCCTGTTAGCCATATAGGGTGTATCCCGTAGGCTGTTGTGAAGTTGAATGGCATCAGCCTTACTGATAGTGCTGAGTTTTGTATTTCCCAATGCGGGTATTAGATACCGCTTCCAAATGCGTCTGCGCTCTTTCTGGCCGTTTGGTTTGAGCTTGCTGATATGTTCCTTATCATATGTTTCTGCAAACTTGGCGAGGGTAGGGGCTTTTCGTTTCTTTTGTCTGGCTAGAGATGGGTCATTGCCCCGTTTAACCTCTGCAGCCCAATCTTCAGCGATGTCTCGTGCTTGGTCACACGTTAAGTCTTTACCGTGTTCGCCAATGGCCGGTCTACGTTCCCTTCCCTCACTGGTTCGGTAGTAAAACATATAGACGCGTTTGCCTTTTGGGGTGACTTTTAGCATGAAACCTTTGGTCTCAGAATCACGAATAAAGGTATCTTTAGATGCTGATTTTGTAGCTTCTGCTAAGCGTTTGGTCAGTTTTGGCATATCAATATACTCTTGCTATTTGTTCTTCATTATAGGTCGCACATAGGTCGCAGCAAGGATAAAAATGGATGTTAAGTGATAAAAATGAATGTTAGTATGAATATATATAAAACAGTTAGTTATAATAATGTATGTTAATCAATCATAACCAATATAACCCTATAAAAGTAATGATGACCTGACTACGAATCAGGCGGTTGCAGGTTCGAATCCTGCGGGGTGCGCCATTATTCTCAATAGGTTAGATGATTGTTGGATTTCTAGAATTTTACTCTAGGGCGCTGATAGTCTGCTGAAGGTTGAATTACACATGAGATGCCTGAATATCGATACCTGTTTCAAAGGTGCGATACCGTGTTAAGGTTAGTCTCAGCCGTTTTTTCCGCTAAAGAAGATACTACTGATACAGGAATGATGCGACGCACTCCACCCCTTCTTCGCTTAAAACATAAGATCCAGCATTAGTGCACAAACCACCTGCACCAAAAACTGCCGCTTCTCCAATAAAACCACCACTATTGGGCAATCCATCATCAATTTTTTGATCAATATTGTGAGTATCTCCTGGGGTTAGTACTGCAGTATATAGCTCGCTATCGCCAGCGCCTCCAAGAATGAAATAGAGTTTATTATTAGCAACACTTGCTAATGCAGTATTCGTCACTAGTGCTATGCCGCTATTGGGAAAAGGGCCTTCATAAACGTTAATTCCTGGTAGATAATCAGGAGCTGGAATACCAGTGTAGCTACCGGGTAAAATGCCTGAAAGCCCCAAATGCTCCCAAACTAGAAAATCTTCATATGGAGAACTAGTAGAATAAGGAATTATTCCATCACCATTACCATTACAGGTACCATCACCTGCTGTGCTCACTGGACATCCAGAACTATCAGTTCCCCAATAGGCTTCTGCGTTATCCATATCACCCGGTAACGCGTTATATTTTAACTTAAAGGTATTGACGGATACGTTAAGCTTTTGTGTTTCAGTAATGACCGAATTCAGCTCAGCACTACGTATCAGCTCTTGCCCTGCGGTAACACCACCGATGATTAGTCCAATAATGACAAGTACAATCGAAAGTTCCAGCAGTGTAAAGCCTTGTCGCGAGCTTTGATTAAAGCTCCGACCCATATCCATATCCATATCCATATCCTAAATATTGTACGCTATAATTATAACCAAAAGGTTAACGCGGTAGCTGCCGAGTAGTTATTTCCTCCTGTATAACGTAATCACAAAAAAGACCATTAAGGCTTTCAGTATTAAACCTTTCTTGTGCTTCAGCTATCTTCTCGCTCTATTTTTTGCTATGTATTAAGCATGGGTAGCGTTCGAAATAGGGTTTCTATCATTGTTTTGGGGGTCGTATTAGGTGCTTGCCATAACATAACCAATAAATGCCCAGCAGTAAGCCAATGGTGGTATCATGTTCAACCTGAAGAACCCATTTTTAGCCAAGTTGATAATGGAGTGAGGCACGATCCTTCTACTATCACTAGCGTTGGTCATCGGTAGGAATTTTCCATTTTTCAATTTTTGGCATGCTTTATGCTACTAATTGGGTAAAGTGATAAAATGAGGGTAAAAAAATGAAAATTTCTGACGTTGACGGTATTAAAGGTCCACAAAAGCCGAAAAAGACGAAAAAAACGGGTGATAAAGGTGCGTTTGACGCCGCCTTAGATGCCGCAGAAGGCGCAGAAGAAACAGCTGCTCCTGCTTCTGTTGGTGGGGTGGAGGCTCCAACATCACTGCTATCATTGCAGGAAGTATCATCTAATGCAGGTTTGCGTCAACAAACGATGCAGCAGGGGAAAAAATCTCTTGATATTCTAGAAGAATTGCGCCGCGACTTGTTATTGGGTGATGATAGCAGCCACACATTGCAACGCATGCGTGAGCAACAAGCGCGTATGAAGCAGCAAGTCTATGACCCACAGCTTAAAGATGTGATGGATGATATTGATCTGCGCCTTGCTGTTGAAATTGCCAAGCGTGAAGCTTCTGTCGCTGAGACTGTTTAATTTCTTTATATTGCTGTTTAAGCGTCGATTTCATTTGGCCTCTCTTTGAGGGTGGCTTATAAAAATCGTATCTATAAACAAGGAGCGATAATGAAATACCCTGAATCGATTGCCGTATTTTGCGGTGCCAGTAATGACGTAGCTGAAACTCACCTCGAATTAGGTAAAGAATTAGGTAAAGAATTTGCCAAAAATGATATTCGCTTAGTTTACGGTGGCGGAGATTGTGGCGTGATGGGTGCGATTGCGAATGCGACGATGGGCGAGGGCGGTAAAGTGACCGGAGTGTTCCCCCATAGTTTGAAGAATATCGAAAATGAGCATGAGTCTCTGACGGAGATTATCATGGTTGATACCATGCATCAGCGTAAAGAGATTATGTATCAGCGTTCGAAGGCTTTTATTATTCTTCCCGGTGGTTTTGGTACGATGGATGAGATGTTTGAGATTATCTGCTGGAAGCAGCTAAAATTGCATAATAAACCGATTATTATTTTTAATAATAATGGCTACTGGAATCATCTGATTGCCTTGATGGAAAATATTATCGCGAAAGGGTTTGCTAAAGATGAAGTGGCGACTTTTTATAAAGTGGTAGATGATTTACCATCTTTGATGGAGGCGCTGGAAGTGTCTGATTATTCGGATGACCGAGCAGAACTCCTCTAAACAGCTTGGTTACTTAGTTTCACCTGTCGTTGACTTTCTAACGCTGGGCGGCGGCGCACTATTATTTACCCTCATTTTAGGGGTTTTGCCCTACAGTCATGAGCTAGGTGTTCAGTTAGCTATTGGTACGATGATTGGGTCGTACTTTATTAATCATCCGCATTTTGCGCATTCCTATCAGATATTTTATGCTCAATTTAGGCAGAAATTAACGCGGTCAGATTATCCATTAGGTTTGCGAATACGCTACTGGTGGGCAGGTATTTTTCTCCCCATTTTTGCGGTCGCTTTTTATGCCATTTGCGTGATGGGCGAACATTATCGCGTAATTGGCTGGGCTGCGAATTTTATGTTTTTTACCGTTGGCTGGCATTATGTGAAGCAAGGTTATGGCGTGCTCATGGTGCTTTCAGTGAAAGAGAAGTTCTTTTTTACTGATGAAGAAAAGAAGGTGCTTCTAACCAATAGTTATTTGGTTTGGGCGGTCTCCTATTTAGTTTTTAATCGGGTAATGGGAGAAGTCGAATTTTTAGGCATTAAATATTACACTTTCAACACGCCTGACTTTATAATGAATAGCCTAACAGCATTGATCGTATTTACGACAGCTTATTGTGTGGGCATGTTAATGAAACGCTACCGCGATAAGGGCGAATATCCTTCTTTAAATGGAGTGATCGCCTATGTTTCGGCTGTGTATATTTGGCTCTTTATGCGCTGGATAGATCCGGTATTGTTTTTCGTCGTTCCGGCTTTTCATTCGTTGCAGTATTTACCTTTTATTTGGCGCTATAAATATAATCAATATAAGCAAGATGAAGCGCACCGTTATGGCTATCGCTTTCGCTTATTTTTGTTTTTAGGTATGGGCTTTTTACTGGGTATGTTAGGATTTTATTTTGCGCCATTTTTGCTAGAAGAAATAGTAACTTATAATGAAGCGGTTTTTGGTACGAGCTTGTTTCTTTTTATTTTTTGGACCTTTATAAATATTCAACATTATTTTATGGATAATGCCATTTGGCGGAAAGAAAATCAGGATGTTCAGCAATATTTATTTACCCCTTAAATTATGTATTCTTATTGCTTTCTTTTGGGCGAATAATGTTTGGGCAGAGAAGCCAGCAATTCATGATTTCTCATTGGAAAATGGTTTGCGCGTCATTGTGATCGAAGATCGCCGTATTCCGGCAGTCAGCCATAATTTACTTTTCAAATTCGGAGCGGCAGATGACCCTCGCGGTAAGTCAGGTTTGGCGCATTATATGGAGCATATGTTGTTCCAAGGAACGAAAAAATATAAACCCAACGCCTATAGTAAGCTGATTGCCGCAAAAGGCGGTAAAACCAATGCATTTACTACGGCAGATTACACGGGGTATTGGGTGAATATTGCCAAAGAGCATTTGCCGCTAGTGATGGAACTAGAAGCGGATCGCTGGGAAAATTTGCAATCAGCTGATGCGGAATTTACCAAAGAAAAGCAGGTAATATTAGAAGAACGCCGTGCGCGGGTAGAGAATAACCCGGGTGCCTTATTTGCTGAGCAAATGAACGCAGCGCTCTATCTGCACCATCCCTATGGCATTCCCATTATTGGTTGGAAGAATGAGATGGAGCGTCTCGATAAACCGGCGGTGATGGACTATTACCAACGTTATCATACGCCCAAGAATGCTGTGCTTATTCTCTCTGGTGATATTAGTTTGAGCCATGCGAAGATGCTGGCTAACCGTTTTTATGCACCGGTTAAGTCTCGTGGGCAGGTGCTGCCAGAGCGTAACCAAGAGCCGCCACAGCTAGCGCCGCGCCGTATCGCCATGCAGCATAAACGCGTGAAACAGGTTGAGCTGGGCAAAGCGTATGTCACGCCAAGCTATGGCTGGAAGGCAGAAGGAAATCAGCAGCATTTTATTCCGCTTATGGTCGCGGATTATTTATTAGGTGGTGGCAAAACGAGCCGGCTCTATCAGCTATTGGTGGAAGAAAAACGCCTCGCTCAATCAGCATCGACAGATTTTAATCCGTTCCGCAAAGGGCCAGGGGAGTTTGAGTTAAATATTGTGCCGGTGAATGCAACGAAATTACCCGAAATTGAGAAACTCATTGCAGTGGAATTTGACAAACTCAAAAATAATCCACCCACAGAAGCGGAATTAAATCGGGCAAAAACACAGCTGATTGCAGGCAATACTTATTTACGCGATGGGTTACAGTCGCTCGCACAAGTCATGGGGCATCTGGCCATGATCGGCTTGCCGCTCGACTTTTATTTCACGTGGGAAGAAACCATCGAAAAGATCACCGCACAGCAAGTATCTGAAAGTTTGAGACTGTTAGATGAAGATTACTCGGTGACGGGAGTTTTAAGTCCAAAAAATTAATTAACGTTGCCGTTGTTTGTTCAAAATTTGTGATAACTCAGTTTCGGATATAGTATTATTTATTTCTTCAATTGAAGGGATAGATTGAGGATGAAGCTTCCCCCCCTTCTGCTGAAGTATTTTCCGTGCCGTTAAAGCTCCTATTTCAATCGATTTTTCCATTGGAAGGCCGGTTATATAAGCGGCCATAGTGCCCCCTAAAAAATTATCACCTGCGCCCTCCGTATCCACAATTTCTTCTTTAGAGAGAAGGGGGATTGGAATCTGTGTTGCATTCGAAATGGTTTTATCCGTTCCTTTTGGCCAGTAATAGACAGGCTCTTCGCCACGTTTAAGAATGATTTCTTTTTCTTTCAGAATCTGTGAGCCAATATGTTGATGCAGAGCGGTCAAAACAGCTTCAGGCTCTTCGTTATCGAGTTGATAAAGGTTCTTTATATCCTCATCTGTAATAGAAAGAAGGTGGCTTTGCTCCACTCCTTGTTTAAAAATATTAGGGACGTTTTCGCGTTGTTTTTTGGGTTCAAGTGGCCCGCTAGAGTCATTTGTTTTATTCCAAATTTCTGTACGGTAATTACTATCAAAAACAACCTTTGCATTAGGGTTTTTCTGCTTAAGGCTCTTAATCGCTTTAAAAAACTCATCTATTTTTCCAGCGAAAGGTCGAGAGAGAGTAATCATTGAGAAACCGATAATATCAGGACGAATATTTACTTCCCGAACTTGCTCTTTTATTTTAGCGGCATCGCTATAAAGGTGGCGGCTAGCTCCGTTGGCGCGGCTTTTAGAAGATCGGTATTTTGTGCGCCCGTCTTCGGCTTCATAAGGAATTAATAACGCAGTGGGAGCTTTTTTAATGGTTACAAGGTGTCCTTGTACTTTCATGTTATTCGCACCCATCTCGTCGGAGATTTTAGTGCCATTAACATCATCACCGATAGCGCCAATAAAGTGAACTTCAGATTCGGGTGTGAGATTAGTATTCGGGTAAGCTTTTCTTAGCTGAGCTTGCATTTCGGCTAAGGCGTGCGAGGCATTTAAATCTCCACCACGCATCAATCCATCTTCTTGGCCTAAAAGAGGTTCGCCAAAATATAGGACTTGTTTAGAATCAACACTATGCATACTTCCTTTATAAAGAATAAAGGTTAATGAATTCTAACCTTGATCCAAGAAGCTACGCATTTTGCGTGAGCGGCTTGGGTGCTTTAGTTTACGTAAAGCTTTCGCTTCGATTTGACGAATCCGCTCACGGGTTACCGAGAATTGCTGTCCTACTTCTTCCAGCGTGTGATCGGTATTCATACCGATACCAAAACGCATGCGTAATACACGCTCTTCACGTGGGGTGAGAGAGGCGAGGATGCGAGTCGTAGTTTCGCGCAAGTTACTGTGGATAGCAGAATCGACCGGAAGCACCGCATTCGTATCTTCAATGAAATCACCGAGCTGTGAATCTTCTTCATCACCGATCGGAGTTTCGAGTGATACTGGCTCTTTCGCAATTTTCATCACCTTGCGCACCTTATCAAGTGGCATAACGAGACGTTCCGCTAGCTCTTCTGGTGTAGGTTCACGGCCAATTTCATGGAGCATCTGGCGGCCTGTACGAACGATTTTATTAATCGTTTCGATCATATGCACCGGAATACGGATCGTACGCGCTTGGTCAGCGATAGAACGGGTGATCGCTTGACGAATCCACCAGGTTGCGTAAGTACTGAATTTATAACCACGGCGATATTCAAATTTATCAACCGCTTTCATTAGACCAATATTACCTTCTTGAATCAGATCCAAGAATTGCAGGCCACGATTGGTATATTTCTTGGCGATAGAGATAACGAGACGAAGGTTTGCTTCGATCATCTCTTTCTTCGCACGGCTCGCTTCGCGCTCGCCTTTTTGTACAGCCATGACGATGCGTTTATATTCGCTAATATCGACGCCGAGTTGACGTGCGGTGCTGCAAATATCACCGCGAAGGTCGTCTAGCTCATCGTAATTATCTTTGATGAAGTCTTTCCAGCCTTTTTCTTTCGACTTGGCCATCTCATCGAGCCAGCCTTCAGTTAGCTCGTTATTCTTATAGGCTTCGAGGAAGCTTTCGCGCGTAACGCCAGCTTTTTCCGCCATTTTAAGCATTTGCATTTCCTGTTTGATAACGCGACGGTTAATTCCGTACATTTTATCCATCAGTTTTTCGACTTGGTTATTATGCACGCGGATATTGATGGTCAATTCCACTAAATCTTTATGCAATTTGTCGTATTTCTTTTTATCCGCATCGGTGAATTTACCTTCACCAAAGGCCGCAAGAAGCTGCTTCTCTTGAAGCTTTTTCATTGGTTTTGCGATTTTAGCTAAATCATCAAGCTGTTCTAAAGTGCGTGGCGTAAGCTCAGTTTCCATCGCAAGGAGCGATGGGTTAGCAACGTAATCATCGCCACTATTGCTATTTTCACCTTCTTCGCCTTCTTCAGCCTCTTCGCCTTCTTCGTCTTCTTCGCTCTCTTCGCTCTCATCATCTTCGATTTCGTCTTCTGCTTCGATATCTGCATCGGCAAGGCCAAGGCTGTCGCCATCTGGGTCGGCCTGATCGTCATCTGAAGCACCATAAGCTTCTGCACCGTAAGTGGCGTCGAGATCGATAATGTCACGTAGTAGAACGGTGCCAGCTTCTAGCCCATCGCGCCATTCCATCATTTCGGTCATTACAAGCGGGCTCTCACATAAAGAGGTAACCATCGCTTCACGACCTGCTTCGATGCGTTTAGCGATTTCAATTTCACCTTCACGAGAAAGTAGCTCAACATTACCCATTTCGCGCAAATACATGCGAACAGGATCATCAGCGCGGCCATATTTGTCGGCTTTTTCTTTTTCCTCAGAATCTTCAACTTCGCTAGCA
Source organism: uncultured Rickettsiales bacterium (assembly GCA_964654855.1). Classification (GTDB taxonomy): domain Bacteria; phylum Pseudomonadota; class Alphaproteobacteria; order Rickettsiales; family JALZUV01; genus JALZUV01. Next base: position 13,709 of record CAZZJS010000005.1, read on the forward strand.
TCTTCTACCAGCGTGATACCTGCGCTTTGTAGGCCAGAGATGGTATTATCAATAAAGTCAGCTGAGAATTCATCCGGCGGAACCATCTGGTTGATTTCGTCATAGGTTAGGAAACCACGCGTTTTACCACGGCCAAGGAGCTTTTTAACAATCTCCTGCTGTTTTTCTTTAAGTGCTTTCGCCTCTTTTTTGCTGAGTTTAACTTCAGGTACTGCGGCTGCCGCTGCTTCCGCTGCTTCGGCTTCTTTTTTCTGTTTAGCAGTGAGTTTCTTAGCGGCAGGCTTTTTGGCTGCGGTCGTCTTTTTAGCTGCAGGTGCCTTCGCTGGAGTTGCTTTCTTAGCCGGAGCTTTTTTCGCCGCTGTAGTTTTTGTCTTGGTTGCAGGCTTCTTAGGTGTCGCTTTTTTCGCTGGAGCAGCCTTTTTGGTAGCAGTTTTCTTTGCTGCCGCTTGTTTCTTCTTAGCCTCTTCTTTGCTGTCTTTTGCTTTAGAAGTCGTCGTTTTCTTAGCAGCCATAATCGATCCTGATACTATTACATTTTTGTAAGAAGTTTTAAAAACCCACCATAGATAAGCCGGAAGGGGTTAATTTCAAGTTAATCCTTGAGAAATATTCAATTTTTTTGGTTTTCTGCACGTTTTATGCGTATTGGCGCCGTAAGAGCGTCTCTTTTTCGGCTTGAAGAGCTTGTAATTGCTGCAAACTATTTTCGGTTACCTCACCTTGAAGGAGTTGCATTTCTTGGTCAATTTGCGCCAGAGTGACCCCATCTACCAGATGTTGCCAAGCTTGTGGAAGGTTCTCGTTCGGAATATGCACTTTCGTGTTGTCTCGTAGGGCGATCACTTCAGCTGTTGGTTCTTCTTCACGTTCCATCAACCAATGTTGAATGTTAGCTAGCGTGCTATCGGCTATTTCAAGTCGTTCTAACGTGGCGTTAATTTCGCCTTGATCGAGCAATTCAGGATTGGCGATCAGTAATTTCAGCATTTGTTTTTGCGTGCGTAAGATGCCAGCCGCGCGAGTGGGAGCATTGGGCGGTGGTACAGCAATTGTTTGCTTTTTACCGTAAGATTTTTTGTAACTGCGTGAGTTGTTATTTTTGGCAAATCGCTGCTCGCGGAAATATTGTTTAAAATGATGCTGCACCCCTTCATGCTCAATACGTGAGGCGAGCAAGTTTAGTTCGGCCTCCGCTGCTGCGCGTTGTTCTGGAGTGTTGGATTCATGACGTTGCGTGACGGTTTCAAAAACCATTTGCGATAGCTGCGTGGTTTGTTGCAGCATTTTTTGTAACGCATCCGTACCGTTGGCTTTTAAAAAATCATCCGGATCTTGCCCTTGAGGGAGCGTTAAAAAGCGGAGAGTCTTTCCCGGTTGCAGCATTGGCAAGGCAAGTTCGGCACTACGCCACATAGCGCGTTGGCCGGCCTTATCGCCATCGAGACACAGAATCGGCGCATCTTGATAGCGCCATAAGCCCTTTAGGTGCGTTTCGGTAAGTGCGGTTCCGAGTGGGGCGACACCGGTCGTAAAACCATATTGGTGCAGGGCAATCACATCCATATAGCCTTCGGCAACGATAATGGGAGTTTCATCGCGTGCGGCTAATTTGGCATTCTTCCAGTTATAGAGCACATGGCCTTTATGGAAGAGTGGTGTTTCTGGCGAGTTGAGATATTTGGGCGCTGTATCAGATTTTACCATCAACCGACCGCCAAAGGCGATGACTTCGCCTTGTCTATCGGTAATTGGGAACATCACCCGTCCACGAAAGCGTGAATAAGGCGTGCGGCTTTTATCTTCCAGTTGGATGAGCAAACCTGTTTCGACCATCTGGCTTTCTTCCACCCCTTCGGCGGATAAAAACTGTTTGAGCGCGAATTTATCATCCGGCGCATAGCCCAGTCCAAAATGCTGGATTGTTTGCTGGCTGAGGCCACGACCGATTAAATAATCACGTGCTGCTTGTCCATGTGCGAGGTTAAGTTGTTCCTGAAACCATTCATTGGCGAGCTTTACGACATCGGATAGATTCTGGCGTTTTTTTTCTTGCGCTTTTGCCTCAGGTGAAATTTCTGGCAGAGGAATGCCCGCTTCGCGAGCGAGCGATTCAATCGCTTGCGGATAGGTAAGGCGGTCATGCTCCATCAAAAACTTAATACCATCGCCATGGGCGGAACAGCCGAAACAATGGTAAAAATTCTTCTGGTCATTGACGGTGAAGGAGGGAGTTTTTTCCTGATGGAATGGGCAGCATGCTTCAAACTCGCGGCCTTTTTTCTTCAATGGCACCCGCGCGCCAACAATTTGCGAAACGGGAATTTCGTCGCGCAAGCGTTGGATAAAGCTTTTCGGGTACATAACCATGATTAAATCTTTATAGAGCGGACAAGCGGATTAGGCTATAGGGTATCTTAATGGAAGGTAACGAATTTCTGAATATTGAAGGCCAGCAAGTGCCGCTGAAGCTGAAGCGCAATGCGCGGGCGAAGCGTATTGTACTGCGCCTTAGCCGCGATGGTTCGGCGGTTCAGCTAACCTTGCCGCGCCGCGTGAGTAAGAAAAAGGCGATTGCTTTTGCAAATACGCAAACTGAATGGATCGCTAAGCAACTTGCCAAAAAACCGGAACCTATTGCGTTTGAGCCTGGGATTACGCTTTCGGTTTTGGGAGAGGAGTTGACCTTCCAACATCATGACCAACGTTCAACAAAACATGAAGGTCAGGTGGTTTATTTGGGCGGCGATGTGGAGTTTTTTAGCAGCCGGATGAAAGAGTATATCAAGAAACAGGCGCGTGAAGAATTTAGCGAAATGGCGGTGGATATTGCTGATCGTATTGGGCAGCATGTATCAGCAGTGCGGTTGCGCGATACGACCTCTCGTTGGGGTAGTTGCAGCCGCGATGGGACGATTAATCTAAGCTGGCGTTTGGCACTAGCGCCGCACGAAGTGGCACATTATGTGGTGGCACATGAAGTGGCGCATTTAGAGCATTTTGACCATTCTCCTGATTTTTGGGAAGTGGTGGATCACCTCCACCCCGATTGGGAAAATGAGCGCGATTGGCTGCGCGAACATGGCGCAACGCTACATGCTTATGGTGGGTAATTCGCTGAGTTTTCCCCAGCGTTGATGTACCCATAGCCATTGTTCGGGATGCTCTGTCACCCAAGCTTCAATTTGTTGATTAATGAGGTGCATGGCTTCTAGTGTATCGCAATTTTTGGGTAGGGTGAGTTCTTGGACTTCGATTGTAAAATTTGCCCCTTTCTGGCGGATGCAGCGAATGGCAGCGAGGCTGGCATTGAAGCGTAAAGCCATTTCGGCAGCGGCGGTAGAGGTGGGCGCAGGATTGCCGAAAAACTCAACTTTTTCGCCATCATTTTGTTTTTGATCGACCAATAAACCGGCATGGCTATTTTTGCTCATGGCTTTGAGTAGTGCGCGCGCACCATGTTTGCCTTTCGGGTGAAGCTCTGGGCAGTAGCGTTTGCGAATACGGTAATAAATTTTTTCCACATACGGATTATTGAGATGGCGATAGATAGAGGTGATTTCGATATTCTCTAGCGCACCAACCCAAGGAATGATCTCCCAATTTGCTAAATGCGCGCCGAAAAAAATACAAGGTTTTTCGGCTTCTTTGGTGGCGGCAATGAGTTGGCTGCTCTCATTCGTTATTTCAACACGCTTTGCCAAACGTAGATGCCCCAACCAAGGCGTTTCGGCAAAAGTACGACCAAGGTTATTCCACATAAGATGCAGGGTTTTGTCTCGTTTTGCATCATCCCAATCAGGAAAGGCGCGGGTTAAATTATAGGTGGCAATCTTATGCCATTTAAGGCGTGGACCGATAAGCTGCCCGAGCTTTCCTCCAAGAGCGGATCCCCAATCTAAGGGTAGAATGCGAAATATCGCAAAGAGGAGGAGCAAAAAGCCCGTCTCCAAAAGGTGAGCGAGCTTTTTACTCATTTACGATTTGCTTTTCTAACCAAGTCATAAATTCTTTAGGTTGGTCTAAGGTGAGTTTTACATCCACTACTTTCACCTTCTCACGAAAACTTTCCGGTAATTTAACGTAATCTTTTGCCGTGGTGAGAAGGGCTGCTTGTTCCTCTTCTGATTTTTCGAGGAGCAAGGCAATGTCGGTTGGAGTATAATTATGGTGGTCGCTATAGGCAATTTCGCCCAGCAAATTCACACCCTGTTTGCGCAAGCTATCGAAAAACTTATGTGGGGTGGCAAGGCCAGTAAAAGCAAAAGCAGGTTTCGTTTTATATTGGCTAAGGTCTGTCACTGTATTAAGGGTCGATTTCCAAACCGGTAGATCGGTTGGCGGCTGATAGGTGCCGTCGCCAATTAGAATGATGCCATCGCAGCGTTTCAGGGCTTTTGTGAGCGGTTCACGTAAAGGCCCAGACGGTACAAATTGACCATTGCCAACCCCATAGTGACTATCCATGATCAATAAGGAAATATCTTTATGGAAGGTAGGGTTTTGCAAGCCATCATCGGCGATAATGATGCTTGCGCCCTCTTTCAAAGCGGCTTGAGTTGAAGCTTGTCGATTGGTAGAAATCCAAGTGGGGCACGTTTGAGCAAGCAATAAAGGTTCGTCTCCAACTTGGGTCGCTTGATGTTTCTGGCTATCAACACGTAAAGGAGTTTTTTGCTTTTCGCCACCATAGCCTCGGCTGATGCAATGGGGTTCTTGTCCGGCAATTTTTAGCATTCCACTCAGCATACGAGCGGTTGGGGTTTTGCCCGCGCCACCGGCGGTGACATTGCCGATGCAAATAACGGGCGCGGAGAGTTTTTGCGGCTTAGCACGAAAGGATTGCCACTTGCGATGCAGGTTGCTGAATCCGTAATAAATCCACCCTAAAGGCGCTAGCAAGCGACCATGCATAGTTTCTTCTCGCCAGAATGCGGGGGTTTTCATAGCGCTTCCAAAGTAGGAGTAATTTCAGCAATAATTTTTTCGACGGCGCCACCTTCTTTTGTGACCATTTCATGGGCAGCTTGCGCAAGAGTTTCTTGTGTATCGTGATTATGCAAAAGCTCTTCGACTGTTTCGCGTAGATTTTCTTCGTTATGCACGCGCAAACAGGCATCATTACGAATGAAATCAGCGACAATCGCAGGAAAGTTATCCATATGCGGACCTAGAATGAGGGCGCAATCAAGACGCGCTGCCTCGAGTGGGTTTTGCCCTCCATGTGGGACGAGCGAGCCCCCCATAAAGACGATACCGGCGATACGGTAAAAAATACCTAATTCACCCATACTATCGGCGAGGTAAATATCGGTTTCAGCGGTGATAGGGTCTTTTTGTGAACGGCGGGCGACTTTCAACCCCATAGCACTAAGTTCCGTCGCGATACTTTCTCCGCGTGTGTTATGGCGCGGGACGATGATGGTTAGCAAACCCTCGTGAACTTCACTCAAAGCATGATGGACATTGCCTGCCATTGCTTCTTCACCGGCATGGGTACTGGCAGCAAGCCAGCGAGGGCGTCCGCCAACTGAGCTAATGACTTCACCAGAGGTTTTAGAATCAGCTGGAAGCGGCGGTGCATCATATTTCAGGTTACCTAAATGTTTGATGCCTTGTGCGCCTAATGCACGAAAATGATCTGCGGATTTGGTATTTTGCGGGTAAATCGCTTCGAAACAATCCAGCATGCAGATGATGGCTCCTGGGAATTTCTTCCATCGCTGGAAGGAACGGCGTGACATGCGCGCGTTCATGAGTCGCATTTCGCAGCCATAACGATGGGTTAGCGTAATAAGATTTGGCCAAACTTCAGATTCAATAAAGAGTGCGAGAGAAGGCTGCCAGTGGTTTAAAAATTTACCGATCGCACGGGGGCTATCCACGGGCGCATATTGATGGATGGCACAATCGGGTAATTTATTCTCTAGCAATTTAGCTGAGCTTTTTGTGACGGTGGTAACGAGGATTTTAACCTCTGGTTTTTGTTCGGAAATTTGCTGAATGAGCGGCAAAACCGAAAGCGACTCGCCCACGCTAGAAGCATGAATCCAGATAAGTTTACCCTGCGGACGGCTCATCGCGATACGCCCCAATTTTTCCTGATAGCGCAGGTGGTCTTCTTTGCCTTTATGCATGCGAAAACGTAGCCACAGCGGTAATAACGGCGTCGCAACCCAAGAGGCAATGCGGTAAAGCTTCAAGTAAGGCAATGGCATGATTCTGCGTTTTTAACCGAAAGTGGAGATTTTGTCCAATGGGGTAAATGATCAATTTATTTTACTTCTTTTAACTTTATCCCTAACGTCTCGATATGACAGGTGGAGCAGAACGTCGCGTATGGGTGTTAACGGATGAACGTCCGGGGAATCGCACGCAAAGTATCGGCGTAGCGCAGAAATTGCCTTATGAATTTGAGGAAAAACATCTGGAATTCTCACTGCTGGGTGGTTTGCCGAATCGGTTAATGGGGGGAAGTCATTTCCGCCTGCGTCGTCGTTCTCGCGCAATTTTAAATGCACCTTGGCCAGATATTGCCATTGCAGCAGGGCGTAAATTAGCGCCAGCACTTCGCTATATTAAACAGAAAAATCCGGATTGTTTTACGGTTTATTTGATGAATCCGCAAACGAGTCTCCGTCATTTTGATATGGTGGCCATGCCCGAGCATGATAAGCCGCCAGCAAAGCCCAATGTATTGCCCACGGTTGGCCCTGTGCATTCTTTAACGACGAAAACATTGAATGAAGAAGCCGATAAATGGCGCAGCCAGTTAGCGCATTTAGCGGAGCCGCGTGTTGCGTTGCTTGTGGGCGGAGATTCCAAATCTGCACAATTTACCAGCCAAGATTTCCACGATATGGGTGAGATGGCTAGCCAAATGGCGCGTGATATTGGCGAAAAAGATAAACCCGGATCGCTGATGGTGACGACTAGTCCGCGCACCAATGCGCGTGCAATGGATTATTTGCGCCTCTCACTTTCGGTGGAACATGAGCTATTCGTATGGCAATCGCGGGTGGATAATCCGTATCATGCCTATTTGGCGCTGGCGAATGTGATTATTGTGAGTGGCGATTCCATGAGCATGTGTGCTGAGGCTTGCGCGTTGGGTAAACCCGTCTTTATTTACGTGCCACGCGGCGGCAAATTATCGCCGAAGCTGATGCGTTTTCACCAATCGCTCTTTGATCGCAACCTTGCACAACCGCTTACTGCGGGCGCCATGCCGCAATGGAATACGGGCGCTGCTTTGAATGAGGCAGGCCGAGTCGCTAGCGAGATTGTCCGTCGCAATGGAACATTGATCTAACCGACAGTCATTGACTTTTCGCCCGTCTGCCTTACATCTATCCCCATCATAACAATAATGGAGAGTTCCCATGAGCGTATTAGTAGGTAAAGAAGCCCCAAATTTCACCGCAGCAACGGTAATGGGTGATAATGAAATCAAAGATGATTTTGACCTAAAAGAATATTTAGATGGCAAAATGGGTATCTTATTTTTCTACCCACTCGATTTTACCTTTGTTTGCCCGTCTGAAATTATCGCCTTCAATAACCGTCTTGAAGAATTCACTAGCCGTGGCTGTAAGGTTGTTGGCGTATCGGTTGATTCACATTTCAGCCACCTTGCGTGGAAAAATACGGATGTGAATAATGGTGGTATTGGTCAGGTTCAATATCCATTGGTAGCGGATTTAACCAAGCAAATCTCACGCGATTATGATGTTCTCGTGAATGATTCTGTAGCTTTCCGCGGCACGTTCCTGATCGACGAAAACTTCACCGTTCGCCATCAAGTGGTCAATGACCTTCCATTGGGTCGTAACATTGACGAAGCGATTCGTATGGTCGATGCGCTTCAATTCCATAACGAGCATGGCGAAGTATGCCCAGCCGGTTGGGATAAAGGCAAAGACGGTATGAAAGCGGATTCATGCGGCGTGGCTGATTATCTCGAAAAGAATGCTGCAAACCTGTAAGTAACATGCGTTCCCCTTGCTGGCTTGCGTGCTGGCAAGGGGGCTTTTAACAAAGAAAATATTATGACATCACATCACACTTCCGTTCTTATTATTGGTTCAGGTGCAGCGGGCTGTACGGCCGCTATTTATGCTGCACGTGCAGGGCATACACCGATTATGGTGCATGGCATGCAACCAGGTGGGCAATTGACAATTACGACTGAGGTTGAAAATTACCCTGGCTTTGCCGATCCCATTGAAGGGCCGTGGTTGATGCAACAAATGGAAAAACAGGCCGAGAATGTTGGCACAAAAATTTTCCATGATACGATTATCGAATGTGATTTATCGAAGCGCCCTTTCACAGCGAAAGGGGATTCAGGTGATGAATATACCGGTGATTCTCTCGTCATCGCAACTGGCGCTTCGGCGCGTTGGTTAGGTGCGACAGGCGAAGAGAAATTCCAAAACTTTGGTGTTTCTGCTTGTGCGACTTGCGATGGTTTCTTTTTCAAGAATCAAGAAGTCACGGTTATCGGCGGCGGTAACTCTGCAGTGGAAGAAGCTTTGTTCCTTTCCAATATCTGTAAGAAGGTTACCGTGATCCACCGTCGTGATGAGTTGCGTGCGGAAAAGATTATGCAAAAGCGTCTCTTTGCGAAAGAGAATATCGAAATGTTATGGGATCATACGGTGGAAGAGTTTGTCGGAACCGATAACCCACCATCGCTGACGGGTGTGCGTGTGAAGAGTACTAAAACAGGTGAGGAATCTGTGGTGGAATGTACCGGCTCTTTCGTTGCCATTGGCCATGTGCCCAATACTGATCTTTTCAAAGGCCAGCTTGAGATGCATGATAATGGCTATCTCAAAACGGCGTATGATAGCACTGCTACGAATGTTCCTGGTGTTTATGCTTGCGGCGATGTGCAAGATTTCACCTACCGCCAAGCTGTTACGGCTGCCGGTACAGGTTGCATGTCAGCATTGGAAGCTGAGAAGTTCTTGGCTGAGAATGAGGATGAAGCGGCTGCAGCTTAATTAGCGGGCAGGGCTTTTGCTTGGCTTGTTGAAAGAGGTGGCAAGATCCTGATAAAATCCGAGTTTATCTAATGTGTTTTGGATAGGTTGCATACGTTTTGGGTAATCTGTGTTCTCGGCTTTTAATTTCTGGGTGGCGACTCCGATAATGGTTTTCCATTCTTTTGGTGAAATATCAACAAGGCGCCAGCTCATATTTTCAATCCGGTCAGTCATAGTGCTATCGATCTTTTCAATTTTTATAGGATGCGAATCTGTTTTTGGTTCGGCGTATTTCATACACTTATTGCGCATAAACTCATAATCATGATGAGGCAGGTCGTCTTGTGTCAGGTCGGCTATTTTTTGTTTCGCGAAAAGTCCGGCAGCAAAATAGATAGCGGCATTTTGATTCGAAAAATGTTGCCATTTTTCTTTTGTATTTCTTTTGGTGTAGTCATTCACATAACCACGAAATTCCTTAATCTGCCGTGTATAGAATTCTTTATAAATAGGTTCACGAATTTTTTGATGTGTAATACCAAGTAAGAAGTTTGTTAGAAACATCTCTTGTTGTGGCGTATGCCCAAGCTTTGGAAAAAGATGTGATATCTCGTGAATAATTGATCCTCTGTTTTTGAAAGGTGTTTCTAAGGCATGTTCATGAAATACTTTCAAATTTTCTAGATAATAGTCTCGATTTCCTTTCTTGCCCATGGCTTTGACCATATCTAAAACGGTTGGTTCTAAGCCTTGCTCTTCCATTTGAAGCATTTGATTTCTCAAATCATCGTAATAAGTTTTGTTAATGAGGTTTTGTGTCATGTTTAGCGATTTTTTTCAGGCTGGTTAGAGGGTTGACTTTTTTGTTCAGCCATTTTGGCTTTCCAGCCATAGAGTAAATCGTTCTTAACGAGCGTATCTTTGATAGCAGTGAGTCGTTTTGGGTACTTACAGTCTGGACTCGTTGGTTCCATTAAGTTGGTGGCTACGGCGATAATATTACGCCATTCTTCGCGTGAAAGCTGAAGAAGTTCGGCGGGTGCATTTAATATCATATCATCATTAAGTAATCTGATAGGAGTCGTTATGGGTTCTATTTCGGAATCCTCTGCCTTTGAATAGTTTTTTAAGAACTTGCGTTGCGTTTTGTAAGATTCATTTTCTAAATCTTCGTCCCAGTAAGCGGTAATTTTTTGATTTAAATACTGTCCTGCAGCAAAGTAAATTGCCGTATCGCGTGCTGAAGCCGTTTTGAAATTTTTAAAAGCATCTTTTGCCAACCAAGATTTTTTTGCGATTGTTTCATAGCTTTGATTAATTTGCCAAATATTAGAAGCTGCATATGATTGATGCTTACTATAGGAGTGGAGGCCTGCCATCACAGGAGCAAGAAGCATCTCTTGTTGAGGAGTGTGACCAATGCGGCAAAAAAATGAGCCATTTCATGAGTTAGCTTGGCCGGAGTGAAAGTTCTTTCTAGCGTTCCCTCTCTTAAAGAACGAAAGTTTTTATAATAATCTATATTCCCCTGTTCACGCATATTTTTGATAAGATGCTTCACGCGAGGACGTAACTTCCATCCCTTTGAATGAGCCCCATCATAATATTCTTTATTGGTTAGCTTCGGTGCCATGCATTCATTCTAAGGTTTAAAGGTTAAAACTTCTTTACCAGAGATTTGCATGCAATGCATATAACTGCTATATAGTTATGTGAAACATGCAAGAAGGTGGCGATGTTAGATTGGGATAAATTGCGAGTGTTCCATACGGTGGCGCAAGCAGAGAGCCTTACACGTGCCGGTGAGTTATTGAATCTCAGCCAGTCAGCGGTGAGTCGCCAAGTATCCGGTTTGGAGGAGCAGCTTGGCATGACGCTCTTTCACCGTCATGCGCGGGGTTTGATTCTGACGGAGCAGGGCGAAATTCTCTATCAAACAGCCGCTGAGATGGCGCAGAATATTCGTGCAACCGAAAATGCTCTAACCGATAGTCGTGAGCGCCCTAAAGGGCCGCTGATTGTATCTACACCGGTGGCGATTGGTACCATGTGGTTGATTCCTCAACTGGCAGAGTTTCAGCAACTCTATCCCGATATTACGGTAACGTTGAATGTGCAAGATACGGAAGTAAATGTGGCGATGCGTGAGGCAGATTGTGCCTTGCGGGTGCATCAGAGTAATGCGCCAGATGTGGTGCAGCGTAAGATTACGACTATCCATAATGATCTTTATGCTTCGAATGATTATCTGCGTAAATACGGCGTGCCCCGCAAAGCGGAAGAACTGCATGAGCATCAGTTAATTACTTATGGTGAAGAGTTCCGCGCGCCTTTCTCTGAGGTGGATTGGTTGTTGCGCCTTGGTGGTAAGAATAAAACAGCGCTGCGTCCTGCCTTTAAGGTGAATAGCCTATTTGGAATGCTGCGAGCGGTGGAGCAGGGGATGGGTATCGCCGGCTTACCGGATTATATGGTGCGTGGTGCGCGTAATATTAGTCCAGTTTTGCCTAATACGCGCGGGCCTGCGGTAGATGCTTATTTTGTGTATGGGACAGAGCTTCGTAATTCGAAACGTATTACCGTGTTCCGTGATTTTCTCTTGCGGAAGTTTGCTTCGACTGAGTTTTAGGCTTTTATTTTCTGCCCCCGGTCGGTTTCTTAACCTAGCGATAGGCGGCGCTCTGCTTGCTCACGGCTGACTCGGCCTGCTGGCTTAGATCAATGGTTTAGGTGTAGAAATATTAACGAGGTAGCGCGATATATGCATGCTAATTACCATAAAATGCTTGTGATATGCGTTTTGTGCATAAGAAAACTGCAATAATGTTAATTATCATTTAGAATTTAGGCTGCTACATAAGATTCACATCTGGCCGAGGTCAGATTCTTTCATTAGAGATTACTCATATGAAAGCCTCCCTGTTATAAAGCTTGAGTCGGGACAAATTCGTTTGTTCCGGCTCCTTTTTTGTTTAAAGTTCCTTAATATATTTGTGTTTCAATTGTTGGATGCAAAATTCACAAGTTCCTGGAAGCGAAGGGTTGTCTAATAGGCTTACGCTTGTTGCGCAGTCTATTAGCGGGTTGGTTGTGCTCCCCAAACCTAGTATGCGTGCGATGTTAGTCTTTTCAGATACAAAAGCGGCTGAAATGGCGCGAGGGCTCGTCGCCCCATTTTTATATGCTGATTTGAACGATCAAGCTCAAAAATACTCACCAGAGAGGATAGCTCAGATTAATTCGCCGCCGTTTAATATGATAAAAACAGATAATCATACTTTGGTGGAAGTTCCATATAATCATCCAGATTACCAATGGTTGGATATTTTAACACAACTTGCTGATGATAAGGGTATTCCGCGTAGAGAGATTCACGAGATGGAGCCCATCAGTTATAAAAAAATGAATGAACTTTGCTTAGATATGAGCAAAGAATATGAAGCAAAGCACCAACGATAACCTATCATTGACGTAAATTAAAAGCACGGTGCTCTTTAAACTATATTTTTATGGGCTAAACGCTTTCCTTGCAGTTGCGCGGGGCAAAGCACTGCTCTATGCATGGAATAACTTAAATTTATGCATTTATAGGAGCATTTCATGGCTATTCTCGTTGATCAAAATACCAAAGTCATCTGTCAGGGTTTCACGGGTAAAGAAGGAACCTACCATTCAGAGCAAGCGATTGCTTACGGCACGCAGATGGTTGGTGGTGTGACTCCAGGTAAAGGTGGACAAGATCATTTAGGCTTGCCCGTTTACAATACGGTATTGGAAGCCAAAGAAACGGCTGGTGCAAATGCATCTGTAATTTATGTGCCACCTAAATTTGCCGCCGATGCGATTTTGGAAGCGATTGATGCTGAGATTGAATTGATCATCTGTATCACGGAAGGGATTCCAGTATTGGACATGGTGGAAGTAAAGCGTGCGCTTTCGGGTAGCAAATCTCGCCTAATCGGCCCTAACTGCCCTGGTGTGATTACGCCAGATGCCTGCAAGATTGGTATTATGCCCGGCCACATCCATAAGCGTGGTAAAATCGGTATCGTATCGCGTTCTGGTACATTGACTTATGAAGCGGTAGCACAAACCTCTGCGGCAGGTTTTGGTCAATCGACCTGTGTCGGAATTGGTGGTGATCCAGTGAAAGGCACGGAGTTTATCGATATGCTTGATTTATTCCTACATGATGATGAAACACAAGCAATTGTAATGATTGGTGAAATTGGTGGTGCTGCTGAAGAAGAAGCGGCAGAGTTCTTGAAGAACCATAAAATCAAAAAGCCAACGGTTGGTTTCGTTGCGGGTCGTACGGCGCCTCCAGGTCGTCGTATGGGGCACGCTGGTGCGATTGTTTCAGGTGGCCAAGGTGGCGCTGAAAGTAAGATCGAAGCGATGATGTCTGCGGGTGTGAAAGTCGCCGAATCTCCCGCGCATATCGGTATTGCGATGAAAGAGCTTCTTGCTGCTTAACATAGATTTCTATCCCTATTTATAAAGGTATGTCTCATGACTCAAAATGATCCTTTCCTAGCTGATGATACGCAACTAAGTGCGCTTAACGCCGTCTTCGTAGAGGAGATGTATGAGCGCTGGGCGGAAAATCCGTCCTCAGTGGATGCGAGCTGGCAGAGCTTCTTTGCTGGTTTTGGCGATAACCCAATGGCGGTACGAGCTGCGGTCGGTTCGGCTAGCTGGGCGCACCAAGAAACACGTGTGATTGGCCAAGTGGATGCGGCAGATAAAGCCAAAGCAAATAAAGCCGTTAAAGGCGCTGGTGTGGCTGATATTGCCAGTACGCAAGAAAGTTTGCGTGCGATTATGCTGATTCGTGCCTATCGTGTGCGCGGTCACTTAATTGCTGATCTCGACCCGCTACAGCAAGAGCCAAATAAATATCATGCTGAGCTTGATCCTGCGACTTACGGCTTCGGCCCTGAAAATATGGATAAAGAGATCTTTATCGATGGGGTGTTGGGGCTAGAAAAAGCATCGATGCGTGAGATTCTCGATGTGTTGCGTAATACTTATTGCGGCAAAATGGGTGTGGAATTTATGCATATCCAATATCCGGAGCAAAAGAGCTGGATTCAGCGTCGTATCGAATCGGCGCGTGGTCGTCCTGATACTTCGGCGGAAGAGAAAAAACAGATTCTTAAAAAGCTGGTGGAAGTAGAAGCGTTCGAAGATTTCGTGCATGTAAAATATACAGGCTCAAAGCGTTTTTCTATCCAAGGGGGTGATGCGGTCATTCCTGGCTTGGAGCAAGCGATCGCACAAGCAGCGAGCCATGGCGTGAAAGATGTGGGAATTGGAATGCCGCATCGTGGCCGTTTGAATGTGGTGACGGCGGTAATGGGGCGCCCTTATGTTGAGCTTCTTTCTATTTTTAACGGAAATCTCGATTTCCCTGAATGGGTCGAAAGTTCGGGCGATGTGAAATACCATCTCGGCCTGTCGACGGATCGTACCTATGATGGCAATGAGGTGCATTTATCGCTAGCGGCCAACCCATCGCATTTGGAAGCGGTGAATCCCGTGGTTTGCGGGCGCACGCGTGCAAAGCTGCGCCAGATGGGTGATATTGAAGCTAAAAAAGTTGCCATGCCAGTACTTTTACATGGTGATGCCGCCTTTGCGGGGCAGGGTGTTGTGCCTGAGGCTCTCTCATTTGCAGAGCTAAAAGGGTATCGTTCAGGCGGAACGTTACATATTATTGTAAATAACCAGATTGGCTTTACGACGAGCCCGAAAAATTCTCGTTTCACGCCTTATCCATCGGATGTTGCGAAGATGGTTCAAGCGCCGATTTTTCATGTGAATGGTGAAGATCCTGAAGCGGTTGCTTATGTTTGTAAGCTGGCAGTTGATTTCCGTCAGGAATTTGGCCGCGATGTGGTAGTAGATGTATTCTGCTATCGTCGCTATGGCCATAATGAAGGCGATGAGCCGATGTTCACGCAACCGCTTATGTATAAAACCATCAAGCAAAAGAAATCGCCGGCGACAATTTATGCTGAGCAACTCATTGCCGAGGGAGCGACCTCGCAAGCGGATGTCGATAAGATGTTTGCAGAATTCAAAGTGCAATTTGAAAAAGATTATGACGCGGCCAAGAGTTTCTCTCCGAATAAAGCGGGCTGGTTAGAAGGCGAGTGGCAGGGCTTAAAAAAACCGGATCCGACTAAGCCGCATCCTGCCAGTAAAACGGGTATGAAGTCTGCTGATTTGAAGAAAATTGGCATGAAGCTTACGGAAGTTCCGGATGACTTTAATTTGAACAGTAAAATTAAGCGTCAAATGGGTGCTAAAGTGAAAATGATGGAGTCAGGCGAGGGGATCGACTGGGCAACAGCCGAGGCACTGGCCTTTGGTTCGCTTGTGGCAGAAGGCACGCCAGTGCGTATTTCGGGTCAAGATTCTGAACGTGGAACCTTCTCGCATCGCCACTCCGTATTGACGGATCAGGTGAATGAGAATCGCTATATTCCGCTTAATCATATTCAAAAAGACCAGGCTATTTATGAGCCCATTAATTCATCGCTTTCTGAATATGCGATTTTGGGTTTTGAGTATGGTTACTCACTCGCCGAGCCAAATGGCTTGACGATTTGGGAAGCGCAATTTGGTGATTTCGTCAATGGTGCGCAAATCATGATTGACCAGTTTATTTCATCGGGTGAAATTAAATGGCTGCGTATGAGTGGCTTGGTAATGTTATTGCCACATGGCTATGAAGGTCAGGGGCCTGAGCATAGCTCGGCGCGCCTAGAGCGTTTCTTGCAGCAATGTGGCGAAGATAACTGGCAGGTGGTCAATATCACCACGCCAGCAAACTATTTCCATGCATTGCGTCGCCAGGTGCATCGTGATTTCCGCAAGCCTCTGATTGTGATGGCTCCGAAATCATTGCTGCGTCACAAGCTTTGCCAATCGAAATTGGCAGATTTTGGTCCGAAAGAGAGCTTCCAACGCGTGATCCCTGAAGTCGATAAGATGGATGATAAGAAGGTGAAACGTGTGATCTTTACGAGCGGTAAAGTCTATTATGACTTGGTTGACGCACGTGCAGAGCGCAAGATTGATGATATTGCGATCATTCGTACGGAGCAATATTATCCTTTCCCGAAAGAGGAAATAGAAGCAGAGCTGAAACGTTATTTGAAGCATAATTCAGAAGCGGAAGTGATGTGGTGCCAAGAAGAGCCAGAAAATATGGGCGCATGGCGTTTCATTGGCCCTCGCATTGGCGATATTCTCAATGATATGGGGCAGGAATGCTGTAAGATTCAATATGCTGGGCGCCCAGAGGCGGCTTCACCTGCGGCGGGCTATGTGAGCATTCACAACCGCCAGCAAGAGCAGCTGATTAATGATGCACTCACGTTTAAGAAACCTGCCAAGAAACCTGCCAAGAAACGCGGGAAAAAAGCGGCTTAGTTTAAGCTTTCGTGATTGCTAGAATGCTTGGGCGAGGGGGTAGGTTTTCGTCAAAATCTGGCCAGCGCGTGCTTGGTTTATTGAAGGTTGAACCCTTATCTTCGCCTGGGTGTTGGATAGAAAGAAATAAAGTTTCGCCATCAGGGGTGAAGCAAGGACCTGTGACCTCTGCACCTTTGGGCGCACGTAAGAAACATTTCGGCGCTGTGTTTGAATCGGTCGCATAAAGCCCATCCGCAACGCTGTAAGTTTTCGGCATACCATCCGTGGCAATCCATAAGCTGCCAGAGGGGTGGAAAGCGAGGTTGTCGGGACTTCCAAACCAGCCTGATTGGCTGACGCGCTTGCCGTAATTAGGGGTACCTTCATCTGGATTTCCCGCGAGAATCGGAAGTTCCCACTCGAAACGTTCAGCGGTATGATCGCCTGCCGGAGGGACTAGTTTGAGAATTTGTCCTGCTTGGTTTTGGGTACGGGTATTGGCCACATTTGGTGTTTTACGTTTTGGGTTGCGCGTGAGCGAAACAAAAGCCGCGCCTGTATAAGGCTGGATGGCAATGCCTTCTGGCCTATCCATTTTGGTGGCACCTACTACGTCACCTGCGCGGCGAGCCTCTATCAGCACATCAGCTTGGTTATGAAATTCGTTTGTTTTATTCAAACCATTTTGACCATAGATGAGTGGTATCCATTGCATAGAGCCATCTTCTGAAAATTTCGCGACCGATAGGGTGCCGTGATCGAGCAGGTTTTTGTTGGCAGCCTTATTTTCAAAATTAATCTTCTCATCTGAAACGAAACGGTAAATATATTCGAAATAATCATCATCGCCAGAATAGATAACCAGACGGCCATCAGAAGCAGTGGCGCAAGTGGCGCTTTCATGTTTGAATCGACCAAGTGCAGTGCGTTTCACCGGTTGTGAAAGAGGATTGTAAGGATCATATTCAACCACCCAACCAAAGCGGTTAGGCTCATTAGGGGTTTGGTTGATATCGAACCGTTCATTCAAGCGATCCCAGCCATAATAGGAAAGTTTGGCGATGGTATAGCGGGCGTGGTTTTTGGCTTCTCGTCCATCTGTTGTGCCGTTAAAATAGCCATCAATATTTTCTTCGGAGACTAATACTGTACCCCAAGGGGTAACCCCGCCAGCGCAATTACCGAAAGTTCCTAGCACCGTTTTGCCTTGTGGGTCAGCTTTGGTGCGTAGGCGGGTATTGCCCGCAGCGGGGCCGGTAATACGGATGGGGGTAGTGGCTGTAACGCGGCGCTGGTAACGGCTATTTAATTGCGGTTGCCATAAGCCATCGGCACCCTTTTTAATCTCGCAAGTAGAAAAGCCTTGAGCTGCTTGTTCGATGCGTAATTGTTCCTCGCTCATCATTTCGCTAGAGCTTTTGGGCTCCAGACCAGAAAACATCAGATGCGCGTTAGTATATTCATGATTCACATGTAAAAGCCCGTGATTGCTGCTGCCTTTAATTGGCAGATAAGCGATGAAATCATTATTATAGCCGAAGCGCTGTATTTGCGAATCGGCCGTTAAATTAAGCGGATCAAACTCGGAACTTTCAGTAAAAAGAGGATCGCCCCAACGCAGAAGAATTTGGGCTTGATAGCCTGCCGTACCAACGAGCTTTTCCGTATAGCCTTTTTCAACAGAGGTGAAATCGAGATTAAATGCCTTTGAATTTTTTGCTGAGCGCGACCCCATAGCGTTTAGCGACAGAGAGGGGAATAATCCAAATGCAGTACCGGCTGCACTCGTTTGTAATAAACGACGACGGCTTAAACGCGCAGATAAGATATCTGAAAAATCACTCACCAAAAAACTATAAGAGTAAGTGTGACGAAATACTAGCTGTCTTCGGGATTTTCTTCCGCGGCTACTTCTTCCAATGCGTAACCAGCAGAGCGCACGGTACGAATCAGTTCTGGAAGTTCGCCTTCAGGGTTTAATCCTTTACGTAGGCGACGAATATGAACATCCACCGTACGAAGTTCGACATAGATATCATGTCCCCAGACGGAATCGAGCAACTGCTCGCGTGAGAAGACGCGACCCGGATGCTCCATCAAATATTGAAGAAGTGAAAATTCCGTTGGGCTTAAGTGAATTTCTTTTTCAGCACGCCATACTTTATGTGCTGCCAAATCCACACGAACATCTGAAAAAGTCAGTACTTTTTCAGAAAGTGCTGGACGGAAGCGACGGAAAACGGCGCGGATACGAGCATTCAATTCAGACGGGCTGAACGGCTTGATCATATAATCATCTGCACCGGCATCTAAGCCTTGAATACGGTCACCTTCTTCACCGCGCGCTGAAAGCATGATGATAGGAATACCTTTAGTTTCGTTATTGCGACGCAGCGCTTCACACACCTCGATACCGCTCATCGAAGGAAGCATCCAGTCGAGCACGATTACGTCAGGGCGATGTTCTTTAACCATGGTAAGGGCTTCCTCACCATCATCAGTTGATTCAACGTTATAGCCTTCTTTTTCCAAGTTGTAGCGCAACATGGTGACGATGGCTTCTTCGTCTTCAACGATCAAAATAGTAGTATCCATAATATCCTTATCTAACATGATTACCGCTTGCGCGGATAGAAGTTACGTGTTTTGTAACTGAAAAAGGTTAGGTTTGCGTTAATTTTCTGTCGTAAAATTACATCAATGCACAAGGAAGTCCATGAAATTTCTACTTGAAATATTGCCATTAGCGGCATTCTTTATCGCTTATCAAAAGACAGATTTGATGCTGGCGACCTTGGTGCTTATGGTTGCAACAGCCATTTCAGTGGGTGTTTTATACCTTAAAGAGAAAAAGATTCCGTTTAATCCGCTTATTTCGGCTGTGCTTGTAGGTGTTTTTGGTGGATTAACGCTTATTTTTGAAGATCCGATCTTTATTAAGATGAAGCCGACTATCATTAACCTACTTTTTGCGGTGATTTTAATTGTGGGCACGTTGCTTAAAAAGCCTCCACTAAAATATCTCATGCAAATGGCGATTCAAATGACAGAAGAAGGATGGCGAATTCTGTCACTGCGCTGGGCAGGTTTATTTATATTTCTTGCGGGGTTAAACGAATATATTTGGCGAAATTATCCGGAAGAGTTTTGGGTGAATTTCAAGGTGTTCGGTATGCTGCCACTTACATTGATATTTTTGCTATGCCAAATGCCTCTTATTAAGCGTCATATTCTTAATTAGGGAAGCTAGTTTTAGGACTGTCTTTACTTTTTTATTTATACTATAATTATCATTAAATAATTAATTTATAATTAAATGAGGCAGTGGATGCGCCTAGGGTTCTCGCTTTTAGAGATATCAGTCGTTTTGACCATCATTGCGATCGTTTTAGCGGGTGGTTTGACTTTGGGGACAGCAAAGACTGAGCAAACCCGATTAGTCAACGCGCATGATGAAATGAAGGAAATTTCAAAAGCCATCTCAATTTATGTGAATACCTATGGCTGTATGCTTTACCCCGCTTCTTTAACGGCAAAGCCCGGCACTGCCCAATATGGTCGAGAGCCTGCTGGAAAAAAGAATTGTTCTCATCCAGAGAGTGCCGCTTTGAATGCAGTGTTAGTTGTTTTTCAAATCCGCAAAGGAACGGCCAAAGTTTATTGGGTAAGCCAAACAACCGTTACGCGCGTTCGCCTACGGCTAGTAAATTTTGCCAAGAAAAAGGATTCCCAGTAAGTAAGGGTACAGTGACTTTTAATGGGAGCCGACAAAACGATTTGGTACGTTGGAATCCAACCACTTTCATTTGGGAGGCTATACGAGGGGAATCAGCTTCAGAAATATGCTGTGGTTATTAACTCGCCTTACTATCCATCTTGGGGCTGCTGGCTACACCATATTCACGCTTGGGCATGCGGCCTGCTAAATAAGCTTGGCGTCCAGCAATGACAGCATGTTTCATCGCAGTAGCCATTTGCACAGGGTTTTCCGCCTCGGCCAGTGCCGTATTCATTAGCACGCCGTCGCAACCTAATTCCATAGCAATTGCCGCGTCTGATGCGGTGCCAACACCTGCATCAACCAGAACAGGAACGCTGAGTGATTCTGCAATCAATTTAATATTGAGCGGATTTTGGATACCAAGGCCAGAGCCGATTGGTGCGCCTAGCGGCATGACGGCGATACAGCCAATGTCTTCCAACTCTTTGGCAACAATCAAATCATCATTTGTATAGGCCATCACATCAAAGCCTTCTTGTACTAAAATTTCAGCGGATTTAACCGTTTCAATCACATTTGGGTAGAGGGTCTTTTCATCGCCCAACACTTCGAGCTTTACGAGCTTCTCGCCACTCGCTTCACGGGCGAGTCGTAGAGTGCGCAGAGCACTTTCTGCATCATAGCAGCCAGCTGTATTCGGAAGGTAGGTATAGCTTTCAGGCGGTAGCACATCCATCATCTGTGCTTGCTGTTCGGCATTTAAGCGGCGTACCGCAACGGTGATAATTTCCGAACCAGAAGCGATAATTGCCTCTTTGGTTTCAGCCATATCTTTATATTTTCCTGTGCCAACGAGCAGGCGGGATTCGTAGGTTTTACTAGCGATTTTGAGAGGTGTGTCTTGCATTGTTTGTAAACTTTCTATTTTAAAATACTTCCCATGATGCCGCGTAAAATGGCTTTGGAAATTTGACGGCCGAGCGAGCTGCCAACCGAGCGCAAGACACTTTTAGTCGTCGCCTCGATATAGCCTTGGCGGTTGCTTTTGCGCTTAGTGGAAGTACGTTCCAGCTTTTCTTCTTTTTTCGATTTCTCGGCTGTTTTAGTCGCTTCTTCTGCTCTACCTTGTAGGATCTCATAAGCAGATTCACGGTCAATTTCTTTATCATATTGATCGGAAACAGGGCTGTTATTTTGTACCTTTTTGCGTTCTGATTTCGTCGCTGGTCCCATACGAGAGGAGGGTGGGCGAACGAGTGTGTGCTCTACTATCGAAGGTTCACCCTTTTTCTCTAGCGTTGAAACAAGCGCTTCACCCACACCAAGCTGCGTGATGACTTCTTTCGTATCTAGGTTCGGATTCGGACGGAACGTTTCAGCGGCTGATTTGACCGCTTTTTGATCTTTCGGTGTGAAGGCACGTAGCGCATGTTGAACGCGATTACCCAATTGACCGAGAATATCAACGGGAATATCCAGCGGGCTTTGGGTTACGAAGTAAACGCCAACACCTTTTGAACGAATCAGGCGAACCACTTGCTCTACTTTATCGACTAATGCTTTAGGTGCATCGTCAAAGAGTAGGTGAGCTTCATCGAAGAAGAAAACGAGCTTCGGTTTATCTGGATCGCCCACTTCTGGAAGTGTTTCAAAGAGCTCCGATAGTAGCCATAGAAGGAAGGTCGAATAGACTTTCGGTGCACGCATTAGCTCATCAGCGGCGAGGACGTTGACGATGCCTCGGCCATCGCGCGTGGTGCGCATGAGATCGGAAATTTCTAAAGCCGGCTCGCCGAAGAATTCCTCTGCGCCTTCAGATTCTAATTGTAGTAAGTTACGCAGCACTGCACCGACAGAGGCTTTGCTGATATGACCATACTCATTTAGCTCGCTTGCATTTTCGGCGATGAAATTCAACATGGCGCGCAGGTCTTTTAAATCGAGCAGTAGCATGCCCTCATCATCCGCCACGGCGAAAGCGATATGTAAAACACCTTCTTGTGCGTTAGTGAGATCCATCAAGCGTGATAGGAGTACCGGCCCCATTTCGGAAATGGTGGTGCGAAGCGGGTGGCCTTGTTTGCCGAAAATATCCCAAAATACAGTTGGAACCGAACCAAGTGCGAAATCCGTAATGCCGATAGATTCTACACGCTCGTCAATTTTAGGGTGTGGTTTACCGGTTTGCGAAATACCGGAAAGATCACCTTTTACATCGGCCATAAATACAGGGACACCAGCGTTTGAGAATCCTTCAGCAAGCACTTGAAGCGTGACGGTCTTACCGGTACCGGTAGCGCCTGCGATTAGCCCATGACGGTTGGCGAATTTCAAATTCAACCATTGTGGCGCATTACCTGCGCCACCAATTAAGATTTTATCTGGCGCGTTTAAGCTTGCCGTTTCAGCGGCTTCTTCAGTCTTGATTGCAGCGGTCATCAGGGTATTCCTTGCTTTTCGTGGTATTTTGGTTACGGTGCGTATAGCAGAATGACTGCAAGATAACAATGGAGGCTTTTTATGATTGAACAATTTATTGGACTAGCGACTCAACAGCTAGGCATTTCACAAGACGATGCGGAACAAGCAACAAGTGGTCTACTCTCTGTATTACAGGGTCAGGCTGGTGAAGGTGATTTTTCATCTCTACTATCGCAAATCGGTGGTGCAGAACAGTTGATGAACAAATTTGACACAGGCACAAACCTTGGCGGCGGAGCTTCAGGTGGTGGCCTAATGGGTAACCTTATGGGCGCTGTTGGCGGTATGCTAGGTGGCGGCTCTACGGCAAATAGCTTGGTTGGTATGGCCGGTCTACTCAGCCAATTGAACCTAGATTCAAGCCAACTTGGTGGATTAGCAAGCTTGTTCTTTGACTTTGTTAAAGGCAACGCTGGCGACAGTCTCGCGCAAAATCTTATGGGTGGTCTTGGTGACTTCCTATCGGATAAAGCAGCGTAACTCGCGACTGATATTGATAAAGAAGCCCTGCCTGAGAAGGTGGGGTTTTTTTGTGTTCATGGAATATATAACATTTATTAAATGTAAATTATATTAATTACCCTTATATTTGTGTGCTAAAGCTTTTGACTTTGCCGTGAGCGCGCGATATAAGCGGCGCTATGACAGATGCAGCGCAAAAGAAACCCGCAAAAGCTAGCGGCCCGACTGAAGAAACCGTTCTTTCAGTGGAGCATTATACGGATGAGCTTTTCTCTTTCCGCCTTACCCGTCCGGAATCATTCCGTTTTCGTTCAGGCGAGTTTATTATGTTGGGGCTTCAAGTGAATGATAAGCCGTTGTTGCGCGCTTATTCGGTTGCCTCGCCTTCATGGGATGAAGAGTTAGAGTTTTTCTCCATCAAAGTGCAAGATGGCCCGTTGACGCAACATTTACAGAAAATTGAAACAGGCGATACGGTGCTGCTAGGTCGCAAGCCTGTTGGTACGCTGGTGTTGGATGCGCTGACCCCTGCGAAACGCCTTTATATGATTTCGACGGGTACTGGCTTTGCTCCTTTCGCTAGCCTGATTCGCGATCCTGAAACTTATGAGAAATTCGATGAAGTGATCGTCACGCATACCTGCCGTACTGTGGCCGAACTTGCCTATAGTAAAAAGACGGTGGAGGAGACCATTAATCACGAATTCCTCGGTGAAGTAGCGGCGCCAAAACTTAAATATTTTGATAGTGTTACGCGTGAAGATTATGAACGTACGGGTCGTATTACTACCTTGCTAGAGGATGATACGCTAACCAAACATTTCGGTTTTGAAAGCCTCAACCCCGAAACCGATCGCGTGATGATTTGCGGCTCAACCGCGATGCTAGAAGACACAAAAGCTATCTGCGAAGCCCGTGGATTCGTTGAGGGTGCCAATAACGCCCCTGCCGATTTCGTGATCGAACGCGCTTTTGTGGGTTAGAGGCTTAACTTTGCGCCCCGTGCGCGACATGCTGTCGCTCCGATGGCACGCCGCTTCGCGGGCTGATGGCTCGCGCAGCCTCCTTGCTGCGCTTCTTCAGGATAAGAAAAAGTGAAAGCATTCTATTATTTTAATAAGTTAGCCTCTATACTCTCTCCGTGAGTAAGAAGCTTTTCCAATTAGAATCTGACTATGAGCCGGCGGGCGATCAGCTTACGGCGATTCCTGAGCTTACGCAAGGGTTGCAGGATGACAAGCGCAACCAAGTGCTGCTTGGGGTGACGGGTTCGGGCAAGACTTACACCATGGCGCAGGTGATTAATAACCTGCAGCGTCCCGCCATGATTATGGCGCATAATAAAACCCTCGCTGCACAGCTCTATCAGGAGATGAAACATTTCTTTCCCCATAATGCGGTGGAATATTTCGTATCCTATTACGATTATTACCAGCCCGAAGCTTATGTTGCCCGCACCGATACATTTATCGAAAAAGATTCCAGCATTAATGAGCAGATTGACCGTCTGCGCCACTCGGCCACGCGTGCGCTATTGGAGCGTCGTGACGTGATTGTGATTGCGAGTGTCAGCTGTATTTACGGTATTGGTTCGGCGGAGAGCTATAGTCTGATGGTTAAACATATGAAGGCGGGGATGGAATATGATCAGCGCAAACTAATGAAATCACTCACCGAATTGCAATATGAGCGCCACGATTTAGACTTCCATCGTGGTACGTTCCGTGTGCGCGGCGATGTGCTCGATATTTTCCCCGCCCATATGGAAGATCAAGCGTGGCGCCTAAGTTTCTTCGGCGATGAGCTGGAAGAAATTCAAGCGTTTGATCCGCTCACCGGTGAAATTCATGGAAAGTTAGACCAAGTGGCTATCTATCCGAATTCGCATTATGTCATCCCGCGTCCGACGATTGAGCGTGCCATTGGCACCATTAAAGAGGAGTTGCAAGAGCGTCTTCCGCAATTTGAATCGCTAGGTAAATTGGTAGAAGCGCAACGCCTCGGTCAGCGCACTCAGTTTGATTTAGAGATGATTCAAGAGACCGGAGCTTGTAAAGGAATTGAAAATTATTCGCGTCACCTTTCAGGGCAGCTACCGGGCGAGCCACCACCTACCTTATTCTCCTATCTACCTGATGATGCGCTGCTCTTCATGGATGAAAGCCATGTATCTGTTCCGCAAATTGGCGGTATGTATAAGGGCGATAGATCGCGCAAAACTACGTTATCGGAGCATGGGTTCCGTTTGCCATCCTGCATGGATAACCGCCCGCTAAAGTTTGAAGAATGGGATACGACGCGTCCGCAAACGGTGTTCGTATCGGCCACTCCTGCGAAATGGGAACTTGAGCAATCGGGTGGTGAGTTTGTCGAACAAGTGATTCGCCCTACAGGTTTGCTTGACCCACCTTACGAGATTAAGCCCGTTGCAGTGCAGGTGGATGATTTGATGGCTGAGGCGAAGGAAACTATCGCTAAAGGCTTCCGTGTGATGGTGACAACCCTAACTAAACGTATGTCGGAAGAGCTGACGGAGTATCTAACCGAAGCGGGTAATAAGGTCGCTTATTTGCATTCTGACGTCGATACGCTCGATCGTATTGAAATTATCCGTCAATTACGATTAGGTGAATTTGACATCCTTGTGGGTGTAAACTTGCTTCGTGAAGGGTTAGATATTCCTGAATGTGGGTTGATGGCGATTCTCGATGCGGATAAAGAAGGGTTCCTACGTTCTGCCACTTCGCTTATCCAAACCATTGGTCGTGCAGCGCGTAACTCGGAAGCTCGGGTGATTCTTTATGCGGATAAAATCACCAATTCCATGCAAATTGCGATGGATGAAACGGATCGTCGTCGTGCTAAGCAAATTGCCCATAATGAAAAACATGGTATTACACCAAAGACCGTGGTGAGCCGCATTTCAGATTCGATGAGCGATGATGTGAAAGCTAATACGAGCTGGAAACGTCCCAAGAATGCGGATGGTTCACCGGCGGAAACCTCAAGTGAAGATAGTCAAGAATATCTCAAACATCTGCGCGATAAAATGCTCGAAGCTGCCAGTAATTTGGAATTTGAAGAAGCGGCGCGTATTCGTGATGAAATAGGGAAGTTGGAGAAGACAGCTTAGTCTAATCTTGCAGCGTCCAGCCATGGCCTAATGGGCCGTGACCCTTTCCAAGGTCCGGGGCGTGGTGGATGGCTTGTTTAACGTAATCTCGGCTAATTTTAATGGCCTCACTCAACGTTTCACCTAAAGCGATACGGGTGGCGATGGCGGAGGCGAGGGTACAGCCTGTGCCATGGGTGTTTTTACTGTCAATGCGTGGTGAGGTGAAGCGTTCGATATCACCTTGTTTGGTTACTAAAATATCGATGATGGTATCGCCTTTTAAATGCCCTCCCTTAACTAGAACAGCTTGGCATCTAGATTCTTCTATAATCTTCTTTCCGGCTTTTATCATACCCCCTTCACCTGAAATGAGGATATGAGCAAGTAACTCTGCTTCTGGAATATTGGGAGTGATGAGCATAGCGAGTGGAAAAAGTTGATCTTTAAGTAATGAGAATGATCCTTTCTCAAGTAATAAATCGCCACTTGTCGAAACCATAACAGGGTCGACAATCATAGGAATTGTCTTATATTTTTTGATCAAAGTAACGAGTGCTTCAATCATTTCAGCATTAGCAAGCATACCTGTTTTAATACAATCGGCACCGATGTCAGTGAGGACAGATTCGGCTTGTGCAAGCATGAATTCAGGTTTCACAGATTCGATAGACTCTACCCTTTCGGTATTTTGTGCCGTGAGGGCAGTAATGGCACAAGCGGCATAGCCGCCAAGTGCAGTAATGGTTTTAATATCAGCCTGAATTCCTGCTCCACCACTGCTATCACTGCCGGCAATCGTTAAAACTCGTCCGGCTTTTGAGCTCATGCAGCACTCGAAATGTTATTTTCAATAATTTCAGCTAATTCTGCAGTTAGAGTATCAATTGTGTTTTGATCATCACCTTCTGCCATAATTCGGATTAAAGGTTCAGTTCCTGATTTTCGAATAAATAAACGCCCATTCTTAGATAATGCTTTTTCTGTCTTTTTAATCGCATTGATGACGGGTTTCTTTTCTAATGGATCAGCGCCAGAATATCGAACATTGCGTAAGATTTGCGGCAATGGAGTGAAGAGATTGAGTGCCTCGCTGGCTGGTTTTTGTTGACGCTGTATCACGGCAAGCACTTGTAATGCGCCAATGAGCCCATCTCCTGTTGTGGCATAATCACTCATGACGATATGGCCAGATTGTTCACCACCGAGGTTAAAGTCACCTTCACGCATCTTCTGAACGACGTAACGATCACCGACATTAGTGCGGAATAAGGTGATGCCTTTTTTCTTAAAATATTGTTCTAGGCCGAGGTTAGACATTTGTGTGGTGACAACGGTATCATGTTTTAAAATACCCATTTTTTGCCATTCAGTGGCAATCATGGCGATGATTTGATCGCCATCAATAACTTCGCTTTTCTCATTACAAATGATTAAACGGTCAGCATCACCATCCAGCGCAATACCGATATCTGCACGCGTTTCGCGGATGAGTTTTTGCATAGCTTCAGGGTGGGTAGAGCCGCAATCTTTATTGACGTTAAAGCCGTTTGGCGAGACGCCCACTTTGACAATTTCTGCCCCTAATTCTTGCAATACGGTGGGGGCTACTTTGTAAGCTGCGCCATTGGCACAGTCGATGACTACACGTAAACCGCTTAAATCTAGATTAGTGGGGAAGGTGGCTTTAGCAAATTCAATGTAGCGGCCTGGGGCATCTTCGATACGCTTCGCGCGGCCAAGTGCACCTGGATCTGCTAATTGATTTTCAACATCATCTGCTTCCATCAAAGCTTCAATAGCAAGTTCTGCTTTATCGGATAGCTTAAAACCATCAGGGCCGAAGAGTTTTAGACCATTATCGTGGTAAGGGTTATGCGAAGCCGAGATCATGACACCTAGGTCCGCACGCATCGATTTAGTCAGCATAGCAACGGCAGGGGTTGGCATAGGGCCTACGAGAATTACATCCATTCCGGCAGCAAGGAAGCCCGCGGTGAGGGCATTTTCTACCATATAACCAGAAAGGCGTGTATCTTTAGCAATCACGACGCGGTGGCGATGTTGTCCACGTGTGAAGTAATGGCCTGCAGCTTTGCCGAGGCGCAAAGCGATGCTTGCCTTCATAGGAAATTTATTGGCAGTACCGCGGATACCATCTGTGCCAAAGAATTTACGCTCACTCATGATGCGTCATCTCCTTTATTGTCATCTTTCTTTTTCTCAGCCTTCTTTTTTCGGCTTGAAGGGAGTGCAGAGCTAGCAACCGTGACTTTGGCTGATTCATCAATCTTGCGATCAATTTTGCCTTTTTCGAGTAATTCGTCAATTTCGTCACCGGTTAGCGTTTCATACTCTAAAAGTGCATTGGCGAGCAAATCGAGCTCTTTGCTATGTTTCTTGAGCAATTTTGTGGCGAGCTCGTAAGCTTCATCCAAAATGCGACGTACTTCTGAATCAATCAGCGCAGCTGTCTCTTCTGAATTGCCTTTGCTTTGGCCATAAGTCGCGCCAAGGAACGGTTCGCCTCCATCACTGGAACCATAATCCATAGGCCCTAATTTATCGGACATGCCCCATTGCGTGACCATAGCTTTGGCCATTTTCGTTGCTTGTTGGATATCTGATGAAGCACCTGAAGTGACTTGATCATAACCGAAGATTAATTCCTCCGCGACACGTCCACCCATAGCGACGGCTAAATCTGCATGCATTTTCTCACGCGTGACGGAGAGCTTATCTGCTTCGGGTAATCGCATCACCATACCTAATGCACGTCCACGTGGAATGATGGTGGCTTTATGGATAGGGTCAGAGGCTTTCATCTTCACGCCGATAATCGCATGGCCTGCTTCGTGGAAGGCAGTGAGTTTCTTCTCATCATCAGACATGACCATGCTTTTGCGCTCGGCACCCATCATGACTTTATCTTTAGCGGCTTCCATTTCTTGCATGGTGACAACACGTTTGCCCCGACGAGCGGCGAGGAGAGCGGATTCGTTGACCAAGTTCGCCAAGTCAGCACCGGAGAAGCCAGGCGTTCCACGTGCAATGATGCGTGCATCCACATCAGGAGCAGCAGGGACTTTCTTCAAATGCACTTCAAGAATTTTCGTACGACCTGCAATATCTGGATTCGGCACGACCACTTGGCGGTCAAAACGACCTGGGCGTAAAAGGGCAGGATCAAGCACATCAGGACGGTTAGTCGCGGCGATGAGGATCACGCCTTCATTGGCTTCGAATCCATCCATCTCCACAAGGAGTTGGTTTAGCGTTTGTTCGCGTTCATCATTACCGCCGCCCATACCTGCGCCACGGTGGCGACCAACGGCGTCAATCTCATCAATGAAGATGATACAAGGCGAGTTTTTCTTTCCTTGTTCGAACATGTCGCGCACACGGCTGGCACCGACACCGACAAACATTTCCACAAAGTCAGAACCGGAAATAGTGAAGAAGGGCACGCCTGCTTCGCCCGCAATCGCTTTGGCGAGAAGGGTTTTACCCGTTCCCGGAGGGCCAACTAGCAAACAACCTTTAGGGATTTTACCGCCGAGACGTTGGAACTTGCCGGGGTCTTTGAGGAAATCGACAATCTCTTCGAGCTCTTCTTTAGCTTCATCAATTCCTGCAACATCTTCGAAAGTGACTTTATTATTATCTTCGGTCAGCATACGCGCACGGGACTTACCAAAACCCATGGCTCCGCCTTTTCCGCCACCGCCCTGCATTTGGCGCATGACGAAAATATAAACGGCGATAAGCAATAAAATAGGGAACCAAGAGAGTATAACGCTCCAGAAGCTATCCATGCCCGTAGAGGCAGGAAGCGCGTCGATCTTCACGCCTTTTTCGCGCAATTGCGGAATAAGGTCAGGATAGGTCGGCGCCTGCACGATAAACTCGCTTCCATTGCCATAGCGCCCCGTAATGGTGGTGCCAGTATCAGGTGATTCTTTGATCGCTACTTCGCCCACTTGCCCTGCCTCGACCTGATTTAAGAAATCAGAAAAAGCGGTTTTTTGAATATTTGCATTTTGCATGCCTCCCTGAAACAGGTTAACCAAGATCATGACGACAACGCCGATGATGAGCCAGAGGGTCAGGTTTTTGGTGAAGTTATTATTCATAAGCCCTTTGCATGATTGAATTTTTGCCGTGACCTACAGCGTCGTTCCAGTGCTCAAATCCGCGCGTATTATCTATACGCTTACGGTTTTGCGCGCTTTGCTCGTTGTATCTCTTTGCATAAATACAATTCTGCTAAAGGCCTGAATTGAATATAGGTACAAACGGCGAGGGGACAAGGGGTTTCACCCTACTTGCGGCGGAATTTTGCTCAGGAGCGAAAGACAGTTGCTCATCTTTGATTTTGATAAAGCAGTGTCCGAGTGTAAATATTTGATTTACCTCACTATTTATTTTATCAAGCGCGTGTAGCCGTTTAGCGTAGCGTGGTGGATATTCATCATTGCCGATATGGCGCAAAATATGGCCTAACGTATAGGCAGCTTGATCTCTCTCAAGTTTCAAAAATGCAGCGAGAGGGCAATGTAAGTGTGATTCATTGGCGGTGATATGCTGATCGATAAATGCAGTATGAGCCTGTTCAATTTCAAGCCGTTCGGTTGCCATTTTTTGCCCTAAAGCAAGTAGCTCAGCTTTTTGCTTTGGGTCTGCGTGCAGTGCTTTACGAATACGAATGCGTGCAAATTCTGTATTCTCATTGGAAGGATCGCTGACCCATTCAATATGCCGTTCTCCTAGCCAATCCTGTAATTCTTTACGGCTATGGCTGAGTAAGGGGCGCAGTAGCTGAATATTATTCTCGATTCGTTTTGCGGACATGCCAGAAAGGCCGATAGGACCAGCATTGCGGCTTTGTTGATAGGCGATTGTTTCGGCCTGATCATCTTCGGTATGGCCTAAGAGTAATATCTGGAATTCGTTTGCATGGCACCAGTCGGTCATTAACTGATATCGCGCGTTTCGAGCTTCCGCCTGTAAGTTTCCGGTTAGCTTGCAATGCTCCCATCTGAGCGTGTGATGAGGGGTATTGAGGGCTTTTACCCAGGTGCTAACCATTTTGGCTTCTTCTGCAGAATTATCGCGCAATTGGTGATCGATGGTGAGTGCAGTAATGTTGGCTTTAGGAAAACACTGATGGGTTAGATGCAATAAAGCTAAACTGTCAGAGCCACCAGAGAGGGCAATGACGATTCTTTCAAGATTAGGGGTAAGTACGTTAAGCGCGTTTTGAAAACGTGTGTGAATATCCGTTTTTGTGCGGATCGCTAGCATCCTAGGCGGCTAATTTCGTTCGATACTTTTTCTTTCAGCGAACTAGAATTGCTGGAATATTTAGTATCGACTTGCTTTAGCACGACACAAGCTTCTTGATCTTTTTGCGTAGCGGCAAGCGACATAGCGAGTTTTAGTAGGTTATCCCCTGCTTTAGGGCCATCTTCTAGTGATTGAAAACCTTGACGGAATGCATCAGCTGCTGGGGTATATTCGCGACGCACATAGAAAGTTTCGCCTAACCAATACCAAGCATTACCGATCAATGGATCGTTTGGATAGTCATGGGTAAAACGAGCAAAGGCTTTTTCTGCGCCTACATAATCGCTTTGGTTTAACAAGCGGAACGCGTTGTTATAAAGATCCCGTGGGGTTGCTGCCCCTTCACCGGGTAAGCGCAAAGCTTGTGGATCGGGTGAGGTTTCAAATCCCACGCCAGAAGCAGCTGGGATAGTAACGCTTCCCATTTCAGGCGCATTAGGTGCAGGTAATGCAGGTGGCGGACCTCCAGCAATTGGCATTGTGGGAGAGTTGGCTGCTTCTTCTGGAGTGTAAGGAGGAAGCGCCGGTGGTGCCGCATTAGGAATGGCACTTGGGATTGCACTGCCACCATTTCCATTTAGACGAAACTCAACATCTTCTTGAAAGCGCTGATGCGCTGCTTCCATCTGCCCTATTTTATGGCGAAGGCGTTCATTCTCTCCACGAATTTGACGAATTTGTTCTTCTAAGCGTGAAATTTCAGCACCCATTTGGCTGGCATTACCATAGCCTTGGCTCTGATAATCAACCTGTGCCCAAGCGGTACTGGCGAAAATAACAAGAAAACTAAAAGATAATATCTTCAACATCATATAAAAACCCCGTGTAAGACATGAATTCTTACACGGGGTTAGTGTTAAAAGTCAATAGGTAGGGTTAGTTTGCAACTACCGTTACCGCACGACGATTTTGTGCCCAAGAAGAGCCACTATGTCCAAGAACGCTTGGGCGCTCTTTACCATAAGAGATCGTTGAAACACGTGTTGGCGAGATACCAAGACCCACGAGGTAGTTCTTCGCAGAGTTCGCACGACGCTCACCCAATGCCAAGTTATACTCACGTGTGCCGCGCTCATCAGCGTGACCTTCGATGATGACATTCACATCGCTATATTTACGCAACCATGAAGCTTGACGCTCTAACGTTGCTTGCGCTTCGCCATTGATAACAGAGCTATCTGTTCCAAATAGAACACGATCACCTACGTTAGCTTCTAGATCAGCTTGTGTGCCCGGTGCAACTGAGCCGTCATTGCCTAGACCAAATTCACCAGATTCATAACCAGTGCCGCCGTTACCATCAGCAGTACCACCTTCAGTAGGGACTGTTTCACATGCAGCGAGTAAAGAGAGTGCTGCTGCTGCAGCCAAAATTGTTTTTAAAGAACGCATCCTATAGACCTTTCAAGGCTAATAATTAAAATTTACCAAACGCATCATTGACGAAAATGAACAAAAATCAAACAAAAATTACACTGGCAGCAATGGTGACCATGCAGGATCGGAAGCATCGAGTGGTGTTTTAACACGTCGTTTATTTGATCCAGTAATATCAATACTATAAAGTTGTGGGCCTCCGTTGCGATTCTGCTTTGTGTAAATTAGCACGCGACCATTGGGTGACCAAGTAGGGCCTTCTACCAAAAAGGCTTCGTCAATCACACGCTCACCGCTGCCATCCGGGCGCATCACGCCAATATAAAAACGGCCGCTTTTCATTTTTGTAAAAGCAATCCAGTCACCACGCGGCGACCATACCGGCGAGGCATAACGACCATCGCCGTAAGAAATACGCTTCACGCCAGATCCACTTGCCGCCATTGTATAAAGTTGCTGAGAGCCACCGCGATCTGACTCAAATACAATACGTGTGCCATCTGGTGCATAAGAAGGTGAAGTATCAATCGCACGAGTATCGGTTAATTTGCGCATACGGCGTGATCGTAAATTCATCTCATATAAATTAGTGGTACCGTTACGAGCAATAGACATGAGCATGCGGTTTCCATCATTTGCATAGCGTGGTGCAAAGCTCATCCCGTCAAATTTACCTAAAGATTCTTCACGACCTGTTTGTAGATCACGTAAGTGAACGCGCGGGCTACGAGTAGCGTAAGACATGTAGAGAATATCTTGGCTATCGGGCGAGAAGCGTGGTGTTAGCACTAGATTGCCGCCACGTGTTAGGAATTTATGATTCGCACCATCCTGATCCATAATGGCGAGTCTTTTGATACGGCGTTTAGCTGAACCAGATTCGGCTACATAGACGATACGACTATCAAAATAGCCATCTTCACCGGTTAGGCGTTTGTAGATTTCATCGGCCATTAGGTGAGCAACACGGCGCCAGTTACTGCGGAATGTGTTGAATTCTTTACCGGCAAGTTGTTTCTCGCCGTAAGCATCCCATAGGCGGAAAGCGAGGCGAAAGTTATCGCCGCCTTTTGGCTCAATCACTGAAGTGACGAGTGCTTGCGCATTAATTTGGCGCCAATCGGCAAAGCGTGGAACGGCATTGCCTGAGCTAATCACCTGAATGAATGCTTGTGGGTTGATTGGGCGGAAAAGGCCGGAGCGCTCCAAGTCAGC
This sequence comes from uncultured Rickettsiales bacterium, assembly GCA_964654855.1. Lineage (GTDB taxonomy): Bacteria > Pseudomonadota > Alphaproteobacteria > Rickettsiales > JALZUV01 > JALZUV01. The sequence continues at coordinate 47,835 of CAZZJS010000005.1, forward strand.
GGCAACGACTTTGGCAATATCTTGCCCCATACGTTGCGCATCACCACTAACGCCTGTCGGTGTTGTGACCGCAATAGGTAACGGGCTAGAGTGGCCACGATTAATATCGATTTTTAGTTGCGCATGGGCTGAAAAAGCCAGCGTTAAAAAAGTAAAAAAGAGAAGAAATAAACGCATAAAACTCATATCCTGTTTAGAGATATTTTGTTTAACGGGTAGCTAAAGATAAATCAATCAGGAACAGACAGGGCAGGCGGAATCTTTTTGGATCGTCGCTTGCTTGCTTTGTCCGGCCATCAAATCGATGCGATGAAATTCCCCCACTTTGCCGATGCCAAGAATCTGTTTGATGGTTTCAGCAGCTTGCCAGCTTCCCATCATGCCTGCTAGCGGAGACAGTACACCTGATTCGGCACAGGTAGGAGTTTCGCCTTTGAGTGGGGAGTCAGGATAGAGGCATTGATAGCAGGCGCTATTATTCGCCGTATCAAAGCGATAGAGCTGTCCTTCCCACCCATGGATGGCTGCCGAGATAAGGGGTTTTTTGAGTTTTACACAGATGGCATTTACTAGATAACGCGTTTCAGGGTTATCTGAACCATCAGCGACAAGATCATATTGGCTGATAATTTCTTCGGCATTGGGGTTATTTAATTTAAAAGGATGTAATTCGGTTTGAATCTCCGGATTGAATTCTTCTAGCCGATCTGCCGCGGCTTCTGTTTTGAGGCGGCCAATATCGGCTGTTTCAAAGAGTATTTGTCGATTTAAGTTGGAAAGTGCGACGCGGTCAGGGTCGATAAGACCGATTGTGCCAACACCGCTTGCGGCTAAGTAAAGGCTTAGGGGGCATCCTAAGCCACCGACGCCAATAACGAGTACTCTTGCTTGAGTTAATCTCGCCTGGCCCAATTCGCCAACCTCTTCTAAGGAAAGATGGCGTGAATAGCGTTGTTCGTCATCATGTAGCATTATGCTCCATGCATAACGCCGTTGAAACGATTATGCTAGTGCTTCGAGTTGTGGGCTCTCTACGGGAGCGCTCCACATTTTTTCTAGTTGATAAATTTCGCGCATTTCTGGCTTGAAGAGGTGCACGATAATATCACCGCAATCCACCAATACCCAATCGCCCGTATCTTTGCCTTCAATGGAAAGAATCGGTGCCCCTTCCTCTTTGAGGCGGGTCGAAAGTTTTTGAGCTAAGGTAGAAACATGGCGAGCAGAACGGCCTGAGGCGACAATCATATAGTCAGCGAAACTACTCTTTCCGGCGAGGTCAATCGTAACGATTTCTTCGGCTTTATCACCATCGAGGGATTCCTCGATCAGGTGTTTTAAAGAATCTGCATCTTGTGCAGACATGGATGAGTTTAGAATATCCAATCTCCCTTTAGTTATTACGAAAGTGGGTGCTTCCCACTTCTTACCCTCATTTTACCGTAAAAATGCTTATTTTCCAACTGTATTTCGTAATCGAGTCGCAGATTCAGGGTGGCGTGGAATGAATAAATAAGTCCAGCGTGGCGTAGTTGCATCTAAAAGCGTGGTGGCTTCTCGTTCTGGCACACGCGCCTGTTTATAGGTCAATGCGGCAGGTGAACGTAACGCTCCATGCGAGTGAGGTGCTCGATCCATCACGCAAATAGGTATAATATTCATAATGTTACGCCATTTATGCCAGCGGTGGAACTGTGCGAGGTTATCTGAACCCATGAGCCATACAAATTGATGTTCTGGATGGCTTTGAGTCAGCAATTCGAGCGTATCAGCGGTGTATTGCAGGCTATTTTCATACTCAATTTCGCAAATCTCAAGAGCAGTGTTTTGATCCGTAAAATGCCGTGCAGAGGCGATTCTTTGGCTATATTTAGCCATATTATCGCGGGTTTTGAGTGGGTTCTGCGGGCTTACCAGCCACCAAATTTGATCTAATCTGAGGCGTTTCAGCGCTTGCTCAGAGATATGCAAATGCCCCGCATGAGCTGGGTTAAATGAGCCACCAAGTAAGCCGATTTTCACGCGCGAATCGCTCCATCGCTGGTCACAGTATATTTATACGTAACCAATTGCCCGGCGCCCACGGGCCCACGTGCATGCAGGCGACCAGTCGAAATGCCGATCTCCGCTCCCATACCAAACTCGCCACCATCGGCAAATTGGGTGGAGCTATTATGCATAACGATGGCGCTATCGACTTCGGCTTGGAAGGTAGCGGCGGCTTGTGAATTTTCGGTGAAAATAGCATCCGTATGGTGCGAGCCATGTGTGTTAATATGACGTATCGCTTCTTCCAATCCACTCACGGTTTTGAGGGAGATAATGGTATCAAGATATTCCGTATCCCAATCTTCGTCGGTGGCAGCGCTAATGCGCGAATCGATTTTTTGCGCAAGAGCATCGCCGCGAATCTCAGTGCACCCAGCCGCCATCAATGCATCGCAAAGGGCAGGGATAGCGGTTTCGGCGATGGTTTCATCGACCAATAGAGATTCCGTTGCGCCGCAAATACCGGTGCGGCGCATTTTGGCATTGGCGATCACTTTGGCGGCTTTGGCGATATCAGCTTGCGTATGCACATAAGAATGACAGTTGCCATCCAGATGTAAAATCGTCGGCACACGGCTTTCCCGTGCGACTAAATCTGTCAATCCTTTGCCGCCGCGTGGGATGAGCACATCAATCTCGCCACTTGCATGTAGCATCGCTGTTACCCACTCACGCTGGGTAGAGGGGATAAGCTGCACGGCATGTTCGGACAGGTTGGCGGCGACTAATCCTTGCCCCATGCATTTCGCAATAGCCGCGCTGCTATGGAAGCTTTCGGAGCCTCCGCGCAGTATAACAGCATTGCCGGATTTAATGCATAAGCCTGCCGCATCCGCCGTTACATTCGGGCGTGATTCGTAGATTACGCCGATAACCCCTAACGGTACTGGCACTTGTTTAATTTTTAAGCCATTAGGGCGCTCCCATGCGTCTAACTCGTCTGCGAGTGGGTCAGGTAATTCGGTAATGGCTTCTAAGCCTTTGGCCATCGCTTCGATACGATCTGCATCGAGTTTGAGCCGGTCTAGCATGGCGGTTGAGAGGCCCTTTTCGGTGGCGGCGGCCATATCCGTTGCATTTGCTGCGATAATTTCACTTTGCGAATTTCGAATAGCATTGGCTGCTTCACGCAAAGCTTGGTTGCGTGCATCATGGCTGCTTAGGGCAAGCTGGCGGTAAGCTTGTTTGCTTTGCGCCGTGAGTTGCAACAGGGATGTGGTAATTTCTGTCATTCTTCTGTATATAGCTGGCCATGACCATTACTGCCACACGAAAACTCGAATTTGATGCCGCGCATCGCGTGAAGCGTCACGAAAGTAAATGCAAGAATTTGCATGGCCATCGCTATGTGGTAGAAGTGACGGCCGAAGCACCGGAGCTAGATGCGCTAGGCCGTGTCGTTGATTTTGGTGTGCTGAAAGAAAAACTCGGCACTTGGCTCGATGAAAACTGGGATCATGAAACAATCTTGTGGGATGAAGATAAAATACTGGGCGATGCCATTGCGGCTGAAACAGGGCAGCCTATTTTTTATCTCTCGGAAAATCCTACCGCTGAGAATATGGCAAAATATTTGCTGAGAGAGGTTTGCCCTAAGCTATTTGAAGCACCGCTAAAGATTGTAAAAATTACCCTGCGCGAAACACCCAATTGCTGGGTTGAGGTTACAGTCTAGCCGCACTCAAGATGCGCCCTTGTGGTTTGCTTTGGACAAGTACAGCAATGCCTTTATGGTTTCCGATAGAGGTATTGAGTGTTTTAGCTTCACCATTCCATTCACCGATATCGCTGAAATTGCGTACAACATTATAGTTGGTGAGTGTTTCTCCACGATTCTCGCCGCGTAGGATTTTTGTTGTATGTTCTGGGTCATACTCAACTAGAATAATACGTGCACTGCCTTGGCCTGAAGCGACATTAACATTCAACTTACTGCCTTGGCGTTGAAGTTGAATTTTCGGACCATTTTGGTTAGCAGCTTGTTGAGAGATCGTGTTGAATACTTTGGTACGTGCCCCGCCATTCATTTGTGCGCTGCCGCCAATCACTGCTTGTGGTGTATAGATATTATTGCGGCCAAAGGTGCTGCGATAATGGCGTTGGCGTTGGGTCACCTGAGCGCTAGAGAAAGGATCGCTCCAGCCAATATAATTCCAGTAATCTACATGGAAAGAAAGTGGGAGCACTCTATCGCCGTGGCTAGTGGCGAGTTCAGCAATTACGCGATCCGCCGGCGGACAAGAAGAACATCCTTGCGAGGTAAAAAGTTCAACGACCACTGGCGAATGTGTGGATGACAGGTTTGTCAAATTTTGTTCGGCTTTGGTGGCAGCTGCTTGTGATGAAAAGAACCAAAAAGCGCTGCCAAGAAGGGCGGTTAAAAGAAGTAAATATTTGCTCATGCCCCATCCTTCGGTGAGCAGGATGATTTCGTTACAGTTAAAGTTTCACTTTTTCACCTTTTTTGCGTTCGGATGCAGATTTTAACTGCCCGCAGGCGGCGAGGATGTCTTGGCCGCGGGTTTTGCGGATAGGGCTGCTAAAGCCTGCGGCCATCACCACGCGGCCAAAAGCGTGGATACGGTTATTGCTAGAACATTCGTAAGGGCTGTCTGGCCATGGATTGAACGGGATGAGGTTCACTTTTGCGTGAGTGCCTTTGAGCAGTTCGACTAATCGTTTCGCATCCGCTTCGGAGTCATTCACATCTTTGAGCATGACATATTCAAAGGTGATACGGCGGCTGTTCGACGCGCCGGGATAATTTCGGCAAGTTTCCATCAATTGTTCGAGTGGATATTTCTTGTTGATGGGCACAATCTCGTTACGTAGCTCGTTAGTGGTGGCGTGGAGCGAGATGGCAAGATTCACTTCTAAATCTTCGCCACATTTGACGATTTCTGGGATTACGCCGCTGGTTGAAAGGGTAATGCGACGTTTGGAAAGGGCAACGCCATCTGGATCCATCAAGATTTGCATCGCTTTTTTGACATTCTCATAATTATAGAGCGGCTCGCCCATACCCATCAGCACGATGTTGGTCACGCGGCGTTCTTTATCAGATTTATTCCATTCATCTTCGCGATCACGCGCGAGCATCCATTGGCCGACAATCTCGTCTGGCGTTAGGTTGCGTACCAGCTTCATCGTGCCTGTATGGCAGAAGGTGCAGGATAGGGTACAACCCACTTGGCTAGAAACGCAAAGCGCGCCGCGATCGGTTTCGGGAATGAAAACGGTTTCCACCTCGCGCCCATCTTCCATTTTGAGAAGCCATTTGCGAGTGCCATCAGTGGAGGTTAAATCTTCGGATGTGCCCGGGCGGGCAATCGTATAATTTTCATCTAACCAAGTACGAATGTCTTTGCTGACATTGCCCATTTGCGAAAACTCAGTCACGCCTTTCACATAAATCCAACCCCATATTTGCTTTGCACGGAACGGTGGATAGCCGTTACTGGCCAGCAAGCCGGTTAGTTCTTCTTTAGTATATTGAAGGAGTGAGGGTTTCAAACTACCTGCACTTCGATTTCATGTGGTTGTAAGCCGCAGTAAACCCTTTAAGCGAATACGTATCGTCTGAGGTTGTACCTTTTTGCGAAACGCCTTTGGCGCTGAGTTTGCTGCCCGCTTTCATCGCACGTACAATCGCCGCATCAGAGGCTTCATCATAAGCCCAGCTGACTTCACCTTTGCTGAAGAGTTGGAATTTATTGCCATCGATAGAAACGTGAACATCTTTGCCTTTGCGGTAAGGGTAGCCAGAAGAAACATTGACTTCATCTTTATTACCACGATGAACGACCAGTACATAAGGTTGTCCGCGATGGCTGTAATTACCAGCTTGTTTAATCGGCGCGGTACCAATGTAGCAGGTATTTTTATAGCTAAAGACGCTCCAATCATGGAAAGAGCGGTCGTAATTTTGTGCTGCTGCCGCAACGGGCAACAAAAACGCAAATAAAATGCTAAGTAAACGAATCATAGCGGCACTATAGTCGCTATTTAGACGATGACAATAGTTGATAAGAACTGTCTTCAGTAATGATCTGTAAGCCAGCCTCTGCAAGCTTTTTACGCAAGCGATATAGGTGCGTTTCCAGCGTATGAGTGTCTAGCTCGGTTTGATGTCCCCATACTTTTTGCATTAAAAATTCATGCGAAACGGGCTCGTCTGCGATGTGGAGCTGTTCGATTAGGCTTGTTTCAATTTCGGTAAGTTTGAGCTTTTTGGGTAAAGTGGGCAGGGCACGGCTAGAATTCAAGAATTGTAAAATCTGGTTTAAATGCGTGGGGCGGTGGCGATAGGCGCAAGCTGGTGTCAAGCGTGATTCGCCCTCTGGCAGCAGCAGGAAAACCTGCGCATGGCGATAATCCTGTTGATCCTTTACCCATTGGTTTATCTCGCGCGCATCGGACTGGTCTTGCGCGATCAATATCGAACGACGATTTTGTACAATCTGTGCGTATCTATCGGTCCAGATGCTTCCTTCTGGCAGTAAAGGCAGTAGATGCTGTGCATCGGATTCTTCAACACTATAGAGCGTCACGGGCGTTAAACTGCTTGTCTGCATACGGCTTAATCTATAGATTCCGTACCCTAATGACTATAGAAAAACATTCTATTGCCTTAAGCCGTGCGCTATTTGAATTGCGCAGCGGGCGTTCGATTATGCTTGGTAGCCTCGCCTTCCAACCAATTGAAGGCAATGATCTGCCTGTGGGTGGAACTTTAATTTCGCCTAAAACATTGGATGAGCGTTATTTGCCGAACCCTGCTCGAGCGCCGCATACGAGAGAAGAAGAGTTGGCGATCACGCTTCTCAAACGTGCGGGTTTACTCCCTGCTTTTGCGCCAGTCAAAGCGGCGGAAATGAGTTTTGAAGTTGCAGAGATTGAGGCTGGCTTAGCGGCTGAGAGCGTTCAATTGCAAGAGATTGCGCGGGCACGTGTGCCAATCAAGGCGAGTGAAGAAACCCAAGTCATTAGTTTTCGTGGCCCCACTAGTGCGATGGAGCATTTAGCCGTGATTATTGGTGACCCACAGAAGCAAGAAGCGCCGCTCGTGCGTGTGCATTCCTCTTGTTTGACAGGTGATTTGCTAGGCAGTTTGCGTTGCGATTGTGGTGATCAATTGCACCTTGCCTTACAGCAAATTGCGAAAGTGGGGCATGGTATTGTCTGTTATTTGCAGCAAGAAGGGCGCGGCATTGGTATCACCAATAAAATTCGTGCTTATGCGTTGCAGGATGAAGGGCACGATACGCTCGATGCGAATTTAGCGTTAGGCTTCGATGCGGATGAGCGTGATTTTGGGCTAGCCGCGGCGATGCTGAAAGCGTTGGAAATTGAATCGATCACTCTTTTATCGAATAACCCTGATAAACAAGAGCAGCTTGCAAATTACGGTATTGATGTCGTGGCGCAAGAGCCTCTGATTGCAGGTTCTAACACTCATAATGTTGATTATTTGGACACAAAACGTCAAAGGTTTGGCCATAAGCTGGATTAGTTATTTTAGAGCAATATTTTTGCGACCTGTACGCTTTAAATATTTGATTGGATCAACTGGTTTGCCATCTTTGCGTAAGGAATAATCAAGATGGGGACCGGTAGAGCGGCCCGTGCTTCCGACTTCACCAATTTTTTGCCCTTGGCGAACGTTATGGCCAATTTTAGCAGTGATTTTGTCTAAGTGCCCATAGAGGCTGTAAGTGTAATCTGCATGGGTGACTTTCACATAATTTCCAAGATTTTTATGAATGCCAATATCGGTGACTTCGCCACTCTCGGATGCAATAACGGCGGTGCCTTTAGGCGCTGCGATATCTAAGCCGGCATGGAAGGCATATTTCTTGGTGATAGGGTGAGTGCGATAACCAAAAGGTGAGCTAATACGTGATTTTACATTTTCATCAATCGGCCAAATATGCTCAATCGGGTCAGATTTTAGTTCAGTGGATGAGAATAACTCTTCGTCTACCGATTTTACCGGCTCTGCTGGTTGTTTAAGTGCCTCAGTAGCTTGTTCTTTTATAGGTTTAGGTTCGATATGAGTGGGGGCTGGTAGTGCAAGGCTTCTGCGTAAATTGAAAAATTCCTGCTTTTCACGTTCTAATCGAATCGGATCTTTACCGCCGCCTAGTCCCATAAATTTTTTACCATGAATCAGCGTATGCTCAGCTGGTTTCAGCGGCATAAACTGGTTATCTGCATAGCTGGGTTGGCTCATAATGAGCGCGGTTGCTAAGACTGTGATGTATTTCATACAATTTTTCATGACTTTTCTCGTAAAACTACTGTGCAAGCCCCGTGCCACATTAATAAGCGTGACCTTGATAAATCCAGAGAGTTAGCTTGTGTAGGAAACGGTGGGGAAGCTGTGTCATGAATAAAAAAAATAAAAATATACACAATTTGCGTGATTTTGTTACGTCTTTGATGACGGGAGTTGCAGTGTTAGCGATGTCTTCAAGCGTGGTGTATGCGGATGAGGAAAAGTCAGGTGAGGCGATAACGCCTTATAAGATATCATCGCAATCTACGAGTACGAAAAGTTACTTAAAAGATTCACCTTATGTGGTGCGGCACCGTCAATTGGAAGAGGGTAAGCCGTCAATCCGCCGTCGACCAATGCGCTTTACGAATGGTGGAGAGCTGCCAGAGGTGCCAAAGTTTGATGATGGGTTTAATGAGCCGTTAGTCTCCGTCGATGATACAATTCGAACTGTGGAGCCAGTAGAGATACAGCCAGTGCAAGCTATAGAACCGATTGAAACAATGCCGGTTAAGTTACCGAGCCACATTGATGATGTTGAGATGGTAGTCCCTCCGGTAATGAAAGTCCCTGCTGTAGAAGTGAATGGCCCGATTGTTGAGATGGTAGCCCCTCCGGTAATAAGGGCGCCTTCTATAGAAGTAGATGAGCCAATTGTTGAGATGGTAGCCCCTCCGGTAATAAAGGCGCCTTCTGTTGAGGTAGTTGAACCGATTGTTGAAAGAAAGATTGATAATAATCAAATTAAGCCAAAATCTCTCGTGGATAGTGTACTGTCTGTATTTGATCGTAGCGATAAACCAAAAGTTAAAAACGCGATTGCTTTGCCTCCAACCATTAATATTAGGCCGATCGTTAATCCAAACCCAAGAGCACCGATGCAAGTGCGTCCAAGAACTCAAGGTAGCTTAGGGGTGCCGCTTAAGACTATTGTGATTGAAAAAGCACCTGCAGGGCATAGTTCTTTAGAAAATACACGCCAGATTATTACTCCGCCAGAGCTGCAGAAAATCCAACGTGAAAGTAAAATGGCGAAAACACAAGTTCCGCCGCTTATGTTAACACGGGATCGTTTTAAAGATGACTTGGTTGCGGTACCGCCTACTTCTAATCTTGCGGCAATCTCGAAAGAAATTACCCCTCCAGAGCTTCCTAAAGCGCTCCCAGTCCAAGAGGTTGCTCAGTCTGAATTTCCGAAGCCGGCTGTTATTCAACCGGAAGCTTTGATCGAACCACCCGTAAAGCAAGCTGTTATTAAAACGCCTCTGATGAAGAAATCCGCGCTTGTTGAAGCTACCGCTCCCCAAGCGCAAAGTGCGCTCGCCGCGATTACGCAAGAGGTGATGAAGGAAGAGCCTATTGCAGTGCCTGCACAAGTAGCTGAAACGGCCATGGTAAAAGAGATGCCAGCCACGAAGGCTTTCGCCAAGCCAATGCAAAATCAGGTGATTATGCAGAAGCGCCCTCAATCAAATCACAAACAGCTTGCTAGTTTGACAGATAAGAATGTTGTCATTGAAGAGGCAAAGCAGGTTGAGCTGACAAAAGAGAGCAAAATGATGCTCAAGAATTTTCCAACTGGTTTGAATGCACCAGAAGTGAAAATGCAGAATGAAAAAGTTGAAATTTCGCGAGCGACAGTACCAGATTTAGAAATTTCAAAACCCCTTATCAAAAAGCATGAAGCTTTAGGTATTTCGATTGAAGTAAAGAAGCCTGATTTGAACGTGAACGATTATCTCGTCATGGCTTATGAAGCCATGCAGGCTGGAAAGCTATCGCTCGCTTCTGAATATTACCAAGCGATTTTAGATGGTGATGGTAATCATGAGGATGCATTGCTTGGGTTGGCAACGGTGAGCCATCGTTTGGGTGATAGTAATAGCGCGCGTGCACTCTATCGTAAAATTCTCATGACCTCGCCGCGCAATACAGATGTGTTGAATAATTTCCTTGTTCTTGTGAGTGAGGAAGCGCCAGAAAAAGCACTACGAGAACTATCAGATTTAGAATCAAAGAACCCGCATTATGATGTATTACCTGCGCAATTAGCCGCAATTTATGCCAATCAAGGGGATATGGAGAATGCCATCGCTAAAATTATTCGAGCGATTGAATTAAACCCCGGTCATCTGCTCTATCGTTATAATTTAGCTGTTATGCTAGACCATGCAGGGCAGAAGAGTGAAGCGATTCAAGCCTATGCAGCGGTGAAAAAAGCACTAGAAAAAGGTGATAAAATCCCAACTGATCTTTCACATATTCAGGAAAGATTAACCTTTTTATTGTCTAATCAATCCAGCTAACAGGGGTTTTGCCCTCAGAACTGGAGTATAAAACGTGGATATTACTGAACTTTTAGTATTCGCTCAGAAGAATGGCGCATCGGATTTACACCTTTCAACAGGTAACCCGCCTTTGTTGCGTATCAATGGTGATATGATAGCGATGAAAATGCCTTCGTTAGAAGCGGATGCGGTAAAGCAGTTGCTGTATTCCATTTTAACAGAGCAACAGCGTACTGATTATGAGCGTGAGTTAGAGTTAGATTTTGCCATCACTTTTGGTGAAGATATGCGTTTTCGAGTGAATGCGTTTAACACGCTAGCAGGGCCAGCGGCTGTATTACGAAGTATTCCAACAAAGATTCTGTCATTAGAGCAACTAGAAGCACCTGAAATTTTCAAGCGATTGGTGGAAAAGCCAAAAGGACTAGTTTTGGTAACAGGCCCAACGGGCAGTGGTAAGTCAACGACGATGGCAGCTATGGTTGATCATATCAATAAAACATCTGCCAAGCATATTTTAACCATTGAAGACCCTGTTGAGTTTATTCATCAATCTCAAAAATCGTTGGTGAACCATCGTGAAGTAGGTGCCTCTACGAAGTCTTTCTCGGCTGCTTTGAGAAGTGCCTTGCGCGAAGACCCAGATATTATTTTGGTGGGTGAGATGCGTGATTTGGAGACGATTCAACTAGCAATGACGGCAGCAGAAACGGGTCACTTAGTGATGGGAACGTTGCATACAAGCTCAGCACCAAAAACGATTGATCGTATTATTGATGTGTTCCCGGCAGAAGAAAAGGAGATGGTACGTGCTATGCTCTCCGTATCGTTAGAAGCTGTTATTTCACAAACGCTGCTAAAACGTGCGGATGGAAGTGGACGAGTCGCTGCGCATGAAATTTTAGTGGGTACTCCGGCTGTACGAAACTTGATTCGTGAAAATAAAATTCCTCAGTTAGATTCAATGATTCAAACGGGCAGTAAATCTGGCATGATCTTGATGAAAGATTCTATTACGAATTTACTAGAGCAAGGGGTTATTAGCTCGGAAGAAGCACGCCGTTTATTGCTGAAAGATGGTGAAGAAGACAGCACAGTTAACACAGGTGATGCTCAAATTTCGCGACCTGTAACGGTCAATTCAGGGCAATTCTAATGAGTGAACAAATGCTAAATAGCGATGTTTTGTTCCACAATATGTTGGAGCAGAATGCTTCTGATCTCTATATTACTGTAGGTTGTCCGGCTAGTTTTCGTTCTGATCAAGGCATTCAGCCAATGGGAGAGGTGTTAACAGGTGAGGTGATTTATCGCCTTATTGATGAACTGCTTACCCCCCAGCAACGCACAGAATTCGATGAAAAGATGGAATTTAACACAGCTTATGGCTGGCAAGAGAAAGGCCGTTTTCGTATCAATGCTTTCATGCAGCAGCATGAACCTGGCATGGTGATTCGCCGTATCAATACGAGTATTCCTACCTTTGAAGAATTAAACCTAGGGCAGGCTTATCAGGATCTTGTTATGCATAAGCGTGGCCTAGTACTGATAGTAGGGCCTACTGGTTCAGGTAAATCATCTTCTCTTGCTGCGATGATTGGACATCGTAATACCAATGGCTCTGGCCATATTATCACCGTAGAAGATCCGATTGAATTTAAGCATAATCATAAAGGCTGTATCGTAACGCAGCGTGATGTGGGGATTGATACAGTTTCATTTGAAGCGGCACTAAAGAACGCATTACGTCAACGCCCTGATGTGGTGCTTGTGGGTGAAATTCGTGACCGTGATGCGATGGAGCATGCCATTAATTTTGCTGAAACAGGGCATTTATGTTTAGCAACGCTTCACGCCAATAACTGTCCGCAAACGATTGAACGTATCTTGAGTTTTTTCCCTGAAGAAAAGCACCGTCAGGTGTTAATGAACCTAGCGCTAAATCTAAAAGGAATTCTTTCGCAACGCCTTATTCAGAGCCGTGCAGGTGGGCGCTGTATTGTCAGCGAAATTATGCTGAATGAAGGGTTGATTCGTGAATTGATTGAAGAAGGCAATATCAAAGAAATTCGTCAAGCGATGGAACGTAATAGCGACATTGGAATGCAGACTTTTGATCAAGCATTACTCGCTCGCTATGTGCGTGGCGAAGTGACAGAAGAAGTGGCTTTGGCCGAATCCGATAACCCGCAGAATTTGAAGCTTAAAATGAAACAAGCGGCTGCTTCTCCTTCATTGGGCTTAGCTGGGGGAGAAAATACCATCAGCCTCGAAACTAATGAAGAAGGCGATGCAACCACTGGCGGTTCTACTGTTCGCCATCATTTGGAAATTTAAAAGTTAGCTACCCAAACCGCGAGACCAATGACCATGGCTTGCATAATCACCACGGCGATGAACATTTGTTTGAATTGTCCTTTAATCGTTTTGTGACGGAAGAACTTACTGCCTGTAATGGCGCCTAAAGTCCCACCAATAAAGGTAAGTGCATGCAGGGTTTTTTCTGGTACACGCCAGCCGCCATGTCTGGCTTGTCTCTTATCCCAGCCATAAGCGGCAAAGGTGGTGAGAGTGATCAGTGCTAGATGGGCGATCCCTAAAAAGTAAATATAATAAGGATGCCAGATGGCATATTCTAGCGAGGGAAACTTCCACCAGCTAATCGCTGCCAATAGCAAAACATGTAAGCCGTATAACCAATGGCGTAATCCTTTGAGGATGCCTGTAAGAGGTAGAAAAATGATGAGAACAGTCAGTAGCATTTAGAGTTGTCCTTCGACTAGTTTATCGACGGCTTCAGGGTTTAGGAGGGTCGAAATATCTCCGAGTTTAGAAAAATCTTCTTTGGTCTTGATTTCGCTGGCGGCGATTTTGCGTAAAATTCGGCGCATAATTTTTCCGCTTCGTGTTTTGGGTAGGCCGGTAGTGGCATCTTGAATTTTACTGCAAAGGGCGATGGGGCCGATATCTTGGCGTACTTGTTGGTTTAAGCTTGCACGTAATTCATCATCTAGCGTGAAACCGTCATTGAGGATGACATAGGCGTAGATACATTGCCCTTTAATATCGTGCGGATAGCCAACAACGGCAGATTCGACAACAGCAGCATGGCCGTTTAATGCGGCTTCCACCTCTGCTGTGCCAATGCGATGGCCGGAAACATTGATGACATCATCCATACGGCCTTCAATCCAGATATAGCCGTCTTCATCTTGGCGGGCAGCATCACCGCTGAAATAATATCCCGGATAAGCGGAAAAATAGGTTTCCACAAAACGTTGATGGTCACCCCAAATAGTACGCGCTTGCCCTGGCCAGCTATCGGCAATGCAGAGTGCTCCTTGGTTCTCGTGCAGGTTCCCCTCTGCATCGAATAGTTTAAGTTGGATACCAAAATAAGGATGACTGGCCGCCCCCGGTTTTGTTTCCCACGCATTTGGGAGAGGCGTAATCGCATGGCCCCCCGTTTCGGTTTGAAACCAAGTATCGACAATAGCGCAGCGTTTCTCGCCAACCACTTCATTATACCAATTCCACGCTTCTGGGTTGATGGGTTCACCAACGGAGCCGAGGATACGTAAGCTGCTTCGGTCGGTGCTCTTTACGTGAGCATCACCTTCTTTCATCAACATGCGGATGGCAGTAGGTGCTGTGTAGAATTGTGAGACGTTATATTTATCGACCACTTGCCAAAAGCGCGACGCATCCGGGTAATTGGGCACGCCTTCAAATAGCAATGTCGTCGCACCGGCGGCAAGCGGGCCATAAACGATATAGCTGTGACCGGTAATCCATCCAACATCGGCGCTGCACCAAAAGGTTTCACCTTGTTGATAATCAAACACGTTCTCAAATGTATGCATCGCGTAAAGTAGATAACCAGCGGAACTATGCTGCAAGCCTTTGGGCTGTCCAGTGGAGCCTGACGTATAGAGAATGAAAAGTGGGTGCTCTGCATCAAACCCTTTAGCAGGGCATTCATCGCTTATAGTAGATTCTAACTCATGCCACCAGATATCGCGATTCTCGATCCAATCAATAGTACCGCCTGTACGTTTCAGCACGAGGGTTTTTTGATTGCTTAAACCTTCAATGGCTTTATCGACATTGGCTTTCAGCGGGATGCGTTTGCCACCGCGCAGTCCCTCATCAGCGGTGATAGTGAGATGGCTATCACAATCTTCAATGCGTCCGCGTAAAGCACTGGGGGAAAAGCCGCCAAATACGACGGAATGAATGGCGCCAATGCGTGCGCAAGCTAGCATCGCAATGGCGGTTTCCGGCACCATTGGCATATAGATCGTTACACGATCGCCCGCCTTGGTGCCAAGCTCTAGGAGCATATTCGCACATTGGTTGACGCGTGTGTGAAGCTGCGCATAGGTGAGAGTGATGCTTGCCTCATCAGGGCTATCAGGCTCCCAAATGATGGCAGGCTGATCAGCGCGTGCTTCTAAATGGCGGTCAATACAATTTTCGGCCACATTCATTTGCCCGCCCTCAAACCAGCGAATAAATACATCATCTTTTGCGAAGGAAGTGTTCTTCACCTGTGTCCAATGTTGATGCCATGTAAGCTGTTTTGCAGCCTCGCCCCAAAATTGCTCCGGATCGTTACAAGAGAACCTGTGTTTTTCCTTATATTCAGTGTGGTTCATGATTGCCTCTCAAGCTATTTAAGGCTAACTATAGAGCAACAAAATAAAGAGGCAAAGTAGATGGAAAAAATCAAAGTAACAAATCCAATAGTTGAAATTGATGGGGATGAAATGACACGCATCATCTGGCAGAAAATTAAAGACCAGTTGATCTATCCCTATCTTGATATCGATTTGAAATATTATGATTTATCTATCCAAAAACGTGATGAAACGGATGACCAAATTACCGTTGATGCGGCCAATGCGATCAAAGAACATGGGGTAGGAGTCAAATGTGCGACCATCACACCCGATGAAGCCCGTGTAGAAGAATTTGGCTTGAAGCGTATGTATCGTTCGCCCAATGGAACTATTCGTAACATCCTTGGCGGTACGATTTTCCGCGCGCCGATTACGACAAATAATGTGCCTAAATATGTGCCGGGCTGGGAGAAGCCGATTATTGTAGGCCGTCATGCATTTGGAGATCAATACCGCGCGACCGATATGGTGATTGACCAACCGGGTGAACTCACCATGACCTTCAAGCCAAAAAATGGTGGCGAACCGATTACCCATAAGATTTTTGACTTTGAATCCGGCGGTGTAGCGATGGGCATGTATAATTTGGATGAATCGATTATCGGCTTTGCACGTTCGTGCTTCAATTATGGTTTGAAAGTGGGTTATCCGGTATTGCATTCGACCAAAAACACTATCCTTAAAAAATATGATGGGCGTTTTAAAGACCTGTTCCAGAAAGTCTATGACGAAGAATTTAAGGCTGAATTTGAGAAAGTTGGCTTGTGGTATGAGCATCGCCTCATTGATGATTTGGTGGCTTACGCGATTAAATCTGATGGTGGCTTCGTTTGGGCGTGTAAAAACTATGATGGTGATGTGCAGTCCGATATTGTCGCGCAGGGTTTTGGCTCGCTAGGGCTGATGACATCAGTACTCATGACACCCGATGGAAAGACGATTGAAACCGAAGCGGCGCACGGTACGGTGACACGTCATTACCGCCAACATCAGGAGGGTAAACCGACTTCGACCAACCCGATTGCGTCTATCTTCGCATGGACATCAGGTCTGCGTTATCGCGGACAATTTGATGAAACACCTGCTGTCGTAGAATTCGCCGATACGCTCGAAAAAGCCGTGATTGATACGGTTGAATCTGGCCAGATGACGAAGGATCTCGCTCTGCTCGTCGGGGATAATCAAGCGTTCCTCACGACTGATGCATTTATGGATGCGATTACTGAGAATTTAAAGGCGAGCTTGTCAGGTAAAGCAGCGGCTTAGCGGCTTTTTCCATCTTTTTGCCGACCAAGATTGTCGATTTCAGGAAACTTCTTTTTCGATTCTTCGATGACAGCTTCTTTCCAGCTGTAATATTGCTTTTCCCATTTGCGTGCTTTGGGTGCTATTCCACCGGAGTTTAGCTCGTCGCGTTTGACGTCAATCAGATGGTTACATTGGTGGCTTTTGAACATCATCTCTACTGATTTTTCAAAGGCTTCGAGTGGAATCTTGCCAGAGTATGCTTCAAAAAGTTCTAACCGTAATGCGTATATTGCGGATTCTGTTTCGCTTAAATAACTCCAAAAATCATATGTCTCTGCAGATTTCTTAGCTTCTTCGTTCCAATCTACAAATGTTTTACGATCAAATCGTGTCAGGTTCCTAACAACCTGAGTGGCGAACATATCATGGCGTTGTTTTGAATAGTGAATAATGCCATCGACAATCTTAATCGGAATTTTTCCCATGATTGAATTCTATTCCTAGAAGGTAAAAATAGGATTAATGTAATGAAAATGAGTGCTGGAGCGAAGAAAATCATAGGAGTTTATAAAATGAAAATAATTTTTATCATTTTTGCGTTAGTTTTTGGCTTTAGTCATGTAATTGCGAAAGAGGAGTTAAATACGATGGCTGCGGATGGAACCAAGCTGACAGAAATGCAAATTTACGTGACTCAGCAAGATGGAACTGAGCCGCCTTTTAAGAATGCTTATTGGGATAATAAAGCTGATGGTATTTATGTAGATGTGCAAAACGGTGATGCGCTTTTTTCATCGACAGATAAATTTAAGTCTGGCACAGGCTGGCCGAGCTTTACGAAGCCAATTAACGTTGAAAATGTAGTGAGTAAAACAGATTATAAATTGTTCTTACCGCGTATTGAAGTGCGTTCCAAAGGGGCAGACTCGCATTTAGGGCATGTCTTTAATGATGGTCCCGAAGATAGAGGCGGTAAGCGTTATTGTATCAATTCTGCGGCACTGAAATTTGTAGCTAAAGCTGATCTGGAAAAAGAAGGTTATGGCGAGTATTTAAACCTGTTTGAGTAGAGTTCTTACTCACCTCTTTTTTTAATCTTTTTGACGGCGGATTTTATGGCGTCAGGAACTTTGCTCTTTTGCGTTTTAGAAGTTTCATCACCTTCTTCTGGCTCTTCCTCTACTTCCTCAGCGATGCATTCAAGCATGGTGATATCATAAACAGGATGCTCAAGTGATGATAGTGCTGGCGAACTGCCAAACATCCAGCCATAGAATACGAGTGAAGGTTTCTCGCCTTGCTTCCAATACCACACTTCCATAAGACCGGCTTGTTCAGGGCGTTTATGAGGGGGGGCTACCCAGCAGCCACGCGGGATAATTTCCAAATTACCAAAACGGGTGACGGCCCCCATCGTTGCTTCCATTTGTTCGGAGCGAGTTGTGACTTTGTTCAAACCACGAAAGCGCATTCCGATATAATTCTTCTGGATAACCGGTTCTTCAATCTCTATTTTATCTTCACTTTCTTCAGCAATAATCACTTCTTGCGCGAAGCTAGGCGCTGCGAAAAAGAGAAAAAAGAAAGCGAAAAGGAGTGGCACTATTTAATTATCGCTAGCTGCGTCATCTTCTACGCCGCCGCCGCTATGCACCATCTTTCCGATGAGTGATTCAAAATTCACAGAAGATTGCGTGAAAGAGATTTCATCACCATCGCCGAGAAGATCTTCCATACCACCAGGCTCGACATTCACATATTTTCCACCGAGCAAGCTTGCACTCACAATGGCAGCTGTTGAATCTTCTGGCAGTTTTACATCTTCGCGTAATTGAATGCTGACCACGGCTTCATAGCTTTTGGGATCTAAATCCATTTCTACGACTTGGCCAACTTTAATGCCACCAATGCGCACCTCTGAGCCATTGCCAATGCCATCGACGCTATTGAAACGAGCATTGACTGTATAGCCATCAATCTCTTTGAGGTTGCTGCTATTGTAAGCAAAGTAAGAAAAGGAAAGCGCAACGCCGAGAACAGCGGCACCAACGATAGTTTCGAGTTTTGTTTTATTCATTTGATTAAGGTCTCCATGCTTCGTAATCACCACTGGCTGAAGGATCACGTTGACCTCCCTTATCCAAGTGGCCTGGTGGTAGGTAACGTTCAGATGTTCCGGTCATATTCGGGCGATGTGGTTTTTGCCAAAAGAAGCGGCGAGCATTGTCATTATCAGGAATTTCGTTGCTCGTGTAATGTAGCCAACCATGCCAATGTGCCGGAACTTGGCTTGGCTCAGCCAAACCAGCGTAAATCACCCAGCGTTTACGGATGCCATCTGCTGCTTTACGACGACCCTCATAATAGCGGTTTCCGAATTCATCAGACCCCACTTCTTTGCCCTTCAACCATGTGAAGAGGTGTGTACCTATTGTTGCCATGCCTCTTGATTACTGCAGGGCGCCAGTAGAATCAAGTATAACGCTTGCCGCGTCCGAGTTCTTTTGACAATCGTGCCTGAGCTTGCCCACGTGAGGCTTTATAACGGCTGCTTGATTCGCGTGAACGATCGGTTTCTTCGGTAGTAATTCTTTCACGATCAAAGAAACTTTCGAATAGCTCGCGAGTGGCTCTGCGTGTGATGAGCGATAAGGAACGAGTAAGGCTTTCACGGATTTCCGTATCGGTATTGCGTTGCCAATAATCCAGTGAGCGGTCAGCAACACGGCGAAAACTTTGTTCCAACTCGGTTTCGAATTGAGTGAGCCATTGGCTATTGCCTTGCATCACCTCTAATACTTGTTGGGGTGAAAGTTGGAAGCCTTCGGTAGAGTTATCAAGCGAGAGCCCATTAATTTCACGGCCATTTTGAATAATGAGATTGGCAATTTCACGCGCCACAATTTGAGTAAAAGCATCGGTCATGATTAAAGCTTATGGTGCTTCTCATTTTTCCGGAAGTCTGTATCTTTGGCTTATGAAATTACTTTTTGTTTGTACGGGAAATATTTGCCGTTCGCCAACGGCGGATTCGGTGATGCGACGTGAGCTTCTGCTAGAAGGGGCAGGGCATATTGAATGTGATTCTGCTGGAACACAGTCGTTTCATAGTGGTGAAGCGCCTGATTCGCGAACGCAAGTGGCGGCGCAGATGCGCGGCTATGATATGTCGTCGCTACGTTCACGCAAAGTGACAGCGCAGGATTATACCGCATTTGATTATCTTATTGCGATGGACGCTTCGCATTTGGAATGGCTGCAAAAAAATCGCCCAAGTGATGCAACTGCCAAGATCGAAATGTTTACCGATCGCGATATGCCAGACCCTTATTATGGAGGTGAGCAAGGGTTTGAACAGGTATTGGATATGGTCGAAGCGGGTGTAGCTGAGTGGATTCGCAAGCTTAGCTAAGAAACACTAAATTCTATTTGCGTTTAGTTTGAGTATTTTAAACCATTCGCGTGTTTTTGCTTCTTCGTGATTCTCAGACGCATAATGGATTGCCTGAATAGCTTCATCGGTCGTATCAATGAGTGTTTCCGTTGCTGCTTTATCAGCGCGGAGTTTATCGATCGCAGTTTCGAGTGAGTAGCTATGTTCATGGATTGCCTCTAAGTCAGATGCTTCGAGCTTCGCTTTTCCAAGTATATTACCAATGAGTGTAATTTTTTCCGTCAGTAGTACTTTTGCTGCTTCCGTTGTTTCTACCATTTCACCTTCATAATGCTGCACAGTTTCATGATCGTGGTCATGGTCTGTTTCTGTTAATCCGGGGCCGTAAAAACGGATGAGAGTAGAAACAGCAAGAATGGCGAGAAGAATTTTAAACTTAAACATGGTAATTCCTGTAATTGATAATCACTCGCATCTATCTAGCTGATCTTAACGAAGATGCAAGTGGTATTATGCTTTAATAAGCACGGTTGATGCAGAAATCGGTGATTTCTAGGAGAGCTTGCTTCTCGGGGCTATCGGGTAGAGTTGCAATTTGCTCGAGCGCTTTATCGCAATATGCACGTGCGACACCTACTGTATGTTCTACCGCATCGTATTTTTTGAGAAGTTTGAGTGCTGTTAATAAATCAGCCTCTTCTTGTTCCTGTTCGCCCATGGTGCGTTCCCAAAAGGCTTTTTCTTCCGTCGTTCCTTGGGAAAAGGCATGGATCACGGGCAGGGTAATTTTTCCATCGCGAAAATCATCACCAATGCTTTTGCCGAGGGCCTCTTGCTTGGCGCTATAGTCGAGGGCGTCATCCATCATTTGGAAAGCGATACCGAGATTCATGCCGAAACTACGCAAGGGTGCTTCCCATTCATCGCGTTCGGTGACGACAGCGCCCAGCTCGCAAGCCGCCGCAAAAAGTGTCGCTGTTTTACCGGTAATCACTTCGAGATACTGATCTATTGTTGTTTCTAGTGCATTGGCGGTGGTGAGCTGTAATACCTCGCCTTGTGCGATAATGGCCGAAGCATCGGATAAAATTTTCAGTACTTTAAGTGAACCATCTGACACCATTAGTTGAAAGGCACGGCTTAATAGATAGTCGCCCACAAGCACACTGGCAGAGTTTCCCCAAACTTCATTGGCTGTATCTTCACCACGACGAAGGGCGGATTCATCTACTACATCATCATGCAGCAAGGTGGCCGTATGGATGAACTCAACGGCGGAAGCAAGCGCGATATGGCGATCACCATCAGCATAACCCATCATACGTGCCGAGAGTAAGGTGAGGGCAGGGCGCAAGCGTTTACCGCCCGAAAGTACCACATGGCGAATCATCTGTCCGATCAGCGGAATATCACTTTCCGCATAGGCGATAATCAGTTCATTAACGCGCTGAATATCCTCCGCCACGAGTGCACGTGTGTGAGCCAGTTCTTGTGGAGCGTTTGTAGCCGTTGCGATCATAGGGCGATTATCTATAGACTTCCGCCCTTTAAGGCAATAAATAAGGAAGTATGAACCCAGCAAAACGTTGTATTGGCTTTTTATGTAAAGTCGCAGAACCGGTGCAGAGAAAAGTTATCTCACCTCCAGGAAATGTCGTCGTGATTCGCCTTGAAGGCGTGATTGGTCGAGGCGGACGCTTTAGCAAAGGGAGGCTTACAGCAGACACTTACGCGCCGCTTATCAAGAAAGCATTCTCAGTTGGCAATTTGAAGGCAGTAGTGGTGGTGATTAATTCACCCGGTGGCTCACCTGTGCAATCGGCTCTGATTGCAAAAGAAATCCGCTATCAGGCGGATAAAAAAGAAGTCCCTGTTTTGAGCTTTATTGAAGATTGTGGTGCTTCCGGTGGTTATTGGCTTGCCTGCGCTGCAGATGAAGTATTTGCAATGGATGCTTCTATCGTTGGTAGTATCGGCGTGATCGCTGCTGGGTTTGGTTTCCAAGATTTAATTGCAAAGCACGGCATTGAGCGCCGCGTGCATACATCGGGCAAAAGCAAAGCCTTGCTTGATCCCTTCCAACCAGAAAAACCTGCTGATGTGAAGGTGCTTAAAGAAGCCCAAACTGATATTTATGAAGGCTTTGTTGATTACGTAAAAGAGCGTCGTGGCAAAAAGCTTAAAGGAACGGATGCGAAACTATTTTCTGGTACGATTTTCTCTGGTAAAAAAGCGCATGAACTTGGTTTGGTTGATGGGTTAAATGATTTCCGTTCAGAATGTCGAGATCGCTTTGGCGAGAAGGTAGAGTTCAAAACCCTCGTCATCGCCAAAGGCTTCCTAGAACGTAAAATGGGTATGCTATCTCCCAACGTGTGGGCAGATGCTGTGGTCGATGCCGTACAGCACCGACTCAATCAGCTGAGATTGCTCTCATAAAATACTAGTTAGCGCTGCTGCCAATATAGTTGAGAAAAAGAAGCGTACAGTCATTTTCATCGTTTGAAAGTAGGTATTCTGCCGTGGTATTGACGGAAGTGGTGTTGCAGCTTAAGGACTTTCGGGTGCGGATATTACCATAGGCTGGTCTTCCATCATCCAGTTTTAAATCAATGTTTGAGCCTTCTCTAGGGCTTATAACGCCTCCAGACGAACCAACGGGCTTTGCCAATGATAATTCATTATTATAGTCGCCCTCCCACCAAGTTGCGTCAGCGTCTGAACGTGAACCATAACTAACAACAGCATAGAGCGCTCCATCTATACTGGCCGCGGGGCAAGCATCTTCAGAGCATACACGAGAATTGGCAGTGGCAGTCGCAGGAACCCCTGTGTAACGTCCTTCAATCAATTCTGAATTGACTAAATGTTGCCAGAATCTAAATATTTCAGAGCTGGTAGCAACGCCAAAATATTCAATCTTTCCATCACCATCCCCGTTGCATGTGGTTTTATCGGTGCTGGGGGTTGCTACCGTTCCGGGGCAGGTTGCGGCAGTTCCCCAATAGTCGGTGGCGTCGGGCATATCGCCAGGCAGCGAGGCATATTGGGTTTGGAAGGTATCTACTGCCGTTTTATATTTATTCAAATCAGCAATAATAGTCTGTAAATTGGCGTTGTGGAGTAAGTTTGCGCCTGCGGTGATTCCGCCAATAATCAATCCGATAATCGTTAATACGACGGCTAGTTCGAGCAATGTAAAACCTTTATTCATAAGACTCTCTCTAGATTTTCTCTAAAACGGTGGCGATACCCATGCCGCCGCCAATACACATGCTTGATACGGCGTAGTTGCCGCCTTTATCATGCAGGAGTTGCGCGGCTTTACCGGTGATACGTGCACCTGAAGCGCCGAGCGGGTGGCCGAGAGCAATCGCGCCGCCATCAATATTGAGTTTATCGGCTGGAATGTCTAACTCCGCTTGCACCGGAATGGCTTGTGCGGCGAAGGCTTCGTTAATTTCCCAAACGTCAATATCAGCGGCGTTCAAACCGGCACGCTCTAAAGCGAGCTTGCTGGCAGGGATGGGGCCGAGTCCCATAATTTCAGGTTCTAAGCCTGCAACTGCCATTGACTTGATACGTGCAAGTTTTGGCAAGCCCAGTTTATCTGCAGCTTCTTCACTAGCGACGATAACGGCCGCAGCGCCATCTGTAAGTGGCGAGCTAGTGGCGGCAGTGACGCGCCCATCAGCGCGGAAGGCAGGGTTTAATGTCGCCATTTTCTCTATGGTGGAATCGCCGCGGATGCAGCCATCTTTGGTGACGCCGTTAACGGGAACGATCTCTTTGTTGAAATCCGCTGCAGCTGCTTTTTGATGGCTGGTAAGTGCAAATTGCTCCATCGCTTCGCGCGATACGTCTTTGAGCGTGGCAACTTCTTCTGCTGTTTCACCCATATTCATATAGGCTTCTGGGTAGCTTTCATAAAGTGCGGGATTTGGCATAGGATTAAACCCACCGATTGGAATACGCGTCATGCTTTCGACACCGATAGCGATGAAAACTTCACCGGCACCCGTAGCGATGCTACCTGCTGCCATATGGATGGCTTGCATCGAAGAGCCACACCACCGATTAACGGTGCTACCGCCGGTTTGTTTCTCGAGTTTACTGAGGAATACGAGTTGGCGGCCAAGGTTAAAACCTTGTTCTCCTTCAGGGAAAGCACAGCCGCAGATAACGTCTTCAACGAGTGCAGGATCTAATCCTGTTTTTTCGAGTAAGCCATCAATCACTGCCGCGCCGATATCATCTGGGCGTGTTTCAATTAATTCGCCTTTATGGGCGGGGGTGAAAGGGGAGCGGGCATAGCCACAAATTACGGCACTCATAATCTATCCTGTCAGTTTGTATTTTCTCTATCTTGTATACTGTGCTGCTAAGGTTAAAAAATCTATAAAAAAAGGGGCGATATTTAATATCACCCCTTTTTAATTTAATGCCTATGTAAGACTCGTTACTTGATGTCTTTCCAAACACGTTTCTTAGCGACGTAGAAGAAGCCAGTGAAGACGAGTAAGAAGAGTAGAACCTTTAAGCCCATACGTTTCCGGTCTTCCATTTCCGGCTCAGCAGCCCATTGAAGGAACGTGACCACATCTTTCGCCATTTGATCAATGCTAGCTTCAGTTTCATCTTCGTAAGAAACTCCGCCTTCAAATAAAGGGGATGCCATCGCAATTTGGCGACCTTCAAAATACGGATTATAGAGCATGCCTTCACCCAGAGAGAAGCCTTCAGGGGCATCTTCATAACCGGTGAGCAGTGAGTGCAGGTAATTTGCACCATTGGGGCGCGCTTTGACCATCAAGCTTAAGTCTGGAGGGAAAGCGCCGTTATTAGCAGCGCGTGCAGCATCCTCATTTGCAAAGGGGCTAGGGAAACGATCTGATGGTTTGCCGGAACGTTCAATGGCTTCACCTTCGCTATCAAATGCCGCGTAGCTATATTCTTCGGCGAGAGATTTCACTTCTGCTTCAGAAAAACCCACTTCTTGCAAGTTGCGGAAAGCAATACGAGACAGGCCGTGGCAGGCTGAGCAAACTTCTTTATACACTTGAAAACCACGTTGAATTGCCGCGCGATCAAATGTACCGAAATGCCCATCAAATGCCCAATTAACAGATTTAGCGTGACGTGCTGTTTTTGTTGCAGGTTTTTCGTCGCCCGCGCCATGCCCACCGCTGAACATAACGTAAGCAAGGCTTGCCACGATGACAAAGCCGATAAGCATTGCAATGCTTCGAAGTTTTCCGTTTATATTTTGCTGTTTTTTAGCCATTGTCTTTTCTCTCAATTATGCGCTTGCACGCTTACGTGTGATGACAGGTTTATTAATGCTATCAGGCAATGGTAGCGGTTTTTCGAAATAACTTACCAATGGCATGATCATGAGAAAATGCGCGAAGTAATAAGCGGTTCCGATGATAGAAAGTACTACATAAATGCCTTCTGCCGGTTTCGCACCGAGATAACCTAGTAGGATGCAATCTGCCACTAATACCCAGAAGAAGAGTCGGTAAACCGGACGGAAACGAGCGGAACGAACCTTGCTGAAATCTAACCACGGTAGGAAGAACATTACGATTAGCGCACCAAACATCGCAAGTACGCCACCGAGTTTTGATTCAATCACCGTTCCCGTAAAGAGCATGATAATGGCGAAAAGGATACCGCCTGTCATTAAGCCTCTTTTGCCGCCTTTAGTGAGTTCGATAGGAAGTTCAATGCCCATACGTTCAAGCATTTTAATGCCGAATGGAATTGCTGCAATACCTGCACCGATAAGCCAGAGTGGGATATCGAATACGACCGCACGAAGGATTGCGTAGAAGGGTAGGAAATACCATTCAGGCACAATATGCGCGGGTGTAACAAGCGGGTTTGCTTCAATATAGTTATCCGCATGGCCGAGGCTATTAGGAGAGAAGAATAAGAACCACGCAAATACAAGGAAGAAGATACCAAAACCGAACATATCTTTAACCGAATAATACGGGTGGAATGGAATCGTATCTTTATCTGACTTTACATCAATACCGAGCGGGTTGTTTGACCCGTGCGCATTCAGCGCAAGGATGTGTAGCCCGACCACGCCAATCAGCAAGAATGGCGTTAGATAGTGAAGCGAGAAGAAGCGGTTAAGTGTTGGGTTATCGACTGAGAAACCACCCCAGAGTAGTTGTACGATACTCTCGCCGACCAATGGGAAGGCGGAGAATAAATTGGTAATTACCGTTGCACCCCAGAAGCTCATTTGCCCCCATGGAAGCACGTAACCCATAAAGGCTGTCGCCATCATGAGGATCAAAATAATCACACCCATCCACCACAGAACCTCACGTGGCCCTTTATAGGAGCCATAATAAAGCCCGCGGAAAATATGGATATAGACGACGATAAAGAACATCGAAGCCCCCACTGCATGCATATAGCGGATTAACCAACCGTAATTCACATCACGCATGATACGTTCAACCGAATCAAATGCCATATCGACATGGGCGGTGTAATTCATCGCCAAGAAGATACCGGTCAAAATTTGCACCACGAGGCAAATGCCTGCCAGTGATCCGAAATTCCACATGTAATTTAGGTTTTTCGGCGTTGGGTGACGCGTTCCTACGACTTTATCTGCCGCATATAAAACCGGAAGACGTTCGTCGAACCAGCCAACCCAGCCCTTATAAGGAGATTTGTGATTTAGTGCCATAAGTCTCTATCCGATTTTAATGCGTGTGTCGTTTAAGAAAGTATATTCTGGAATTGCCATATTTGTTGGCGCTGGGCCCTTACGAATACGGCCTGCTGTATCATAATGTGAACCGTGACATGGGCAGAACCAACCACCGAAATCACCTGCTTCGCCAAGAGGAACACAGCCTAGATGCGTACAAATACCCACCATTACGAGCCATTGTTTTTTACCATCAGTGATGCGTTCTTCGTCGGTTTGCGGATCGGGTAGGTCAGCCATATCAGTGGCTTCAGCATCTGCAATTTCTTGTGCTGTACGGTGACGGATGAAAACAGGTTTTCCACGCCATTTAACGGTGATGCTTTGACCTTCAGCAATCGCGCCGAGGTCAACTTCCGTGGAAGCGAGTGCTAACGTGTCCGCCGCTGGGTTCATACTGTCGATGAATGGCCAGATGACGCTTGCGCCACCCACAGCTGTAAGAGCCGATGCGGTTAATACCATAAAGTCACGACGGGTTTCACCTTCGTGTTTTTTGCCAGAGTTTTTAGCGCTTGCGCTTTTTGTAGACATGCTTCAATCCAGAATAGATTCATTTAATGGGGACACTAATAGGATGCAGCTTGCAGTTTTTCAACCGGATATTCCACAAAATCTCGGAACTTTGATACGTTTTTGCGCATGTATGGGGATGCCGTTGCATATTATCGAGCCTTGTGGCTTCCCTTTGAATGAAAAAAAGATGCACCGCGCCGCGATGGATTATGCCGATAAAGCTGAGGTTATCCGCCATGTTGACTGGCATGAATTCCAAAAAACAACGCTGGGATCACGCCTCATTTTGGCGACAACCAAGGCGGCTAAGCCCTATACAGAAATAAATTATAAAAAAGGCGATATTCTTATTATGGGGCGTGAAAGTGCGGGTGTTCCTGATGAAGTTCACGCGGCTGCCGATGAAAGAGTGCTGATTGAAATGCATAATGAATGCCGTTCACTCAATATTGCGGTTTCCGCTTCAATGATTGCAGGCGAGATGATTCGGCAAGTGAGGTGAAATTTCTACCAGCCGTGGCCAATGCCGAAACGTCCGCCGCGACGGCCACCAAAACCGTAATCAATACCAAAGCTTGGTCGTAAATTACGTGCGCGGCGGTTAGCCTCAACATTATTCTTCCAATCTTGTGCGAGTTCTTTGCGGCATTCAGCCATAGCAGTCGTGCCATCTTTAAATCCAAGAACAAGGCATTCAGCCTTCATGCGTTCTAGCACTTCAGGGTGCAATGTACCATGTTCATAGTAATGGGCATTATGCGGGTTTGTGCATGCTGCGAGCATAAGAAGGGCAAAAAGTGATAAAATCTGTTTCATAATGGCTTAAATCTAGCGCTTTTTTTGCTTGATTGCAAAGAGATTAAGCGTTAAACAACCGCCTCGAATAAAACATTAGGAGCGCGCCATGAAAGAAGGCATCCACCCGAAATACGAAGAAATGACCGTTGTTATGACTGACGGCACGAAGTTTAAAACACGTTCAACGCTTGGCCAAAAAGAGCTTCGCTTGGATATTGACCCTAAAACCCACCCAGCATGGGTAGGTGGCGTTCACTTTAAGAAGACCGGTCAAATGGAGAAATTCAACAATAAGTTCTCTTTCCTTGGCAGCACGGGTTCTACGAAAAAAGAAGATAAAAAAGCCGCAGAATAAAAGTTTCTTATGCGGATACAAAAGAAGCATCGATTTATTCGGTGCTTTTTTTATGCGTGGCTGTTAGTTATTTGTATATTTGTATATAAGTAAGAAGTGGTTTCAGTTTGATGTCAGATAAGGGAAAGTTGTTGGTGACTTTTTGGGGAGTGCGTGGATCAATCGCATGCCCAGGTGCTGATACGCTTAAATATGGTGGAAATACTTCTTGTGTCGAAGTGAATTGCGGCGATTTTAATCTCATTTTTGATGCAGGTACCGGCATGAGAACGCTTGGAGATAAGTTGGCTGGTAAAGAGCTTAACTATGATATTTTTATGAGCCATACCCATATTGACCATGTATCTGGTTTCCCCTTCTTTAAACCTGCTTATTCAGCGAAAAGTCGTTTGAAAATGTGGGCAGGGCATTTAAAGCCGCGTGGTCGTACGCTTAAAGGTGTGATGGAAACAGTGATGGATACACCGCTCTTTCCGATTGGTGTGGATGTTTTGGAGTCCACCATTATTTGGACGGATTTTGAAGCGGGCGAAACGATTTTCTTGAGTGATGCTGTTACGCTTGAAACTGCGCCGCTGAATCATCCTGAAGGTGCGACAGGTTATCGTGTGAATTTTGATGGTAAAGCCGTATGCTATGTGACGGATACGGAGCATAAACTAGGCCAGTTGGACGAAAATATTTTGAAGCTCATTAAAGATGCGGATCTTGTGATTTATGACTGTACCTATACAGATGATGAATATCTGACTTATACGGGTTGGGGGCATTCAACGTGGCAAGAAGGGGTGCGTTTATGTGACGCAGCTAATGCAAAGAAATTAGCCGTATTCCATCATGACCCAAGTCATACTGATGGTTTTATGGATGGCGTTGCCCGTGAGCTTGAAGAGATGCGTCCGGGTGGCGGTTTAGTCGCTCGTGAAGGTATGACGCTAGAGATATAAGCAATTTGCTTTACTAATTTTTCGTAATGGCGTTAGTTTGAACTATGCCACTATTATCCCAATTGCTTGAAGCTTTCCCGCGTGACTTAAAACGAGTTGATAAGGGACGTAAAGATCCTGAAATTACGGCACTTACTGCTGACTCACGCAATATGGAGGAAGGTTCACTTTTCGCGGCGATTCGTGGGGTAGAACAAAACGGTGAAACCTATATTCCACAAGCGAAAAAGGCGAAATCAGCTGCAGTGCTAACACGTGATGACCTAGAGCCGCTAAAAGGCATTGCGCATGTGGTTACAAAAAATGAACGTCAAGCTTTGGCGAAACTTGCGGCGTATTTTCATCCAAGCCCTGCACTTAAAACAGTGGCAATTACAGGAACGAATGGCAAAACTTCAACTGCTGAATTTTTTCGTCAATTATTAGAGATTGAAGGCGCAAAGGCAGCAAGTATCGGTACGATGGGGTTGGGCACCAATAGCATTCGAGGCTTAAATGTTCCGGCAATCAATACCTCACCTGATCCTGTGCTATTGCATCAAACCTTGCAGCATTTAGAAGAGAAAGGTGCCGAAGCGGTGGCGCTTGAAGCTTCAAGCCATGGGTTGCATCAGCATCGTATGGATGGTGTGAACTTAACGGCTGCAGCCTATACGAATCTATCGCGCGACCATCTAGATTATCATAAAACGGAGAAAGCGTATTTTGAAGCGAAGCAGAGGCTTTTTGCCTATGTGTTGCCGCGCGAATCAACGGCGGTGCTTAATAAAGACGATCGCTATTATGATGCGTTAAAGAAAATGTGCGATTTGCGTAAGCATAAAATTGTGACATTCGGTTCAGATGAATCGGCAGATTTATTTATTCGTCGTATTGATCGTACGCCGCATGGAATGGAAGTGCGTTTGAACCTTTACGGACAGGCAGTGGAAGCTTCTTTGCCTTTAATCGGTGATTTTCAGGTAATGAATTTGCTTGCAGCGCTTGGCCTCGCTGAGGCATGTGGGCATGATATATTAGGGCTGACACATGGATTGCGTGAACTCAAACCTGTGCGCGGGCGGATGGAGCAAGCGGTAAATGGCATTTATGTGGATTACGCGCATACGCCTGATGCGTTAGAAAAAGCGCTCAATACTATGCGTGCGCATTGCAAGGGGCGCTTAGGTGTGGTCGTTGGTTGCGGTGGTGATCGTGATGCAGGTAAGCGGGTGCCAATGGGGCGTTTAGCTTCTGATCTTGCTGATTTTGCCTTCATTACCGATGATAACCCGCGTAACGAAGATGCCTCCGAGATTCGCAAACAAGTGATGGCAGGCGCGCAAGCCAAACATTGTAAAGAAGTAGCAGGTCGTAAGAATGCAATTGAGGCAGCGATGGGCGAAATGGCACAAGGTGATATGCTATTGGTTGCTGGTAAAGGCCATGAAACGTATCAAATTATTGGCGATAAAACGCATGATTTTGATGATGCGGCCATTATACGGGAATTGGCCAAGTGAGCTTTTGGGTATCCGACAAAATTATCGAAGCAACGGGCGGCGAATTAATCGGTGATGCGTTTGTGACGGGAGTGGTAAGCACGGATACACGCACCATCGGGCAGGGCGAGTTTTTCATTGCACTAAAGGGTAAAAATTTCGACGGCCATCATTATTTAGGAAAAGCAGCAGAGCGTGGTGCGATAGCAGCGTTGGTCTCCTATATTCCTGAGGATGCACCGCAAGGAATGGCGCTTGTAAAAGTAGAAGATACGCTTGAAGCGTTGCAAGAAATGGCGCGCTACCGTCGTGCGCATACGCAGACAAAAATTCTGGGTGTGACGGGCAGTGTAGGCAAAACCTCTGCCAAAGAAATGTTAAAACTTGCCCTATCTGAATATGGCGAAACCTATGCGACGAGCGGCAATTATAATAATCATATTGGCTTGCCGATTACGCTGTGCAATATGCCTGAGACAAGCGATTATGCGATTCTTGAAATGGGGATGAATCATGCGGATGAAATCTCGTTTCTTTCTAAAATTGCAAAACCCGAAATCGCGCTTATTACGAATGTGGAGGCGGTGCATTTAGAGTTTTTCGATTCGGTTGAAGGTATCGCCCATGCGAAAGCAGAAATCTTTGATGGAATGGAAAAGGGTATCGCGGTGCTACCGGCGGATAATGCCCATTTTGAGATTTTAAAGGCGGGGGCATCTCATTGTGAGATTCTAAGTTTTGGCGAAAGTCAGCAGAGCAGCTTGCGTTTAATTTCGCCGGATGTGCAATATGAGTATGCTAATCAAACGCGTGAATTTAAACTGGCGACATATGGGGCGCATTGGCCAAAAGCATCATTGGGAGTTTTGGCTTGTGTTGCAGCGCTTGGTTTGTCGTTAGAGAAAGCGGAAATGGCATTGTCGCGCTATCAAGAACAAAAAGGCCGTGGCGAGGTGGTTGAGCTGCTGTGGAAAGGCGATAAAATCACCCTGATGGATGATGCTTATAATGCTAGCCCCGTTTCGATGAAAGCGGCGCTTGCGACTTTGGCTACATTAGGGCGGGGGCGTACATTTGCAATTTTAGGCGAGATGTTAGAGCTAGGCGAAACATCTGATCAACTCCATGCTTCTATGGCCGCACCGATCATGCAATATCACATTGATGCGGTGGTGACAGTGGGGGCGGGAATGCAACCATTGGCCGATATTTTACCTGCAAATGTTCACCTTGCGCATTTCGCTAGTGCAGAAGGTGCATCTGCGAGCATAGAAACACTAGTCAAAGCAGGTGATGCTGTGTTATGCAAGGGTTCGCATGGAAGCGGAGTACATCGTTTGGTCGAGGTGCTGAAACAATAACAAGATTAAGAGACTGTAAATGCTCTATAATTTCCTTTTTCCTCTCGCTGAACAGTTCCCATTATTTAACCTTTTTAAATATTTGACCTTCCGTAGTGGTGGTGCTGTTTTAACGGCATTGCTCATTAGTTTCATTTTTGGCCCGATGATTATCCGTTGGTTAAAAAGTAAACAAGCGCATGGCCAACCAATTCGTGAAGATGGACCAGAATCTCACTTGCTGACAAAACAAGGTACGCCAACTATGGGGGGTGTGATGATCTTGTTAGCGGTGGGAGTATCGACATTGCTTTGGGCGAATTTATCAAACCCTTATGTGTGGATTACGCTATTTGTGACGTTAGGTTATGGTACGATTGGCTTTATTGATGATTATATCAAATTGACCAAGCGCCATCATGCTGGTTTGCCTGGTAAGGCGAAATTATTACTGCAATTTATCATTGGTATTGCGGCGGTTTTATGGATTCAAAAAGTGTCATCGCCTGAATTTGCAAGCCATTTAGCTTTTCCATTTGTTAAAGATTTTATGCTGGATTTAGGCTGGTTCTATATCCTGTTCGCCTCTGTTGTGATGGTGGGTGCAAGCAACGCGGTGAATCTAACCGATGGCTTAGATGGTCTTGCTATTGTGCCAATTATGATCGCAGCAGGCTGTTTTGCGTTAATTGCCTATTTGATCGGAAATAGCGTTTTTGCCGATTATTTGCAGATTCACCATGTTGAAGGTTCGGGTGAGTTAGCGGTTTTTTGTGCTGCTTTGATTGGTGCAGGGCTGGGGTTCCTTTGGTATAACGCTCCGCCCGCCATGGTATTTATGGGGGATACGGGTAGCCTCGCATTTGGGGGAGCTTTGGGAACGATTAGTGTGATCGTGAAGCATGAAATTGTATTGGCGATTATTGGTGGGCTATTTGTGATGGAAGCAGTTTCTGTCATCTTGCAAGTGGCTTCGTTTAAGTTGACGGGAAAGCGTATTTTCCGCATGGCACCTATCCACCATCACTTTGAGAAAAAGGGCTGGCAAGAGCCAACCATTGTGATTCGTTTTTGGATTATTGCCGTGATTTTAGCGCTTATTGGCTTAAGTACTTTAAAGCTTCGTTAGATGATTTTACTTCCTGCATATAAAGGCAAAAAAATTGCAGTGATGGGGCTTGGTGTTTCAGGGCAAGCTACCGTTGCGAGCCTTTCTGCGAGTGGTGCAGAGGTTTATGCATGGGATGAGAATGAAGATAATCTTGCTATTTGTCAGGCTAATTATCGTGATGTGATTTATGCTGATTATGCTAAATGGCCATGGAAAGAAATTGATACTCTAGTGCTAAGCCCAGGTATTCCGTTACATTATCCGCAACCACACCCAATTGTTGGTATTGCGATGGTGTATGGGTGTGAAATTTTTGGTGATGTTGAGTTGCTTATGCAAGCGCAGTCAGAAGCAAAATTCGTAGGCATCACCGGTACAAATGGCAAATCAACTACGACGGCGCTCACGGCGCATTTGCTCGAAAAGGCCGGTGCTAAAGTGCAAGTAGGTGGTAATATCGGCAATGCGGCTTTGTCTCTTGAACCGCTGGGTGAGGATGGCGTTTATGTAATCGAGATGTCTTCTTACCAAAATGATTTGATGATGCGCAGTACTTTTAATGTATCGGTGTTGTTGAATATTTCACCCGATCATCTGAATCGTCATGGTGGAATGGACGGTTACGTTGCTGCCAAGAGACGTATCTTTGATGGAATGGGAATCAAAGATACGGCGATTATTTCGGTGGAAGATGAATATTCTAAAAGTATCCTTAAAGATTTGCGCGATGGTAAGAACCTTTATAGCTGGCAAGATACAAAGCCAAAATTTTTCGAGCTTTCTTGCTGCAAAGCGTCAGATAAAAAAATACCAGTTGATTTATCAGTGATTCCAACCTTGCAAGGTAAGCATAATAAACAAAATGCTCTCGCTGCGATCGCTGTGTGTGAAGCGTTGGGATACAAAGCCTCTAAGCTTGCAAAGGGATTGCGAAGTTTTGCTGGGTTAGCGCATCGGATGCAACCGTTGCAAAAGAAAGGTGATGTGCAGTTCGTCAATGATAGTAAGGCAACCAATGCCGAAGCTGCAGCACGTGCGTTAGAGACTCATAATCATATTTATTGGATTGTCGGTGGGGTTGCTAAAGAGGGAGGAATCGAATCTCTTGAGGAATATTTTCCTAAAATCACCAAAGCCTATTTGATCGGTGAAGCGACCGATGAATTTGCTACATTACTCAAAAAGCATAAGGTTAAATGTGTAAAATCTCGCACGTTAGAAAAGGCAACTGCGGCTGCAACCAAAGATGCGATAAAAGCCCAAAAAGGAGTGATATTGCTTTCTCCTGCTTGTGCATCTTTTGATCAATTTCCCAATTTTGAGAAACGAGGCGAGGCTTTCGCCACACAAGTGACGCAAATTTTGGAAGACAAAAATGCAGATAATGCCTCAAAAGGTGACGCTGCCTGAAAAATGGCCGATGCTAGTTAAGAATAATTAGAAAATAGCGGCGAGATGTTATGGCGACGATAAGGCGCAAAAATCATCCATTAGGACGTTGGTGGTGGGCGATTGACCGCACGTTGGTGGCGGCGCTTTTTTTATTGATGGCAATTGGTGCAGTCTTGGTAACAGCCTCTAGCCCTCCGGTAGCGGAGCGTATCAATTTAGATCCTTTCTATTTCGTGAAACGCCAGCAAATTTATTTGGCGCTGGCCTTTATTGTGATGATAGGGCTTTCGCTTGTTTCTCTCAAAACGATACGGCGAATTAGTATGATTGGGCTGGTTGGTAGTTTATTTTTACTGATCTTATTGCCTTTTGTAGGGACGGAAATTAAGGGCGCGGTGCGTTGGATTACGCTTTTTGGAGTGTCGCTACAGCCTTCCGAATTTGTGAAACCCTTCTTCGCGGTGGTCACAGCGTGGATATTTTCGATGCAAAATAAGCAACAGAATTTTCCAGCTTTTCGCTTCTCGCTCATGCTGTATTTGCTCTTTGCGGCTTTGCTCATTACCCAGCCTGACTTTGGGATGACCGTGACGCTTTCTGCGATCTGGGGAGTGCAGGTGTTTCTAGCTGGCTTGCCACTTATGTGGGTAGTTGGATTATTAGGGCTGGGCATTTTAGGAGGAGTCGGTGCCTATCAGTTTTTGCCGCATGTTACCGCGCGGATTGATCGATTTCTAGATCCCACAGCAGGCGATAATTTCCAAGTAGAGAAATCGCTAGAAGCGTTTCAAAATGGCGGCCTTTTAGGACGCGGGCCGGGTGAAGGTGAGGTGAAAATCCATCTGCCAGATTCGCATACCGATTTTATTTTTGCTGTTGCTGCTGAAGAGTTTGGCATGATCTTTTGTTTGCTCATTGCGGCACTTTTCTTATTTGTCGTTATCAAAGCGGTGGTTCGTTTGTGGGAGGAGCGCGATACCTTCATCATCATTGCCGTGGCGGGTTTATTGACACAATTCGCGATGCAAGCGCTGATTAATATGGGCGTGGCAGTGCAAATGTTTCCAGCAAAAGGGATGACTTTGCCCTTCTTAAGTTATGGTGGATCCTCCGCACTTTCTATGGCGCTATGTATGGGGATGGTGTTGGCACTCACGCGCAAACGTATTGGTGGGCAGTTGTCATGAATCAGACTATTTTACTTTCAGCCGGTGGTACGGGTGGACATGTTTTTCCTGCGATTGCACTCGCAGAAGAATTACATAAGCGTGGCCATAAGCCCGTTTTAGCGACAGATCCGCGTACAGCTAATTATGATTTTCCTTCATGGTTGCCAGTGCATGTTTTGCCAGCCAGTAGTCCAAGCGGTGGCCTAACACAGAAGATCAATGCAGTGTTAGGGTTGCTGAAATCATGCGTGAACGTGGCGACGATTATGTGCAATATTAAGCCGGATGTAGTGGTTGGATTTGGAGGGTATCCTTCTTTCCCAGCGGTCGCGGTTTCTATGGCGCGCAGCCTTCCACTCGTGTTGCATGAACAAAATCGTTTTCTTGGAAAAGCCAATCGTATGGGTGCTTCTCGGGCGAAAACCATCGCTTTATCTTTTCCGGATACGCATGGAATTCGTGAAGAGGATAAAGCCAAATGCCTTGAAATTGGTAATCCTGCAAGACCAGAGATTTTGGCGTTACGCGATATTTCTTATCCAACCCCAACGGCGGATTCTCCTTTAGAACTTTTGATCTTTGCGGGGTCACAAGGGGCGACAGTCTTTAGCGAAGTGGTGCCTGCGGCGATTGGATTATTGTCACCAGAAATTCGCTCACGTTTGCGTATCACCCAGCAATGCCGTGCGGAAGATGTTGTGCGCGTCACGACGGAATATGAAGATTATGGCATTAAAGCAGAAATCAAACCTTTCTTCGATGATATGGCAGAACGGTTGAAAAAAGCGCATTTGGTAGTGAGTCGCTCAGGTGCTTCTACTTGTACTGAGATGATGGTGGCAGGGCGTCCGGCGATTTATGTGCCTCTAGCGATTGCAGCGGATAATCATCAATATTTAAATGCAGAATATTTAGAGAAAAATAATGCCGGTTGGTTGCTGCCCTCTTCGCAATTTGAGGTGGAAGCATTGGCGGCACGTTTAGAATATTGCTTAGGCTATCCAGAAGTGCTGGAAAAAACCGCGAAAGCCGCTTATGATCTCGCAAAAGTGAATGCTGCAAGTGCTTTGGCAGAGGCAGCACTCAATGCGAATAAAAAATTTAAAGTGATGTAATAACGAAATGCCCCCCAACATGAATGCTATGAAAATCCTTCCTTTATCTCACACCATGTCTTTGGAAGTGGGAATTATCCATTTTATCGGTATTGGCGGTATCGGCATGAGCGGCATTGCCGAGGTGCTGCATAACCAAGGCTATAAAGTGCAAGGTTCTGATCTGAATGAATCAGCCAATGTAGAGCGTTTGCGCGGTAAGGGTATTGAGGTCTTTATCGGCCAGAAGGCTGAGAATATTGAGAAGGCCGATGTGATCGTAAAATCGACAGCGGTGAAAGAAGATAATCCAGAGATTATCGCCGCGCGTGAAATGCGTATTCCGGTGGTTCGCCGTTCGGAGATGTTAGCCGAAGTGATGCGCCTTAAAATGTGCGTCGCCATTGCGGGTACGCATGGTAAAACGACGACGACTTCATTGACGGCAACCTTGCTTGAAGCCGGTGGTTTGGAGCCAACGGTTATTAATGGCGGTATCATCAACGCCTATGGTACCAATGCTAAAGTGGGTAAAGGTGAATGGATGGTGGTAGAGGCTGATGAGTCAGACGGTACCTTTACACGCTTACCTATTTCAGTCGGCATTATCACCAATATCGACCCAGAGCATCTCGATTATTATGGCGATTTTGAAACGCTGAAAGGTGCTTTCGCACAGTTCCTAGATAATCTTCCATTTTACGGTTTTGCGGCGCTTTGTATTGATCATCCCGAAGTGCAGAAACTAGCCGCCTCGGTGCGTGATCGCCGTATCCTTACTTACGGAACAAGTCCGCAAGCGGATCTTCGTGCGGAAAATATTCGCGGTTCGGCAAAGGGGCAAACCTTCGACTTACACTTGAATAAATCTGGAGAGGAAGAGGCACAAATTTGGCCTGATATGCACCTTCCTATGCATGGCCAGCATAACCTGCTTAATGCGATGGCAGCCATTGCCGTGGCTGAAGATCTCGGCATGCCAATGACAGAAATTAAAGATGCTTTAGCTGGGTTCGAAGGCGTGAAGCGTCGTTTTACTTTTGTAGGTGAAGTGGATGATGTACGCATTATTGACGATTATGCTCACCATCCGGTGGAAATTGCGGCGACCTTAAGTTCGGCGCGCCAAGCGGTTTCAGAAAATGGTGGGCGTGTCATTACCGTAGTACAGCCGCATCGCTATACCCGAGTAGAAAGCTTGTTTGAAGAATTTTGTACCTGCTTTAACGATGCAGATACGGTGTTCGTGACGCCTATTTTTGAAGCAGGTGAACAGCCAATTGAAGGTATTAGCCGTGAAAGTTTGGTACAAGGGATTCGTGATGCAGGCCATCGTAATGTGATGCCGATTGATGCACCTGAAAAGCTCGCAGAAACGATCAAAGCAAACACGCAGCCCAATGATATTGTTGTCTGTATGGGCGCGGGCAGCATCAGTCTCTGGGCGAATAAATTACCGGAAGAACTTAGCGCCTAATGGACGAATCACAACTTCCCAAGGTGCGTGGACGTTATCGCTTTGATGCTGATCTTTCAAAGACGAATTGGTTTCAGGTTGGCGGGCTAGCGGAGGTGATGTTTAAACCGGAAGATGCGGAGGATTTAGCTTCCTTCATGCGTGAGAGGTCGGAGAATTTACCTGTGACCATTATTGGTGTGGGTAGTAACTTGATCGTGCGTGATGGTGGTATTGATGGCGTGGTGATTCGGCTGGGTCGCGGCTTTGCTAAAATGGAACAAGAAGGTGATATACTCACCGTCGGTGCGGGCTGTTTGGATGTGAATGTTGCGCATTATTCTGCCGATTGTGGATTGGCGGGGATGGAGTTTCTT
Source organism: uncultured Rickettsiales bacterium (assembly GCA_964654855.1). GTDB lineage: Bacteria > Pseudomonadota > Alphaproteobacteria > Rickettsiales > JALZUV01 > JALZUV01. The sequence goes on from CAZZJS010000005.1 coordinate 86,548, forward strand.
TCGGGTATTCCAGGTACGATTGGCGGTGCGCTGGCGATGAATGCTGGAGCCTATGGCAGCGAGATCAAGGATGTTCTGCTTGAAGTGCAGGTGGTAACAGCAGAAGGTGAAGTGAAGTGGGTTTCGCCGGAGTTATTTAACTACTCCTACCGCCATGCAGATTTGCCCGAAGGGTGGGTTTTCACCGCAGCGAAATTGCGAGGCGCTGTAGGTGATTCGACTGAAATTTCTGCGAAGATTGATGAAATTCAAAAAGCGCGCGAAGAAACACAACCGATTCGTTCGAAAACAGGCGGCAGCACTTTCCGTAATCCTGAAGGTCATAAGGCATGGCAGTTAGTGGATGAGGCAGGGTGTCGTGGGTTAGCGATAGGCGATGCGCAAGTATCGAAAAAGCACTGTAACTTTATGATAAATAATGCAAATGCGACTGCAAAAGATATTGAAGCTTTAGGTGATGAAGTACGAAAACGCGTGAAAGACGCGAGCGGTATCGACCTGCATTGGGAAATTAAAAGGATTGGGAAATCTGTTTAAAGCAGTGAATTGTCATTAAACTGTCATATGACTTTGTAAGGCAGTTTGAGTATAATCTTTGGGATTATTTTATTTTTTCATTTAAAAATTTTAGTTATGAACTCTATTAAAAAAACGAAGGTAACGGTCAAACCGACTTTTACCAAAGAGTTTGGGTTGGTTTTGAGCATTTATGTTCACGAAGCACCATCCCTCCCTGAAAATGTTTCACCTATTCTTAAATTATTCGTCAATGGCGAAGAAGTAAGACAGTGTAAAACAGGAAAGGATGATAAGTTGAAGTTAATGTATAAAGCAGCCAAAACGGCTGATGATTATGAATTACGCCTCAACGATGTCGCTTTTCATCAAGGGGTTTGCTAAAATTTAATAAACCAAAACTTACCTTTCTTTACAAAGGTGAGGAAAAAAAATAAAAAGATCGAAATCATTTAGGCTCCTCCGGGAGCCTATTTTTTTGCTAACACTTTTTTCACCTTTACCTCTTACACTCACTCCATGTTCAAATGGCTGACATCACATTTCTTTCTAGGGTTCTTGATGCTAGCAGCATTATTAGTGCTGCATCGTACCGATATGGATTGGATTGAATCCTTACGCCATCATACATTTGATTTTTACCAGCAAATTCAGCCGCGTTTTCCTGCACCAGAGAAGCAGGCGGCTCCCGTACGCATTATTGATATTGACGAGAAAGCTTTGCGTGAAATAGGGCAGTGGCCATGGCCGCGTACTAAATTGGCGCAATTGGTTGATAAACTAACGACTTATGGCGTTGCGGTGACAGGATTTGATATTGTGTTCGCCGAGGAAGATCGTGCTTCGCCGCATCAAATTTTAAAACAACGCGATGATATTCCGGAAGTGGTTGTAACCGCACTTAAAGACTTACCCAATAATGAAAAAGTTTTTGCTGAGGCAATTGAGAAAGCGCGGGTAGTGGCAGGCCAAATCGGTGTATTTCAAGCAATTCAAAATCATGAATTGCCGCGCAAAGTAGGGTATGGAATTCTCTCACCAGATGGCGATAGCTTAGTAAAGCCGATGCTAAACCATTATGCAGGGGTGGTTGAAAATTTAAAAATCATTGAAGAAGCGGCGACAGGAATAGGCCTGTTTTCAACGCGCTCTGGTTATGGCGGTACGATTCGTAAAGTGGCATTGGTGGAGAGGATTAATGATGTAATTTACCCTTCATTGAGCTTGGAAATGCTGCGTGTGGCGCTTGGCGGTAAGGATGATTATCTGATTAAAGGCTTTAAAGATGGCACGCCGGGGGTGAAATCGATCCTTGTGAAAGGCGCAACGCCGCAAGTAAAATTTGAAATTCCAACTGACCCGCAAGCGCGTGTTTATGTGTATTTTGCAAAATACCCGACGGCAAAAGAACCACTGTATATTTCGGCAGCGGATGTGCTGAACCCAAAGGATGATGCGACGCGTCAGCGTATCGCGAAATTATTAAATGGGTCGTTAGTCGTTGTGGGAACTTCTGCTGTAGGGTTGAAGGATATTCGAAAAACACCGATCAATCCAGTATTGCCGGGAGTAGAAGTGCATGCTCAGTTACTAGAGACGATTCTTTCCGATGCGCATTTAACACGTCCGTTTGAAGTGATCATGATTGAATGGGCAATTATTTTCATTGGCGGCATGATGATGATTTTACTGATTCCTCGCTTTAATTCACTTTGGACTTTTATGCTTACAGGTGCCGTTATTAGCGCGGCGGTCGCTGCCGCTTGGTACTATTATACGCAGTATAACCAGCTCTTGGATGCGAGCTATCCGGCATTTTCTCTCTTTAGTCTGTTCTTAGTTCTTGGCTACCTCAATTACGCGCGTGAAGAGAAAGAACGAAAGCAGGTGAAAACAGCTTTCGGGCATTATGTTTCACCGGCGCTCTTGGATGAGTTGGCAGAAAATCCAGAGAAGCTAGTGCTTGGTGGTGAAACCCGAAATATTACGGTTCTCTTTAGCGATATTCGCGGGTTTACGACTATATCAGAACAGTTTAATGCGCAGGAACTTACGGGCTTTATCAATAAATTCCTTACCCCGATGACCAATGTGATTATGCAGCGCCAAGGCACGATCGATAAATATATGGGCGATGCGATTATGGCTTTCTGGAATGCTCCGATAGAGGTGAAGAATCATCCGCATGAGGCATGCCATGCAGCGTTGGAAATGCAAGTGGCCGTGAAAGAGTTGAATGTTGTGTTGGAAGGACTAGCCAAAGAAGAAGGACGAGAACATATTCCAATTCTGATTGGTACAGGCTTAAATACGGATGATTGCTGTGTGGGTAATATGGGTTCTGATCAACGGTTTGACTATTCGGCGCTCGGCGATGGGGTGAATCTCGGTGCGCGCCTTGAAGGGCAGTCGAAAACTTATGGGGTTGATATTGTGCTGGGTGATAACACAGCGCAAGCGGTGAAAGATGAGTTTGCTGTCATCGAACTTGACCTTCTACAAGTGAAGGGAAAGACCGAGACGGTTCGGATTTTTGCACTTATGGGCGATAATGAAATGAAGAATTCAGACGCTTTCCAAAAGACACAAAAACTGGTGGGTGAACTGCAATCGACCTATCGTGCGCAAGAATGGGATGATGCGAAAGTGCTAGCTGATAAATTAATGAAGCATAATAAGGGCTTGCAATGTTTCGCGGAATTGCTTATATCGCGCATTGTTGCTTTTGAGCAACATCCTCCAGCTGCAGACTGGGGCGGTGTTGCCATAGCGATAAGTAAATAAATACAGGTTTTGTGCTTAAAAGATTGGAAATATTAAGCTGTTGTTAAGATTTAGGCTAGTATGGTCAAAGCCATGCAGGTTTAAGACTTCGGAGATGCAGTTTTGAAGGATACGTTAGGGCGCTTTGATAAGAAGCGTATTGAAGAGATGTTGCGAAAAGCAGATGGATCGTTGAATGATGCCGCCTTTATGGGCGTGGGTGCTGTTTTTAGCGCGTTGCTAATGGCGATGACTCTATCGATTTCGACCTCAAATCACTCTGATTTGGCGACGGATATAGAAATGGCGTATACGCACTCTCATTCGCATGAATTAGTTGTTGAAGAAGAAACGCTCAATATTCGTGATGCGCTGGTAGCTGCTTGGGAAAAACTGGAATTAAAAGACCCTATTCAGGACTCTTCAACTGAAACTGTTGAGGGTACGAAAGAGGAAGTAGTCACTGCGATTGAAGAAGCCTCGACTGAGCCTGAGATCATTTATCCGTTGGATGAAAAAGTCACGGTGAAAGTGAAAACTGGCGATACGATGGCGGAAATTTTACAGCGTCAAAAAATTGGTATTGATGATACGAATGCGATTATCAAAGCGATGAAAAAGCATTTTAACCCGCGCAATATCCGCGTAGGACAGAAGTTTGGCTTAGAGCTTACTCGTCAATCGGCGCAGAAGTCGATTCTCAATAAGTTTCAGGTAAAAACAGGCAAGTTAACCCATGTGGAAGTGCTGCCAAAGGGTGAAAAGTTTGCTGCGAAAAAAGTGAAAATCAAAACAAGTAAGCAAATTGCCCGCGCAGGTGGTGTGGTCAGTTCTAGCTTTTTTGAAGCCAGCGATGATGCAGGAATTCCACGTGCTATTACTTCTGAACTCGTAAAAGCTTACAGCTACGATATTGATTTTGGTCGCGATATTAAGCCAGGCCAAACATTAGATGTTCTTTTTGAGCAGCTTGTTTCTAAGGAAACGGGTGAAGTCGTTGGCCATGGTGACCTTAAATTTGCTTCTTTCAAATTAAGAAATAAGCCGATTGAGGTATTTAAATATACAGACCGTACAGGTGATAGCGGTTATTATAAACCTAATGGTGAGTCAGTGCGTAAGGCACTTTTGAAAACGCCAGTGAATGCACGTATTTCTTCTAAATTTGGTATGCGTAAGCATCCAATCTTAGGGTATACAAAAATGCATAAAGGAATCGATTTTGCAGCTCGTACCGGTACACCAATTTATGCGGCTGGTGATGGTAAGGTTAACTATGCAGGTCGTAAAGGCGGCTACGGAAAATACATTAAGATTAAGCATAATAATGGCTATGAAACAGCTTATGCTCACCTTTCCAAATATGCAAAAGGTATGAAAAATGGCCGCCGTGTGAAACAAGGGCAGATCATTGGTTATGTCGGTTCAACAGGTCGTTCAACGGGACCACATTTGCATTATGAGATTTTGAAAAACGGTAAGCACATCAACCCAGCGGGCGCTAAGTTCCGTACGGGTCGGGTGCTAAAGGGTAAAGAGCTAGCGGCGTTTAAGAAAGAAAAAGCCAAGCTTAAGAGCCAAATGGCCAACCTCCCACGTATTCGTGAGCAAGTGGCGCAGGCAAGCGGCGAGTAGGCTTTATGATTCGTATTCTCGGTATTGATCCTGGCCTTCGTTATTGCGGAGTAGGGGTCATCGAGATGGAAGGCTCTAACTTACGTTACATTCATAGCACGACCATTAAGCCAAAAACGAATCTAGCTTTAGAGCAGCGTTTGCTGATACTAAATGAAGCACTATTGAAACTGATTGAAGCTTACCAGCCGGATGAAATTGCGCTGGAAGAAACCTTTGTTTCTGTGAATGGTCAATCCACACTCAAGTTAGGTCAGGCGCGTGGTGCCATTATGCTGACGATCTCTCAAGCGGGTTATCATGTGAATGAATATGCAGCCAAGCTTGTGAAAAAATCTCTCACCGGATCTGGCGCGGCCGATAAAACGCAAATGATGCATATGGTGAAATTATTGCTGCCGCAATCTGATGCGCAAACTGAAGATGAGGCGGACGCACTGGCCATTGCCATCACCCATGCACATCACCGCAATACGGTGGCGGCGGCGTAGCGAGCCAGTAGGGCGAGTCAGCCATAAGCAAGCGAAGCGTCGCCTATCGCGAAGTTAGTAGACCGAGCAGGGGCAATTAAAAACTAAGCCGCGTCGCTTTCTTCTGCAAATTCGAGTGACAAGCTGAAATTCTCATCCTCGGTTTTGATGTCACCTTCGCCATGGGTGATGCTGGCGATATTACCGGCACCGGCGAGATCGGCTTTAGCGGAGTCGCTCAACTCTGCTGAAATCTTCGCTTCCGTAATTGGCCATTTGATCGAGACGCCTTTTTCTGACTTTGCCTTGCGTACCGCTTCTAGCAATTCGACTACGGCAATACCTTCTGTTTCAGCCGCTTCATCCACCAGATAGTCGGATGCTTTTGGCCAGTTACCACGCGCGTGGATAGAGCCGATAACTTCGGCTTTGCTATCAAAAATATGGCTCCAAAGCTCCTCAGTCACATGCGGCACAATCGGTGCGAAGAGGCGCAGGATACCATCTAAACAATGATAAATGGTATAAACGGCACTCATCTGGCCTTGCCTATCTTCGCCTGCTTCGTCATAAGCGCGCTTTTTGACCAGCTCTAAATAATTATCGCAAAAGTCATTCCAGAAAAAATCTTCAATTGCGCGCAACGCACTCGCATATTCATAGGCTTCAAATTCTTGCGTTGCTTTTGTTGTGGCGCGGTGCAGACGCGAAAGAATCCATTTATCGAGCGTTGCGGTTACTTCATCCGGTTCGCCATCGAGTTTCTCTAAGTGAATGGCGGCGAATTTTGTCGCATTCCAAAGCTTATTAACCAGCTTCTTCCCAATTTTCAATAGATCGCGAGAGAAGGCGGTATCTTGCCCTAATTTTGAAGTGGATGCCCAATAGCGCACCACGTCAGAGCCATGCTCCTCAATCAGTGCGATTGGGGTCACGACATTGCCTTTGGATTTACTCATTTTGGTTTTATCTTCTGCCAAGCACCAGCCGGAGATCATCAGGTTTTTCCACGGAATGGTATCGCCGTGAAGGTGAGACTTCACGATGGTATAGAATGCCCATGTACGAATAATTTCATGCGCTTGCGGGCGCATATCAGCAGGGAATAATTTATTATGACGCTCTGCATCAATGGCGAGTTCCGGCGTAATGGCTTTACTGCTAAGCTGTGGTGAAACGGAAGAGGTCGCCCAAGTATCCATCACGTCCACATCGGCATCGACTTCGTCACGGCTATAGCCTTCAGGTAAATCAACGAGTGGGTTACAGGGTAGTTGATCGGGCGATGCGATAAGCACCTTACCTTCTTCCCCCGCACGTTTGGAATACCAAATAGGAAACGGAACGCCGAAATAGCGTTGGCGTGAGATGCACCAATCCCAGCTTAGGCCATCGATCCATTGATCCATGCGTTTGCTCATCCATTCGGGATGCCAATTACATTCGGCTGATTTGGCTTTGAGGGCTTCCTTTTTATCCATCACGCTAACAAACCATTGTGGTGTTGGTAGAATTTCCAATGGAGCACCGGAGCGCTCTGCACATTTTACGGCATGGGTAATGGGTTTTGATTCGACTAAGTCGCCCGAAGCTTCCAGTTGTTTGATAATTTCTTCGCGTGCCATTTTGGCTTTCTTATTCGCCATCCATTCCGGCGCGCCTTCGAAATCAATTTTCCCGTATTTATTGAGGATCAGTTTGAGCTCTAACCCATGTTTACGCCATTTCTCGATATCGGCTTCGTCACCAAAGGTACAGCACATCATAATGCCGGTTCCTTTATCAATTTCGACCGAGTCATCTTCCAAAATAGGAACTTTTACACCGAAAAGGGGAGTGATAGCGGTTTTGCCTTTGAGGTGCTGATAGCGTTCATCTTCAGGGTGGTAAAATACGCCGACACAAGCGGGGATAAGCTCTGGACGCGTGGTAGCGATGACGAGTTTCTCATCAGAACCTTCAACACCAAAATGAATATCATTAAAATGCGATGGCAGCTCTTTATCTTCCACCTCGGCTTGAGCGATGGCGGTTTGGTCAACGGGATCCCATAGCATCGGCTCTAATTTGCGCGTGACATGGCCTTTTTGGAAAAGGTCGAGGAAGCTAAGTTGCGACATTTTGCGGCTATCTTCCGACACCGTATGGTATTCCTGATTCCAATCCACCGAGAGAGCAGTTGATTGGAATAATGCGCGGTAGGCTTTGCGTGATTCATCGGAGACTTCCATACAATCTTCAATAAATTCTTCGCGGCTATCATATCTAGAAGCCGTTTTCTTTTTCGCCTTTTCGACAAGGCGTTCGGTGGGCAGGCCGTTATCGTCAAACCCCATCGGATAGAATACCGTCTTGCCATTCATGCGCTGCCAGCGGGCGACAAAGTCGGCTTGCGTATAGCTGAATACATGCCCCATATGCAGATGTCCGGAGACGGTGGGTGGAGGCGTATCGATCACAAAGGTTTCATCGCGCGGGGCGCTTTCATCCCAGTGATAGGTGCCTGCTTTTAGCCAATGATCCTGCCAGCGTTTCTCGGTCGCGGCGGTCTCGTATTTCTTCGGTAATTCTTTCATTCCGCAGGGATAGCCTGACTGCGCATAAGGTGCAAGTATCCATGAAATAAAAAAGCTGTAATGAAACTGAAAAGACTGACGAATGATTATTTATAACTGAAAAATATTCCTGAAAAATCAGTTTATCATTTATTAACAAGGAGACTCTCAAAATGAAAAAGAAATCAGTTAAGAAAACATCTATCGCACTTGCTTCAATGCTAACTGCTGCAGGCACAATCGCGGCAGCCCCAGCAGCATTTGCTGTGCCTTCACAACCAACGTCTATTCATGCTTGCGGTGGTTGTTATGGTTGTCGAGGTCATAAAGGTGATGATCGCCATGGTTGCCATGGCTGTGGTGGATGTCGCGGTTACTAAACTTTAAGTTCAACATCACATAGGAGGGGAGGTGAAAGCCTCCCCAACTTTTTATGAGTTTTAGCCTTCCAATTTTAAGTGATTATAAACGTGAGAAACTAACGGCATGCGCGATGCGTTTATTAGAATCACAGCAACAACTTCATGCCGAACATCAAGGTTTGCATGCCTTTATGTTGGCCAATTCGCTGCATGAAGATGAGGAGCCGTTTACGGCAATGCGCCATTACCCAAAGGGTGACCGCATTGATTATGAAAGCGGTGGGCAGTATTTTTACCATTGTCATCGCGAAAATTTTGAAACGGAAGAGCATGGGCATTTTCATGTTTTTATTCGCGCAAGTGGATGGCCGAAGAGCTACCGTTTGCCTGCTATTCCTGAACGCGATAAATATAGCGATAACCCGATGACCCATGTCATTAGCATCGGACTTAATCGTCATGGACAACCGATTCGTTTATTTACGGTGAATCGTTGGGTTAGTCAGGAATGCTGGTTTGAAGCAGAGCGTTTGAGGCGGATGAGTCAAAAATTCTCCTTGAATGTGCAAAAGAATGAACAATGGAAGCTGCTTGATGATTGGATAGAAAATTTGGTGCATTTATTCATGCCGCAAACTTTATGGTTGCAGCAGCAGCGTGATGAGATGGTCAAAGATATTGTTTCGGCGGACCCTTATCATGATACAGATTTTGAAGAATTATCCTCGCTTTCTATCAATCTAGAGCAACAAATTCAGTGGTTGATGCAATAGACGGTAGACAAATCCAAATTCTATGCTAATAAAGCGCTTCCAATTTTGTGCGGATGTGGTGGAATTGGTAGACACGCTAGATTTAGGTTCTAGTGCCGCGAGGCGTGAAGGTTCAAGTCCTTTCATCCGTACCATTTATTCTTGTATTTTGACTAAAACTAGCCGTCTGCAGAGCCGGTGCTCTCATTGATAAGCTCTAATAGAATATCAGATTGCAGTTGGTTCGTTTGAGCCGCTACAGAAATTGCCGCATTATTTTGAACTTGCAAACTTGCAAATTCAGTTGAAGTTGCAAGGATATCTGTATCCGTTAAAGCGGAATGGGCATTGGTTTGATTTTGTACTAATTGGGCGGCGTTATTAGCGATATAATCAGAACGTTGTGCAAGCGACCCTACATAAGCTCGCATGCTAGTCACTGCATTAATTGCTTTATCTATTTCTGTAGAAGCCAGCTCGGCTTCTTTGCGGGTGCCTAAAATTATATCGCCCGGATCGTCGAAGAGTGAATCGAGTGTTGCATCAACAAAAGTATATTCCAATACTTCAGAGCCGACGCCAGAAATATCAAAAGTAAGTTGCTCTGGGCCACCTATCGAGCTGCCAATGACTAAACCACCATCATTAAATTGCAATAGCTCTACATTGCTTAATATGTCGGTTCCGTTCGGGCTGCCGACGCGAGTATCGGTGATGATGTAATCGCCATTAAAATCTTGCTCGATGCTGTAATCTGAAAAATTACCACTATAAGTGACTGTATCTGTACCTAAACCACCATCAATTGTATCATTGCCATCAAGGCCACCAGAGGCTCCTCCAGGTTGACCAATTGCCGCGGTAATTTGTGCCACTTCTGCAGCATCAAGTGCATCATTATATAAAGCAAAATCACCAATTTGACCTTTGAAGAAGTCATTAATCGCATTAGTGTTATCAGCGCCGAGTTCGTTATAGCCTCTTCCCCCGGATGCTCCAAAGGTAATGTCACCTGTATGTCTCGCTTGTGGTTGGTTTACAACTCCCACTCCAATGACGGCCCCATCCAGATAAGCGGTAAAAGTATTAGCGGTCGAATCAAATACAAAACCTGCGGTGTAGGTAGTGAAAGTGGAAATAGGCACTGAAAGGAAATGATCAAAGTCAGCCCCGTTATTTCTCCATGCCCCTACATAAAGATTATTATTGTTAATATGAAAGCTGAAGCCATTTACTTGTGCGCCCTCTTCATAAATATACTGCCTGTTGGAAATGTCATCGCTAGTGGTAAAGTTCAAAAATATGCTGCGTAAAGGATGTATTACATCATTGATATCACCAGTATTATTGACGTTTAGATGGTCATTTATTCCATCAAAGTCGAGAACGTTACTTCCGCCCTGTGCGATGAGGCGAGGTTGAGAGGATGCTACATTTTGAAAAGCAGTATTACCATTCCCGCTAGTGTCATTGATCGACTGCACAGCACCACCGTTCAATGTTAAGCTGGAAGCGTCATTGGCTGCGATAACTACCGCTGCGCCTGGAGGTATGGGGACCGTACCATCGCTACCAGCATTAATGATATCATCACCTGCACCAGCAAGCACAAGATCGTTGCCACCAAAGGCATTAATGGTCTCACCTATTTCGCTTCCTAATACGGTTTCGCCTGCATTTGTACCAAGGATGGTTTGCGTTATCCCTTCATAGCGATAGCCATTTAGTACTTGGGTGCCATTAAAGTTGGTGGTTTCTGCTAATCGGTCAATTTCTTTTTTGAGTGCTTGAAGCTCAATATCCAGATAGCCGCGCTCAGTTTGCGTTATGCCATCACTACTTGCTTGAACGGAGAGCGATTTCATACGTAACAACAGTTCTTGAACATTAGAAAGTCCACTATCAGCAACTTGAAAAAGGCTGATAGCCTGTGTGACATTGGATTGTACTGCACGCGTCGATTCAATATGGTTTCTAAGCGTAGAGGCAACAGACAGGCTCGCTGTATCAACTTGCGCGCTGGTGAGTCGGTTGCCCGATGCAAGTTGATCAATTGTCGTTTCAATTTTCTTACGCAAACGCGAGGTCGAAACATTCAAACGATTATTTAGCGACGTTAAATCCAAAATTCTCTCACTAATGTCATTTTACTTTTTCTTACACAAATTCTAAGCAAATTTTGTGCCAATTTGAGCGAGTATGTCTTTTGTAGTTTGCAATAATCTTAAAGAAGAATGAATCAATGCTTTAGAAATGCAAGAATTCCGGTTAAAACCGCTCCTATGACAGAAGAATCTTCAAATCCAATGTGGGGTGGGCGCTTTACTGGTGGCCCTGCTAAAATTATGGAGGAGCTCAACGCTTCGATCCATTTTGATAAACGTATGGCGGCGCAAGATATTGCTGGCTCGCTGGCGCATGCGGCGATGCTGGCAAAAACTGGCATTTTAACAGATGAAGAAGTGGCGCAAATTAGCCAAGGTTTACGTGAGATTTTGGTGGAGATTGAAGCGGGTGATTTCGTCTTTAAGCCAGAGCTTGAAGATATTCACATGAATGTTGAATCTCGTTTGCGTGAGAAAATTGGTGCGGTTTCAGGTAAGCTGCACACGGCGCGTTCGCGCAATGACCAAGTGGCGACGGATTTTAAACTTTGGACGCGTGATGCGATTGATGGCTTGGATAAAGACTTACAATCCGTACAATCTTCTCTGATCGGCCAAGCCGCACAACATGCAGAATCGGTAATGCCTGGTTTTACACATTTGCAGCCAGCACAGCCCGTCACATTTGGTCATCATTTGCTGGCTTATGTGGAGATGTTTGGCCGTGATCGTGCTCGTTTAAAGGATGCGCGTGCGCGTTTGAATGAATGTCCGCTAGGTTCGGCAGCTTTGGCCGGAACCGGTTTTGCGATTGATCGCGAGCAAACGGCAAGTGCATTAGGGTTTGATAAACCTACGGTGAACTCACTCGATGCGGTATCTGATCGTGACTTTGCTTTGGAGTTTTTGAGCGTTGCTGCGATGACTGCGATGCATCTTTCACGGCTAGGTGAAGAGCTTGTCATGTGGGGTTCGCCTGCCTTTGGTTTTGTGACCCATTCGGATAGCTTCTCCACCGGAAGCTCTATTATGCCGCAGAAAAAGAATCCCGATGCAGCGGAACTAGTGCGCGGAAAAATTGGCCGAATCGCCAGCCAGTTTGATAGGTTGTTATTGGTGATGAAAGGGCTACCTCTCGCCTATAATAAAGATACGCAGGAAGATAAAGAACCTGTATTTGAAGCGGCAGAACAGCTCTCATTGTGCTTGCAAGTAACGGCAGGAATGATCGAAAAACTCACCGTGCATCCAGAGAAAATGCGTGCTGCTTGTGCGGATGGTTTCCTGACTGCGACCGATTTAGCCGATTGGCTGGTGCGTGAACTTGGACTTCCTTTCCGCGATGCTCACCATGCGACAGCGGCTGCCGTAGAAAAGGCGCAAGCTGCTAATTGTGAGCTGCATGAACTGCCATTGGAAGCGTTGCAAGAGGTCCATGGCGAGATTACTGATGCGGTGTTTGAAGTGCTTTCGGTAGAGGCATCCGTCGCCAGCCGTACGAGCTTTGGTGGAACCTCGCCTATACGTGTGAAGGAATCAGTGGAAGCGGCAAAGAAGCGTTATCTCTAGACCGTTCGGTTAGAACCAGAAGGCACTTGGCTCGATTTATCAACCCAAGTGTTGGCGGGTGATGGTTTGTGTTTTTCGAGTGCTTCACTCAGTTTGCTAATGGTAGCCTCTTTGCTGAGCGTTTCGATACCAATTTCTTTTTGATGACTTAAATATTCAGCGGTTTGTTCAATTAATGCCGTTTGTTTTTCTTTAGGCTGAGCCTGTATGATAGTGCCAAGTTCGTGCAATAATGTTTCACGCGCATCTGCTAGAACATTTGCATCGCCACTCGCGCCTTTTTTCGTTCCCATCAATGTTAGGTTACTAAAAACATAACTTGCAGCCGTAAGTGCGCGGAACATCCAAATATTTTTAAAGACAGAGCTTTGACTACGAGCGAGGTTGATTTTTCCTTGTTCAGTTTGAGGGTCTGCTAAGGGTTTGTTATAGCGATTATAACGCTCAATAGAGCTTTTAGCAGTGAAAAAATTATTAGCAAAGTAAAGGCCACCCGTCACTGCGAGTGCATTTTTCTGCAAGGTTGCTTGAATGCCCGTAGTGCCAGCTTCTGCCAATTGTTTCGGTGTTTTTTCTTTAATCAGTAACCCTGCTAATGCGCCTGACATAATCAATATGCCCATCCCTAAGGTTCCGACATTAGTTTTACCCTCGGCTTTACCTTTTTGGAAATCTTTCCAGCCATCAGAAATAAGAAGAGTCGATAAAAGACCGTAACTGGCATTTAAAATTTCAGTTGGGTATTTATAGCAGAAATCCTCAATTTTACCAAAAAAGTTTTTATTGTTTTCGCGTTTTGCTCGCTGCACATAATCGGTTGATAATTGGATACCTTCTTTTTCAAAATGAGCGGCAAGCTTATCGTGCAGAGCAGAAAGTTGATCTGCAACAGGGCGTTTTCCGTATTTTGCCATCGCTGCACCACCAATGGCAAAGCCACCACCAACGGCAAGTTCTTTAATACCACTTGAGAGCGCGTCTTTATCGCCTTCTTTGATGCCTTGGCGCATATTAATAACGCCTTCAATAGCGAGCGCAGCATCGCCAATGAGGTAGCCAATGCCCGATAGTTTGCGTCGATTCTTATCAAACCAACCGTTTTCAGCCTCTATATTTGTATCTTTTGAGTTCATCTCACTCTCACATTAGCAAATTTATGTTACGGTCTTGTGAAGGTGTATGGATTTTGTTAGAAATAACCCCTTATTTACAAGGATTTTTTGATGACAGACCCAAAAACACTCGCATTAGAGGCTAAAGCATGGCCATTTAAAGAAGCTGCGAATTTGGTGAAACGCTTTAAAAAGCAATCCCCTTCAAAAGGTTATGCGTTGTTTGAGACCGGCTATGGCCCCTCTGGTTTGCCGCATTTAGGCACATTTCAGGAAGTGGCGCGTACTTGTATGGTGATGCGCGCATTTGAAGAAATGTCTGATATTCCGACCAAACTTTTCTGTATTTCGGATGATATGGATGGAATGCGTAAAATTCCGGAGAATTTACCGCAACAGGAAATGTTGACAGAGCACCTGCATAAGCCGCTAACCCATGTGCCCGATCCATTTGGCACGCATGAGAGTTTTGGTGATCATATGAACGCCAAATTGAACGAATTTCTTGATCATTTCGGCTTTGATTATGAGTTTAAATCAGCGACTGATCTTTATAAAGATGGCACCTATGATGCGGCGCTGAAAAAAGCGGTAGAACGTTATGATGCGATTATGAAAGTTATGCTGCCAAGCTTGGGTGAAGAGCGTCAGAAAACCTATAGTCCGTTCTTGCCAATATCGCCCAAAACAGGCCGTGTACTTTATGTGCCGATGAAAGCGGTGGATAAAGAAAATTACACTATTACCTTTGATGATGAGGATGGCACGGAAGTGACGATGCCAGTGACTGGCGGCCAATGTAAGCTGCAATGGAAGCCTGATTTTGGCATGCGCTGGGCCGCACTGGAAGTGGATTTTGAGATGTATGGTAAAGACCATCTCGTGAATGGAAAACTCTATTCGGCCATCACGCGGATTTTGGGTGGTAACCCGCCGGAGCAGTTTAGCTACGAGCTATTTTTGGATGAAAAAGGCGGTAAAATCTCGAAATCTAAAGGCAATGGCCTGACGATTGATGAATGGCTCACTTATGCGCCGCGTGAATCGCTTGCTTATTATCTCTATCAATCGCCGAAAAAGGCAAAGCGCCTTTATTTCGATGTGATCCCTAAAGCGGTGGATGATTATCGCACGCATCTTGCAAAATATCAGGAGCAGGATGAGCTCGCTCGATTGGAGAATCCTGTGTGGCACATCCACGCTGGCAATCCGCCAGAAGTGGAATTGGCCGATGTGAGTTTTGCCTTACTACTTAACTTGGCGAGCGTGTGTAACCCTGAAGATAAATCCGTGCTTTGGGGCTTTATTGGGCAATATGCTGAAGGTGCGACGCCGGAGAAATATCCGGCTCTCGATGCGCTGGCAGGCTACGCCGTACGCTATTATCACGACTTTGTGAAGCCAACGAAATCTTATCGTGCAGCGACAGAAAAAGAACAAAATGCGCTGAATTATCTCGTAGAATTACTGCGCGAAGATACGTCTCCTGAAGAAGATGAGAGCCTCTCTAGCCATTATATGAGTAAGGTCTATACGGTTGGTCGCGAGCATTACGGCAAAGAGAATATGCGCGAATGGTTCGGCGCGATGTATGAAGTGCTGCTCGGCCAAACTCAAGGCCCACGCATGGGAAGTTTCATCGCACTTTACGGCAAAAATGAAACGCTAAACCTTGTTGAGAAAGCCTTAAAAGGCGAGGATATGGCGGCGTGAATTTCCTAACGATTGCCGAAAATTATGATGCATTTTTATGTGACCTGTGGGGCGTGATTCATGACGGTGATGAGCTTTATGATGGTGTGCTAGAGTCGCTCGAAGCGTTACACCAAATGGGTAAAAAGCTTGTGTTTCTCTCTAATGCACCACGGCTTGCGGAGACGATTTTTACGCGTATGGATGGTATGGGCGTTAAGCGCGAATGGTATCTCGGGGGGATGACATCGGGCGAAGCGGCAGTGAAATATTTACAGCAAAAGCCTGAGCGTTTTAGCGGTAAATATTATTACCTTGGGCTTGAGAAAGATGAAGGCATGTTACCGCTTATCCCACAGCAGCGCGTGGATTCAATCCAAGAAGCGGATTTTCTTTTTAATGGGAATTTTGAAGCGCTCGGTCAAACTTACCCTGATATCCAGCCTATTGTGGAGGCTGCTATTGCACGTAATTTGCCAATGCTTTGCATCAACCCTGATATGGAAGTTACCAAAATGAATGGCACGCAAATTCTATGTGCTGGTTTTATCGCGGAGAAGTATATCGAACTGGGCGGCCAAGTTGAATATATCGGCAAACCGCATCCCTACGTATTTGAGTTGGGAATGGAGATGCTGGGTAATCCACCTAAAGATCGAGTGTTGATGATCGGCGATAATGTGATGACCGATATTAAAGGCGGCAATGCCGCGGGCATTGATACGGTGTTTATCACGCAAGGCATTTTGCAAAATCAGAAGTCAGGCGCGCAAACGGCAGAGGAATATTGTGCGGCGCGCGGTATCACGCCGACGCATATTGTAGAAAGCCTATAGCCACTCTGGCATTTGCTGATTGGCAATCATTTCTTCGTAACTAGGGCGTTTGCGAATCACCGCCCAGTCAGAACCGTTGACGAGCACTTCAGGAATCATCGGGCGCGAGTTATATTCATTGCTCATGCTGCCACCATAAGCGCCGCAAGAACGAATGGCGATGAGGTCATCTGACTTTGGATTGCTAAGAGGGCGGTCTTTGCCAAAGATGTCACTGCTTTCGCAAACAGGGCCGACAATATGGTGAGGGGTTGGCGTTTCGTTGTTTTCAACTACGGGCACAATTTCATGATAGGAATCGTAAAGGGATGGTCGCATCAGGTCATTCATGGCGGCATCAACGATCACATATTTATCTTTAAGGTAAATCACTTTACTTACCAAAATTCCCGCATTGGCGGCGATCATTCGGCCGGGTTCGAATAATAATGTGCCCTCAAATTCGCCAATTTCTTCGCGTACGGCTTTGGCGTAATCGGTCGGTAAGGGTGGGGTTTGGTCTTCATCGCCATAAGGCACGCCGAGGCCGCCACCAAGATCGAGCGTTTGGATGTTATGGCCAGCGGCGCGTAGCTCATTGGTCATTCCCAAAATCGCGCGGAAGGCTTGACGGAATGGCGTGAGTGAAGTGAGTTGTGAACCAATATGCATCGACACGCCTTGTACTTTCAAGTGAGGCAAGCTGGCGGAGTAATCATAAGCTTCGCGCACCACATCAAAGGCGATACCGAATTTGCTTTCCTTTTGCCCAGTTGAAATTTTCTCGTGCGTTTGAGGGTCAACCGCTGGGTTTACTCGTAGGGCGACAGGGGCTTTTACATTGAGCGAACCAGCAACTTCATTGAGCGCATTTAGCTCTGCTTGAGACTCAGCATTAAATTGAAAAATGCCTTCCTTTAGCGCATAAGCCATTTCCTCTTTGGTTTTGCCCACGCCAGAAAAGACGATGTCAGAGGCAGGGATGCCGGCTTTGCGAGCTGCCCGAATTTCGCCGGCAGAAACCGTATCAGCACCACAACCTTGTGCGGCGAGTGTTTTGAGAACGGCAATATTGCTATTAGCTTTGACTGCGAAGCATACTTTGTGATCATACTCGCCAAGTACATCGTTAAAGACGTTAAAGTGATGAATAAAGGTGGCGCTAGAATAGCAGTAAAAGGGTGTGCCAACTTGTGCCGCAATGTCATGCAGTGCGATTTCCTCAGCATGTAGCTGGCCCTTTTGATAAGTAAAATGATCCATTACTGGCTCGTGGATTGTTCTATTTTGGGTAGTTTTAAATCGGTTTTATGTCCGCAAGAGGCGGTAACAGAGAGGATCAGAATAATCAGTAAAAATCGCATCGTTATACTCATGCAATCTTGAATAAATCAGCTTGGCTTTTTCCGTCTTTTCCACCGTCTTGGTCAGTCAGTGGAATAGCATATTCACCGGTAAAGCAAGCATCGCAATAGGCGGGTGAGTCAGCATCGCGGCCCTCTTTTCCGAGTGCGCGATACACGCCATCAATACTGATAAAGGCGAGGGAATCGACACCGATATGCTGTGCCATTTCTTCAATCGACATTTTTGCGGCGAGGAGTTTTTCGCGGCTTGGAGTATCGACACCATAGAAACAGCTATGGGTGGTTGGCGGGCTGGCAATACGCATATGTACTTCCTTCGCACCTGCTTCGCGCACCATATTGACGATTTTTTGACTGGTCGTACCACGCACGATGGAATCATCGACTAGAACCACGCGTTTGCCTTCGAGCATCACGCGGTTGGCATTATGTTTTAGCTTCACACCGAGGTGGCGCACTTGATCGGTTGGCTCAATAAAGGTACGGCCAACATAGTGATTGCGAATAATGCCGAGTTCAAAAGGTAAGCCGGCTTGTTCGGCATAACCGATGGCAGCAGGCAGGCCAGAATCAGGAACGGGAGCAACGAGATCAGCTTCTACCAGAGCTTCCTTTGCAAGTTCAGAACCGATAGATTTACGCGCAGTGTACACATTATTGTCATCAACATAAGAGTCAGGGCGGGCGAAATAAATATATTCAAATACACAGAAACGGCTTTTTGTACGTGCGTCTGATGCGGTGTCGAATGGACGATAGCTGGTGAGTTTTCCGTCTTTAATCACCACCATTTCACCGGCTTCAATATCGCGTACCAAAGTGGCGCCGATAATATCTAACGCGCAACTCTCAGATGCGAGTACATACGCATTTCCAAGATCGCCGAGCACTAGTGGACGAACGCCGTGTGGATCACGAACACCAATCATACCATCAGGTGAAAGAGCAATCAGCGAGTAAGCTCCTTGAATTTGCTTTAAACCATCGATGATACGGTCAGCGACGGAGGCTTTACGACTGCGAGCGATCAAATGAACCATCACTTCTGTATCAGAAGTAGATTGGAAGATTGCGCCGCCTTTGATGAGCTCTTCACGCAGAGTATAGGCGTTGGTAAGGTTTCCATTATGCGCAAGGGCCAAACCGCCAAATGAGAATTCTGCAAAGAGCGGTTGTACGTTACGAAGATGCGGTTCACCGCTGGTAGAATAGCGATTATGGCCGATGGCTGAGTCACCCTTTAGGCGTCCGATGGTACTTTTTTTGTTGAAATTATCACCCACAAGACCGAGGGCGCGATGGGTGAAAAACTGGGTTCCATCAAAGCTGACAATGCCTGCGGCTTCTTGGCCGCGATGCTGTAATGCGTGCAACCCAAGGGCGGTATGTGCCGCTGCCTCGTCCGTTACGCCACTAATGCCAAATACACCGCACTCCTCATGGAGTTTATCATCATCTAAGAACATGAACATGATTTAACTCATTGCGTGGCTTTTGTCATCCCAATAGAATGGGCAAATGAGACAAGATGATAAGATTTTAGACTATATTCGTTCCACCTTCGCGCCAGAGGATGAAATTCTGCAAGATGCCAAGGCTCGCCTATCTGCGCATGACAATCATTTAGTGGGGATTCAAGTAGGTGCAGAAGAAGGTAAGTTACTTCAGTTTTTGATTAAATTGGCGGGTGTCAAAACTATTGTCGAGATTGGTTCATTGGCCGGATATTCAACTGTGTGGATGGCACGTGCGGTAGGTGAAGAAGGTGTTGTGCATGCGATTAATAAAGATACAGCTCATTACGAATTACTCTGCGAAACGGTTGAGAAATCTGGTCTGAACATCCAACCACATTTAGGAGATGCGACGGATGTTTTACAGCAATTAGAGCCTCAAGCGCCGTTTGATATGGTGTTTATCGATGCAGATAAGGGCGGTTATGCTGGGTATCTTGACTGGGCAGAGAAACATGTGCGTAAAGGCGGGCTTATCGTGGGCGATAACACATTGCTATTTGGCCATGTTATCGCTGAGCAAAAACCAGAGGGCACCAGCCAAAAAGCGTGGGAAGGTATGCGTGAATTTAATGAGAGATTGGCAGATGAAAGCCGCTATGAATCGATTTTAATTCCGACAGCAGAAGGCTTAACGGTTGCACGGAAGTTGTTCTAGCGGGATTGTTCAAGTTCTTTCTCGATAGAAAGCTTTTCGAGTAATAACTTATCTCGATAATCCGCTTCACGTGCTTTGCTTGCGTAACTAGAAGCGACAAAGTTTGATACTCCACCAGCAAGGTAAAGCAGAGAAATTGGTAGCATCACTTTCTTTAATTCAGGGTTATCTATTTGATTTGATAGAAACATAGTGGAGGCTCCTATTGCAGTGAAAATACCTCCAGTAATCATACCAGTCGTTGTAATGATGCTGCTGGGAGCTTTGGGGCGTGGAGGTAAATTGATCATAAAACCAATTTAGCACCTAAATGTTACGATTTAATGACTAAAATAAGCTTTCTTGAAGTTCATCTATCGCTTTAGGTTTGTTTTTTTTAGGCTGTTTTTTGATGGGTTTAGTGGGCGCGGAGCCTAAAGGCGTATCGCCATCATGGAAGGTGAGGGTAGCAGCGTTAGCGCCATTAGAAGCGGAGGTGATCAGTTCTCCTTTTGCATTTTTAACGAGAGCAAAGCCACGTTTGAGCACGTGTTGATAATCTAACAGAGCAAGCTTTCCGGTGAGTTGACTTAATTGATTCTCTTTGCGTTCGAGTAATTGCTTAAAGCGTTCGTTTAACTTGTCGCTTCTTTCATTCAGTTGGCGTGCTTGCTCTTTGAGCGGATGCTCTAAAAGGTTTGGGCGCAAGCCACTGCTCGCTTGCTGTAATTGATGCTGTTTTGCGGTCACCATCATGCGTAGGCTTTGGCCTAGTTTATCGCTTAAAATATCGAGCGATTGGCGTGCAGTAGCGAGTATCTCAGAGGGTTTTGGTAATCCACGTGATAAGCCCTCAATGCGTTGTTTATAGTTAGATAATTGTGATTGCAGTAAGCTATCCATCCGTTGTTGGTGGTCACGCAATGTATAGAGTAAATCGGCGCGAACAGGTACGGCCATTTCGGCAGCTGCAGTCGGCGTTGGCGCACGCTGGTCGGAGGCATAATCGATTAAAGTCGTATCGGTTTCATGCCCCACGGCGGAGATAACAGGGATGTTAGAAGCGGCAACCGCACGCACCACAACTTCCTCATTAAACGGCCATAAATCTTCAATCGAGCCACCTCCACGTGCAACGATAAGAAGGTCAGGGCGTTGTTCATAAGTTTGAAAGCTCGTTACCGCATTAGCAATTTGCGCTGCTGCTACATCGCCTTGTACGGCCACAGGCCAGACGAGAACATTACAGGGCATACGGTCTTCTAACCGGTGTAAAATATCGCGAATCACGGCACCAGTGGGAGAAGTAATCACACCAATGGTTTGCGGCAAGTAAGGCAGTTCTTGTTTGCGGTCTGCATCGAATAACCCTTCTGCCGCGAGCTCTTTTTTACGTTTCTCGAGCAGTGCCATGAGCGCGCCTTCGCCCGCTGGCTCCATCGACTCAATCACGATTTGGTAATTACTGCGTCCGCCATAAGTGGTGAGTTTTCCGGTGGCGATAACTTCTAATCCGTCTTCTGGTTTAAAGCGCAAACGTCCCGCAACGCCTTTCCAACATACGCCAGAGAGTACGTTCTTTTCATCCTTCAAGCTCAAGTAAACATGACCGGAAGCGGCGATTTTGAGGCCTGAAATTTCACCTCGCACGCGTACGTAAGAGAAGTTGCTCTCCACCACACGTTTGAGTGCATTTGAGATTTCAGAAACCGAAAATTCCGGTGCATTATGAGTAGGCTTGATGTCTGACATGAGCCAGACTATACAAGCGTTACGAAGAGGAGCAATGATGAAAATTCTGGTTATCGGTTCAGGCGGGCGTGAACATGCCCTCGCATGGAAAATTAAACAATCACCTTTAGTGAGTGAGCTCTATTGCAGCCCCGGTAATGGCGGCATTGCGCAAGTGGCTGAATGTATCACTCTAAACGATGAAGCAGCGATTATTGAATTTTGTCAGAATACAAAAATTGACCTTGTGGTTGTCGGGCCAGAGGTGCCGTTAGTGGAAGGCCTATCTGATGCGCTTCGTGCCGCAAATATTGCGGTATTTGGATGTTCTCAAGCTGCCGCGCAGCTAGAAGGTTCCAAAGGCTTCACCAAGGACATTTGCGCGAAATATAATATCCCAACGGCGGGTTATGGTCGTTTTGTCGATGCGCAATCGGCGAAGGATTATATTGCCGAGAACCCTGCACCTATCGTGGTGAAAGCTGATGGTTTAGCTGCCGGTAAAGGCGTGATTATGGCCGAAACGAACGAAGAAGCTTTGACTGCGATTGATGAAATTTTTGGCGGTAAATTTGGCGATGCCGGTGCGGAAGTCGTCATCGAAGAGTGGCTGCAAGGCGAGGAATCTAGCTTCTTTGCCTTATGCGATGGTAAGACCGTTCGCATGCTTGGCTCCGCGCAAGATCATAAACGCGTGGGCGAGGGTGATACGGGGCCTAATACGGGCGGTATGGGTACTTATAGCCCTGCGCCGATTATGACCGATGCGATGAATACCCGCGTGATGAATGAGATTATCGAACCCACCATGAAGGCGATGCAGGAAGAAGGTACACCCTTCCAAGGTATCTTTTTTGCGGGGTTGATGATTACCGCAAAAGGACCGGAGCTTATCGAATATAATGTGCGTTTTGGCGACCCTGAAACGCAAAGTCTGATGTTGCGTTTAGAATCCGATATTGTGCCGCTCTTTATGGCATGTGCCAAAGGCGAAGGCCTAGAAGATTACGAAATTAAACTCTCCGATGATGCGGCAGTTTGTGTCGTCATGGCTGCTAAAGGCTATCCCGGCTCTTACGAAAAAAATACCGAAATTCGAGGACTTGAAACCGCTGGCGGAACTATCTTTCATGCGGGTACGAAAGTCGAAAATAGCAAAACCTATGCTACTGGTGGTCGCGTGTTAGGCGTATGCGCCAAAGCCTCTAATTTCGAAACCGCCCGCGTCCAAGCTTACGCCGCCGTTGAGAAAGTTGATTGGGAACAAGGTTTTTACCGCAAAGATATCGGCTGGCGCGTGGTGGAGCGTGCGGCCTAGTGTTAACTGAAACCACATGGCAGGCTTTATTCCTCGGCATTATTGAGGGGATAACGGAGTTTTTGCCGATTTCTTCGACGGGGCATTTGATTTTGCTGGTCGAATTACTGGAATTCTCAGGTCCTCCGGGGCGTGTGTTTGAGATTGTGATTCAGCTGGGTGCGATCCTTGCTATCTGCTGGCTCTATCGTGCGAAACTATTTGGCGCAGTATTAAACGCGCCGAAAGAAGAGAAAGCTCGTCGGTTTATTTCTAATATTGTGATTGCCTTTTTACCGGCGGCGGTGATTGGAGTATTCGCGCATGGTTTTATTAAAGAGGTCTTATTCTCGCCGCTAGTGGTGGCCATTATGCTGGTGGTCGGAGGAGTGATAATCTTGCTGGTGGAGAAAGTCATTAAACCTCAACCTATCACGCAAACCGTTGAAGAAATGAATTGGAAACTCGCTTTAAAAGTAGGTTTCTGCCAAGTGTTAGCGATGATTCCAGGCACCTCGCGTTCCGGTGCGACCATTATTGGTGGCATGCTGATGGGACTAGAACGCAAAGCGGCAACCGAGTTTAGCTTCTTCCTCGCCATTCCCACCATGCTAGGTGCGACGGTGTATGACTCCTATAAAAACTGGGGGCATATGACGCTAGAGAATATGGAAGTGATTGCGATTGGTTTCGTCGCAGCGTTTATCTCCGCCTTATTAGTGGTACGTTGGTTGATTAATTTCTTAGGCAAACATGGCTACACACCTTTTGCTTATTACCGAATTTTGATTGGTGGAGTGATGCTATTCCTACTCCTAGGATAGCGAGGTGCCTACACCTGTTTCAGGTGTAGAATTGATGCGTGGGTGGGGTTTTGCTGTGCGATCTGATAGCTGTATTTCAGTGCTAGCTATTTCTTGTACCTCTTGTTTTTTAGGTACGCTTTGCATTTTAGCTGCATTAAAAATGGAGATTGCAAATTCGGCCTCATTCATTGTCTGAGGTGTCATTTTTACTAAATCACTAAGTAATGAATTTACATTCTCTATATTCATTTGATCTACAGTAGCGGCTGGCTTTTTCACTGAGAGTGAGTAATTCATCAATTCGTCAATCTCTTCAAAGGTAGCTAAGATTGCTGGAGAGGATAAGAGTTCTTTTGCGATTGATTTCCGCACATGCTCCTGTTGTTCTTTCGGGAATTGAAGGCTGATATCTGCTACTTTTGCTGCTATCTTGGCAAGATCTAATGCTTTATGAGGTAGTTGTGTAAGAATGGCATTATAGATATCTGTTTTATATTTGTCTAACCCTTCACTTGAGAGTGTTTTACTATTTTTCTTTTTTTCAATTCCATTTGCTTTTTCTGCAAGATGGTTTGCTAAGTTTTCCGCAATTTTTAACTTTGCTGATTGCCCTAGTACTGAAGGTACTTTTTTTAGAAACTCTGAAGCAATTCGAGCCAAGTTTTGTGGATGGGTTGCGCTTTTTGCATCGTAATCCATTGAATCTGTTACAAAAACGGTAACGTCACCTAGTAGATAAGCGATGTTACCAGCTAAGTCACTTTTCGCTTCTTCACCAGCTGCCATTTTAGCAGTAGCACCTTTGAGCGCAGCGATAGTAGAGCCTGCATTAAGAGCGCCGCCAATACGGTTTGAGTATTTTTTGATGTGTGAGAGAATCTTGCTCTCTCCTTCTTTTGCTTGACCGTCACCTTTAACCATGAAGAGCACCCAGCCCAAAATAGACATGGCAGAATCTGAGATGCGTTCCCAACCGCCCTTAGCGCCGCGTTGTATCTCTTTGATGCCTGCCATCGTCCATAACCCACGGCCAGCAATTTGCGTCCATGCACCTACATTAATGGCATTTTTTTCTAAAAATTTCGTGGCGGCACTTGCTGGATCTTCCTTATCTAACCAGTCTAGTGAGGTGGTAATAGATTTTCCATCTTTGGCATAATTTGCGAATTTTCGATTTATCTCTTTAGATATTTGAGCATCTGCCTCAGTCGCATAATTCATGAAAATCAGAGATTGTGCAGCACCTAAAATACCATATCCAGTTTTCCACCATTTTTCAGGAGAGGTATCACTGGAACTGTTACTGGTGATAACAAGGTCGCCGACCAGATAGAGTGAACCGATGCGTTTTGCTTTATTTTCAGTCCAGAAACTCGCAACGTTCTTTATTCCACCGATAATCTTTGAAGCGTTATGTACAGTGCTTTCAAAGCTGTGTTTAGCTCCTTTAACGAGCCCTAGTTTCTCAATTGCGCTAATGAATGAATCTTCAGTGCCTAGTTTGGTAACGAATAAGACAGGGTTGTTTTCTTTATCTGTTCCGATTTTCGTAACGTAACTTTTATCAGCCAGTTTATTCTGTATGGCGCTTAACTCTTGAGCCGAGCTATCTTTGGTAGGCGCATGAACCACTGCGCTCCACCCTTGATTACCAAGACTGGTCTCCAGAAAATTGATGCGGCTTTCTGGGTCGTCCCAGATATGCACGCGCTGAATGTGGTTCTTTTTCGCCATATATATTACTTCACTCTCAAATATACCGCGTTTAAGGGGGTGATTGTGTTACAATTTTAAGACAATTAGGTGGCGAGTTGCTAGGCTAAGTTACTGTTAAAGAACAAATGAGGCCATGATGAAGCGTGCCATTCTTCCCTTTTTAGTTGCAATTTTTGCCAGTTTTCCCGTTTTTGCAGAGCCAGAAGTGGCTACGAATTACGGTATATGGTCGTTGTTACCCGCGGCTTTGGCCATCACGATGGCCTTGCTGACGCGCCAAGTTATTGTTTCTCTCTTCTTGGGGATTTGGTCAGGGGCATGGCTGCTTTCAGGAGGTGATTTACCGGCTTTATGGGATGGGTTTTTGCGCGTGATGGATACATGGTTGCTGCAATCGATTGTGCCGACGGATGCCAGCACAGATCATATCTCGATTATCATGTTTACGCTTACCGTGGGGGGGATGATTGGTATTATCCGCACTAATGGCGGTATTGATGGCGTGATTGAGTGGATGTCGAGTCGAGTGAAAACGGCTAAAGGCGCGCAATTTGCGACTATGTTTGCCGGTTTGAAGATGTTTTTCGATGATTATGCTAGCATGTTGATTGTGGGTAATACGATGCGCCCATTGGCCGATGCACGTGGAATTAGCCGCGAGAAGCTCGCTTATATTGTGGATACAACCGCTTCTCCGATTGCGTCCATCGCGCTGCTTACTACTTGGATTGGGTTTCAGGTATCGTTGTTAGATACCGCGATGGGAGGGATTTCGACTCTGAATATCCCTGCTTATGAATTGATGATTTCATCAATTCCTTACAGCTTTTACAGTATTTTGAGTGTGTTATTCATCTTTATGCTGATTAGCACTAACCGCGATATGGGGCCGATGTTAAAGGCCGAACGTGCGGCGCGTAAAGAGGCGGCCAAAGCGGCAAAACGCAAAACCAGCAAAGCCAAAGCCGTGAAAGTGAGTAAAGGTAAAGCCATTAATGCGGTGCTACCCCTTATGGTGCTGATTTGCAGTGTGATAGGTGGTCTCCTGCTTACGGGTTGGCCGGAAGAAGGCCAAGCGGTTACGTTGACCGCAATTTTTGGCAATGCAGATCCGTTTAAGGCGATGCTTTGGGCTTCGCTGCTCAGCGCGACTTCGGCTCTGTTGATGAGTAAGTATAATGCGAATATGAGTATTGGCGAAGTGATTGGTGCACTGGAGCATGGGTTTGTTCCAATGTTAGGTGCGGTTATTATCCTCACCTTCGCTTGGGGTATTGCGGGAGTGAATGATGCGATAGGCACAGCCGATTATCTCGTAAATCAGCTGGAGGGTAACTTATCGCCACAATGGTTGCCTGTTGTCGTGTTCTTGCTGGCTTCGATCATCGCTTTTGCGACGGGAACCAGCTGGGGGGTGATGGCGATTTTAGTGCCGCTAGCTATTCCGCTTACATGGGGTGCGTTAGAGAGTGCTGGGATGACCGGTGCTGATGCGATGCCGATTCTCTACGCTTCGGTTGCCTCTGTTTTGACGGGTGCGGTGTGGGGTGATCATTGTTCGCCTATTTCCGATACAACGATTCTATCCTCGGTTTCATCCGGTTGTGACCATATTGAGCATGTACGCACGCAGTTGCCTTATGCGATGCTGGTAGGAACGGTTGCTATCCTCGCAGGCCTCATTCCGGTCGGCTATGGTCTACCATGGTGGATAGGTATGGGTGTTGGTGCCTTCTTGCTCTATGTAGTGCTGACCAAGTTTGGTGAGAAGGTGGATTAAACAAAGAACCCCGAAAGAGTTTCCTCTTCCGGGGTTTTGTTTTTGCAGTTAGGCTTTAATTGTAAGCTTAACTTATTCTAGCTAGCGAGAGACTCGTCGCCGCCGTCGCCATCGAAACCAATTTGTTCTGGCTCTTCTGGCATAGCTGCTGCGCGTTCATCTTCGATTTCCTTATCACGGACTTGTGCCACACGTTTCATACGATTCATGAATGCACCCGTACCAGCAGGAATCAAACGACCCACGATTACGTTCTCTTTGAGACCTTGCAATGTGTCAATCTTACCGGCAACCGAAGCTTCGGTAAGAACACGCGTGGTTTCTTGGAACGATGCTGCTGAGATGAATGATTTGGTTTGTAGGGACGCTTTCGTAATCCCTTGCAATACCAAGTGACCTTCGGCTGGCTTCTCGCCGGCTTTAGCCGCTTTTGCATTAATCTCTTCAAAGTCTTCACGTTCGATTTGTTCACCAACGAGCAGAGTCGTTTCGCCCGGTGCAGTGACTTCAATCTTACGCAACATCATGCTGAGTACGACTTCGATATGCTTATCGTTAATGCCTACACCCTGTAGACGGTAAACGGCTTGCACTTCGTGAACCATATATTCAGCCAAAGCTTCGACACCCATGACACGCAAGATATCGTGCGGTACTGGGTTACCGTCCATCAACAAGTCACCTTTTTCGATGAGGTCACCTTCATTAACGGCGATGTGCTTACCTTTTGGAATCATATATTCCATTGGCTCTGCACCGTCCTCTTCAGGGCGAACAATGATACGACGTTTGGTTTTGTAATCGCGACCAAACTCGATACGTCCACCAATGTCAGAAATCACGGCGTGATCCTTCGGCATACGTGCTTCGAATAGTTCCGCTACGCGAGGTAGACCACCCGTAATATCACGCGTCTTAGAAGATTCACGTGGGATACGTGCAATCACGTCACCTGCGTGGATTTCTTGACCATCTGTAATAGAAAGAATCGCATCTACTGGTAGGAAATAACGTGCTTCCAAACCGTTTGGTAGAGTGATGATCTCGCCATCTTTATCGCGAAGAGCGATACGAGGTTTTAGATCCTGACCACGAGCTTGCTGGCGCCAGTCAATAACCACTTTGCTAGAAAGACCCGTAGCTTCATCCGTTACTTCGCGAAGCGATACGCTATCTACTAAGTCACGATAGTTAGCTACACCGTCACGCTCTGTAATGATTGGAATCGTGTATGGATCCCATTCAGCAAGTTTATCACCAGCTTTTACTTTTGCGCCTTCTTTCACGGTCACACGTGCACCGTAAGGTACTTTGTGACGACCGCGTTCGTTCTCTTTCGCATCGCGAATAATGATTTCACAGGTACGGCTCATGACTACTGCGCGGCCTTTTGAATCAACGACCACGTTTTTGTTCGAAAGTTCCAGCACACCATCATGCGATGATTCAACGCTAGAGGCTTCCGAACCACGCTGCGCGGCTCCACCAATGTGGAAGGTACGCATCGTTAGCTGTGTACCTGGCTCACCAATAGATTGTGCAGCGATTACACCAACCGCTTCACCAAGGTTCACGGCTGTACCGCGGGCTAAGTCACGTCCGTAACAAGTACCACAGATACCGCCTTCAGATTCACAGGTTAGTGCAGAACGAATCATGATAGATTCGATACCTGCTTCATCAATTGCATCGATGATATACTCATCAATCAATTGACCTGCTTTAACAATAGGCTTTTCAGTCGTTGGGTGAATCACGTCGCGTACGGAAGTACGGCCGAGGATTTTCTCAGAAAGTGGGGTTACCACTTCACCGCCTTCAATGACAGGTTTTGCCACGAGGCCTTTATGTGTTCCACAATCGTGCTCAACGATAATGCAATCCTGAGATACATCTACCAAACGACGTGTCAGGTAACCTGAGTTTGCTGTTTTTAGTGCGGTATCGGCAAGACCCTTACGCGCACCGTGGGTAGAGTTAAAGTATTCAAGTACGGTCAGACCTTCTTTAAAGTTCGAGATAATCGGCGTTTCGATAATCTCACCAGAAGGTTTCGCCATCAAACCACGCATACCTGCGAGCTGTTTGATTTGTGCGGCAGAACCACGAGCACCAGAGTGAGCCATCATGTAAATGGCGTTCATCTCTTTACCGTTCGCTTGTTTCTCAGCTTTTGCACCCGAGATGACATCCATCATATCTTCGGCAACACGCTCAGAACAATGCGACCATGCATCGACCACTTTGTTATATTTCTCACCTTGGGTAATCAAACCTTCAGCATATTGGTTTTCAAATTCTTTCACCTGATCCAATGTACCATTGATGTGACCGTCCTTCGTTTCAGGAATGATCATATCATCTTTACCGAATGAGATACCGGCTTTTGCTGCATGCTTAAAGCCAAGCGCCATAATGTGATCAGCGAAGATCACGGTCGCCTTCTGGCCGCAATAGCGGTAAACGTGACCAAGAAGATTTGACAATTCTTTCTTTGTCATCAAGCGGTTTACTTGATCGAAAGCGACATCTGGGTTGCGTGGTAGGTGCTGTGCTAGCAACATACGACCCGGAGTAGACTCAACCAACGTGACTTTCTCTTTACCGTTTTCATCAACGCCTTTGTAACGGCATTTGATTTTCGCGTGTAGAGAGACCACCTTTTGATCAACGGCTTGGATAAGTTCAGCCATAGAGCCGAAAGACATGCCTTCGCCTTCTTCGCCTTCTGCTTCAATCGTCATGTAATAAAGACCCAAAACCATATCCTGTGAAGGTACGATGATCGGCTTACCGTTAGCAGGCGATAGAATGTTGTTCGTGCTCATGATGAGAACGCGAGATTCTAGCTGTGCTTCGATTGAAAGTGGCACGTGAACGGCCATTTGGTCACCATCAAAGGCCGCACAAACGAGTGGGTGAAGCTGAATTGCTTTACCTTCGATAAGCTTTGGTTCAAACGCTTGGATACCCAAACGGTGAAGGGTAGGCGCACGGTTCAAGAGAACTGGGTGCTCACGAATCACTTCTTCGAGAATATCCCAAACTTCAGGACGTTCCGTTTCAACAAGGCGTTTTGCCGCTTTAATCGTAGTGGCAATTCCGTAGATTTCGAGCTTCGCATAGATGAACGGCTTGAAGAGTTCCAATGCCATTTTCTTTGGAAGACCGCATTGGTGAAGCATAAGCTCCGGTCCAACTACGATTACCGAACGGCCTGAATAATCGACACGTTTTCCGAGTAGGTTTTGACGGAAACGACCTTGCTTACCTTTAAGCATGTCTGAAAGTGATTTCAGAGGACGTTTATTGTTACCTGTGATGGTACGACCGCGACGACCGTTATCGAATAAGGCATCCACTGATTCTTGAAGCATACGCTTCTCGTTACGCACGATGATGTCAGGTGCGCGAAGTTCTAATAGACGCTTCAAACGGTTGTTACGGTTGATCACACGACGATATAGGTCGTTCAAATCAGACGTCGCAAAACGGCCGCCATCAAGTGGAACGAGTGGACGCAAATCTGGTGGGATCACAGGAACAACATCAAGAATCATCCATTCTGGTTTATTGCCAGACTCAATGAAGTTTTCGATGAGCTTCAAGCGCTTCACCAATTTCTTACGCTTTGCTTCAGAACCCGTTTCACGTAAGTCAGTTTTCGTCGTTTCAAGTTCTGCAGGAAGGTCGAGACCTTGTAGCATCGTCTTGATTGCTTGAGCACCGATTTCAGCCGTGAAAGCTTCCGCGCCGTAATCATCTTGTGCATCATAATACTGATCTTCCGTAAGCACTTCACCTTTAGTGAAAGGCGACAGGCCAGGCTCAGTTACCATGAAGCTTTCGAAATAAAGCACGCGCTCTAGATCTTTTAGCGTCATATCAAGTAGCAAACCAATACGGCTTGGAAGTGACTTCAAGAACCAAATGTGAGCCACTGGAGCAGCCAAGTCGATATGACCCATACGCTCACGACGCACTTTAGAAGTGGTTACTTCAACGCCACATTTCTCACAGATAATTCCGCGATACTTCATACGTTTATATTTACCGCACAAGCACTCATAGTCCTTTACAGGGCCAAAGATACGTGCGCAGAAAAGACCATCACGCTCAGGTTTGAAAGTACGATAGTTAATCGTTTCTGGTTTCTTAACTTCACCAAAAGACCAACCACGGATTTTTTCCGGACTCGCGATAGAGATACGGATTTCGTCGAATTGTTCCTGACCTTGTTCTAGGCCGAAAAATGACATTAATTGTGACATAATATTCTCCTAATCTCTCTCTATGCTTCTTTTTCTTGAAGTTCTACGTTCAGGCAAAGGGCGCGTAGCTCTTTGACCATTACGTGGAACGATTCTGGAATGCCTGACTCGAAACTATGATCACCGCGAACGATAGACTCATAAACTTTCGAACGACCCGCTACGTCATCCGACTTCACTGTCAGCATTTCTTGTAGCGTGTAAGCCGCGCCATAGGCTTGAAGTGCCCAACACTCCATCTCACCGAAGCGCTGTCCACCAAACTGCGATTTACCGCCGAGTGGTTGTTGCGTAACGAGCGAGTATGGTCCGATTGAACGAGCGTGAATTTTCTCATCGACCAAGTGATGAAGTTTAAGCATGTAAATGTAACCAACCGTTACATCACGATCAAACTGCTCACCGGTACGACCATCCCAAAGTGTCATCTGACCAGACTTTGGCATACCCGCTTTTTCGAGATAACCCTCGATGTCTTTCTCATTCGCACCATCAAATACTGGAGTTGCAAATGGCACACCTTTCGACGTGTTGCTGGCGAGTTCTTTGATTTCACCTTCAGACATTTTCTTAATATCTGCAGCGAATTCTTTCTCGTCATACACTTCGATCAGCTTATCGCGAACGCCTTTAAGATCACCACTTTCCTGAGCGCTACGAACTGCTTCAGAAATTTGGTTACCAATACCGGCAGCGGCCCAACCTAAGTGAGTCTCAAGAATCTGACCTACGTTCATACGTGAAGGTACACCCAATGGGTTCAACACGATATCAACCGGAGTACCATCTTCAAGGTATGGCATATCTTCCACTGGAATGATCTTAGAGATCACACCTTTGTTACCGTGACGGCCTGCCATCTTATCACCTGGTTGAAGCTTACGCTTCACAGCCAAGAAGACTTTCACCATTTTCAATACGCCAGGTTGCAGATCATCACCGCCTTGAACTTTATCTACTTTATCAGTGAAGTGAGCTTCGATACGAGCGAGTGCATCATCAAGTTGAATTTTCAGACCTTCGATCTGATCCATCACCTTCTTATCAGATACACCAAGCTGCCACCATTGACCTTGGCTATATTTCTCGAAATGCTCATCCGTAAGCTTCGCTTTCTTGAAGCCTTTCGGACCCGACGTTGCTTCTTTACCGTTTAGAAGTTTCCGCAATTGGCCATACACATAGCCTTCAATAATTGCGCGCTCTGTATCACGGTCTTTTGCAAGTTTCTGAATTTCAGATTGCTCTAATGCCAAAGCACGTTCGTCTTTTTCGATACCACGACGGCTAAAGATACGAACACCGACAACGTGACCCACCACACCTGGTGGTACGCGAAGCGAGCTATCACGAACGTCAGATGCTTTTTCACCAAAGATGGCACGAAGAAGTTTTTCTTCCGGCGTCATTGGAGACTCAGACTTAGGCGTCACTTTACCCACCAAAATATCACCGGCTTTTACTTCGGCACCTACGTGCGTCACACCGATCTCATCAAGGTTACGAAGGGCATCTTCACCGACATTGGGAATGTCGCGAGTAACTTCTTCAGGGCCAAGCTTTGTATCACGAGCGACAACTTCAAATTCTTCAATATGAACTGAAGTAAATACGTCGTCAGATACGATACGCTCAGAAATAAGGATTGAATCCTCGTAGTTGTAACCATTCCATGGCATGAAGGCCACGAGCACGTTACGGCCTAGCGCCAACTCACCCAGATCAGTCGAAGGACCATCGGCGATGATGTCACCCGAATTTAGCGTGTCACCTACTTTTACCAATGGACGTTGGTTAATGCAGGTGGATTGGTTAGAACGTTGGAATTTCTGTAGATTGTAGATGTCCACACCCGGCGTGTTGCCTTCGGTTTCTTTCTCATCCACACGAATCACGATACGAGAGGCATCGACACGGTCAACCACACCACCACGGCGGGCAGTGATGGCCGCGCCTGAATCACGTGCTACGATAGATTCCATACCGGTACCTACGAGCGGTGCTTCCGCACGTACCAATGGCACGGCTTGGCGTTGCATGTTTGATCCCATGAGTGCGCGGTTCGCATCATCATTCTCTAGGAATGGAATCATTGCCGCTGCTACAGAAACAAGCTGTTTCGGTGCAACGTCAACATAATCGATTTCATTCGGCAGGCTCATTTGGAAGTCGCCTGACTTACGGCTAGGTACGAGCTCTTCGGTGAACTTATTGTTCTTGTCGAGCGGCGCGTTTGCCTGTGCAACCGTGTATTTACCTTCTTCAATCGCCGAGAGGTACTGAACGTCATTAGTCACTTTACCGTCAACAACTTTACGGTAAGGCGTTTCGATGAAACCGTATTTATTGATTTGGGCATAAGTCGCCATAGAGTTGATCAAACCAATATTTGGACCCTCAGGCGTTTCAATCGGACAGATACGACCATAGTGCGTCGCGTGTACGTCACGTACTTCAAAACCCGCACGTTCACGCGTTAGACCGCCGGGGCCAAGCGCTGAAAGACGACGCTTATGCGTAATCTCAGAAAGTGGGTTTGTTTGATCCATAAATTGTGAAAGCTGGCTAGAGCCAAAGAATTCACGAACAGACGCTGCAACCGGCTTAGCATTCACCAAGTCATGCGGCATCACTGTGTCGATATCAACAGAACCCATACGTTCGATAATACCGCGCTCCATACGCAATAGACCGATACGATATTGGTTTTCCATCAATTCACCTACGGAACGAACACGACGGTTACCAAGGTGGTCAATATCGTCAATCTCACCAAAACCATCTTTCAGACGGATAAGCGTGCGAACAGATTCAACGATATCGTCTTTGGTCAACGTGCCTTGCTCTTCAGGAGTTTCAAGATCCAAACGAGCATTGATTTTTACACGGCCAACCGCAGAAAGGTCATAACGCTCTGAATCGAAGAAGAGGCTAGTGAATAACTCACCTGCTGCTTCAGGAGTGGTTGGCTCACCTGGGCGCATCACTTTGTAAATGTCGATTAACGCGTCATCTTTAGTCGTGTTTTTATCGGCCATTAATGTGTTACGAAGGTAAGGGCCTACCGTGATATTATCAATGTTAAGCGTTGGAAGTTCTTTTAAACCTGTCTCAACGAGAATGTTAAGAAGTGCTTCAGTCAGCTCAGCACCAGCATCCGCCAATACTTCACCTTCTTTATTCACGAGGTTCTTCGCGAGGAAACGACCCATCACCTGCTCATCAGTGAGCTGGATTGTTTTCGTGCCATCTTCAAGAATTTTCTTCGCTTTACGCGGCGTGATTTTATCACCCGCTTTAACCACGACTTTGCCGGTTTTACCGTCAATCAGGTCTTCATTAAGTTTCACACCGCGGTACTGAACAGGGTTATAAGGAGCAACCCAGCCTTTTTTACCTTTAGTGATAGAAACCGTCTCGTAATACGTATCAAGAATTTCTTCTGTACCCATATCTAGAGCACGAAGAAGCGTCGTTACTGGAAGTTTACGACGACGGTCAATACGAGTGTTAACGAGATCTTTCGGATCAAATTCGAAATCCAACCACGAGCCACGGTAAGGAATCACACGAGCAGAGAAGAGGAGCTTGCCTGATGAGTGAGTTTTACCTTTATCATGGTCGAAGAAAACGCCAGGAGAACGGTGCATTTGCGATACGATCACACGTTCTGTACCGTTGATTACAAAGGTACCGTTTTGCGTCATCAAAGGAATATCACCCATGAAGACTTCTTGTTCTTTAATATCACGAATTTCGCGAGATCCTGTATCTTCATCCACAATCCATGTGATGAGGCGGAGAGTCGCGCGCATTGGAGCGGCGTAGTTAATGTCACGCTGGCGACATTCTTCCACGTCAAATTTTGGTTTGTCGAAATCGTAAGATACGAATTCTAATGTTGCTGTTTCAGCAAAATCATTGATTGGGAAAACGGATTTTAAAACCGCTTGTAAGCCAGTATCAGTACGTTCAGCAGCAGGTACATTAATTTGTAGGAACTGATCATAAGAGTTCTTTTGAACCTCAATAAGGTTCGGCATTTCGGTCACAGATTCAATGCGGCCAAAGCTCTTACGGATACGTTTACGGCTAGTGAAATTAAGGGTTTGAGCGGTTTGAGTCATCGCGGGTCTCTTCTCAACATTTAATTAAAGTGCCGCACCGCCCGTTATTTTGGGGGTACGAAAAAAACAGAAAGAGGCGGCAGGCACAAGGCCCGCCACCTTATTCTAAAAGGCAGTTAGAAGTTACTTAACTTCAACTTCTGCACCAGCTTCAGTGAGTTTCTTCTGAATCTCAGCGGCTTCGTCTTTAGACACGCCTTCTTTAACTGGTTTTGGAGCACCTTCCACTAGGTCTTTAGCTTCTTTCAAGCCTAGGCCAGTGATGGTACGTACTTCTTTAATTACGTTGATCTTCTTGTCGCCAGCAGCTTTCAAGATGATATCAAACTCATCTTTTTCAGCAGCTGCACCAGCGTCACCGCCAGCAGCAGGAGCAGCACCTGCAACAGCAACTGGTGCTGCAGCGGAAACGCCCCATTTTTCTTCAAGAAGTTTTGAAAGCTCTGCAGCTTCCATTACTGTTAGTGCTGATAGATCATCAGCGATTTTTTCAATATTAGCAGCCATGGTTCTCGTCCTCTTCCTTAAAACCTTTAACTTTACTTCCTACGATTTCGCACCGTAAGCACCACAAACACGCGCTAGCTGACCAGCAGGCGCTTGCAACACACCGGCGATGCGAGTCGCAGGCGTATTCAACATACCAACAATCTTGGCACGTAACTCGTCAAGTGATGGCATTTTCGATAGATCTTTAATGCCATTCACATCTAATGGCTGATCGCCAAAGGCGCCGCCAAGTAATTGTAATTTATCATTTTCATTGGCGAATTCTACCAATGCTTTTGCCGGAGCTACAGGATCTGTACTGTAACCGATCGCTGTTGGGCCGCTTAGGAACTCACTGATAGATTCGTAAGTTGTTCCTTTGAGTGCGCGCTTAGCAAGAGTGTTTTTTGTTACTTTGAAAGAACCACCCGCTTCACGTACTTTAGCACGAAGGTCAGTAATTTCATCAACGGTTAGTCCTTTATAGTGAACCACTACGATTGAAGCTGCATCAGCAACTTCAGTGTTCAGTGCTTGAACGTAAGCTTGTTTTTGTGCGCGATCCATTACCTTTGCTCCGTTTTCTTTTAATTATGCTGCTTGCTTAAAGCTGCTTAAATCCAATTTAACGCCGCCGCCCATAGTAGAGCTAATAGCAGCACGCTTCATATAACCACCTTTAGCACCTGATGGCTTAGCGCCTTGCAATGCTTTGATGACTGTCGAGATATTTTCAGAAAGTTTCTTTGCATCGAAACTTGCTTTACCCACGCCCACGTGAACGATACCGGCTTTTTCAACACGACATTCTACTTCACCTGCTTTTGCTTTAGTGATGGCTTCTTCCACATTTGGAGTCACCGTACCAAGTTTAGGGTTAGGCATTAGACCTTTAGGGCCAAGAATTTTACCTACACGGCCAACAACGGCCATCATATCAGGCGTTGCAATCACGCGATCATAGTTAAGATCACCTTTTTGCATGCTTTCCATAAGGTCCTCAGCACCAACAACATCGGCACCTGCTTTTTTAGCTGCTTCTGCTTTATCGCCTTTAGCGAAAACAGCGATACGTATTTTTTTACCTGTACCGTTTGGTAGTGCTACCATTGTACGTACTTGTTGGTCAGCGTGACGTGGGTCAACACCGAGGTTAACGGCAAGTTCGATCGTTTCATCGAATTTTGCTGTTGCGTTATCTTTTACAAGCTTTACCGCCGCATCAAGATCGTAAAGCTGAGTGCTATCGATATTCGCGAGAATTGCTGTTTTCTTTTTGCTTAGTGCCATGATGAACTATCCTTTACGCTGCGTCCTCGAGCACTTCAATGCCCATTGAAACCGCAGAACCTTTAATCATATTGCAAGCGCCTTCCATATCGTTGGCGTTGAGGTCAACCATCTTCACTTCCGCGATTTCGCGAACTTGCTTCATAGTAACTTTACCTACGATTTCTTTGCCGGTTTCGCCTGCGCCTTTTTTCAACTTCGCAGCTTTTTTCAGGAAGTATGAAACGGGAGGAGTCTTTGTGATGAACGTAAAGCTACGGTCTGCATAAGCTGTAATGACAACCGGAATCGGCGTGCCAGGTTCAGACTTCTGAGTTTCCGCGTTAAACGCTTTACAGAATTCCATAATGTTCAAGCCTTGCTGACCTAATGCAGGGCCAACTGGAGGAGAAGGGTTTGCCTTACCTGCCGCAATTGTTAGCTTGATGTATCCAATAATTTTTTTAGCCATAAATATACCTTTTGCCCCACTGGGGAGCTAGGCTTTTAGGCCAAAGGGATTCTATTGGCAACCCCTTTTTTGACAGTTTTGTCAGTTATTTTACGACTTTGTTCATGAACTCTGCATCATTGCCACTTACGAGTAGTGAAATATGGTGGATAATACCGTCAATTAGAGTGTCGATCTGCTCGCGTTCTGCCTTGCTAAAATCATGTAAAACATAGCCGCTAACGGCATCTTTGTGACCTGGGTGGTCAATGCCGATACGCACGCGGTGATAATTTTTGCCAATTTGTGCATCAATATCACGTAAGCCGTTATGGCCGGCATGGCCGCCACCTGTTTTGGTACGAATTTCGCCGACAGCAATATCAAGCTCATCATGAAATACGGTAATATCTTCTGGCTTTAATTTATAAAATGCCATGGCAGCCTGAACTGACTTACCGGATAGGTTCATATAGGTTTGCGGTTTAAGTAATAAGACTTTTTCGCCCTCTAGGGTGATTTCGGTGACTTCTCCTTGAAATTTCTTGCTCCATTTGGGCGCGTGATTATTTGCCGCGAGCGCGTCTATCACCATAAAGCCGACATTATGGCGATTCTTTTCGTATTTTGTGTCGGGGTTTCCGAGTCCTACAAATAATTTCATGGCGCTAACCTAGCGTGATTTTTGAAATAAAAAAAGGGCGTGAACTGTAAAAGTTGCACGCCCTTTTTTTCAAAATGGCGAGATTTACTCGTCGCCACCTTCAGTTGTTGCTTCAGCGCCTTCAGCACCTTCAGCTGGCTCTTCACCACCCACAGGAACTTCGCTTGCTTCAGGAGCCACGCTAGTTTCTTCCTCTTTCTTGAGGCGACCGGCGATGGTCACAATCGTAAAGTCACGATCTTGAATTTCAGGGCGCACGCCTTCTGGAAGTTTCACCGCGCTAATGTGAATTGAATCACCGATACCGGCTTCTGTCACATCAACTTCTACTGAAGTTGGAATGTTTTCAGGGTTACATACGAGGCGAACATGGTGTTTTACCACGTTGATTGAACCACCGCGTTTCACGCCAACAGATTTCTCTGCACCTACAACACGTAGTGGAACGGCAACAGAAACAACGCTATCAGACTCTACTTGTAGGAAGTCGATATGCTCTACTTTTTCGCTCACTGGGTGTGCTTGAATTTCACGTGCGAGCGCGAAGTAGGTTTCTTTACCCACTTTAAGCTCGGCCAATTTAGAACGGAAGCCACCTTTATGGTAAACCTTCACGAACTCATTTTCCGCAATTGAGAAGCTTACTGGCTTCACTTTGTTACTGTAAAGAACCGCTGGAATACGGTTGTTGCGACGAAGCTCACGTGCGGCGCCACGGCCGAGTTTTTCGCGTGCTTCTGCTTCAAATGTATAAGCTGCTTTCATAATTATAATCTCCTTTATTCAAATAGGCTCGAAACCGAGTCCTCGTTACTAATGCGCTGCATTGCTTCGGCCAAAAGTGGCGCGATGCTGACAGTGCGGATTTTTGGATGATCCTTAACAGAATCGGGTTGTTGGATTGAATCAGTAATCACCAACTCATCCATTTTCGATTTGGCAAGCCGATCAAAGGCAGGGCCTGAAAGTACACCATGTGAAATATAAGCGGATACGCCAGTAGCGCCTTTTTCAAGCAGGGCATCAACACCGTTGCAAAGCGTTCCAGCTGTATCGACGATATCATCGAATAGGATACAATGACGGCCATCGACTTCGCCGATAACGTTCATCACTTCAGAGATGCTGGCTTTTTCACGGCGTTTATCAATGATAGCAAGATCAGCGTTAATGCGGCTTGCGAGTGAACGCGCACGAACTACACCACCAACATCGGGTGAAACAACTGTGAGCGGTTTATCGCCATATTTTGTTTTAATATCATCGACAATCACTGGGCGAGCATAAAGGTGATCCACCGGAATATCGAAAAAGCCCTGGATCTGACCGGCGTGAAGATCAAGCGTAAGTACGCGATCTGCACCAGCAGAGGTGATAAGGTTTGCGACTAATTTCGCTGAAATTGGCGTGCGAGGGCCTGGCTTACGGTCTTGGCGTGCATAGCCAAAGTAAGGGATTACCGCCGTAACGCGGCGTGCCGAGGCGCGCTTTAAAGCGTCCAACGCGATGAGAAGTTCCATGATATTTTGATTGGCGGGGTTAGAAGTGGATTGTACTACGAATACATCCTGTCCACGCACATTTTCATGAATCTCAATGAATACTTCCGAATCGGGGAATTTTTTAACATCCGCTTTGGTAAGGCTTGTACCTAAATGCGAGGCCATTGCCCCAGCCAACGGGATGTTGCTATTACAGCTAAGTATTTTCATTTTCACCTCTCACAGCACCATCGCGGGCTTCATTGCCCAAGCGCTTTACTATGAAGAGGGGGTGTATAGGCGAGTCGTAGGTGAGTGTAAAGAAAATAAATGGGATTAATTTACATTATTTCTACACAGTTTTTGTAGGAAAATGGCCGCTCTCACTCTGTTTTTCTCAAATCCATTAGCAAATTGTTAATGATTCGTGTGCTATGATGGAACTTAGTATAGGGCAAGTAGTCCTTTCGATAAACATTACAGGTAGTGATGAATGGTAACGATACAACCAACATTTGGTCTTAGGACGGGACAGCTCGCGCGTCAGATAGTCCAGTCGGCTGATTCAGTCGGAAGGTTGTCTTCGGGTAACCGTATCCAGAATGCTGGAGATGATGTTTCAGGTCTTTCCGTTGCTACCCAATTACGAGCACAAACCACCACCTTGCGCCAAGAACTTGAAAACGGTGTTCAAGCTTCTTCTCTTTTACAGGTTGCGAGTGATGGTTTCTCAAGAGTTCAAGATATTTTACAACGTCAGGCCACGTTGGCAACTCAAGCTAATAGTGGTAGTATTACCGATGTGGAGCGTAGCTTCTTAGCGCAAGAATTTAGCGCTTTGGGTGAAGAGTTAGATCGGATTGTTTTAGGGACTAATTTTAATGGTATCACCCTTTTAAATGGCATCGATAATGTGAATTTCAACGATACTATCGCGCAAAAAGCCCGCGCTGTTATTGAATGGACGGGGAATCCGACTAATGGGCAAACGTTCCGTACTCAAGATACGGCCTTCCGTTTTCGTACTGTTCCTATTCCAGGTGATCCGCTCAGTGTTGAGATTGGTGCAACGATAGAAGAAACCGTCCTTAATTTGGCTGAGGCTATCCGTACTTTTGATCAGCATGATAATTTAAAAGCTTATGAATATACTGTTTCGGGCACTGAATTACGTATTGCCTCTATTTCAGGTGGAAAAGATGCTCGGCGTTTGGTGATCGAAGATCAAGGCTCCAGCTCTCGTGATAATTTTACGGTCACGCAAGGTCAGCGTATCTTAAATACAGCGCAAGGTTATTACACGTTAGAAGCGGTAGATGAGGATTTAGCTCTTGGTGCCAATAGTGTAAAAGTGACTGGAATAACCGATAGTAGCTTTGTGGCTGCTCAAGCTCAAACCTCTTCAGAAGTACGTTTGACGATTGCAAACCCAACGGGTGGAATTAATCATAATGACGAAATTCGTATTGATAGCGGCTTTGGGCCTTTCTTGAATTTTAGGTTCAGAGATATCCCGTCACCCGGTAATTTCTTGCATATTGAGATTGGTGATAATAACGAAGAGACCTTGGCTAATGCGGCTGAAGTGTTGAATAATTTCCAAAATGCTCCTTTAATTGATACAAGTTACTTCCGTAAATATGTCATACAGCAGTTAGAGTTTTCACGTGATGGGTTAGACCTAGTGATTCGGCATAAAGGCACAGGCGATGTGCCTGATGCACAGTTTGATATCTCACTTGTAGATCAAGCGGGTCTGGGGGTTTTATCTTCTAGTACTTTAGATAGCGGTACGGATAGTGGGGTTAATACAAATGGTATTATAAATCCTGATTTTGTAGGAAAAGTCAGTGGGTTTGAATCAACTTATCTCGCGGATAACCTTATCGAAACTTCGCTGAAAGTGGGAGATGCTACTTACAGTGCCACTATCTCCGACACGAGTTTTGCAGGTGGCGACCAACGCATTTTCTTTACCTCGGAAGATAATGGCTATTTTACGGTCGATTTTGTGGGTGGCGCAGGGCCTAACGTAACCAATCAAAACCAAGCTGATCTTTTTGCTCAAGAATTAGATAGTGTATTTAGTGCGTTAAACTTTAATCAAGAACGTTCTGTATTGGGCTATAACGGTGCGGGTGAACTTGACGGTTCGAGCTTATTCTATGAAACAGATGATTTCACAGGGGGGCTGAATGTGACCAATATCGAGGTTCAATCTGCCTCGGAGCCAGGCCAAGATGCGCGGGTGATTATTGAAGCTAGCGGTAAGACATTCGAATATATTGAGCGTGATTTTGGCAATAATGAGGTCGTTAGTAATGACAGCATTGTGTTTAGAAGCATTGCGGGTGGCCCCGGCCAGTTAACGCTCACAAATGTGAATCAGAAATATGATTTGAACACGAAGGCTGGCGCACAAGATTTTGCTCAAAATCTGGCTGCGTCTCTGGTTAATTTAAGGGGATCAGGCGTTCAGGTTGGAGTGAATGATGCTGATGGAAGAGTGAATCTGGGGTATGAAGGCTTCTCCGTAAATGACTTATTCCGCGCAAATGATTTATCTATTGGCACTCAGGCAGAGGCTGTAGATGCCCTTGAAGGGATTAAAGAGCTCATTGAAAAAGTAACGGCACAACAAGCGGCTGTGGGTTCTTCGCAAGCTCGATTGGAGTATATTATTGCAGAAAAAGAAGGCACTTTATTAGCGACCGATAGTGCGCGTGCAGCCTTTGCGGATACAGATATTGCGGCGGAATCTTCACTCTATGCTCAATTACTCGTACAGCAAAATGCTGCGATTGCTGTATCGGCGCAGGCAAATATCCTTAACACGCAAGTGCTTGCGTTATTATCTGCTGAAAATAGCGCTCTTACAGAATCCTAAGATCATCTGCCTTAATCAAACCTAAGCGGTTTTACGCTTTTTAGCTTTTCCTGTTAGCTCTAACACCGCTTCCACGATCGTTTCCTTGCTTGGTAGAGTCGCTGTTGCAGCCTTGCCAAGCGGAATGAAGGAGTCATCCGCTGCGATGCGTTTTAGTGATGGTAGTGGCGATAGTTTCTCCATCAGTAGTGCCATAAGCTGTTCACTTAGGCTTCCCGTCACGCGGCATTCATCGACAATTAAAATATGATCACAGCCTTTAACGGCGCTTAAAATAGCCGCTTCATCGAGTGGGGCGAGCCAGCGTAGGTCAATGATGCGCGATTTTATGCCGTGTTTTGCAGTCAGCGTTTTTTCGGCTTGGCGCGAGAGGTAAGTGCCATTTCCATAAGTGAGGATGGCCAGCTCCTTGCCTTTGCCATATTGGCCTAATTGCCCGAGTGGGATGTCATCTTGCTGGTAGGTTTCTTCGTAAGTGAAGCTCCACAACTCATCCTTTAGTTCATGAAGATCGCGCGTCATATACAGCGCGATTGGTTCTAGGAAAATGACCACGCGTTGTTCTTCGCGGGCAAGGCGTACGCATTCGCGTAGCATCCCCACGGCATCCGCCCCATTGCTAGGGCAGGCGATGATAACACCTGGAATATCGCGCAAAACGGCGAAACTATTATCGTTATGGAAATGCCCGCCAAAGCCTTTTTGGTAAGCCAGCCCAGCGATACGTACCACCATCGGGTTAGTATATTGGCCTTCGGAGAAGAAGGGTAGGGTCGCCGCTTCGCCGCGCAATTGATCTTCCGCATTATGTAGATAAGCGAGGAATTGGATTTCCGGAATCGGTAGGATGCCATTTTGTGCCATACCAATGGCGAGGCCAAGAATGGATTGCTCGTCCAGCAATGTATCAATCACGCGATGCGCGCCGAACTGGTCAAAAAGGCGTGAGGTGACGGAATAGACGCCGCCTTTCTTGCCGACATCTTCACCTGCTAGCACGATATTGCCTTGTTCCAGCATTAAATCTGCCAGCGTCCAGTTGATAAGGCGTGCCATATTTTGTGGGCGGGTGATGCGTGATTTATCGGCTTTGAAAAGCTCGGTGCGTGCGGCATTCGTTGGCTTTTGTAGCGCAGGTAAATCCAGCTTTGGCGGAATGATGGAGGCCATCACTTCCTCAGATGTTTCCAACTTCGGACGTTTAATGGCGAGTTCAGCTTTGGCTTCTACCTCTGCTTGAATGTTTTGGTAAAGTTCGAGCACTTGGGTATTTGTCATATCGCAATGATCGATAAGGAGCTGTGCCGAATAAAGCAGAGGATCATGCGCTTCGGTTTCATTAATGGCGTCCATGCTCATATAGACGTGTTGAGCATCCGCTCCGGCATGGCCGAAGAGTCGGATACAGCGCATATGCAAAAAGGCTGGCATACGGGTTTTGCGAATATAAGCTTCCGCCTCGCGTGCTGTGCGGTAAGTATCCAGCGCATCTAGCCCATTACAGGTGAAATATTTAATGCCAGGTTTGTTGCTCATGCTGGCTTGTACCCATCCATCGGGTGTGGCTGTGGAAATGCCGATGCCGTTATCTTCGC
Organism: uncultured Rickettsiales bacterium; assembly: GCA_964654855.1. Lineage (GTDB taxonomy): Bacteria > Pseudomonadota > Alphaproteobacteria > Rickettsiales > JALZUV01 > JALZUV01. The sequence continues at coordinate 130,976 of CAZZJS010000005.1, forward strand.
AGATAAAAAGGATGGGCATATGAATCTTTTTATAGGCTGTCCAGCTCGCTGTATTGATGGCGCCTTGCGCGGTGGAGTGATTGAGTGAGGCATCGCCAAAGCTACACATGACGATACTATCGCGCGGCACTTCTCCCTCTTGTTTTAGCCGACGATTAAGGCCGATAGAGCTTGCCATGCCTACTGCTTTGGGCAGATGCGAGGCGATGGTGCTGGTTTGTGGAGGAACGAAAAGTGGTTTGCTTCCCAATACCTTATGGCGCCCACCAGAGATGGGGTCATCTTTACTAGCAGCAAAGCTGAGGAGCATATCTTGCGCAATATCAATCGAAGGATCCTTCTTTGCGCGCTCGATAAAGAAGGCCGCCCCGCGATAATGTAGGAAGGCCATATCATCAATACGGAAGGCACTAGAAATAGCGGCGTTACCCTCATGCCCTGAGGAGCCGATTGTATAGAAGCTCTCACCGCGATCCTTCAATTTGCGCGAAGTATTATCCAAATGGCGGCTGAGGAACTGGCTCTCCACAATTTGACGAAGCTGCGCGGCTGAGATGCCTGCACTATCAAGGCTAGTGGAATTAGGGGTGGGGAGGTTGCCCTCGCTCACACGTTTTAGAAAGTTCTCATGAACAATGGTCGCTCTATCTTGCATAGAACAGATGTGCCAGCAAAAAATTGCCGAGTCAAACAAGCAGTCACATTGCGGTTGAGAATCTTATATGAGGAAGAAAAATAGCCCCCGCATATGAGGTGTATCTTTTTGTTTAGACTAAGAAGTCTCATCCTTACCTAAGACAACGATCTTGCGGATGTCATCTTTTTGTACGCCGTAAAGAAGGGGCTGTAAGCATTGCTCTAAGATAGTCACGTCATATATTTCTTTCACAAAACCCGTAATACTTAGAGTGTGGATGACTTCCATAGTTTTGAGGTCGATAATATCGATGCCGCAAATGGCCTCTTCGCTGCGTTTATCAAGCTCGTCTTGTAGAGGGAGCCCATCAAACACTTTATCACGCGGGGCCGAGCTACAGACAAATGCATAATTTTTATAAAATCTCAAGCCGCGCAAGAAGCCCGGACGCCAGAGGACTTTTTCGACTTCGCCCGTTTTCAGGTTCAGCTTGCATACATGCCCTGTGCCAGCATTAAGAAACCATAAGTCGCCTTTATAAAGTCGTGGCGTGTGCGGCATAGATAACCCACGGGCAATAATTTCATTGCTGCGAATATCCATTAGCATGCCGCCGCTGGATTTATGTTCACGCCACCCGCTTTCTATATTTGATTCTCCGACAATGGAGGCATAGGCAATTTCGCCATCCTCATCGACGCACATACCGTTTAGATGGCAACGATCTTCCGCTACAATATTATCAATGAAAGGGGGCTTCCAATAAGGAGAGAAGCTGCCTTTCTCCGTGGGGGAGATTCGGGCAATGCAGTTATAAAGGGTGATAACACCGTAAAGCTCACCCTGACTGCGAACAATCTCATGAATATCGGCTCCGCCCGTTACGAAGGACATGCGTGGCAGGTAAACGCGATCCCACTGTTGCTGAAAAGTGTCGCCAATATCAATGCCGTTTTCTAGCTGCCACATATGGTGTTGGGTGGAAATCCAAATATTCTGCTCACGCTGTTCGCCATCTTCAACAAAGAGCGACATGCATCGCTCAAAGTTGCGCTCTGTGATGCTGGTTTGTCCGCTAATGCCAGGGCCTATAATAACAAGCTTTCCACCCTCATAGGTAGTAAAGGCAAGGCTAATTTTCTCCTCACGTAAAAACTGGCGAAACCCACCATCTAGCTGTAGGTTAAAATCTTTTTCGTGATTTCGTTCCTCTAGCGTATCGCCTTCGATAACTGGATTAATCATGTTTTTGTGCCTGTAATTATGATTGCTTGAGTAAGTCTTGAATGCAACGTGCTTGAAAAACAAGAGAAAGTTTTAGCTAAAATTTCTTTTTTTATTTTACTTAATAAAAATACCACCATAGGTTTATTTCTTAAGTTGAAGTTCTGGGAGATTCTGTATGACTTATAAGCTTCGCACTATGGGTGCGTGTACTCAAGTAATCGCTACGGTTGCAGCGGCGTGTTTATCAACCGTTTTATACAGCACTACGGCGCTCGCTGATTGTTCGGTGACTTCGGGTGGAGGAACAGCAACGTTTCCAAATAGTGGTGCAGTGATTGATTGTGTGGCAGCTGGTGGCGCGCAAACGTCTGCGATTGGTAATCGGGAAACAGACCTTACTGTTAACCTAGGTGCCAATGCAGAATTATCGGCTGGTGGTAGAGTCGATATAGGTATTGGTACCGTAACACTTGGAGATGATACGCTTATTACCAGGCCAGCCGGAGTTGGCGATGCAACAATTTTGGGACAAAGAAGTGGCGGTGGATCAACTGCGGTTACTGTTATCTTATCTGGCGAGAATGCAAGCCTTGTGGGTGGCGCTGCTACTGGAGGGGGAGGTATCGGTGCTTCTGGTGGAGTGGCACTCAATGTAGCTGGTGCGGGTAATAACGCTGATGCAACCATAACGCTTTCGGGTGACAATAGCTCGATTAGCTCTCATGATTCTGGCGTAAGCGCGTATAGTTATAATGAAAATGGACGAGCGATAGTTACTTTAAGCGGCGATGGCGCAAGTATTTCACATATTGGTACCAGTGGCTCAGGAGTTCGTGGTGGCAGCTATTACGGTTCTGCATCAGTTGATGTAACCTTAGGAGCTAATACATCCATTACATCCGCTTCGAATACAGCCATAAGTGCCTATGTAGGTAATCCTATGATAGCAGCTGTGGATTCCTCAATTGAAAATAGTGGAGCGATTACAGGCGGTGGTGGAACGGCCATTTTCCTTATTGCTGGTGATGATACGATTGCTAACAATAGCGACGGTACTATCACTGGAGGTATTCTAACAGGTGCAGGCGATGACACACTAACAAACTCTGGCACGATTACGGGTGATATTGATTTAGGAGCTGGCGCTGACATGGCGACGATTTCTGCGGGTACGATTACGGGGGCGTTTGAGGCAGGTGCGGATGATGACACGCTGAGCTTGGATTTAGATAATACGGTGATTGGTGCGAGTACCTTCTTTGGAGATGAAGGTGCAGGTGATACTGGAACAGATACATTGACGCTCATTTCAGCGGGCGCTCAAGCCATTGCTGCCGATGATGCAGCAGGCGTATATCGTGAGTGGAATACACTCAACCTCAATGGAGGTGGCGACTTTACACTAACAGGCACGAACACGGATACGAGCACGATAAATCTGAATGACGGGTCTGGCTTGATTATTGATACAGGCGCAAGCTTTACTTCTGACCTTACCGCAGGTGCTGAAGCTAACGCCCTGACTATTGCCGGCACTCTAACGGGCAATGTTGATTTAGGTGCAGGTGAGAATGTTGTCACGATTGCTGATGGCGGTGTGTTGACAGGTGATCTGACGACAGGTGATGACGCTGATACGCTCACCATTGCAGGCCCTACTGGGCTGCTCACGGGTAATGTTAATTTAGGCGAAGGTGAGAATATCATCACTGTAGCCGGCACCTTGGATGGCAACTTAAATACAGGTGATGATTTTGATACGCTTACCGAGACGGGTTCTATCACCGGCACAACAGATCTGGCGCTTCAGCCTGTAGCGCCGCCACCAGCACCTCCGACTCCTCCTGCGGCTCCTGTGAGTGACTTGGTCATTGCGGCAGGTGCTTCGTTGAGTGGTCCTGTTACGACAGATTCGAATGTGATTAATAATGGTACGCTGAATGCGCCATTAACCACGAGTGGTAACTTCACACAAAATAATACCGGTACGTTATCGGTGGTGATTGACCCTGATACGACGACGACAGTCTCGGGTTTGAATATTGCTGGCTTAGCCTCGTTAGATGGAACGCTAAATGTGCTTCAATTAGGCGGCACGGATGATCGTAATTTTGCGACGGGCAATATGTTTAATGTGTTGAATGCAGATGGAGGGGTTAGTGGTGAATTTTCGCTAGTAAACTTCCCTGTCACGCCAAATGCAGATATTAACTGGCAGACCATCTATAATACCAGCGATGTCACATTGAATATCTTAAGTGCTAGCTTGCGTTGCGGTACAGGTGGTTTAACCAGCAATGCTGATGAGGTCTGTGGCGCTATCAATGAAGCGGCTGCTTCTAGCCCTGAATTGAGTAATGTTTTAGGTGTTATTGCTGGCTTACCTGAAAGTGAGTTTCAGTCTGCTAATGACCAGCTTTCTGCAGAAGGTTTTCTTGGACTGAGCACAGCGAATAACCGTGCGAACCGTGCTTTTGTGGGTACGTTACGTGAGCGTATTGGTGAGTTGCGTATTATGCGCCCAAGTGCGGGTAATGTTGGTGTTGCTTCTTTGGCTTCACAAGCTTTGCATACGCCTAACTTAAGCGATGCGGTCAGCTTTAGTAATCAGCGAGTATCTGGCAACCTAACGGCTAGTAAGCTAGATTATAATGGTTCTGAAATTGCCAATGCGTTGGGGCTTAGCTCTTCACAAACGGGAGTGGGCGGCACAGGCGCTGCTGGACAAGGGAATCGTTCGGTCTGGGTGCGTGGCTTTGGCGATGTGTTTGAAAGTGAAACGAGTGATCCCAATAATACGGCCAATTCACAGTTTGATGCGACCACCTTTGGTGTTTCTGTTGGTGCCGATCAGCGTATTACTCCAGAATGGATTGCTGGGGTGGCGCTTGGTTACAGCACTACCGATTATGAGACGAATACGAACCTCACGGGTGACTCTGATGTGAAGCAAGCTTCGCTTTATGCGGCTTACTCTAATAAGGCACTTTACGGTGACTTTATGCTGACTTATGGGCAGATTGAGAATGAGACGAATCGTGCAGTGAGTATCGGTAGCATCAATGAGAATATCCGTGGCGATTATGATGGTGATCTCTATGCGGCGCGTGCAGAAACGGGTTATACCTTCTCCAAAGATGGTTGGGAATATGGCCCTTGGGGTAGCATTGAATATAGCAACACCAAGCAAGATGGCTTTACCGAGACGGGCTCAACCAATGGCCTGAATCTCACCGTGAATGAGAATAGCACTGACTCTCTACGTGCTGTGGTTGGTGGACGTGTCGCTAAGGCGCTTCCACTGAAAGAACTAGGCGGTGTCTTCATCCCACAAGCGCGTGTGGCCTATCAACGTGAGCTGCTGGATGCTAATCTAGCAACCAGTGCTTCGCTGGGCGGTGTGGTGACGAATGCAACGGGTGCGGATCAACCGAAAGATACGTTCCGTATTGGCGTTGGCTTTACCCACCTGTTCGATGAAGCCTCTAACTCCGACTCCCTGTTCGGCCATTATGAAACCGAACTCACCAGAGACTCCACCGCACACAGATTAACCGCAGGATACAGAATCAAATTCTAAAAGAGAGTTTTCTGACGGAGCTTAAATAAGCACTAATGGTGCCCGGAGACGGACTTGAACCGCCGACACAGGGATTTTCAATCCCTTGCTCTACCAACTGAGCTATCCGGGCACATGAATGTGAGAGGTGCTTATAGCTAACTGATTCGTACATTGCAATAGCTTGAATGCACGCACTTGACATCTTTTGTCGAATCTTTACAACCCGCACATGGAACACCCTTTAGCTTTAACTTTTGACGATGTACTGCTCCAACCAGCAGCATCTGACGTTGTCCCCTCCGAAGTCAATACAACAAGCCGCCTGACGCGCGAGATCACGCTTGGCATTCCGCTTATTTCAGCCGCGATGGATACGGTGACTGAGGCGCGCTTAGCCATTGCGATGGCGCAGCATGGTGGTGTGGGTTGTTTGCATAAGAACATGACAGTGCAAGAGCAGGCAGCGGCCGTTCGACAAGTGAAAAAGTTTGAATCTGGCATGGTGGTGAATCCGGTGACGACTCGTCCGAATGCTACCTTGGCTGATGCTTTGGCGCTCATGCAGCAGCATTCTATTACCGGTATTCCTGTGACGGAAAAAGATGGCAAGTTGGTGGGAATGCTCACGAACCGCGACGTGCGTTTTGCAGATAATCCGAATCAGCCGGTGGAAGAGCTCATGACGCGTGATTTGGTCACGGTGAATGAAGGTGTGGAGCGCGAGGAAGCAAAGCGTTTACTGCATAAGCATCGTATTGAAAAGTTGCTTGTAGTGGATGTTGAACATCGTTGCGTTGGGCTCATCACGGTGAAAGATATTGAGAAAGCTCAGCAATTCCCAAATGCGGCAAAAGATGAGATGGGACGTTTGCGCGTTGGTGCGGCAACGGGTATCGGTAAAGATGGTATTGAACGTGCGGAGGCATTGATTGCTGCCGGAGCGGATTTTGTGACGGTTGATACCGCGCATGGTCATTCCAGAAATGTGATCGAAACGGTCAAAACGCTACGCCAATCGCATAAAGATTTTTCGATTATTGCAGGCAATATTGCGACTGCTGAAGCTGCAGAGGCTCTAATTGAAGCGGGTGCATCGGCAGTGAAGGTGGGCATTGGCCCAGGTTCAATTTGTACGACGCGTATCGTTGCAGGGGTGGGGGTTCCACAACTTTCAGCGATTCAGAATGTTTCTAAAGTGACGAAAAAACATAACATCCCACTGATTGCAGATGGCGGGGTGAAATTCTCTGGTGATTTGGCCAAAGCGATTGCCGCTGGTGCGGACTGTGTGATGCTCGGTTCGCTCTTTGCGGGTACGGAAGAAAGCCCTGGTGATGTCATTCTTTATCAAGGTCGCTCTTATAAAGGTTATCGTGGTATGGGTTCAGTTGGTGCGATGGCGCGCGGTTCAGCGGATCGTTATTTCCAGCAAGAAATTAACGATGCGATGAAGTTAGTGCCTGAAGGCGTTGAAGGGCGTGTGCCGTTTAAAGGCTCTGTTTCTGGCGTGATTCACCAGCTTGTTGGCGGTTTAAAAGCAGCGATGGGCTATACGGGGCATGCGACGCTTGATACAATGCAGCATGGTTGCCAAATGGTACAAATCACTAGCGCTGGTCTTAAAGAATCTCACGCGCATGATGTAACCATCACGCAAGAAGCACCGAACTACCGTTTAGGCTAATAAATCTCGCTGCTGCGGCTGAACAGCTCTTCTACCTTACGAACGATTTTGGTCATGGCAAGTACGATGATGCGGTCATCCTCAGCGATAGTCGCTTCAGAGTCGGGCAGTAGAATTTTCTGCTTATGCACGACTGCGCCAATCATTGCGCCATCAGGCAGGTCGATCATATCGATTGTTTTACCAATCATCGGCGAGCCTTTGCTTGCTTCTACTTCCAATACCTCAGCCACACCATCATGAATGGCGTGAACGCCGCGAACTTTACCACGGCGAATATGCTGTAAAATAGTGGAGACGGTTGTTTCGCGTGGGTTTACGGTTACATCAATACCGATACTATCCAATAGCGGGCTGTAGGAGCTAGTATTGACCAAGGTAATGGCGCGTTGAGCACCTAAACGTTTGGCAAGTAAAGAGGAAATCACATTCACTTTATCGTCATTAGTGACAGCGATGATGGTTTCAACGAGATTAATATTCGCATCGGCGAGCACTTCTTCGGATAGACCACTTCCTTGCAAAACCGAAATTTCTGGCAGCACGGTGGCAATATGTTCTGCTCGCTCTTTATCCAACTCAATCAGTTTGATGCGTGTACCGTTTTCTTCGGCATCTAAACGCTCGGCGACCGTTTCGCCAATGTTCCCTCCGCCGAGGATCAGCACGCGACGCGCTTCTTTTTCCTCATGCCCGAAGAGTGCCATAGAGCGATTCACATCATCCGTATGCGCGAGGAAGAATATTTCGTCTCCTGCTTGTAAGATGCGCTCATCATGCGGTAGGTGGAATTTATTCTTATTCACGACGCCCATGAGTGTCATGCGTAACTGCCCTGCAGCACGCTGTTTGACCAAGCGTAGCGGTAAGTTGATGACCGGACAGTTATTGGTGCATTGCACCGAAATCAATTTCAGCAACCCATCCGCATAAGGGATCATATCCGTGGCACCCGGTACATGCAGGCGGCGGATAATGGCTTCTGCCACTTCAATCTCTGGCGAAATAATCACATCAATCGGCATATGGTCGAGGCGGTAGAGCTCTTTCCAATGCGGATCACGGTAAGATTGATGACGTAGGCGGGCAATCTTACTCGGAATTTTAAACAGGGTATGGGCGATCTGACAGCAGACCATGTTGGTCTCATCCGCATTCGTCACAGCGATGAGCATATCTGCATCTTCACCGCCGGCGCGCTGAATGACCTCAGGATGTGAAGCATGACCATGGATAGCAGATACATCCATACGGTCACCAATATCGCGCACCAACTCTTCCGAGTGGTCAATCACGGTAACGTGATTATCCTCTGCCGCTAATTGTGCCGCAATTGTGCTTCCAACCGCACCGGCACCACAAATGATGACTTTCATACTGCCAGTATATAAGCCGTTATTTAAATGGTGCCAGCAAATTCGGTTAATATCGCCTATGCGGTGGCTGCAACGGCCTCCACTGGCGCGGCTGCGTCACTAGAAGTTGCAGGTTCTTCGGTTGGCTCTGCTCCGCGATTATTGCTTAAGCCGAGCAATTTCAACTTACGGTGCAAGGCTGAGCGTTCCATACCTACAAAGTTTGACGTGCGGCTGATATTGCCACCAAAGCGGTTGATCTGTGCGGCCAGATATTGGCGTTCAAACAGTTCACGTGCTTCACGTAATGGCATTGATAGAATGTCGCCTGAAATGTCCGAGGTCATCACTGCAGGAGAAGATTCGAATAGCTCACTTGGAAGAGCTTTACTATCGATTTTCTTATCTGCATCGCCTGGTGACATAATGAGCAACCATTCCATCATATTACGTAACTGGCGCACATTGCCCGGCCATTCATAAGCTTGTAGAATCGCCATGGCTTCTTCGCTCATTTCACGCGTTGGCAAGCCAGACATCTGGCTCGCTTGCTTGAGGAAGTGATTGCATAGTGCAGGAATGTCACTACGCCGTTCTTTTAATGACGGAACTTGCATCGGAACCACATTTAGACGGTAATAAAGGTCTTCACGTAGCTTGCCTTCATCCATGTAATTCTTCAATTCACGGTTACTAGCTGCTAATACGCGCACATCCACATCGACTGGCTTATTGCCGCGTAGGCGAGTGAAGGCACGATCTTGTAAGGCGCGTAGTAAGCGGCCTTGCGTCTCAAACGGTAGGTCGGTGACTTCATCAATAAAGAGCGTTCCGCCATGGGCTTTCTCAAAGAGGCCAAGCTTCTTCGCGCCGCCATTTGGGTTTGGATCTTCCACTCCGAATAGCTCACTTTCAACACGATCAGCCGTAAGGCCAGCGGCATTCAGCGTTACGAACGGACCTGCTGCACGCTCTGATCCATCATGAACGAGGCGGGCTACCATCTCTTTACCCGCGCCAGCGCCACCGGTTAAAAGAACGCGGCTTTGTGTAGGAGCAACTTTTTGGATTATCGACTTAAGTGAGGTAACCGCTTGAGAATCACCAATTAAATCGACTTCTGTTTTGCCGCGCGTTTTGAGTTCTTCATTCTCGCCACGTAGCTTTGCATGCTCCATCGCACGAGCAACAGTATGCAGAAGTTTCTCTTCCTTAAACGGCTTTTCGATAAAGTCGTAAGCGCCGAGGCGGATAGAGTTTACCGCAGTTTCGATATTACCGTGACCACTAATCATGAGCACAGGTAGGTTTGGATATTTACTTTTTACAAGCTCTAGAATGCCCAAGCCATCTAGCTCAGAACCTTGTAGCCAGATATCTAGAAGCAGTAGGCTAGGTACACGTTCGGCAATTGCCTTGAGTGCTGTATCGCTATTAGCAGCGGTACGCGTGGCATAACCGCCATCACCTAAAATGTCAGATACGAGTTCACGAATGTCAGTTTCATCGTCAACGATAAGGATATCATTGCTCATTGGTCGTCTCCCCAATTATTTTTATTCTTATTATTCTTATGTCACTTTGTGTGACTTATTGATTTCATCTTACGTCACATTTTTACCACCATCAACCGTAAATATGAGAATAACTTCAGCACCTCCATTTTCACGATTGGCTAATTGCATTTCTGCGCCGTGATCTTCCATAATTTTCTTCACGATGGCGAGGCCAAGGCCGGAGCCTTTTTCTTTTGATGTAACATAGGGTTCCATGATTCGTTCTAAAGATTCAGGTGGGAAGCCTGGGCCATTATCTTGGATGTGAATGATGATTTGTGAAGAAGAATCGCCTGATAATGAAATGTGAATTTCAGGGCGAATAATGCGAGTTGTACCATCATCGTGTTTTTCAGTTGCACGTTTTTCGACTTCTTCAATTGCCTCAGCTGCATTTTTAAGAAGGTTTGTGAAGGCGCGGGTGATTTGGCGTTCATCGGCCGGCATGTCAGTATTAGTCGCTGTGCTGTCGAGCGTATAGCCGATGGATGGATGTGCCGTCTTTTCAGAGAACATGACTTTCTTTAGCAGTGCTTCTAAGTTCTCAGGCGCAAAGACTGGATCAGGCATACGAGCAAAGCCAACAAATTCCTCAACCATTCTTCCAATATCACCCACATGGCGGATGATCGTATCCGTATAGCGTTGGTAGGAAGCGAGATCTTCCGTAATTTGCGGGCTATATTTCCGGCGCAAGCGTTCGGCTGAAAGTTGAATGGGGGTGAGTGGGTTTTTAATTTCATGTGCTACACGGCGTGCCACATCTGCCCAAGCAGCACTACGTTGTGCTGCAACGAGGGCAGTTATATCGTCAAAGGTAATAATATAGCCTTGTAGCTCATTATCTACGATTTCAGCTGCTAAATGCGCGACCAGATGGTTGCTGATACCTTCACGCTCAATTTTGAGTTGTTTGGTAAGAATTTCTTGCGGTTTATCTTCGAGCTCGCTGAAGCTACCTTTTAGCTCAGGAAAGGTGTTAAAGATATTTTGCAGTGTCATATCCGTTTCTCTATCGCGATAGAGGATTTCGGCGGCAGCCTCATTATGTAATGTAATATTCCTATGTTTATCAATGGCGATGACTCCGGCAGAGATGCCTGCAAGTACGGTTTCGGAGAAACGACGACTTCCATCCACCTGGCGGTTAGCATCTTCAAGTTGGCCGTGTTTGCGTTCTAACTCGCCTGTCATACGGTTAAAGGCGCGGATGAGAGTGGCAATTTCATCTTCGCGAGCGCCGATTGGTACTTTTACTTCATAGTCACCATCTCGTACGCGTTCTGCCGCGCGAATTAAACGTGCTACTGGCACGACAAGGCGAGAGGCAAATTGCATTCCGTACCAAATAGAAAGCAGTAATAGTAGCAAAACGAGTAATCCAAACACGGTTGAGAACTGTAGCTGTAGCAAGGATACTTTTTCACGTAAGCGGCGATATTCAGCGACGGCGCCAGTGGCATTATCCATATGGTTAAGGACTTGATCATCTACTAGACGACCCACCACTAAATAAGCACCAGGCAAAGAAGTGAGCTTGATGAGTGCGCGAATACGGTCAATGCCATCGACCCAAATGACAGGTTCGCCTTGGGCGGCCAGCATGCGTTTATCATCTTCGATTCGCTCAAAGGTTAGCGCGAAGCTGAGGGAGGTTTGTGCGACAATCTGATTATTTTGAATGATAATGCCTTCTGTCAGAGAACGTAGTTCGGCCTGACGGTTGAGCGCTTGCGAGAGGAGGGGAGCATTGCTACCTACCATTCGCAGTAATTGTGTATCAAGATCCTTAGCGAGCCCAACGGCGTCTGCGCGCAAGATAGATTTATGCTCCGTAAGGTAAGCTTGAGCAACATTGACGGATTCTTCTAATGCGATGGAGACACGCTGGTTGAACCAGCTTTGAATACCTAAATGAAAGAGCAATACGGCAAAGAGCGAAACCACCAGCGCGGGCAGAATCGTCAAACCAGAGAACATGAGTAAGATACGCTTTTGTAACTTCGCGCTTCCTGCGCTGCTTTTTACTGCGCGCCAGAGGCTGATGACTCGATGTACAACGAGGATCAGCAAAAAAGAGAGAAAGAAGAGGTTTCCTAAGATAAGGCGGATAATGGCTTGAGGGTCTGGTCCGAGTGGTGTGTCGCCGCTAGTAACCGTATAGAAGGTCGCAATGCCTGACCCCAATACCGCAATCGTTAGCAACCACGTGAGAAGTCGTGTGGTTTTTTGCGTTGCTGGTAAGGTAGGTGAAGAGGTCATGATACCTCCACACTAGCAATTAAACCCTGTTAATCCAGTGGAATAGAGATTTAAAAAATTAAAAGCGAAAAACTAAGCAGAAGCTTGTTGTGCTGCTGCCGCTTTTTGGATTTTGCGTTTTAATTTAATCGCTTCATCCGTCAACTTACGGCTAGAAGTGTTTAGCAAGTAGCTATCCAATCCACCATTATGCTCAACCGTGCGGATAGTAGAAGCTGTGACTTTCAAAGAAACGCCTGTTTTGAGAATATCAGAACGCAGAGTTACATTCTGTACATTCGGCAGAAAACGACGACGCGTTTTGCGCTGGGAATGTGATACGTTATTACCGCTCTGTGGGTTTTTACCCGTTAATGTGCAACGTCTAGCCATAATATCCTCTTTGTTGGAGCAGGATAACTAAGGATATTTGCAGCATCCGTCAAGGGTTTTTGACATTTGTTTTCATATTCTTTAGGTAGGCGTTTCCTATGACCTCTCGTTTTGAAATTCAAATGCCACATTGGCCGCCCGCAAATTGGGGTAATTTAGCCGGAGAGCCGCTTGAGCGAATGTATCGCTTGTTGGAGGCTTTGGCGAATCCACATCATCAATTGCCGCCTGTTGTGCATGTGGCAGGCACCAATGGTAAGGGCTCTACTATCGCCATTCTACGTGCGGTGCTAGAGGCTGCAGGCTATAGCGTACATGCCTATACCTCGCCGCATATTAAATCTTTCTCTGAGCGTATTACAGTGGCCAGCCAGCCAGTGGATGAGAAAGCATTACATCACGCCTTAGAAGCCTGTCGTTCAGCGAATGAGGAGCAACCTATTAGCTTTTTTGAAGGTACTACTGCGGCAGCCTTCTTGCTATTTAATCAAACACCAGCGGATATTTTGTTGTTAGAAACTGGTATGGGTGGGCAGGATGATCCAACGAATGTGTTAGATGAAGTGCGCCTGTCGATTATTACGACCATTTCAGAAGATCATATGGAATATCTAGGTGATACGATTGAACATATCACCTCGCATAAAGCCGGTATCATTAAAGATGAATGTCCGGTGGTATTCGGATTTCAGCCGCCCGAAGTGATGGAATTGCTTGAGAAGTCGGCCGAAATTCATAAATCTCCCGCTTTAGTTTATGGAAAGCATTGGGCGGTGCAAAAGGCTGCGGAAGGGTTCGTATTTGCCGATGGGCATGGACAAATCCCCTTACCTGATCCTGCTTTAAAAGGACCTCACCAATTGATTAATGCAGGATGTGCAATCGCAGCCCTCTCTGCCCTTGATGAATTTGAAATAATGGGCGATCATATCGCTGCTGGTCTTAAGTGGGTGCAGTGGCCGGGGCGTTTGGAGCAGATTGATTATACTGCTCTACCCGAAGGCTGGGAGCTTTGGTTTGATGGTGGTCATAATATGGCAGCGGGGCATATGCTTTCGGTACTAGCGGAGGATGAATGGTCCGATAAGCCACTCTATATCATCTTTGGTACTACACGTGGTAAGCAGGTTGTTTCGATGTTATCTCCCTTGGCGCAAATGGCGGAGGAGATGATTGCAGTGCCCGTGGCGGCGGAGCCTAATTGCTATACGCCGCAAGAGATTCTTGACCAAACTGATGATGCAGGTATGTCTCTCATGCAAGCTGAGAGCGTTGAACTTGCGATTGAGGAAGCAAAAGCCATGTCAGGCGATGTGCCCGCTCGGATCCTCGTATTTGGTTCGCTCTATCTCCATTTAGAGGTTACCGGTTAATTCAATAGCGCAGATAAAAAAAGACCGGCCAAATTGACCGGTCTCCTTTTTTATTTAACTAACTAAACTTCTTAGTTCATACGAATACGAAGCTGACAGTTAGGTGAAGTACTTTCACCTGGATTGTCTTCATCCGTATTGTAAAACAGTTCAACTGGTGGTCCAGCTTCAGTGTTAAGACATGCATTTGCGTCACCATCGTCAATACTTGCGCCAGTTCCCATTACGCCACGGTCAGAAGCCGCTAGTACAATACCAGTTGTTGGAACCGAATCATCAATTTTATTATCGATGTTATAGGCTTCAATAGGCTCCATTGTATTATCTAAAGTTGGACCAGCTCCAGTAATGTCGAGGCCACCCAAGTGATACCAGTTACGACCAGCGTCTGAGTAAACGGTCCAGAAATTACCGCCACCAATATCTGCTTCAGGGAATGTACCTGCAACAGGGCCTGCAGCAGCGTGATTAGCGGTTAAAAGTGCCGCAACGGCAGTAATGTCCTCGGCAATAATTTCAGCTTCTGCTAAATCATCAAAGAAAGCGGCAGTTTCACAGCCAACAAGTGTGCCAGGAGTTGCAGCGCAATCTTCTAAAAGACCGTTACCGTCGCCAGTTGTTGCGCCTGCTGTTGCCGAAGTACGATCAGCAAAGCCGAATTGGGTGGCGTTGCGAAGGTCACCAGGATTGCCACCAAATTTATCACGGAAGGTGTTTTGCGCGGCGTTAAACCTTTCCCACTGACTAATAGTCGAACGGATTTCAGCAGATTTAATCATATCTTGCCCAACAAGGACACCGCCGATAATCAGACCAATAATAACGAGTACAATTGCTAATTCAACGAGTGTAAAACCACTTCTTGAATTAAGGGGGATGTTGTTTTTCATAATTGGATGCCTTTCTAGTGCTTTCTGTGCATAAAATATAATATATGAATTATACGCAAAGAAGAGTTAAAAAATTCTTAAAAATAGATGGCAGTCTAAATAAATAGCAAAAAAGTGCGGCTATTTTAACGGAAATGTGTCAAAAATGTTTCTTTGGAAGCGGTGTGTAAATAAGAGATAAATCTATCGGTTAAGCGATAGCGGCGTCATTACCTGAATCATCTTCACCATCAATTTTCCCACCGGCTTTTTTGATTGCATCATCAAGATGAGTTTGCGTGCAAAGGCCGAGTAGAACAGGGTCACGTGGGCGAAGGTTATTCGTATTCCAGTGAGTGCGTTCGCGAATGGCGTTGATGGTGTTTTTGGTTGTACCGACTAATTTTACAATTTTGCTATCCGGCAGCTCTGGATGGTTTTTCAAAATCCATGCGATGGCATCCGGTTTGTCAGCACGGCGAGCCACAGGCGTATAGCGTGCACCTTTGACTTTCTTTTTCATGTATTTTTGCGCATCTTTAGCCAATGCAAGCGTCAATTTTTTATCTTTTTCAGCATCTTCGATCTGATCGCGTGTCAGTTGTCCATTCGCAATTGGATCTGTTCCGATGATGCCGCCAGCGACTTCGCCATCGGCAATTCCTTGAATCTCAAGCGGGTGCATACCGCAGAAATCGGCGATTTGCTCAAAGCTTAGGGCAGTATTATCAACTAACCATACGGCAGTGGCTTTAGGCATAATTGGCAGGGTCATAGCATCCTCAGAGTTTGTTTGGAGCTATGCTTTTAGTAGGATTTTCCCAAGATTCAAGTTTTGTTCTAACTTTTTTATCGCTTTTTCAGCGTGCTGGAGTGGATATTCGCTGTCGATAGCTGGAATTATCTGTCGATTTTCTAACCAATTCCAGCAATGTTGGCGAATCTCTTGGGCGAGAATCGCTTTCTCTTTTGCACTACGGCTACGTAGGGTCAGCCCGTGCCAGCTAATTTGTTTAAGCAATAAGGGAGCCATATTTATCTCTGCTTTTGCCCCGCGTAAGAAGGCAATTGAAACCATTCGCCCTCCGCGTTTGAGGCATTTGAGGTTCTTTGGGAAATAATCGCCGCCGACCATATCGAGCACGACATCCACGCCACCATGATGCGTTTTGATCGCTTCCACAAAATCACCTTCTTTATAGGAATATGATTTTACCGCCCCATGGGCTTCGCTAAATTGACATTTTTCGGGAGTGCTGGCGGTGGTGATCGCTGTTGCACCTGCTGCGGTAACCATTTGCGAGGCTAGGTGGCCAATGCCACTAGCGCCGCCATGAATCAACACCGTTTCGCCCGCGGTAACATGTGCCGTGTGAAAGAGCGCGAGCCATATTGTAAATAATCCTTCCGGCAATGCGCCCGCTTCGCGCAAGCTCCAGCCTTTGGGTAGTGGCAAGGTTTGCGATGCCGCGACATTCACATATTCACCGTAACCCCCGCCTTCGAGTAACGCGCAAACTTCCTCATCGATTTGAAACTCAGTGACTCCCTCGCCAAGTGCGGCGATGGTTCCGCTCACTTCTAATCCGGGAAGGGGCGATGCACCTTCGGGTGCCGGATAACTCCCTTGCATCTGAAATAAATCTGCACGATTGAGTGCGGTATAGGCCACCTTAATCAGCACCTCACCCACACGCGGTATAGGTTGCTCTAGCTGAGCATTATAAACCAGCGCTTCATTTTTAATACGGATTCCGAACATGATTAGAACGAAATGGCCTGAACTTTGGCGCCTTTGGTGGAGTCTTCTGCGGGTAGTTCGATAATCGGGCGGATGCCGTAGAGGGGTGCCATTTTTTCAATCACGCGTTTGACGACGGGAGCGGCGACCCAGCCGCCTGTAGCATAGCCATAGGTGCTTTTATTGCCGCGTGGTTCGTCTAGCATGGCCAGTATCACATAGCGTGGGGCTTCGGATGGGAACACGCCGACGAAGCTGGCGAGTTTATCTTTATCGCGGTAATTGCCGTTTTTGACTTTCTCTGCCGTACCGGTTTTGCCGCCAACGCGGTAACCCTCAGCGTTGGCTTTGCGCGCGGTGCCATGTTCGACGACGAGGCGCATGAGTTTACGCAACTGGTCAGTCGTTTCTTGTGAAATCACGGTCGGGCGTGTTGCGGTTTCGTTATTATGCGTGCCTTTAATGAGGGTGGGGGAGAGCTTTTTTCCATCGCCCAGTAAGGTGCCGATGCTTTGCATTAGATGTAGCGGTGTAACCGAGATGCCGTGACCGTAAGAGATGGTCATCATGTTAATCTCGCGCCATGTTTTAGGGATAAGCGGCATGGCGACTTCGGGCAGCTCAATCGGCACGCGCTCGAACAGGCCAAGTTGTTCTAGGAAACTCTGTTGGCGTTTCTTGCCAACATCCATCACCATCTTCACGGTTCCGATATTGGAAGAGAGCATGAAGATCTCTGGTACCGTTAGCCAGCGATTCTCAGGATGGCTGTCGCGGATGGTATATTTTGCAATTTTAATCGGCTTGGTGACATCGTAACGGTCAAAGATTTTTGCCGTTTTATGGTGAAGCGCCATTGCAGTGGTGAAGGTTTTGAAGGTGGAGCCCATTTCATACACGCCGGCAACAGCACGGTTAAAGCGCGCGTCGCTGGATGCTTTTTTAGGTTCGTTAGGGTCAAAATCGGGCAGGCTAGAAAGCGCCATAATCTCACCAGTTTGAATATCCATTACTGCGCCGACACCGCCAATCGCGCGAAATTCTTTCATACCTGCGCGCAGTTCATCACGCAAAATATGTTGGAGGCGGGCATCCATGGAGAGGGTGACGTCTTCGCCTTTTTCGCTTAATGTCTTATCGAATTTCTTTTCAATCGCGGAGAGGCCTTCGCCATCGACATTCGTAAAACCAACTGTGTGGCTGAAGCTATTGCCATGTGGGTAAACGCGGCGCATGGCTTCCTCAAATTCAAGGCCAGGGATGCCGAGTGCATTCACCGCTTCCATCTGTGAGGGGGTGATATGGCGTTTCAGGTAAACAAAGCTACGCTTAGGGTTGAGTTTATCTAAAATATTTTTCCGTTTTAAATCAGGGAAGATACGTGCCAGTTCTTCTGCGGCTTCCGCTGCGCCGAAACGGTCAATAATGCGTGGCTTAGCGTAAAGCGTTTGCGATGGGAGAGATACAGCGAGCAGTTCGCCATTGCGATCATAAATGCTGCCGCGTGTAATTTTTTTATTATCCTTCTTCACGGGCGTTAGCCCGCTATCAGCCATCATCTGACTGCGGTTATTGTTAGGTTGAAGGAGCGAGACATCGACAATGCGAACGGCGAGTAACGCGTAGCACATCAGCAACAAACCCGCGATGAAAACAAGGCGGGTTTTACATTGATCCAGCGAACGCTTGCTGGCGCTGTCGCGCTGCATTCGATGGACGGGGATGGAGGAGGTGCTATGTCGGGTCATTAGTCAACGGAATAAGAGGAATAGGTTAAGCCTTCGTTACCTTGCTCCACTAAAATAGGTTGTGGTGGAAAATCTTGGATCTCTGCGACTTGTGTGCCATTGCCTGGGATCAGTTCTGGCAAATGCTTGCGTGCAAGTTTTTCGAGTCTTTCTGGGCGGGTGAGGTAGGCCCATTCGGCGGCAAGCACTTCCAATGCGCGCTTTTCTTTAATCATGTCCGCTTCGACCAGAAGGTTTTGATCGCGCAGCTCGCGCACTTGCCATTTTACCTCATATAAGCCGTAAGCCGAGGCGATGATGATGCCAAACCATATTGCTATTGTACGTTTTCTCATGCTGCGGCCTCTGTTCTAATTCCTACGCGTAATTTTGCCGAACGCGAACGTGCGTTAATGGCAGATTCTTGGTCACTTGCTGCTTTGGCTTTCTTTCGATAAGGCATCGAGAAAAGTGGAGGGGTCACGTCTTCTGCCACTGGCAAATGGCGCGACCCCCCAAGGTTTTCACGAGAGCAAGTTGTGAAAAAGTGTTTTGCAATGCGGTCTTCCAGAGAATGGAAGCTCACCACTACGAGTCGCCCGCCGCTATTAAGCAGAGATTTGGAGGAGGCGAGTGCCGTTTCCAATTCCTCTAACTCGCGGTTGACGTAAATACGGAGTGCCTGAAAGCTGCGCGTCGCAGGGTGGATTTTCTGTTTTCCCTGCGGGGCTGCTTTGGCAATAATATTGGCTAATTGAAGTGTCGTCTCAATCGGCGCTTCATCCCGTGCAGCGATAATGGCGCGGGCGATGCGGCGAGATTTCTTCTCTTCGCCATATTTATAAAGGATATCGGCAAGCTCATCGGCTTCCATCGAATTGACAACATCGGCGGCGGATTGCCCTTGTTGGCTCTGGCGCATATCAAGTGCCCCATCGCGCATGAAGCTAAAGCCGCGTTCGGCTTGATCAAGCTGCATGGAGGATACGCCTAAATCCATGACGATACCGTCAACTTTGTTCACGCCATGTGCGGCAAGTAGTTCCGTCATTTCTGAAAAACTACCGGCGAGGAAGATAAAGCGATCGGGAAAATCGTGCTGAAGTTTTTCTGCAAATTCACGCACATTAGGGTCGCGGTCAATGGCGTAGAGTTTACACTCGGCCGCTTCTAATATGGCGCGACTATATCCGCCCGCGCCGAAAGTGGCATCTACATAAATTTCATCATTTGCGGGGGCTAGAGTCTCCAACACCTCAGGCAACATAACAGGAATGTGAGGTGCGTTTTGTTCCATTAGCCGTAAACCTCAAGCCATTGAGGGCGATTTTCATTGGCAGAACAAAGGGGGCGCCAACGGACACCTATAATGGCACTAATGCCTTTAAGGCCACGCTGTATTTGGGTGCCGCTGGTTTCTTCTTCCGGCGTTGTCCAATCGCAATTAAGGGTGATCATAATCATGCGTCACCACCTTTCATGCTTTCAGCACGAAGCTTGAGGCGTTTTTCACGAGCCAATTTACGCGCTTGATTAGCGTAAGATTCAAAGGCTTTCGGTTCCCAGATTTCGAATGTTTCACCTTTACCAACGAATAGAGCTTGGTCAGTTAAGCCTGCATCTTCGATAAGTGTTTCAGGTAAAAGCACGCGGCCTTCACCATCGAAAGAGATTTGAGAGCTACCACCGAGGATAGTGGTAGCGAACGCGTCCCGCTCTTCTGAGAACGGGTCGAGTGTTTCAATATTAGCGGAGAGTTTGGCAATACGGTCATATCCGCAAGCTTCAATACAAGGGTTGATGAACGAGCCGTAAGCGATAATGCCGTGAAATTCTTGTCCGGATAGGGCTGAACGGAAGGGTGCAGGAATGGACACACGCCCCTTCTTGTCAATTTTGTTCGTAAAGGTTGAAAGAAACAACGCCATACTTTTAAAATCTTCACTCCCTGCTCAAAGCCAGAGAACCCTGACCGCACTTCACCCTCTGATGGGGTTGTTAGATAAGACCGGATGAGTCAGCCGAAGCCGACCCATCCGAAGTTTGTGCTTTGTAAGAAATCTTACTCAGCGTTTGCGGTCTTAAGATTCCCCAACCTTGTACCGTCTTTTCGTGCCCCCAAATCCTCATGTCGGTTTCCCCTGACAAGTGCCTCTTAATGGGCTTTTTGATTTTCCATGGGATTTCATGGGCTGTTATGGGAAATTAACCTGATTTAATGGGTCTCGTCAACGCTTAGATGGGGTATGCAAGCAGAAAAATGCCTGAATTAACGATTTGTTGCGTAAATATCACGCTTTTGAAGAAAGTGGATAAGATTGTGGATAACTATTCAGAACGCAATTTGACTGTGACTTTTATCAATCAATCACTCTTGTGGGTAAGTGAAAGTGTGACCACTATATGTAGTAGGGAAGTGGTTTTTTGGGATTTTAACATCCTAGAAACGGCAAAAGCCGAAAAGTCATTCAAGACTTCTCGGCTTTTGTTTGTACGAGGCGATTTTTACCCAATTTTTGCATCTGGGAGTGCATTAATAAAGGTTTTGTATTCTTCCATATCTTTCAAGAAAGATCCTTCATCTACTCTGAAATCTCCATTTAAAATACATTCTTTTTGTACTTCTTCACGCCCTTCTTCCACGAGAATCGTTGCGTTTCCTTCCGTAATTGCATCTAAAATATCCCAGCAGAGAAGAAGTTCTGTTTCTCCCAAATCTCCGTTAGTCCTTACGCCTTCAAACCATTCTTTAAAATGAGCCTGAAGTGTTGGGTACTGATGATACAGGTTCCCTAAATTGATTTTTTTCATATAGTTAAGATTTTATATTTAAAAATATACGAGTTTTTCTACTTTTAGAAAAATCGAAATGAACCCATCCATCATAATGCTTTGCCACAAGTTTTGTGTGACAATTGTATGAAGATTTACGCTGCTAGTTTTTGCTCAATAATATCCAGCACCTGCGCGAAGACGGCATCGGCGTCTAGGGTGGAGGTATCTAATTGCGTGGCATCATCGGCGGGTTTTAGCGGCGCGGTTTCGCGTTTGCTATCGCGTTCATCGCGCTCACGCAAGTCTTCTAAGACGGAATCATAAATGACGGTGATGCCTTGGCCAGAAAGTTCGCGGTGGCGTCGTTCTGCGCGGGTTTCAACATTGGCGGTGACGAAGAATTTGAAATCCGCCTCAGGGCAGACCACGGTGCCGATATCGCGGCCATCGAGTACAGCGCCTCTATCATCCGCGGCGACTTTGCGTTGGAACTCTAGAAGCGAGGCACGTACTTCAGGCATCGCACTAACAATACTGGCGGCGCGACCCACATGTTCTTGGCGTAGGCGTGGGTTGCGTAGGTCTTGTAGCTCAATATTATTGGCGGCGTGTAGCGCAGCGGGAGCATCTTCGGGTTTTAAGCCAGCATAAACCAGCTTCATGCCGACGGCGCGGTATAGGCTACCTGTATCTAAATATTTTAAGCCAAGCTCATTGGCGAGGCGGCGGGCGAGAGTGCCTTTGCCGGAAGCAGCGGGGCCATCAATAGCGATGACGAGACGTTGGCTAGGCAAGGTAGATACAATATCTGCCGGTTTAGGTGGTTGCTTTGCGCCGAGGGTTGCCATGAGCTCGAAGAAATTTGGGAAGCTAGTGGCGATCGTATCGATACCGCTGACTTTAATCGACTCCTCGCTCTGCAGCCCCATAATAAGGAATGACATGGCGATGCGATGATCATGTTGGCTATCAATCGTGGTGCCGCCTTTAACCACGCCGCCGGTGATGATGAGGTCATCGCCTTCAATCTCCGCTTTCACGCCACAAGCAAGCAAGCCCTGATGCATGGTCGTAAGGCGATCAGATTCCTTAACACGCAATTCATGCAATCCACGGAAACGTGAAGTGCCATTCGCAAAAGAGGCGGCGATGCAGAGGATGGGATATTCATCAATCATCGAAGGTGCACGCTCGGCTGGCACATCAATGGCGTTTAATTGGCCACCTTTCACGGTGATATCAACGACTTGTTCGCCACCGGCATCACGCTCATTATATATAGTGAGTTCTGCACCCATCTCTTGCAGGGTAGTGAAAAGGCCAGTGCGCAATGGGTTCATGCCGATATTTTTTAAGGTTACTTCGGAACCTTGGGTGATGAGTGCAGCGACCATCGGGAAGGCGGCGGAAGAAGGATCTCCCGGGACAATAATTTCGCGGTTTGCTTCGGTCGTTTCTTGCAGGCCATCAAAGGTGATTTTACGACCGCCTCTTGGTGTTTCTTCCACCTCGCATTTCCATCCGAAGAAGTTGAACATCTTTTCCGTATGGTCGCGGCTTGGAGTCGGTTCGATTACTGTGGTAGTGCCTGCTGTGTTTAATCCAGCTAATAGAATAGAGGATTTTACCTGAGCGGAAGCGACAGGTAGCGTATATTCAATTGCCTTTAACGTGCCACCCGTAATAGCAATTGGGAAAGTATTATTTTCCGATGCGGTGAATCTTGCTCCCATTTGCGATAGTGGCGTGACGACGCGTTTCATCGGGCGTTTACGCAAAGATGCATCGCCGGTGAAAAAGCTAGTGAAATCGTAGGCCGATGCTAAACCCATCAATAGGCGCGCACTGGTGCCACTATTGCCGCAATCAATCACATCGCTGCTGGCGGTGAGTCCACCGAGACCATTACCTTCAACAAGCCAATCTTCATCTTGCTTTTCAATTTTGATACCCCATTTGCCCATGGCATTGGCAGTGGCCATGACATCGGCACTTTCTAGCAAGCCTTTAATGCGTGTTTGCCCTTTCGCATGGCTCGCCAAAATAAAACTGCGATGCGAAATGGATTTATCACCTGGAATAGTGACTTCGCCCTTGAGGGTATTGGCGGCGAGTTTTAGGCGTGTGACTGTCATAAAAAATGTTATGCTTGTTTGCGATTATACAATCAAGCTTTGCGTGAAAACATCTTATCTTTATAAGTCATAACATCTATGGAAAAACCGACGGTTCATTTGCCCAGTAAAAAACTGCTCTTTGGAGTAGGTGGAACGCTATTCGCGCTTTATATGGCGTGGTATGTTGTCTTGGCATTGTTTTTCTCTGCGGATGATATTCGTCAGAAAGCTTTGACCGCGCTTTCGCAACATTTGGGAGCGGAAGTGGTTGCGACGGAGTTTCAGCAATTCTCGCTCATGCCAACGCCGAAGCTGACCTTGAGCAATGTGCAGATTAAAAACCATCCAAAAGCACGTCATCCTAGTATGCTTGCTTCGGGGACGGTTCGTATTACTCCATCGCTTGGTTCAATTTTAGGTGACCTAGTAGTGAATGTGACTTTCTTTGATCCAAAGATCGAATTTGAAACCTTTGCCGATAAAACTCATAGCTGGGATTTGCCTGAAATGGCAGAGAAGCCAGATCAACCGATTGCCTTGCTGCAACAAATAAGTTTTGTGGATAGTGTGCTGCATTACTCCAACCCATCTGATAAACGTGATATTACGTTTGATAAACTTTCAGCGAGTTTTAATTTTAGTTCAGCACAAGATTATGTAGCGAAAGGTTACTTTAAACTGGCGCGTGATATGTTCGAGTTCTCTGCTAATGTTTCGGGCGAGCAGCGTGAATTATGGGTGAATAATTCTTCTTCGAACTATCATTTGAAAGGTGTCTTGAGCGAAGAATCTGGTTTTAAGGGAGAGCAAAAATTAGAATCGACAGATCTCGGGCATTTACTAGAGGTATTCCTTGTTTCGGGTAATAAAGTACCAGAAACCGTAGCCGCAGAAGATGCATTTCCGTTTAATTTTAGCAGTAACGTGAAGGTGCGCGGTAAGCGTTTAACTTTATCTGATATTGCGTTGGGCGGTGGAGCGATTGAAGGCGTAGGACAAGCGATTGGATTATTGAGTGCCAAGCCTGAAATGAACGCGCAGATTGAGCTGAAGAGTTTTTCGATTGATAAGCTTTTGCAGCGTGGGGTGTTAAATGAATTTATCACTGATACCGCGCAAGCAGCTAATATTGATGGTTATCGTATTGAGTTGCCTGAGGATAAAGCTTCGTCTTTGCCTAGCGGTGTAAAGATGACGGTTTCACTCAAAAGCGAAAAAGCGGAATTTCATGGGTTAGATATTTCAAATCTGCAGCTTGCTGCCAAATTGGATAACTCATTAATTGATGTAGCACAGTTAAGCGGGAAGCTTCCCGGAAACGGCCAATTTATTTTAAAAGGAAAGGTAGAGGGGAGCTATGACGGTTTAGCCTTTAAAGGGGCTGCTGATGTGGCAGGGCAGGAGTTTGCTCAAACCTTTCAACCTTTATTGCAAGATGACTCGGGCGAGATAATCAGTCTGCCAGATAACTTTAAGCGCTTCCGTGGTAAAGCGAATATTTTTGTAAATCCAGAGGTGATGCGTTTGTCGGAAGGCATTATGCGAGTAGAGAAAATGCAATGGCTGGGTACTCTTGTACGCCAACGCATTAAAGCAGCAAAAACATCTTTGGATCAGTCAAACCGTAAACCAAATAAAACATTGGGGCATCGCTATGAAGGGGCATTTCGTTTTACCAATGTCAATTTAGATGAGCTGCGCGATCAGCAAACAAAAGGTGCAGCCGATAGTGCTGAATCGTTTGATCGTGAGAAGCTTTTTACTTGGATGAAAGGGTTGATGAAATCGACCAATCGCTCGCTTTTTAACTTCAAGCTCAATTTCGTTGATGCAGTTTTGGATGGTAAATCACGCGAAAGTGCGAATGTAAGACTTATTTTGAATAGGCAGCTCTTTGCTCTTGAAGAAATTGAAGTACCCTATAATGGCAGCTTCCTTAAGGGCAAGGCGCACTTTACTTTCCCTGCGACTGCTAAGCCGAAATTATCTGCTAGCCTGCAGTTAGATCGCTTTGATAGTGAGGAGTTTTTAGGTGATGCTTTTGATAAAGAGGCACGTTTCTGGCGAGATGAAAATGGTTCTTGGTCCCGTAAGGAGTTTAATATTCTAGAGCTTGGTGAGATGGATATTGATCTCGCTTTCCGTGTTGGGGCGTTCAAACATGTTGAATATGATTTATCTAATGTAAGCGGCACATTGGAGATCGGAGATGGTGCAGTTCGTGTGAATGATTTTGCCGCAGGTATTTGGAATGGTAAGGTGACGGGCGGTGTTAAGATGCTCATTGCAAAGTTACCTACTATTTCAGGAACGGTGAATTTAAACGGGTTTGATTTTTCCAAATTGCATGGGGTGACAGATTTATTCTCCAACGTTCTGGGAACTGCAAATTTACGAGGGCAATTTACGACAACGGGAGTGAATCCTCATTCAGCGATACAGAATATGAATGGCAATTTATCTTTTGCCGGTAGTGCGTTGAAAGTTACTGGTTTTAATTTGGCAAATATGGTTCGTGCTGCGAATGCAGTACGTAAAGCAGAAGATATTGATAAACTCGTAAAGTTTGCCAATCGTGGTGGAGA
Organism: uncultured Rickettsiales bacterium; assembly: GCA_964654855.1. Lineage (GTDB taxonomy): Bacteria > Pseudomonadota > Alphaproteobacteria > Rickettsiales > JALZUV01 > JALZUV01. The sequence goes on from CAZZJS010000005.1 coordinate 156,818, forward strand.
AACCAAAATCAATACGGTGCAGGGGAACATGAATATTGATGCTGGCTTCTTGCGCACACCGATGATGCGTATCGCCACACCCGTTGGTAATGGCGGCATTAAAGGGCAAATTAATTTGATGGACTGGAAGGTGAATGTTGCCATTTCTGTTTTCCTTACGGCACTTCAGGCGCAAAGCCCACCTGATATTCGCCTTGTTTTTGTTGGCCCACTGAATGAAGTGGGACGCAGTTTGGATACGCAGTCACTAGAATCTTTCATCGCAAAGAGTGCTGCGGAACGCTTATTGGTGAATCCTTAATAAATATGTTCTATAGTTAATTTGATGTTTGTAGCGACTAAAGATGCTGAGATAAAACTCACCGAACTTGCCGAGAGTGTAGAGCATGAGGCTACTAACTGGCGTGTATTGCATTTTCATTTTTCGCAGTTGAAAGAGCATTATCGCAGTAACTATCAAATTAAGATCGCTGTAAATCTGATTATGGACCTCCTACGTGAGAATCAGGGTGGGCTTTTCGTAATGGAAGATTTTACCATTATTGTAGCAGCAAAAGCTGTTACGAAGGCTCAGCTAGATAAAGTGATTTTCCAGCTCCGTTATCTCTTTGCTGACGATCCTCTTTCTTATGGGGTTGAGGGAGAAGAAAACCCCGCTTTTTGCGACATTTACGATTTAAGTAGGCAATATTCTGAATTTGAGGCGATGGTGAAAGCTTGTATGAATCGAAAGATTCGTGCGCAGCAGAAAGCCCGTGATGAAAAAGTTTCTGAAGATATGCCTGCCGCTTCTTCTGAAACAGGTTTTACGCCCCATATGCTCGCCAGTATCGAAAAGCAGTTGGAGAAAGCTGATCTAAGCCGTGTGCTGCGTCGTCAGCCTATTTGTGCTGCCGTACCTAATATGACGGTGCGTCAAGTTTATGATGAGTTCTACATTAATATTCAGCATTTGCGCCAGATGTTGGGAACAGAAGCAAACCTGCTAGGTAATCGCTCGCTCTTTAAATATCTAACCCATGTGCTTGATTTGCGCATGCTGGATATGATTCGCCGTGGCAGTGGGCGCTATTTAGAAAAACCTATTAGTCTTAATCTGAATTTGGATACGTTATTATCTGATACCTTTGCTGAATTTGATAAAGCGATCAAACCTTCGAATAAAGTCTCTGTGGTGATTGAAATTCAGCTAGAGGATGTGTTTAGCGATATGGCCGGCTTTATGGTCGCGCGTGAGATGGTGCAGAAAATGGGCTATCGTGTGTGTCTTGATGGCTTAACACCACTTACCTTTACGCAGGTGAACCGTAAAAAACTTGGATTTGATTTAATGAAATTACTTTGGAATGCCGATATTGAAGATGATTTGGAGTCGAAAGACAATAAAGAGTTGGCGGCAGCTATCAAAGAATGTGGATCCAACCGGGTGATTTTATGCCGTTGCGATAACCGCAAAGCAGTGGACTATGGGCAAGCTCTTGGCATATCTCTTTTCCAAGGACGCTTTCTCGATCAGTTGATTGATCCAACGGCGAAGATAGAAAATTAATCCATGTTTGAGATTCCTGCATTTTCGCAAGACTCGTTATGGTATGCGGGGTTGATATGGGCTTTAACGATGGGCTGGGCGGCTTCTAGCTACGCGAGCAACTTTTCCTATCGGTTGCCGCGAAATGAGACCCCTTTCGGGCGAGAGCCTTATTGCGGTGACTGCGATGCGAAGCTCACCCCGCGCGATTTATTTCCCATCTTCTCTTGGGCGCTTACAGGTGGAAAATGCCGACAATGCGGTGCTCAAGTGCCGTGTAGTTACTTCCTGCTAGAGCTGCTCTACATGCCTTATATTGGGCTTTGTTATATCGCTTTTGGCTTCGGCGATATGTTCTTGCTTCTGGCCTTCACCGCAATGCTTTTGCAAATTTCTGCCATGATGGCATGGGATGATGATTATATTTCCTCAAGCGTTACGCTCATTTTATTAGCCTGCGGATTGCTCTTTCAAGTTCTGGGTGGCGGGCTGTTGGTTGATGGTCTGATGGGTGTTTTCTTTGGATTATTTGGCGCTCTTATAATGTATGGGGTGATCGAACGGAAGCCACCTCCTAAAGATGTTTACCTGCTGCCTAAATGGGTGTGGTTATTGGCCGCAACCGGTGCTTGGCTGAATGGGCAGACTATGTTGGTATTTGCGGGGGGTATGGTACTTCTATTGCTCGTAAATCGTGCATTAAAACTCAAAAAATCATTAGATATGATGATTGTCGTGGCGCAAGCGCCGGCTCTCTTGCTTGCTGTTTGGTGGGGGTTAAGCGCCTAAGCCATTACCTTTATTCTGGTTGTTGGCACGCTCATTTAAGACTTTGCCTGTCCAGCTATTGCCTTGCGACATCTGATAGCCAGAATAAGCCGCCGCTCCTAATGCTGCCAAGCCAAGAATACGTTTCACGCTAAAGAAATTCTCTTTTTGTGGAACTACATTTCTGCGTTCATCAATTTGAGGTTCTTTCTTGCTGCCAGTTAACGATGCCCATAGGCCAGCCACTGCTGCAACGACTACGCCGCCAACTTCCACGCGGCTACCTTCCTTAAAGGCTAAGCGAGATTCGCCTTTTTTGCTCTTTTTACTTTTCTTCGATTCTTTAGCTTCATTCTTATCTATTTTTACAAAGCGTTTATGGCCTTTTTCGAGAGTATTAATCTCTTTAGTAACTTTCTTTGGGTTAGAGCCTTCTTTTACTTGCTTCTTCAGTTTATCGATTCGATTTTCTAAAATTTTACGTTTTTCATTACTTAGCTTTTTATTGTTGCTAGCAGATTCTTTCACTGCATCCAGACGGTCTAACTGGGTTTGTTGTTCCACCGTTCTATTCCTAAATATTTTTGTAAAAAAGCTGCGTGTATCCTTCGCAGGTTCTTTTTTCTTTTTAGTCTCTGTTTTGGGAGTTTTTGCCTCGGCAGGTTCCTCTTTTTCACTCTTATCTGTCTTCGGTTCGGTTTTCTTTTCAGGCTTAGTTTCTTCAACCGCCTTACCTGCTGCTTTTGCTTTTCGTACTTCTCTATCAGATTTTATTTTACCGCGATCTAAAGAGATTGTCCCTTTAACGGTTTGGTGCGCTTGTGAGAAATCAGTGTAAACCGAATCAGACACTTTCTTTTCTGTTTGGTGCAGTAGTTCATTGATGAGAGCGGCGCTTTGGTCAGCGCCATCGCCTTTTGCAGCTAGCGCAGTGGCTGATGCTATAAGTGTGGCACGCGAGACAGAAAGTGTTGGAACCTTCTCCATTTTGCTAACAATTTCCTTATAGCTTTCTTTGATGGCTGCGAATTGCTCTTCTTTGCCTGCTTTTGCAAAAGCTTTTTCGATAGTTTTATAATCGTCTAATGCGATATCGCGAATTTTTTCATCTTTTTCTTTTTGTTTAGCGTCTTTCTTAATTTTCTCAGCAGCTTCTGTAGCTCTTATTTCTGCGTAATAACCCTCTTCCGCCGCTTCGTTTTCGAGCCCTTTTTCGATTTCGTAATTTTCGATATTTGCCTCTTCCTCAACTTCACGGGTAGGAGGTGTGCCGTATTTTAGGCGATCTTCTTCGGCTTTCAGAGCCTCTGTGTTTTTAGCTTCCAATGCTTCAATTTTCTCGAACTCTTCAATTCCACCTTTTTTTCTGATGATGGCCATTTCTTCAGGTTCAATAACTTCTTTAGCAAAGTCCTTCATAAGTGAATTATTTAACTGTTGATGAACGCCATCTGCATTTTTGTATAGGACATCTTTATTGACAAATTTCATCATTGCATCTTTGGCAAACTTACCTGAATTTTCAAAATTATTTGCACCAAATCGTGCTTGCTTAATGATTTTATCAATGTCGGCCTCGCGAACTGTTAGGTCGTTGGGCATTTGCTCCTGCATACTTTCTAAGTGAGCTTCGAAAAAGCCTGCAAAGCTTCCGTTATTAAGGTCAGTGGATTCTCCATTATTGTTCAAGTGGAATTGAAATCTTTCAACCAAACCTTTATTCAATCTTTCATAGGCTTCTTGGCCTGTTAGAAAGGTTTCTTGATTTTCAATTTCGTCTGTCATCGTGATTTCCAATTCGGTTTTTTACTCCTATCACTCTAGCAACTTTATGTTACAGGATGATGACGCTTGAGTGACAGTCTGATGGCGGTTTTAAGGCTGGGGATTAAATCGCTCGATTTTAGCTTTTGTTTAAGTGTTTCAGGCTTAAACTAAAAGCTATGGTAGAAAAAAAGCAGGATGAAGAACTCTCTCCAGAGGTGAAGGATGCGCTTGCTGCGCTTAAGAAGCCTGTGTTCTCTCTGCTTGTGTTTAGTCTTTTTAGTAACTTACTGATCTTGATTGTGCCGCTTTATACGCTTCAAGTGCTCGATAGAGTGATTAGTAGTGGTAGCTTGGCGACGTTGCTATTTATGTCGATTATTGCAGTGGTTTGTTTGCTCACTTGGGGGGCAATTCAAAGTATGCGTAGTTTGATTGCGACACGTACGGGGCGGTGGATTCGTTATGAAATGGCACCGCAGATTTTTGGTGGGACGATTGAACATTCGCGCGCTCACAGCTCGATGGAAGGGGTGCGATTGCAGCAAACTTTGCAGCAGCTAGAGCAGTTTACCGCATTCTCGCTTAATACCATGCTGGATGCGCCTTGGGCGATGATCTTTATGGTGATTCTATTTTTAATTCACCCGCTGATTGGTACTATTGCTTTGCTGGGTGGTTTTACACTGCTAGCACTCGCGATTGTGAACCACCGTATGACACGAGATGTGTTTAAAGAAGGGCAGGGGCATTTCCAAAAAAGTCAGCGTTTTATTGGTAATAATGATCAGGCGATGGAAACGGCTTATGTGATGGGAATGCGCGAGTCGTTGCTATCGCGTTGGAAAGAGATTGCTGTTCCGTCTTATGATAAGAACTGCGCGGGTAACGAGCGTAATCTAGTGCTTGGCCATGTGACGAAGACTATCCGCTATAGCTTGCAAATTGGTGTGATGGGCGCGGGTACTTATCTCGCATTAGAAAATGAAATGACCATGGGTGCGATTATCGCGGGTTCGATTTTGATGGGGAAAGCTTTGCAGCCTTTTGATGCAGCGTTGAACCTATGGAAGTCGGTGCTGCAAGTGAGTGAAGGGATTAAAAACCTTGATACTTTCATGAAGGAAGCACCTAAAACCAAAGAGGGATTACCGTTGCCTAAACCGGCCAGTAACATGGATGTGCGTGGGGTGTTTTACATTCCCAAAGGTGGGAAAGACCCAATTCTTGATAATATCACTTTCAGTTTACCTGAGGCGAGCACTTTGGCGGTGATCGGTGCTTCTGGTGCAGGTAAAACCACCTTGAGTAAGGTGCTGGTTGGGTATCTCCCTTTGACCGCGGGTTATGTACGTTTGGGCGGGGCTGATATTCATCAAATGGATCGTAACCATGCAGGGCCGTATTTTGGTTATTTATCGCAAGATGTTGGGTTTATTCAGGGCACTGTGGCAGATAATATTGCCCGTATGACGACCGATTATGATCCGGCAAAAGTGGTGGAAGCCGCGCAATTTGCGGAAGCGCATGAAACGATCCTGCATTTGCCTATGGGATATGATACGCCGGTGTTGGATTATCCACTTTCTGCAGGGCAAAAACAGCGTGTGGCACTGGCGCGTGCTTTCTATAATATGCCGTCACTGGTAGTGATGGATGAGCCGAATGCAAACTTAGATTTACATGGCGATCGTGATCTCAATAAAACATTGGTGAAAGCGCGTGAAGCGGGCATTACAACGGTGATTATCTCGCACCGTAGTGGGGCGCTCAAACATGCTAGCCATGTGCTCATTGTTAAAAATGGCCGTGTGGTGGAGTTTGGTACGCGTGATGAAATTTTGCCGAAGCTGCAAGGTAAAGCAAAGGCGGCGCAATCATGAGCGAAAACCCATCTGCTAAAGAGCTACTAAATAAAGCTGGAGAGGGATTGAAAACCTTTCTCAGTCTAGAGTCTGATAATGACCAGATGAGCTTGAACTTAGGCAAAGAGATTGCGCCTTTCTATAAAGCTGGGTGGATGATTGTACTGGTCTTTGTCACTATCAGTATCCTTTGGGGGGTGATGGCGCCGCTGGAAGGGGCTGCGGTGGCAACCGGTAAGGTGATTGTCTCTGGTAATCGTAAAAAGGTGCAGCATTTGGAAGGTGGAATCATTGCCGCCATCCATGTGAAGGAAGGGCAAACTGTTTCTGCGAATGAGCCGCTTGTTGATATGATGGATACACAGGCCAAGTCGCGCCATCTAACGATTGAGCATAATTTGTTGGCTATGACCGCGCGGGTGACTCGCTTGCTGGCGGAGCGCGATAATAAGCCAAAACTTACGTTTGAATGGCCAAAGGTGAGTAAAGAGGTGGCGAATAAAATCCCTGAATTGCGCAAACAGCAGTTGGAGATTATCACTTATCGTCGTAACGAAGTGAACTTACAGCGCCGTACGCTCAACCAGCAAATTCAGCAGTTAAAGAATGATGTGGAAGGCTTGAAACGCCAGCGCACCAATTTGCAAGAGCAGCTTAAATTGGTGCGTGATCGTTTGCGTATTGCAGATAAACTCAAGCGTGATCAGCTCTTTTCACAGGACCAGTATCTCACATTACAGATGCAGGAAACGGATCAGAAAACCCAGTTAGGGCAGGCAGAGACTCAACTTAAGAATATGCAGGAAGAGATCACCTCCAAAGAAATTGAGTATGAGAATGTGGTGAATCTCTATCAAAAAACGGTGGTGGAAGAGTTGCAGGTAGCTAGTGAAGAACTGCAAAATATGCGTGAGCAGCGCAAAGAATTGGGCGACGTACTCGGTCGTACGCTTGTACATGCCCCGCAATCGGGCGTGGTTACAGGGTTAGTCGCCAGCAATATTGGTCAGGTAGTAGGTCCAGGTGAAGTGCTAATGGAGATTGTACCGCAGGATGATACGCTTGTGGTTGAAGCGCGTGTGCAGCTGCAAGATATTGATAATGTATTTGTCGGTCAGTCAGCCAAGATTGTGCTGGTGCCGTATCGTACGCGTTATTTGCCGACCATCATGGCGGAAGTACAATCTGTATCGCCGGATGCTTTCTTGGATGAATTAACGGGCGAGAATTATTACGCTGCACGTCTGACGATCGGTAAAGAATATCTCGATTTGATTGAGGGAGTCTCGCTCTATCCGGGGATGCCGACGGAGGTATTCTTAGTAACGGAATCGCGCAGTATGTTTAACTATCTGCTCGACCCACTCCGTCAGAGCTTCAGCCATGCCTTTAGAGAAGAATAGGTTCATTTCTAAATAGGGTTTAATAGTGTGAGAATTTCTCTTTCCCGCGCAAAACGATTTCAATATAAGCGCGTAAAGCATTCTTTGTAGGCGTAACTTCGCGTGCATGCACAACAGAAAATAATCGTTCCCGTAGCTCCGGCGAAAGGGCGCGAACCTTTGGGTCCCAAACATTACGGCGGTCATTGCGGAAGAAAATCTCAGTGGTGAGAGGGACAAGGTCAGGGTGTGTAATCCGCACATTTAAATGCGGCGCGCGATCTGCATAAGGGCCAGGAAAGAGGGTGTCGAACTGAAACTCCCCTAAGTTATTAGTGGTCGCGGTGCCAGAGCCAGCAAACGCCGCGCTAGGAGCCATCAGCTCCCCCTTACTTGCCCATTTATACACGCCATTACCGTTCGTTTGCCAAAGCTCAATATGAGCGCCCTCTACTGGCATGCAGCGTTCATCCAACACTTTCCCCATAAAGAATAAGCGTTCGCCTTCGGCAATCACGGCTTTGCCTGCTGCATTTGATAGTTTATTCGATTTTTCAACTTTGCCTTTACCTGGGTAGTTGGCGTCGGCTCCCTTCATGGTAGGGGTAAGCGCACAATTCATTGCGAGTGAAGGCGCCAAAATCACCGGTGCTTCAGCCGTTGCGATGAATGGCGTGAGTAGCAATGGAAAGAATAGAAATAGGCTGCGCATGAGAATGTTATAGCAGTCGCTAAAGGTTACGCCACTAACAATTCCATCATTTCTTCAATCACGGTAGTGCGGGCGGTGGTTTTGCGCCAGACGAGGCCGATTTCGCGGCGTGGTGCGGGAGATTCGAAGGGAAGGTAGTGGATGCCCATTTCTGTATCAGGAATGGCGATTTCGGGCATGAGGGTGATGCCCGTACCAGCTTTGACCATCTGGCGTAATGTTTCTAGGCCTGTCGCGCGGAAATCTTGTTCTGCGGCGCCAGTGAGCTGGCAAACTTCCATTGCTTGGTCGCGCAGGCAATGACCCTCTTCCAGCAACAATAAGCGATAGCGTGAGAGATCAGCCATACGAACATGGCTTTCCTGTATGAGCTTATGGTCGGGGGGCACAGCAAGGCGGAACTCATCCTCAAATAGCTTTTTGCTGATAAGAGAATCCTCATAAACAGGTAAGGCTAGTAGGGCGGCGTCAATCTCGCCACGTTTAAGTTTTTCGATAAGGACCGCTGTTTTATCCTCGACCAAAATAAGGCGGAGCTTGGGGAGGGCTTCTTTTACTTGTGGCACGAGTTGTGGAAAAATATAGGTGGAAAGAGTAGGGAAGGCGCCAAGACGGAAAGTACCGGAGCGCGGGTCTTGCGCTAATTTGCCAATTTCGCGGATGGTTTCGGCTTCATGTAATAGGCGGCGGGCGGCTGTGATAATTTCCGTGCCGGTTTCGGTCACCATGACTTTCTTATTAGAGCGTTCAAAGATAGGCGTGCGAAGGGTCTCTTCAAGCTTCTTTATTTGTGCGCTAAGCGTCGGTTGGCTCACATTGCATTGTTTGGCTGCGTTACCAAAATGCTTTAAATCCGCTACGGCGACAAGATAGGTGAGGTCGCGAATATTCATTTATTCCTCAAGCATGCCTAAAATAGCCTCTATTGAAGGACGGTTTTTATATCCTTCTTCTGCTAAAACCCCACGAATCACTCCGTTATGATCTATCTGATAGAGGGTTGGGTGGGGGATGCCGTAAGCACGGGTTCCTTGCTCGATTGATTCGTTCAAAATACCAAAGGCTTTAATAATTTGCGAGCCTTCATCAGAAAGTAACGGGTAGCTGATGGAGTTTTTATCGCTAAATGCTTTTTGTCCTGCGACTGGATCGTAACTAATAGCAACGAGATTATAGCCTTTATGGGTGATAGCTTGTTTTGAGGCATTAAGTGCTTTCAATTGGTTTTTGCAATAGGGGCACCATTGGGTTGAGCGAACAAATACGAGTATGAGTCCTTTTTCACCTTTGAGGGTTTCAAAGCTTTGCGTTTGCCCTGTTTGATCAACGGATTTGAGCGAATGGGGGAGTGTTTCACCCACCGTAGCCGCGCTAAGTACGGAAGAATAGGTGAGGAGCGCTAAGCTGAGTAATAGGCGTAATATCATAGGAACTCTCTTCAATCATTGTTAAAATCTATCGTTATCATAAAATAAAACGATTATCAATAGGTATTGTAAATTGATATGGTCACTTCAATAGGAGGTGAAGAGATGGCTGACGGATATGATTTATTTTGCTTTCAGAAACTAGATGAGCTGGTGCGCCATGTGCGTAAAGCGTCATCTGCGATTGAAGATGAAGTGGGGTGTGCTTGCGCTAAATATTTATACATGCAAGGGCACCGTAACTTACCTGTCACTCTCATTCCCACCCGTTTTAACGTCATAACTAAAGGAGATTAATATGACCATTTCAGTAGGAGATAACTTCCCTCAATTTAACCTTAAAGCGGTGGATGGCAAACCATTCGCTGACATTAATATCGATAATGTATTCATCGATGTAGATAACAATATTCAAAAAGATAAATGGATGGTGATGTTCTTCTATCCGAAAGATTTTACCTTTGTTTGTCCAACAGAAATTGCGGCATTTGGTGAGCTCAACGAAGAGTTCGAAGATCGTGACACGGTTCTACTTACTGCCAGCACGGATAGTGAATTTACTCATTGGGCATGGAGAAAACATCAAGATGAGCTTCGCGAGCTTCCAATCCCTATGCTTGCTGATGTAAAGCGCGAGCTAACCACAGCGCTTGGTATCTTGGATAAAAACGAAGGGGTGGCGCAGCGTGCCGTATTCATTACCGATCCGGATGGCATTGTGCGCTTTTCCATGGTGACTGACTTGAATGTGGGGCGTAACCCGAAAGAGGTGCTGCGTGTGCTTGATGCTCTGCAAACGGATGAGCTTTGCCCATGTAACTGGAGCAAAGGTGATGAGACCATCAATTTAGAAGAAGCAACGAAATAATTTTACTCCCTGAAGGCCATCAGGGGCGACTCTGGTGGCCGAATGGAAGAAAAAAGAAAGGTATAGATTATGTCTATTAAAGAAATTAAATCTCAATTGGGTGAATATGCCAAAGATATAAAACTGAATCTTGGTAATGTATTAAGTGAAGAAGGTGCGGCTGGCCTTGATGAGAAGCAAATTGCAGGTATCGCATTAGCTTCAGCTTATGCCACGAAAAACACACAGCTAATTGAAGCCATCGCGGCGGAAGCGTCAGAGCGTTTATCAGCAGAAGAAGTGCAAGCTACTAAGGCAGCTGCGACCATTATGGGTATGAATAATATCTATTATCGTTTCGTGCATTTAGTGTCAGATGGCGAATATATGAAGCTTCCTGCCAATCTACGCATGAATGTGATTGGTAACCCAGGCATCGAGAAAGTGACATTTGAGCTGGAAAGTTTGGCGGTATCGGCGATTACGGGTTGTGGGATGTGCATCGATGCACATGTTCGAGAAGTTGAAAAAGCGGGTATTAGCAAGCAGGGTGTACAATCGACCATTCGTATTGCGGCAGTGATTAATGCGACAGCGCAAGCTTTAGTTATTGGTTAGCTAGTTTCAGCCTCTACACGGTTTCTGCCATTTTCTTTGGCACGATATAAGGCACTATCGGCGCGTTCAATGAAAGCGTCGATAGTTTCTTCCGGTTGGCTTGAATGGTAGCGACTTACACCAATAGAGAGGGTGATTTGGCCAATCTCTTCCGTTGAATTCCTACGCTTGATACGATTCTTGGCTACAAGAGAGCGAATTCCTTCAGCTACAATTTGCGCGCCAGGGGCGGGGGTATCTAGCAAGAGGATTGTAAATTCTTCGCCTCCATAGCGGCAGACAATGTCTTTGCCACGAACGGTGCGGCGTAAGACACCGGCAACCACTTTAAGCACTTCGTCGCCAATTTGATGCCCCCATGTGTCGTTGAAGTTTTTGAAATAATCAATATCTATCATAAGCAAGCAAAGCTCAGATTTGGTTTTTGTGGATCGCACGGCTTGCTCTTGTATGAGTTCATCAAAAGCACGACGGTTATTGAGGCCGGTTAGGCCATCGATACGCGCTTCAGTCGTGGCTTTCTCAAGATTTTCGCGAAGCTCGGCAATTTCTTTTTGAGATTCTTTCATCTGTACGTCAAAATCAGAACCGCTTTGTTTGATTTCTTGTAATTGGCCAACCACTTCGCCGAGCAATCCTTCTAGATTTTCGTCGTCATCAATCTTTGAGGATAGAGTATTTGTTTGCTCACCCAATTTATCGTTATAGGCTTTAGCCTCACTCGAGAATTTACCGACCATGTTCATTAATCGGTTCATCGCTTCGTTTATGTCTTGCGCTGCTTCTTCATTGCCTGAGGTTTTAGCGAAGTATTTCGTATGTAGCTTATGATTCACTTCCTCTGTGAACTTTATGTTTTGCTTGCTCAGGCTGTGTATTTCTAGCGAAAGTTCAGGCATATTACCTGCAATATGGTGATACCAAATCGTGTAATTTTCAGGTGTTGGGGGGAGTTTTGCTTTAGCCATGGCTTGCAGAGCTTTTTGCGACAAGCTTTGCGCATCTTGCTTTGAGTTTGCATCAAATATTTCTGGCATTAACGGCATAATTCTATTCTAGGCCAAAAAATATTGAAAATCCGTTAAAATCGTTCACTTATTTGCAAGAAAATGGCATAAGCAGCTTTATGAACCTTTATTCACTTGTCAGACCATTGATTTTTCAACTTTCTCCAGAAAAGGCACATCAATTGGCGCTGAGTTTTTCCGGAGTCGGAGGCTCTCGCTACAAGAATAAAATGCTTCCTCAAACGGTGTTCGGACTTGAGTTTGCCAATCCAGTAGGGCTGTCAGCAGGGTTTGATAAAAATGCGCAAGCCGTAAATGGCCTTTCCAAAATGGGATTTGGGTTCTTGGAGCTTGGAACGGTGACGCCGCTGGCACAACCAGGGAACCCTCAGCCACGGCTCTTTCGATTGATCGAAGATGAGGCGGTGATCAACCGTCTCGGGTTTAATAATGGTGGGCTTGAGGTGTTTTGTAAGAATTTAGAAGTTGCGAAGCGTACCCTTCCGCTGGGGGCTAATATTGGTAAGAATAAAGATCAAACCGATGCTGTGGCTGATTATGTGCAAGGTTTGGAAGCGGTAAGCCCGCTGGCAGATTATGTGACGGTGAATATTTCCTCGCCCAATACGCAAGGTTTGCGTGATCTGCAAGAGAAGGATTCATTACGTGAACTATTGGCTGCCTTAATGGAAAAACGCACCAAGCCAATTTTGTTAAAAGTCGCGCCTGATTTAGATGAAAAACAAATCGAACATATTGCAGAAACGGTGCTGGAACAGCGAATTGATGGATTGATTGTTAGCAATACTACGCTAGATCGATCGGAGAGCTTACAGAATATTCATAAAACAGAAAGTGGTGGGTTAAGCGGTAAGCCCATTTTAGATAAATCCAATCGTGTGCTAAAGCTCTTTGCTAAGCAGATTAATGGGAAAATTCCATTGATTGGGGTAGGGGGGATTGCCAGCGGAGTGGATGCTTATGCAAAGATTCGTGCTGGAGCGTCACTCGTGCAGCTTTATACTGCATTAGTCTATCAGGGGCCGAGTTTGGTCGCGCGGATTAATCGTGAGTTGGTGGAATTGCTTGCACAAGACGGATACCGCCATATAAGTGAGGCCATTGGAGCAGATTTAAATGACTAAGAAACGTGTATTTTCAGGCGTACAGCCAACGGGTAATCTTCATTTGGGGAACTATCTAGGGGCGATTCGCCATTGGGTGAAGATGCAAGATGAATATGAATGTATTTACGGCATTATGGATCTGCACGCGATTACGGTGCCACAAAATTCCGAGAATTTGCGTAACTCTATTCGTGAAGTAGCAGCAGCGTTGATTGCCAGTGGGATTGATCCGAATAAGAGTATTCTCTTCCCGCAATCAGCCGTGTCAGCCCATGCTGAGCTAGCTTGGATTTTTAACTGCCATACGCCGCTTGGGTGGTTGAATCGAATGACACAATTTAAAGAAAAGGCGGGTAAGAAACGCGATAATGCCTCGCTTGGTCTTTATGGCTATCCGGTGCTTATGGCGGCTGACATCCTTGCTTATAATGCGACTCATGTGCCTGTTGGCGAAGATCAAAAGCAACATCTTGAACTTTCGCGCGATATTGCGGGTGCGTTTAACCGCGCTTACGATCATGAATATTTTGAACTGCCGGAGCCGCTCATCATGGGCGAAGCAACGCGTGTCATGAGCCTGCGTGATGGTACGAATAAAATGAGTAAATCTGATGCTTCGGAAATGTCGCGTATTGATCTGACCGATGATGAAGATGCGATTGCGAAGAAATTCCGCAAAGCCAAGTCTGATATGCTGGAAGGCGTGACTTATGATGTGGAAAATCGTCCAGAGGCGAGTAACTTGCTTACCATTTATGCAGCTTTGGCTGAAAAGCAGCGTGCTGAGGTGGAAGCGCAATTTGCCGCAAGTAGTTTTGCAGCTTTTAAAAAAGAACTCACCGATTTGGCGGTGGCAAAATTGGCGCCGCTTACCTCAAAAATGCGTGTGCTAATGGAAGATCCAGAAAGTATTGATCGTTACCTACAAATGGGAACGGAACGCGCGGATGAAATTGCCCAGAAGCATTTAGCAGAGGTTCGTGAGATTGTTGGCTTCCCTGTATTTAAACCCTCTAGTTTTTAACCTATGGATCGCGAGAAGTTAGAATATACGATTAAAGAAACCTTTCGACTTAAAGGTTGGTGGTACTTTACGTGGCGCTTCTTTGTGTTGGTTGGGGCTATCTGGTATTTCTGGCCACAAACGGTGGAACCCGTTGTAAGAGTACCTGAAAAAGAAGAACCATTTGTAGCGAAAGAATGGCATCAAACCGCAGAAACAGATCGTGATTTGCGCGAAATTCTTACCACCACTCAGAGCACCTTCTACTGGGATAGCTTCAACTGGATGATGGAATATGGCAAAGCAGCTAAGCCTAAAGGTTTTGAAAGTAAGATTATCAAACTTCTCATGGTGATGGGGGAGGCGGCTTCTGATGAGAAACAAGGTTATTGCCGTCAATTTCGCGAGAAAATAGTGGTGGTTGGTAAAGCCAATACACGTGAGGGTATCGCTTGTAAGCGCGGTCTAGCGGATTGGTGTAAACAAGTGGCTGGTGAGAAAATGCATTGCCGCGATCAAAAACCAACGGGCTTAGATGCTCTGACAGCGGATCAACATAATCTAAAAACCAAGCTGAATCGTGGCTTACAGAAGCTCCCAAGCTTCTAAAAGTTTAATCATCAAAGATGGTACCTCAGGTCAGACTCGAACTGACACTCCATAGGAACCGGATTTTGAATCCGGCGCGTCTACCAATTCCGCCACTGAGGCACAGTGTGAAACAAAAGAATGTCGCACTATACGTACCGTTTGGTAAAGGTCAATGCCCTGTTTAAACTAAGAAAGGATCAAACGCGAAAAGCACATCTTCTTCTGTCAGATCGGTTACGCCTTTGACACGTATCACGCTACCATCTTCGAACAAGATGTGACTATTGCCATTAGTGGTTTCGCGGATATTTAACTCAGAAAAAGAGTCTGCAATATCGCCTAATCCTAGGTGATCGACTCCTTTGACAAAATCCTGAATGGTTGCGTGAAAATTGGTGAATCGGTTTGAGAAAATAAAGACATCGCTACCTTCGCCGCCAACATGATTATCAACCCCGCTAGTCGTAACAAGTATATCATCGCCTTCGCCACCAAAGAGGCGATCATTACCGATAGCTTCAAAAAATGCTTCCGGTGATTCATCTATAAAGTTATCGATGATCAAGTCATTTCCTTTGCCGCCAATCAGCTTATCATTTCCGCCACCGCCATGAAGGAAGTCTACGCCATTACCGCCATTGATAAAATCGTTACCCATGCCACCATCGAGGAAATCGCCATCATCTTGCCCGTAGAGCCGGTCATCGCCGCCAAAGCCATTGATAAAATCGTCGCCATCTCCACCGATTAGCACTTCATTTGTATCGACACCAATAGGATTGTCGTAGAAGGGGGCATTACCATGCCCACCAAGGATTGTATCGTTTCCGGTACCGCCCTCAAGCACGGCTTCCGTTAAGTGGTATGCTTCTAGTTCAGGTGAGCTGGATAGTACGCGGATGATGAAATCATCACCGGAGTTGGCATCAATTTTATTCTGGCCGCTTGCTACTACGATTGTATCATTGCCTAGCCCGCCTTGAACGATGTTATCAATACCTTCGATGAAGATGAAATCGTCTCCGCTACCGGTGCGGATGTCATTTTGGAAAGAAATTTCACCAAGGATGCGGTCATTGCCGTCGCCCCCTCTAATGATACTGTCAGAAGTTCCAAGAATGGTGAATATATCGTTGCCTTCTTCGCCGTAAAGAGCGATGTCGTGCGCGCCATCTGCTTCGAATATATCAGAACCTTCTGCACCGAAAATCGTTTCATTAGGCGAGATAAAATCAAAAACATCTATTCCAGAAGTACCGTTAATAACCGTCATGGGTTAACCCTCTTTAATTTTTTATTGTGGCAAAGCTAAGCTAAGAATGAGTAGGAGTAAACTAGAATTATGAACGATATTTTTAATGCCGTTCTAAGACTAAAGGGAAGAATTTATTGAGATAACCTCAGATAAGAAAAAGCCCCGCTTGTTTGCACAGGCGAAGCTTTTTAAAAACAAAATTCTTCTTAGGAATTAGCCAACGATTTCATTGTCGTTGAAGAAGAATTTAATTTCGATTGCTGCATTTTCGTCTGAATCAGAACCGTGAACGCTGTTGGCTTCGATGCTTTCAGCAAAATCTTTGCGGATCGTGCCAGAATCAGCATCTTCAGGGTTTGTTGCGCCCATGATCTCACGGTTTTTAAGAACAGCATTTTCGCCTTCTAGAACTTGAACGACAACAGGGCCTGAAGTCATGAAGTTTACGAGGTCATTATAGAATGGGCGTTCTTTATGCACTTCGTAAAAGCCTTGCGCTTGTGCTTCGCTCATGTGGATGCGTTTAGATGCGACAACACGAAGACCGTTTTCTTCAAAACGTTGAGTGATTGCACCGGTAAGGTTACGACGAGTTGCATCAGGTTTGATGATTGAGAAAGTACGTTGAATAGCCATTTTAAGCTCCTAATTGGGGTTGTTTCTTGCGGGGCTTATAGCATGGCAAGGCGCGAATGCAAGTGCCTCTTAATCATCTTCAGAATCAGGCTCGACACCTTCGATGGTTTCTTCTTTTTCTTCCACTTGGCTGCCGGCTGCTTTGAGCAGTTGATAGTTAAATTCAGCGCCGAAAATAAAAATTACATTAATGATGTAAAAGAAGAGTAAGGTAGCAATAACACTTCCGAGTGAGCCATAGATAAGGGTGACTTGATCAAAGCCACTCAAATAGAGCCGGAGGCCTTTTACGGCGAGTGTCCAAAGTAAAACGGTTAGTAGCGCACCAGGCAAAACGGCAGAGAGGGTTTGCTTAATATTGGGCAGCGAGTAATAGGCGAGGACGACCAGTAGCAGCATCATCACACCGGAATAGAATTGTAAATTCTGGCCGATATTCTCATTAATGCCGAGTCCGGTGAGTTCTTCTGCCCAGTCGATTACGCTGGGGGCGATAAACATTGCACCCATGCCGAGCATGATAAAGGCGGTGAAGATCAATAATTGGCCGATAGACCATAAGCGTCGCCATACATAAGCTGGTGGCGTGCCGACTCGGTAAGCGCGGTTTAGTACGGTGCGATAACCCTCAACAGCGCTGGAGGCTGTCCATATTGCGGCAAGCATTGAAAGGGTGAGTAGACCACGCGGTGGGCCTTGCACAATTTCGTCGATACGCGGCAATAGTGCGGCGGTGGCATCGGCGGGTAAAGTGTCGCGCAGCATGGTGATAAAGGCGCGACCTAAATCACCTTCGCCAAAGAAACCAGCAAGGGCGACAATGAATACGATGAAAGGAAAGAGCGATAGTAACCCCATGAAAGAGAGATAGCCCGCATGCTCAATCCCATCATGCGTGATGACTGTATGTTCTGTCGCTTTGGTGAGCGCTCTGGGGATTTGGGCTAGCATAATTGATATGTAAGCATGCTGTAGGGTTTTGTCATCCCGGAAGTTTCAACTTTTTCATAATCAGTTGCTAAATTAGTTGAGGGTCTCATAATGCGTGACATGGACACGATTATGACTTTAGCCAATGCGCCCTATCTTTGGTTGGCATTGGGAGCATTGCTTTTAGCGCTCGAAGCGTTTGGAGTTTCAGGAATAGGTTTCTTATTTGCCGGTTTGGCAGCCATTATCACCGCGATTTTTGCGCATTTAGGCTGGGCAGAAACGGTATGGACACAAACCGCATGGTTCTTTGCGGTAACCGTTGCTTGGGCGGTGCTGCTTTGGGTGCCAATGCAGCGTATGAAGGTGCAAAAACATGCAGGTGTTGAAGGGTTTGCCAATATGGTTGGCGATGAAGTGACCGTATTAAAAGGCGGTTTACATCCCAATAAAAGTGGCAAAGTGCGTTGGTCTGGTACGACCATGAAAGCTAAATTAGCCGATGGGGCGACAGCGCAAGCTGAAGGTGAAACCGTGCTTATTCAAGCCGTAAAAGGAACGGTGCTGATTGTAGCGCCCGTAAATGAGGAATAAATATCATGTTAGAATTTGGAAGTGTATTAAGCCTAACCTTCGCCTTTGGCGTGGTGCTCATCGTATGGAAAGGCGTGAAAATCGTTCCCCAGCAAGAGGCCTGGATTGTTGAAAAATTGGGTAAATTTGACCGTAACCTAACGGCGGGTTTGAATATTCTTATCCCGTTTGTGGAGCGGGTCGCTTACAAACATTCTCTCAAAGAATATGCGAATGATGTGCAGGAACAATCGGCCATTACGCGCGATAATGTGACGCTCATTATGGATGGCGTGATCTACACTCGTATTACCGATGCGAAAGCGGCGAGTTATGGCGTTTCAAACCCAATTTATGCGGTAACGCAGCTCGCGCAAACGACCATGCGTTCGGAAATTGGTAAGCTTACGTTGGATCAATGTTTTGAAGAGCGTGAAGTACTTAACGCCAATATCGTAAATGCAATTAACGAGGCGGCGCAAACCTGGGGTATCCAATGTATGCGTTACGAAATTCGTAACATCACACCGCCACATAGCGTGTTGCAGGCGATGGAATTGCAAGTAGCGGCAGAACGTCAGAAACGTGCGGAGATTTTGGACTCTGAAGGTCAAAAGCAATCGCAAATCAATATCGCGGAAGCGCAAAAGCAAGAAGTAGTATTAGAATCAGAGGCTGCGAAAATTGATCAAATCAACCGCGCACAAGGTGAGGCGGAAGCAATTAAAGAAGTTGCCATTGCGACCGCTGAAGGGATCCGCGTGGTTGCCCATTCGATTACTGAGAAAGGCGGAACAGATGCGGTAGCCCTTAAAGTAGCTGAGCAATATGTGTCGGCCTTTGGTCAGCTCGCGAAAGAATCAAATACGATTCTGATGCCTGCTAATGCGAATGATGCAGGCTCTATGGTGGCGCAAGCGATGTCCGTTTTTAATCAGGTGAAAGTTGAAACGGCAGAAGCAGCGGCTACTGGCAAAAGCCCGTGGAAAAATAAATAAGTGATTTGTCCAAACCGTTAAATGGTCATGCGCTTACCGCGCGGCTACCTTTCCGGATAGACTCTGAAACAAATTCAGGGTGATAGATGGAGGATTCGAAATGACGTTCGGTTTTTTTTCCTGTATGCCCAGTTAATGAAAACTGATTTCCTCGTTATTGGTTCTGGGATTGCGGGCTTGTGGTATGCGTTGCGCATGGCCGAGTATGGGCGGGTGACGGTGATCACTAAAAAGAATAAGGCAGAATCGAACACGAACTATGCGCAAGGCGGTATTGCCGCGGTGATGTCTCCGTTGGATAGCTTTGAGAGCCATATTGAAGATACGCTCAGCGCCGGTGCAGGTATTTGTGACCGAGCGGTGGTCGATCAAGTGGTGCGTGAGGGTCCTGATTGTATCCACGAGTTGATTGAGATGGGGGCGCGTTTTAGCCGTAAAGATGGCGAGATGCATCTGGGGCGTGAGGGCGGCCATTCGGCACATCGCATTATCCACCATGCAGATATGACGGGACGTGAGATTGAGCGTGTACTGCTCAAAGAAATGGCCGCCAGCGAGAATATCACGCTGTTGGAGCATCATTATTGCGTGGATTTATTGGTGGAAAATGGGCGCTGTAACGGGGCTTTAGTGTTGGATACGAAAGCAGATGAGCTATTTAATCTTACCGCGGTGACGACGCTGCTTGGTTCAGGTGGTTCGGGTCGTTTATTTCAGCATACGACCAATCCGGCAGTCGCCACAGGTGATGGTACGGCAATGGCATGGCGCGCAGGTGCGAAGATTGCCAATATGGAATTTGTACAGTTTCATCCGACGAGTCTTTATCATGAGGGCAAAAGTGTGTTTCTCATTTCAGAAGCGGTGCGCGGGGCAGGGGCGTTTCTCATCAATAAGGATGGCGAGCGGTTCATGCAGGGTTATCACCCGCTGGGCGATTTGGCTCCGCGCGATATTGTCGCTCGCGGTATTGATGAGCAGCTCAAGACTCGCGGTGATGAATGTGTGTATTTAGATGCAACTTATCTAGCGAAAACAGAGATTAAATCTCACTTCCCTAATATCGCTGAGACCTGTTTGAAATATGGCGTTGATATGATGAAGCAGCCGATTCCGGTGGTGCCTGCCGCGCATTATCAATGTGGTGGAGTGGTGACGGGTAAGCAGGCGCGCACCAGCTTAACAGCATTGCTTGCATGTGGCGAAGTGACCTATACGGGCTTGCATGGTGCGAATCGTTTGGCCAGTAATTCGTTGCTAGAGGCTTTGGTATTTAGCACGCATGCGGTGGAGGCTTCGTTAGAGGAGTTTAATCAAGCGACGAAGCGTGTCGAGCCAGAGAAGGTGATTCGTGCTGGGCGTGAAAATGTAGATGCTAAACGAGTGGAACAGTTTCGCCAAGCGTTGCGGGAGCTAATGTGGAAACAAGTTGGCATTGTTCGCCGTGTTGAGGTGTTGCAGCAAACGGCACAGCATCTATTAGAGTTATCGGCTAAAGTTGAGGCGTTATATGATGCTCATGCGGTGACGGTAGAACTCTGCGAGTTGCGTAATTTAGTACAAGTAGCAAGCATGGTGGTGGATTCTGCCTTGATGCGTAAAGAGAGTCGTGGTTTACATTCTGTGAAAGATTACCCAGAATTATCTGTAGAATTTGAACAACCGACGATTATTCAGAAATAGGAGAGAGTGGTGAGCGAATTGGAAACAGGAAAATGCCATTGCGGCGATGTGAAAGTTTCATTTGCGAAAGAAGCATTGTTTAAATTCTCCTGCCATTGCGATACGTGCCAAAAACTAGTAAGTGGCGGACGGTTGCTCGGCTTTGGTGTGCCAGAAGACAGTGTTTCCGTTGAAGGTGATGTAAGTTCTTACAATTATCCGGGCGGCAGCGGCAAGCCGATCACTTTATCTTTTTGTCCAAAATGCAGTACGCAAATGTTCGCCCGCCCTGAAGCGGTGGAGGGCGTGATGGTGATTCGTTCCAATGCGTTAGAAGACCCGAAAAGCTTTGTACCTGAAAAGTTCCTATTCCCTGAAGATTCTTGCGGCTGGGATTGCACTGAGATTGCATCATAAAAAAACCCCGCCGTCAAGGCAGGGTTTCATATTTCGTAAAGTCGCGGGCTTAATTAAGCAGCAGCGCTTTCAACCGATACGTACATGCGGCCTTTGGCTTTCTTCGCGAATTTGATTTGACCTTCTGTCAATGCGAAGAGGGTGTGGTCTTTACCCATACCAACATTAGCACCTGGGTAAACCTTAGTACCGCGTTGACGAATAATGATGTTACCAGGGATAACATGCTCGCCACCGTATTTTTTTACACCGAGGCGGCGACCTTCTGAATCGCGACCGTTATTGGAACTACCACCAGCTTTCTTGTGAGCCATGAGTTACTTCTCCTCTTTTTTCGCTGCAGGTTTCTTTGCTGCAGGTTTCTTTGTAGTGGACTTTTTAGCCGCTGTTTTCTTTTCAGCTGTTTTAGCCGAAGCGGCCTTTTTCGCTTTCGCAGGAGCAGCTGCTTTCTTAGCTGCAGGCTTCTTTGCAGGTTCAACTTTATCCGTTTTGCCATCTGCGTCCGTTACTGAAAGGATGCGTAGCTTTGTGAAGAGCTGGCGATGGCCAATTTTACGACGGTAATTGTGACGACGTTTCTTTTTGAAAACGATCACTTTTTTATCTTTATCTTGCTCTAGAATTTCAGCTTCTACTTTTGCTTTGTCAAGGCCAACCACTTTACCGCCAGCAGCGATAATGTCGTCAAAGCTTACTTTAGCACCCGCTTCGCCTTCTAGCTTTTCTACTTTTACGGTGTCGCCCGCTTTTGCGCGATACTGTTTTCCACCGGTTTTAAATACTGCGAACATAGTCGTCTCCAATAAATCTCAGGCGGGCAATATATACAGAAAGGCTGCGCTGTCAATGGGGGGATTCGATTATTTCATCAGTATTATTGCTTTTGAACAGAGATGGATACGTACACACCTATAGCACGAATAAGGTGAAGTATAGCACTTATAACGAGAAATTAATTGTATATATAAACCTATAGGTGTATTGATAATCTAGTAACAACTTAAGGGCGTATAGATGTTTAATGCAACGATTATGGTTTCAGATTCTGAGGTTGAGTCACGTACGCTACTGGCAGATGTCTTGGAAAACCGACTTGGGTATAAGGTAGTATCAGTTTCGAACGGCTCTCAGGTTATTGAGTCTTTATATGAGCAGCATGATCCCATGCCGGAAGTTATATTGATGGATGTAGCACCTGACCTCGCTGATGTGTCTAATTCACTCATTCAGTTACGGTTACGTTTTCCTTACCTTCCTGTTATTGCGATGACCAATTATGGCGATATGAAGCAAGCAGCACGGGCATTAGAAGCGGGTGCGATGGATTTTATGTCGCGTCCAGTTTCTCATAAACGGTTACAAGTGGGCATTGATAATGCCATTAAGCAGCACCGTCTTGCGTCAGAAGTATCACGTTTGCGACGAGAGCAAGCGATGGGTGGTGATTTAAATTTTTTCCTGCAGATAATATATGGCTGAAACGCTTAACGAATCAAAATTCCGGCTCCGATAAGCCTTTGTTACTATGTGGTGAGGTAGGTTTAGGTAAGGAGGCGTTAGCGCGAGCGATTCATCTGAAAAGCTTGCGTAAAGAGCAGCCTTTTGTGTCGGTCTGTTGTAACTCTTTGGCTGAAGCACAGATATGGTCGGTGCTGTTTGGAGCGAAGGAAGCTTCGAACCAGCCTATTTCGCTTTCTGGAAAGGTAGCAGGGGCGCTTGGTGGCACTCTCTTTCTAGATGAGCTACATACGCTTCCAACAGCGGTACAAATCCATCTAATGAAGGTGATTAAATTATCTGCAGAGCGCAGTCCCTTGCGCGAAAATAGAGGAAAGAAGGGAATCCGTTTGCTGGCGGGCAGCGGGCTAGAACTGTCAGAGCTACGTAAGTCAGGTATATTGATACGAGACTTGATGGATCATTTATCTGGCGAGCTAGTGACTCTATCGCCTTTGCGGGAATCAAAAGAGGATATTGCCGCTTTGGCGCGTCATTTTACGGAGCGCTTTGCGCTGCATGAAAATCCCAATGTGCATGAAATTACCGATCAAGCGGTTCAGTTATTGCAGTCCTATGATTGGCCAGGGAATGTGCTTGAGCTGGAAAGGGTGATTTTTCGTGCGGTGATTTTATCGGAAGATTCGGTCATCGATGTAGAGCATATTTTGCCTTATATGCCGCCTTCTTTTGTGCCGGAGTTTAGCGTGAATGGTATGTAAGATACGATGATGCGTTCGCGCCGTATGCCGCTTACCAACCAAAGTGGCGAAGTGCGCCGATTGCGAGATTTGGAAGCGGATATGATTAATTTCGCTTTGAATTTTTACGAGGGGCGTATTTCTGAAGTGGCACGCAAGCTCGGTATTGGGCGCTCGACGCTTTATCGCAAGCTGCATGATTTGGATATTAAAGTGGCTTAAGCCTAAGCCTAAATTTCGCGAGCAAACCAAACGACACGGCCAGTAATATCGGTTTCTTCTACCGTTCGTTCATGCGGGTGATATTGCGGATTATCCGATAAAATACGTATCGAAGGTGGGGTAGAGTGAGGTAAAAACTCCAACCGTTTAGCCACAAGCCCCATGCCATCAAACATCACAAAAATACCAGGAGGAGAGGGGGTCTTCTTAGTAATATCAACCAAGATCATATCGCCTTTGCATAAGGTAGGCTCCATATTGTCGCCTTCGACAAAAATCATGCGTAGATCTTCGGGTTTAGCGTTTAAACGCTCTTTTACCCAACTTTTGCGGAAATAATAAGGTTCGCTTTCCTGCTCTTCAACAATCATAGTGCCGCCTTCATTCGTCACGGTGGTAAGCATGCGTGTCACCATCACATAGTCAGATTTCTCTTGTTGCGGGGCTGTGCCATTTTCTAATCCCAATAAAGTAGAGAGGTCTACACCCAATACATGGCTGATGCGTACCATTTTGGCAGTGTTTGGATTGGTCGATTTTCCGTTTAAAATATCATAAATGAAAGACGCGCGCACGTCAGACTGTTTGGCCAATTCCGCCGTATTCCATCCTTTTTTACGGATCGTTTCCTTGAGTCTATCTTTTAAGAGTGTTTCTGCCATGGAATATTTATACTAAGAAATATCTTAAAAATCTATTCTATTTTTCTTACTTTCATATCTCATTATAAGAAACTTCACGTTTCGGAAGATATTAAAGAAGATGGAATTAAATAAATCAGTTCTTGTTAAGAATTCAGTAACCATCTCACGTTAGAGTAAACTTAAATAAGGGAAAAAATTATGACCAATCACGACTCTCGTTTAGCTGAAATGTTATGTACTCGCCTTTGTCACGATTTGACGGGGCCTATAGGGGCGCTCTCAAACGGGGCAGAGTTCTTGGCGGATGAAGACTTTAGCATGCAAGGGCAAGCGGTTGAGCTGATTAGTCAAAGTGCAGAACAAGCGGTGAATCGGTTGCAATTCTACCGTTCAGCTTATGGTCGGTTGAATAACCCTGGTGAAGCGGTGCTTTCTGAGACAAAGCAGCTCATTGCTCAATTCTTTGCTGGTACCAAAGTTTCGCTCGATTGGCCTGATAATTTGACCGATGCAATTGATGTTTCCGTCAGCCGTAAAATGGCACGCTTGCTACAGAATATGTCAATTATCGTATCTTCTACCCTCATTCGTGGTGGGATTGTGTCTATTCGTATTCAGCAAGAAGGTTCACGTAAGATTGTATCTGTATCAGCGAGTGGTTTGGCCGTTAAGTGGGATCAAGAGCATCAGCAAGTGATGGCTGGTAGCGTTGGAATTGCTGATATTCAACCAGCAACGGTTCAGCTTTACTATACGGTAAAATTAGCACAGGAACTGGGGGCAGATATTACGGCTAGCGCTACTGAAGATAGCTTTGAGCTGCTTGCAGTGAAGGAAGTAGTAGCTGAATCCGCGTAATACATCAAAATATCGCAAACGAAAAAAGCCGAGGATTTCTCCCCGGCTTTTTTTATTTGTTTGAAAACGAGCTAGATTAAGCTGTTTCTTCTTCTTTTGATGTCGCAGTTGCTGCTGAACCTTCAGGTTCTTTTAGCACATAGCCACGGCCCCAAACAGTTTCGATATAGTTATCGCCACCAGAAGCAGTTTGTAATTTCTTACGAAGTTTACAAACGAATACGTCAATAATCTTCAGCTCAGGCTCATCAATGCCGCCATAAAGGTGGTTGAGGAACATTTCTTTTGTGAGTGTTGAACCTTTACGCAAAGAGAGAAGTTCTACAATGCCATATTCTTTACTGGTAAGGTGTAGTGGCTTTTCATCCACTTCCACAGTACGAGTATCAAGGTTAACCGCCAGCTTACCTGTGCGGATGATAGATTCAGAATGGCCTTTCGAACGACGTACAATTGCCTGAATACGGGCAATAAGTTCGCCTTTATTGAATGGCTTAGTGAGGTAATCATCTGCGCCATAGCCAAGGCCTTTAATTTTCTGTCCTGGGCCAGAAAGACCAGAAAGAATCAAAATTGGCGTAGCAACTTTTGCAGCACGGAAGCGACGTAGCACTTCGTAACCGTCAATATCTGGAAGCATCAAATCAAGGATGATGATGTCATAATCGTAGATTTTACCGATCTCTAGGCCTTCTTCGCCAAGTTCAGTAGTATCACAAATAATACCTTCGGAAGCTAATGAGAGTTCAATCGCTTTCGCGGTGGATGGATCGTCTTCAACGAGCAATACGCGCATTGTATACCCCTTTATAAACTAGTTAATACCCAAATAGTTAACCATATTCGTTAACTTTTTACAATCCTAAAGTGGTTTAAGTCATCATTTATTAATATTTTGGGACTATATTACTTGCGTTGTAGCGAATTCACCCCACAATTAAACTATGGCTGACGGAGTTATAGCGGAAATAGAACGGGTTCCTACAACAGAGTATCGTGGAAAAGTCACTGCTGTGCGTGGACTTTTACTGCAATGTAGCGGGGTTACTTCTTTCCTTTCTATTGGTGATCGATGCGAAATTGTGCAACGTGCGCCGCATGATCCGATTATTTGTGAAGTAGTCGGGTTCGAGCAAGAAAACGCTCTCTTAATGCCTTTTTCTTCCGCTGACGGTGTTCGTTTAGGCTCTACCGTTAGAGTGTTAGGGGCAAATTCTAGCATTTATCCGAATGAGAAATGGCTAGGCCGCGTGGTTGATGCAATGGGGCAGCCTGCGGATGATAAAGGGCCGTTAGCCCAAGGCCAAGATGCTTATTTGCTCAAAGCCAGTCCGCCTCAGGCCAACCGTCGTGAACGCGTGCAAGGCAAGGTTGATCTTGGTATTCGTGCGATTAACACCTTTCTTCCGATGTGCCGTGGACAACGTATGGGTATCTTTGCCGGTTCGGGCGTAGGTAAATCTATTATGATGTCGATGATTGCGAAATATTCTAGCGCCGATGTGAATGTGATTGGCCTGATCGGTGAGCGCGGTCGTGAGGTTCAGGAGTTTATTGAAGATAATCTGGGCGAAGAAGGAATGAAACGCTCGGTCGTGGTTGTGGCGACTTCGGCGGATTCAGCCTTAAAGCGTCGTCAATCTGCTTATGTGACTATGGCGATTGCCGAGTATTTCCGTGATCAGGGCAAAGAGGTGCTCTGCATGATGGATAGTGTGACCCGCTTTGCCATGGCACAGCGTGAAATTGGATTATCTGCTGGTGAACCGCCAACCAGTAAAGGTTACACGCCAACTGTGTTTACCGAATTACCCAAGCTGTTAGAGCGCGCAGGGCCAGGTGAACCTGGGAAAGGAGCTATCACGGCGCTCTTTTCCGTTCTGGTAGAAGGAGATGATACGAATGAGCCGATCTCTGATGCGGTGCGTGGAATTTTAGATGGGCATATCATGCTGGATCGTAAAATCGCGCAGCGTGGGCGTTTCCCTGCGATTAATATCCTGCATTCGGTTTCGCGTGCTTTGCCTCATTGTAATACGCAGGATGAAAACGATCTATTAACCCAAGCGCGTGCTCTGATGACCACCTATGATGATATGGCGGAAATGATTCGCCTAGGAGCTTATAAGCAAGGCAGCAATAAGGACGTGGATCAAGCCATCTTCTATCATCCGCTTTTTGAAGACTTCCTACGCCAAGCGATAGATGAGCATAGTAGCTTGCAGGAAGGATACGATAAATTGGCGAGTATTTTGATGCAGCAAAGTGGGAATGAATGAAGTCTCTGACCACATTGATTGACCTGAAGCAGCGTGAGCTAGATGAAAAACGTCGTGTATTAGTTCAGCTAGAAGAAGAGATGGATCGCCTCAATACGGATGAGAAAGCGTTAAAGGATGAACTAAAGCATGAAGCGAACTTAGCGGCCGCTCAGCCAGAAATGGCACGTTATTTTGGAGAATTCGCTAAAGGGAATGAGAAAAAGCAAGAGGCTGTAGCTAAGGATAAAAAAGGACTGAATAAGCTGATAGGGCTTCAGCGTGATGCGATTACTGCTGCCTTTGCTGAGTTGAAGCAAATGGAAATTGCTAAAGAAAAACACGATGAGGAAGAAGACGCCAACGCTACTCGCAAAGAAAATGCTGAGTTAGATGAAATTGGTTTAAGAGGCTTTGCAGGAGATTAAATAATAAAAAGCCGTCAAAGACCTTACAGGTGCATTGACGGCTTGTGCAAAAGAAATTGAATTCTTACGAATTCTTCTTCTTTTTTTTCTTTTTCTCATGATCAGTAACTGTAACGGTTACTTTCTCTTCGCCAACTTCCACAATTGTGGTTTTGTTGGTTCGGAAAGAAATTACAATTGAACTTACGTTTCTGAAGTCTTTAGACTTTTTTAGATTCTTCATCGTGATAAGGTTTTTAAAGTTGTTGAAAAAACTTCTTTTAAACCAATTCAATAGAGCGTTTATGCTGTAACCAAATCGCCGAAGCGAAAATGAAATACATCACAAATCGCGATTGGATTGGTAAGAAGGAATGTTAAATATACCAAAATCGTAGAGAGAGAGCAATCTGACGAGGCGGATTTTCACGCAATTGTCATATAGGTAAAGGATTGATTATACTCCAATAAAATCAAAAGCCACACTCGTCAGCTGGTAGAGTTCTTCTGTCAGCAATTCATCAAGCCGACTGCCATCTTTGGCTAGTTCCCAGCTTTTGCCTTCTTCATTATAATCATAATGTAAACCACCGCTCATGGGTGAAGAGAGCCATACTTGCAGTGAAGGCAGATGCTTGCTGATCACATATTGCTGGCCGGAATCGAGCTCTAGGGTGAGTATGCCTTGGTTTAGGTCAACATCGATGAGCATTTCCTCATCTTTTAATTCAATTTCTTCAGCTAGCCTTTCAAGAAAGGTCTCTGTCACTTCATGAAACTCTGATTCGTCAAGCATAGGCTTATCATAAGCCAAAATTTTAACTTGAGAAGTATAAGTTGGAAAGAAGTGATAAATACTTGTTTATGTTGAAAAACTCCGCTAATTGCGAGATGTGGTAAAGAAAAAGACTCCTTCCCGCCGTAAACCGGTTAGAACAACGCGCAGTAGTACGGCGCGTAAGCATCGCACGTCGAGTAAGCGAAAACAGGCGGCAAAGCGCGATAATACAGGCGGCAAAGGTTTTCTATTCTCGCGCAAAATCTGGACATGGTTAGGGTCATTTGGCTTAACGATGGTCATTTTAGGGTTGTTGGTACTTGTATGGTTGGCGAGTGAATTACCTGATCTTGATAAATTAGAAAGTTACGATAAGCCCCCTGGCATACGCGTTTATGATACGGCGAAAAATATGATCGGAAGTTATGGTCATGTAGTGGGTAAATATGTAGCCTATGATGAGATTCCCAAGCATGTGAAAGATGCGCTTTTAGCGACCGAAGATCGCCGGTTCTTTGAGCATAGCGGGGTTGATCCATGGGGCATTATGCGTGCTATGGTGCGTAACATTTCTGCTGGTGGTGTGGTGCAGGGCGGTAGTACTATCACCCAACAATTGGCTAAAAATACCTTCCTTACGCCTGAGCGTACTTTAAAGCGAAAAATTCAAGAAGTGATGTTAAGCTTCTGGATTGAAGGGCATTTTAGCAAAGAAAAGATTATCGAGATTTACCTGAACCGTGTGTATCTCGGTGCGGGAAATTACGGAATTGATGCGGCGGCCTATCATTATTTTGATAAATCTGCTTCGGAGCTAACTTTACAAGAATCAGCTTTGTTGGTGGGGTTGTTGAAAGCGCCATCACGTTACGCCCCAACGCGTGATAAAGAGCTTTCCTTCAAGCGTACCAAGCAGGTTATCCTCAATATGAAGGATGCTGAGTTGCTCAATGATCGTGCAGCATCGGAAGCGATTGGCTTGTTTGAGCAAACCATCAACTTTAAGCCCGAAGAGGCTAATGGTGGACGTTATTTTGCTGACTGGGTAGTTGATTTAATTCCGCAGCATTTAGGTCAGGTTGATGGTGATTTAGAAGTTTATACAACGCTTGATCCAAGTTTACAGCTGGCAGCAGAAGAGACCGTGGCTCGTTACATCGAAAAAGAAGGTAAAGAAAAAGACGCTACACAAGCTACAATTCTTACCATGACGCCAGATGGTGCCGTCAAGGCGATGGTAGGTGGTGCGAACTATGTAAAGAGTCAATTTAACCGCGTGACGCAGGCAAAACGTCAACCAGGTTCGGCGTTTAAGTTATTCGTATATCTTGCGGCGTTGGAAAGTGGGATAAGCCCTAATAGCTGGGTGGTAGATCGTCCTGTCAAATATGGTAATTGGTCGCCGAAGAACTATAATGGTCGCTATTTAGGTGACTTGCGTTTGCGCGAAGCTTTCTTCCGTTCGGTCAATACGGTAGCGGTAAAGCTTACTAAGCAGGTGGGGGTTGGTTCGGTTATCAAGATGGCGAAGCGCCTTGGAATTACTGAGCCGTTGGAGCCTAACCTTTCGCTTTCTCTAGGTACAAGTGAAATTACTATGCTTGAGATGGTGGGGGCTTATGCGCATCTAGCAAATGATGGCCGTAAGATGAAGCCTTATGCGATTCGTAAGATTGTGCGCCAGAAAGATAATGAAGTGGTTTATGAACGTACAGGTGAAAAGCAAGAAGAGGGTGTCGCTCTGCGCGGTAATATCACTCGTATGATGAATGATTTAATGAGCGATACGATTTCGTTTGGTACGGGTCGTCGCGCGAATTTTGGCCGCCCCGCTGCAGGTAAAACTGGAACGAGTCAGAACTCTCGTGATGCTTGGTTTATTGGCTATACACCACAATATGTGACGGGCGCTTGGGTCGGCAATGATGATAATAGCCCAACAAAGAAAATCACGGGTGGCTCCATGCCAGCGCGCATGTGGCGTGATGTGATGAAGGCAGCGCATAAGGGTAAACCGGTGATGACCATCCCGCAGCATTTCCAGTATTTTGATGGAGACGCGATGATCGGGGATATTTATACCGCCACAGGTGAGGGGTTGCCATGGCGTCCAAATGCAGGTGCTGCACAACCCACTGTAGACTTGCCTTGGAATAATAATCGTCGCAATAAGCGTGATCGTCTTCGGTTCGATTATGAAACCAATCCGCGTCATCAAATACATAACGGTGCACCGGTTGAGCGTGATATGCAGTTGGATTTGCCAACTTCGCGAACTCTTCCCAAGCCAGTTCCGACAAAACCACAAGAGCAGAAGAAAGAAGAGTTTTCTCCGAGCGATTGGGTGAAGGAGAAAGCTAACGAAGCTTCACAAAAAAGAGAATATGACTATCCTCAAGGCGGACGTAAAAGACGTCGAATGTTTCAATAAAAATTAGTGCGAATAAGAGGTTTCTCATTCGCGCTGTAAATTCTTCTAGTTTTCTGAGATTATAGGGGGATTACTCCCCAATCACTCTTTATTCCATCATCTGCCAAGAAAGGATTGGCTTACGAGCAGCTTGGGCTTCATCCAAACGACGACGTGGCGTTGATTTTGGATTTTCTGTAAACTGTTCGCCATTGCCGGCTTTGGTCTCTTCTGCGATCATTTTCATGATGGCGATGAAGCGATCAATTGTTTCTTTGGTTTCGCTTTCCGTTGGCTCAATCAGCATCGCACCTTGTACC
The DNA here is from genome assembly GCA_964654855.1 of uncultured Rickettsiales bacterium. Taxonomy (GTDB): domain Bacteria; phylum Pseudomonadota; class Alphaproteobacteria; order Rickettsiales; family JALZUV01; genus JALZUV01. Next base: position 188,023 of record CAZZJS010000005.1, read on the forward strand.
ACGAGCGGGAAGAAGACCGTCATCGGGTGCATACCATGTTCAATCAGTGTCTTGGCGATATCCATCGTGGTAACGCCATTGGCTTTTTGAACTTTATCTGACAGTAAGCACTCATGCATGCACATGCCGTTAAACGGAACGTGATAGTGATCTTGTAATTCGGCACGTACGTAATTGGCGTTCAGCACTGCATCTTCTGATGCTTGGCGGATACCGTCTTTACCGTGCGCCATCATGTAAGAAAGAGCACGCACGAACATGCCCATATGGCCGTGGAATCCTTTCATACGGCCCATGCTATGTTCCGCTTCCATTTCAAGCGTGTAAGTATCACCTTGCTTGAGTACACGTGGTACGGGCAGGTAAGGTTTTAGTTCTTCTGTCGTTACAATTGGGCCACTACCCGGGCCGCCGCCACCATGCGGAGTCGAGAAAGTTTTATGCAGGTTGATATGCATGACATCCACGCCGAAATCAGCAGGACGAACACGGCCTGCAATGGCGTTGAAATTCGCACCGTCGCAATAGAAGTAGCCACCCGCTGCGTGGAGCTTATCTGCAATCTCCTTCACGTTCGGATCGAATAACCCGCAGGTATTTGGGTTGGTCAGCATGAAGCCAGCGACGTCATCGTTGAGTGCTGCTTCAAATGCTTCCATATCGACAAAGCCTTCATCTGTGGAAGGAAGGGTGACGATTTTGAATCCACACATGGCGGCTGTGGCAGGGTTGGTGCCATGCGCTGCATCGGGAACAAGAACAGTTTTACGGTCTTCGCCGCGCATCTCTAGCGCTTTACGGATGACCATCATCCCTGCCATTTCGCCTTGTGCACCTGCAGCAGGGCAGAGCGATACACCCGGTAGGCCAGTGAGTTCAGCAAGCCAATGTTGGAGCGTATACATCAGTTCCAATGCGCCTTGCGTCGTGCGCTCATCTTGCAAAGGATGCAAGTTGGCGAGGCCGGGTAGGCGTGCCATTTTTTCATTCAAGCGAGGGTTATGTTTCATCGTGCATGAGCCGAGCGGATAGAAGCCTGAATCAATGCTGAAATTCTGCTGAGAGTAGCGCACAAAGTGACGCACTGCTTGTGGCTCGCTCACTTGTGGGAGGCCGATTTCGCTACGAGCGGCTTGGCCGGTGCGTAGTTTCGTGCCTTTCGGTGTGGGTAGATCCACTCCGCAACGGCCTTCGCGGCTACGTTCGATGAGTAGTGGTTCTTCAAAATTGAGGCCGTGGCTACGGTCTACGAGAGGGTCTTGTTTGGCAAATGCAGTCACGTTCGATTCTTTCTTTAATGCAGCAGTCATTATAGCACCTCTTTCAGCGCGGTGATGAGGGCGTCCATATCGGCTTCCGTCGTCATTTCCGTTGCGGCAAAGAGCATACGATTTCCATCCAGCGCCAAGCCCGGAGTAATGCCTTTATCGTAAAGCGCATCCGAGATTTTAGCGGCATCGGCAGGAAGCACAGCTACAAATTCGTTGAAGAAACTTTCATTCTCAATCTTCACGCCAACGGTTTCTAGCTTATCAGCTAAAGTGCAAGCCGCTTCATGGTTAAGCAATGAGAGCTGTTTGAATCCGACTTCACCCAGCAAACTCATATGAACCGTAAAGGCAGTGGCGCAGAGGCCAACATTTGTACAGATATTCGAGGTCGCTTTCGCACGGCGAATATGTTGCTCGCGCGTGTTTAGCGTGAGGACAAAACTACGTTGACCTTCCGCATCTGTTGTCACACCACAAAGGCGTCCGGGCATTTGGCGAACATCTTTCATGGAGCAGGCGAAGAAGCCGACATGCGGGCCACCATATTGCATAGGAACGCCGATACTTTGGCCTTCACCAGCGACGATATCTGCTTCCTTAGGTGCCTCGATAAGGCCGAGAGAAACGATTTCAGTAATGGCAACGATCAGCTTTGCGCCGACTGCGTCACACTGCTTGCGATATTCTGCAAGCGAGTGGATGGTGCCGTTAAAGTCTGGCGTTTGCACAATCATGCAAGCGGAGTTTTCATCGAGCGGTGCATCGCTGACATCACCACCCATCGTATCCATATACATGTTGAGTGTATCGCGGTAATCGGGGTGGAGCGGGGTGGCGATATGCACATTATCACGCTTGGTGATACGACGTGCCATCAGCGCTGCTTCGGCTACAGAAGTCGCACCATCATACATAGAAGCATTGGCCACTTCTTGCCCTGTAAGCGCGCAGAGCATGCTTTGGAATTCGAAAATAACGCCGAGCGTGCCTTGCGAAATTTCTGGCTGATACGGTGTATAAGCCGTGAGAAATTCCGAACGTTGAATCATGTGATCTACCGTCGCAGGCACGTGGTGATAATAGCACCCTGCACCAAGGAAGAAGGGGTTATCATTGGCCGGCTTGTTTTTTGCCACCATTTTGGTGATGTCGCTCTCAACCAGATGTTCCGGTTGAGTATCGGGCAAGTCCATCGTCACGTTCAGGCGGCTTTCTTCCGCCACGTGATGGAATAAATCATCAACGCCTTTTGCGCCGATTGATTTCAACATTTCTTGCCGTTCTTCAGCAGTATGGGGTAAAAAACGCATCGGTTTCCCTATTCTGTTCTTAGGTTATTTAATCTTCTAGCTGTGCACCGTAAGCTTCGGCATCTAGTAGTGCTTCTAACTCGCCTGCATTGGCGACTTTAAGTTTTACCAACCACCCATCGTCATAAGGTGAATCATTCACTGTTTGTGGAGAGTCATTTAGCGCTTCATTTACGCCCATCACTTCGCCACTGATCGGCGCGAACACATCGCTGGCTGTTTTAAAAGATTCTACCACGGCCATATCATCGCCCACGTTAAAGCTTGCGCCAACATCTGGTAGTTCAACAAAAACAAGTTCACCCAGTGCTTGCTGTGCGTAATCATCGATACCAATCGTTACGATATCAGCATCAACACGAACCCACTCATGGTCTTTGGTATATTTAAGATCACCTGGAATATTATGGTCTGACATAAGTTGCTCTCCCTAGATTTAAGCTGCTTTTTTCTGTGTTTTTGTTTTGGTTTTTGCCGGAACAAAAGTGAGTCCTGTCACTTCCGCTGCCAATTTTTTGCCACGCACTTCGACGAAAACCTTACTGCCTTCATCCGCGTAGGCGGTGGGCAGATAGCCCTGACCAATCGCCGCATTTAACGTTGGCGAGAAGCCGCCGCTGGTGAGTGTGCCGATAGATTCACCTGCTTCATTCACGATAGGTGTGTTTTCGCGTGCAACGCCGCGATCTAGCAACTTAATGCCAACGCGTTTGGTCGCAGGGCCGTTTTCACGATCCGCTAGAATACGTTCTGCGCCCATAAATTCTGTATTCTTTTTGCTGACCACCCAGCCGAGGCTTGATTGAATCGGCGAGGTATCTTCATCCAAATCATGACCGTAAAGCGGGTAGCCCATCTCCAAGCGAAGCGTGTCGCGTGCGCCGAGGCCAGCAGGTGCAGCATCTTCATGAGCGGCAACAGCGTTCCAGAAGTCGGCGGCTTTATCGCCTTCAATGCTGATTTCAAATCCATCTTCACCCGTATAGCCCAAACGGCTGATGAAGATTTCTGTGCCATCATTTAAGTGAACGGTTCGGATCGTCATATAGTCCTGATCTGCAATCGTCTCTTTAATATGCGCTGATAAAATCGCTTCAGCTTTAGGGCCTTGCACAGCGATAAGCGCGCGTGATGGCAACATGGTTAGCTTAAGCGTATCGGGCATATGTTTTTGCATCCATGTTGCATCAATCTCTTTACGAGAAGCATTAAACACGATGAAAAACTTATCTTCGCTTAAACGAGTGATGATGAGGTCGTCAATTACGCCACCTTTATCGTTAGGAAGAACGGTATATTTCGCGTTGCCGTGGGGTGTTTTTAGAAAAGGAGAAGGGGTGATGAAACTTAAAAACTCGGCAGCACCTTCACCTTCAAGGAGGGCTTGTCCCATGTGTGACACATCAAACATGCCTGCATTTTCGCGAACCCAAAGATGCTCTTTGGCTAATCCCATTGGGTACTGTACCGGCATCGCATAGCCAGCAAATTCAACCATCTTACCTTCCATGGTAATATGGGCATCATATAGAGGTGTCTTTTTCACGTTTTCCATTGGCTCTCTCTTGGTTTCAGCCCTTTTAGGCTAGGCCAATATAACGACTGACTTTATCTCGTCAATCAAAGTCGAATTAAAATTTGGTAATGGATTTGGATGAGATTAGAAAATGGCTCAGCATAGTTGATGTATTACGAACGGATTATTATGATGATTTGATAAGTTCTTATGCCGCAATTCCGAATAAATTTGCTGCATACAACGCTGAGATGATTAAAGAGCGACGATACTTTAGGGGAACTTGGAAAAGCGGCAGAGATAAGAGAGTTGATATGACTGCGCCTAATAAACCATAATACAATTTTCATACAATACTTGGAACCATCTACCGTATTTATCGTAAACATATCTTAACTATTTTGTTTTATAGTAGGTTTCATGAAAAAGGTATTTCTGAAAATGATATTAGCGGCCAGCCTCTACATGGCTAGCTCAAAAGGAATAGTTGCTCAAAGTGCTTCTAAGGTTGATTCTATCCCAGATCATGAAAAGTTTGAACTCCACCCAAGTCAAGAATTGCAATTCTTATATAACGAAGTAAGACAAGATATGGGGTTGCCAAAGGCACCTTTGATGACCATTACTGATCAGAGAAAAAATGATATGGGGGATCTCTATGCTGTAAGACGCTACGACCCTTCAAAACCAGACTCAGTCGATTTTAATGTTGTCATGACTCAGAATTTCGCAAAATTTTTGTCAGAAGAAGATTTGAAAATATTCTTAGCTCATGAAGAAGGTCATGAATATTGGTACTTGAATGAAAAAGCTAAAGGTATTAGTGCACGCGAGTTCTTTGGTCGAGATAGCTTGCTTTTTAGTGAATTACAAAGAGATGAGCGTTTTGCTGATTCTGTTGCACTTGCAACTTACGGATACGAAAAATTCATAAAAGCTTTTGATAACTTGGCGACTAAAGAGCTCTATCTCCAAGGTCAGAGCTTGAGGCGATTTATAAGGCAATCAAAAGACTTCTGTATTCTAACAGGAACAACCTTGGACCCTATTGTAGCAATAGACTGGGATAAGTTTCCTAAGGACGCTCTAAAATATGATGAAAAAATGCAAGAAATGTTTCCTTGGGCGCAGCTATTAGCTGAATCCAAAGAACCAGAACAACATCTACATATGTTAGTCGTCAGTGCTGCATTAATGAATGACTTTAACGTTAGAGAGCAGACGGATCCCGCTGGTTCATTTTTTAGCAGATTGGCACGTGCCAATTACTGGAAACATGACCATACGCCGCTTTCTTTAGGTAACAAAGGTCCATCCAATACACATAAAGGAGTATTGGATAACGGAAATGTTCGCCAGACTCAGCATCGGCGATAAAATAATTATTGGAGTTGTTCCAGATAGCTAGTTTAGATGGCCTCTATCCTTCTGGTAAGCCTGCCTATATTAGGAACCGTAGAAAGCTATGTCGCATGCCTGACTTCAAAGCGACACAAGCCTTAACAAAATCCATTACAGGAAAGCATCAAGCGCTTAATGTACTCATCAACAATACGGGTTAGCTTAGAGAGCTATTTTACTCGATGAAGGAGACATTACTGATACAGAAATGATGCGATACATAGTATATCTTCTTCACTTAAAACATAAGCTCCAGAGTTAGTGCAGTTATCACTTTCGGCTGGCGAAGTGTGACCAAGAAAGCCACCACTATCAGGCAATCCGTCATCAACTTTTTGGTCAAGAGTATAGGTGTCAGCTGGAGTTAATAAAGCTCCAAATAGTTCGCTGTAACCAGCGGCGCCAATAATGAAATAGAGTTTATCATTATCCGTAGTAGGTAGCGCAGTATTTGTTACCAGTGCAATACCACCATTATCAATCGAACTGGCAAACACGTTTATGCCTGGTGCATAATCAGGAGCAGGAATGCCAGTATAACCACCCGGTATGATACCTGAAAGCCTCAGGTGTTCCCAAACTAAAAAAGCTTCATGTGCAGAGGCATTAGGATACCGAATTATTCCATCACCATTCCCATTACAGGTGCCATCCCCTGCTGTGCTCACTGGGCATCCAGAACTATCAGTTCCCCAATAAGCAGTTGCATTATCCATATCACCCGGTAACGCGTTATATTTTAACTTAAAGGTATTGACGGATACGGTAAGCTTTTGTGTTTCAGTAATAACCGAATTAAGTTCCGCACTGCGTATCAACTCTTGTCCAGCCGTTATACCGCCAATGATGAGACCGATAATGACAAGTACAATCGAAAGTTCCAGCAGTGTAAAGCCTTGTCGTGCGCTTTGGTCAAAGCTCAGGCTATCCATATCCATATCCATATCCATATCCATATCCTAAATACTATACACAACAACTATTACTAAAAAGTTAAAACGGCACTTATTCGAAATTGAATCTAGTCCTAGTTTCCTCCGCAATCTCATTCGCTCATGTGGTAATACGGAATTGGAGTTTTATGGATGATATTGAAATTCTTTGGAAAATACAGTGGCTCAGCATAGTTGATGTATTACGAACTGATTATTGCGATGATTTAATGGCCTGTCACGCACTAATTCCTAAGAGATTTACTACGTAAGGTATGATGGAAATAGTTGAATTCTACCTTCCAGCCTCCCAATTGATAGAATCACAAACTCTACAGAAACAGGCTTTGATTTGACACTCAGATTTTCTTCTAAGGTTTCAAGTTACAGCGATTACAGAATGGATAATAATTCAATTATATAACAAGTTTACGCCAAGTGCCTTTGTTATTTTTAAATCTAATATACATCAAAGACTAGCATGCAAACTTTATCCGTATTTTGCAAAGTATACTCAGTGCGCGCGGGAAAGCTATAACATGCGACAACTTGCGCCATTCCAGCGATTATTTTTCCACTTCCAGGTATGCCATCATCATACTTCGAATCGATTATACTAGCTTCTGGTGGACTTAAGGCACCTCCCGCTAAATTACCCGGCCGGCCGCAACCCGCTTCAGGTCTTCCATAAGTTATACGAAGTATATTTTTGGACACTCCTATGCCTTCAAAAGCTGTGCAGGCTGAGTTTGCTGGAAATTGCATCATATCGCCCTGATTTGGTTGGTAACCTGTACCTGAAATTCTTCCCTCAGGGATGTTAACACCAACCTCCAAATTCCCAGAGCCATTAAACACTCCTGTGTAATTGCCTGCAATTACTTCAGCTAACCCTAAATGCTGCCAAAAACGGCGTTGCTCGGGCTCATCGACTACCCCGTTTTGATCACCATCACAATTACTTGGAGTTGCGTCACAGGTTGGCCAATAGCTTGAAGCATTACCCATATCACCTGGCAGAGCGTTGTATTTTAGCTTAAAGGTATTAATTGCCACTTTATACTTACTTACATCACTTACTACAGAATTAAGTTCCGCACTGCGTATTAGCTCTTGTCCAGCCGTTATACCGCCAATAATTAAGCCAATAATGACGAGCACTATACTTAATTCGAGAAGAGTAAAACCCTGTATATGCTTTGGACTATCCATATCCTAAATACTATACACAACAACTATTACTAAAAAGTTAAAACGGCACTTATTCGAAATTGAATCTAGTCCTGGTTTCTTCCGCAATCTCACTCGCTCATGTGGTAATACGGAATTGGAGTTTTATGGATGACATTAAAATTCTTTGGAAAATACAGTGGCTCCGCATACTTGAGAAGTTACGAACCGATTATTACGATGATTTGATGGTCTGTCATGCAGTAATTTCTAAAAAATTGATTTTATAATTAGGTTTAATATTTATTAAATCTTAATTCTTATAATCTATTCTTCTGGGTATGGTTGGCCATTATGCGAATTATCCGGAACTTAGTGATGTTGCACCGCAGCTAGCGATGCTAGGTTTTAAGTGGAAGAATGTTTCTTCGACAAGCAATAATGCTTCTTATGTAAGTAAGGATATTCTTGAGGCAGGTCTCAATAAAAGACAAACCAAACTTGGTAAGACCATTGCGCAGGCGATTCTGCTAGAAGAGAATATTAGCGGTATTAGCGCTATCAAAGAACAATATGGTTTTACCGCTACTAATATTGCTGCGATTCTCAGTCGCTCTGGAGCCAAAGCAGCAGAGGCAATTACAGCACTGACTCAAGCAAAAACGCTTACTGGCTTTAGCAGCTTAAAGACCGAACATGATTTTACTGCTACCAATATTGCTTCCATTCTCAGTGGCTCTGGAGCCAAAGCAGCAGAGGCAATTACGGCGCTGACTCAACCGGCAACGCTTACTGGCTTTAACAGCTTAAAGACCGAACATGATTTTACTGCCACCAATATTGCTTCGATTCTCAATGGTTCTGGAGCCAAAGCAGCAGAGGCAATTACAGCACTAACTCAACCGGCAACGCTTACTGGCTTTAGCAGCTTAAAGACCGAACATGGTTTTACTGCCACCAATATTGCTTCGATTCTCCACGGTTCTGGAGCCAAAGCAGCAGAGGCAATTACAGCACTGACTCAACCGGCAACGCTTACTGGCTTTAGCAGCTTAAAGACCGAACATGGTTTTA
>CAZZJS010000005.1:196796-214800 GCA_964654855.1 uncultured Rickettsiales bacterium
CTGCCACCAATATCGCTTCCATTCTCCACGGTTCTGGAGCCAAAGCAGCAGAGGCAATTACGGCGCTGACTCAACCGGCAACGCTTACTGGCTTTAACAGCTTAAAGACCGAACATGGTTTTACTGTCACCAATATTGCTTCGATTCTCAATGGCTCTGGAGCCAAAGCAGCAGAGGCAATTACGGCACTGACTCAACCGGATACGCTTACTGGCTTTAGCAGCTTAAAGACCGAACATGATTTTACTGCCACCAATATTGCTTCCATTCTCAGTGGCTCTGGAGCCAAAGCAGCAGAGGCAATTACAGCACTAACTCAACCGGCAACGCTTGCTGGCTTTAGCAGCTTAAAGACCAAACATGGTTTTACTGCCACCAATATTGCTTCGATTCTTAGTGGTTCTGGAGTAAAAGCAGCAGAGGCAATTACAGCACTAACTCAAGCAAAAACGCTTGCTGGCTTTAGCAGCTTAAAGACCGAACATGGTTTTACTGTCACCAATATTGCTTCGATTCTCAATGGTTCTGGAGCTAATCTTGGCAAAGATTTAGCAGCATTGCTCAAAAGGGAGAAAAAGGTAACCGCTTTGGTTGAACATTTTGGAGCAAGCAGTCTCTCAAATCATCTAAATCACTCTCAGGAATATATTGGTAAAGGCTTAAAAGGTGTGGGGCAGAAAGTGGATATGTTATACGAGCAAGTAAAAGAGAAATTAGCTGAAAAACCAGGGAGTGCTATTCTGGCGAAACAAGCTGATCGGTCGAATTCTTTCGGCAAAGGGCGATAGCTTATCGAATCCGTATTTAGGATTCATTCTTGGGCACTACTAGCGACACAAATCATTTTCTGATATTTTGTAACGCAACACTTTAACGCCCAGAGAAATGTAATGAAGAAAATATTTGAAGAAACTGAAATAGCTGAATACTGCTTTTTGTTTGAGGCATTAAAATGGACTGGTTTCACTCAATATCCAAAGAAGATGTACGGTGAAAAAGCTATTGACGTTAGATTAGACGATAGCTGGCAGGAAAATTATGAAGCTGAACTGCCTTCTTATGAGTCTAAATTCATCAGCAGTGATGAAGCTGAAAGAGTCGGCTTACCTAAAAACCCTGATTGGGAAGAGCTTATAAGTGATGAAGATATATTTACTCACCCTAATGACTCTGATTTTTTAAGAAAAATGCTCAAATACGAGCATTCTGATAAAGAAAAAAGTGAGTTAGAAAAAAAATTAAAATCTGCTGAGGAACATCAAAAAAAACAGGCCGCATGGGAAAAGCTATATGATAGCTATATTGAGCTATACAAGTCAAAATTGTTTGTGGCGCTTAGAGAAGGGAAAATATTCGCAATGGGGCGCGTTATTCCCGAAGATGAATCTGATGATAATTGGTCATATTGGACGGATAATAAGCACGAGCCTATTTCCAAAGAAGTTTGGTCACTCAGCAATATAGATTGGGATAATTCCACCCTAAAAGATAAGTCACATCATTACTGCCATATTTTGGTTAAGGTCGATGATTTATTACAATGCTTCCCTGAACCTGAACCCGATGAAATAAAACAAGTGAGTGTAATAGCTGGTCAGCATGTTATTGATGAGGCCGCTCCTGCCAATGCCAAAATTAGAGCCAAGCGCGGGCGCAAGTCGCTTGCATGGCAAGAATTTTATGTTGAAGTCGCGGCCAGATTGAAAGCCGCTAATATACCAGACAAGCAAGAAGCATTTGTAGCTGAAATGCAGGAATGGTGCATGAAGGCATGGGGCAAAGAAGTCGGTCGCAGTACTATTCTCGAAAAGGTCAGCCCTTTCTTTAAGCTAGCGTCAGGAAATGATGCTTAAAAGTCAGAAATTCATTTCCGACCAATTTTTGACTTTATACTGACGATATTTCTGACTTGAAAGGCGCTGTTTCTGACCGCCATCTTCTTAGTTAATCCAATGCTAAGAGCTACTGTTAGCTCATGTCAGACCTCGAAATATTTGCAACCAGCTTATCGGATATTACCGCTGCACCTCTCGCTTTGAGCGAGATGTCTGACGCATTTCAAAATCTCACAAGTTTTATGTCGCTACTCATCAAAGTGAATGAGCGCGAACAGGTTGTTGCAACTAAGCAAAGAAAGAAACGTAATGAAAATTAGTGAAGTAAATATCGTCCCTGTTAAACCGCATAACGGCCTCGTCGCTTTTGCCTCCCTTGTCATCAATGATGATATTTTTGTTGGCAGCATTGCTATTCACGAAAAATTAAGCGGTGGATTTCGACTGACCTATCCGACCAAACAATCAGGCCTTCATAAAAGCAATGTGTTTCACCCCATCAATCGGGATGCAGGCGCGGTGATTGAGAAAGCAGTAATGAACAAATTGAATGATGTAATGAAGAAAGCAAACAACCATGTTGGATACAATAGCCCTATCGATTGCTGATAAAGCGTTTCATATTACCAAACCCGAATGTTTTAGCCCCCATGCCAATACAATTCGCAACCCATTATACAGCAATAACGGCGGCTTTTTTAAGGCAACCTACAACCCAAGCAATGCTAATAAGAGGCTGGGCTATCATCCGCGATTAACGCTTATGAAGCGACCCTATCAAAATGCGGGGCAAGGTATCTGGCTTAAAGTCGAATTTTCTGCGCCAAAGCTACTATTCGGTAATAACTTCGAAGAATTAAACGGATGGGATGACTTGGATGAAATCGTTACCCAGCTCTTAATCCGCCTAGATAACATGGGTATAAGAACTAGCCGTGAAGCAATTCTAAGCGCCAAGATAAACGCTATTCATTACAGCAAAAACATTCTGCTTGAACGCACTACACCAAGCCACCTTCTGATTCAGGCGCTCGAAAAGCTAGACCTTTCGCAGCAACTTGATTTGACCAAAACTGATTTCAGAAATGCAGGTCAAATGACAAAATATCATTCTAACGGTTATGAAATAGCCCTGTATGATAAAGTGAAGGATTTAGAGCAAGCATCAAAATTTGGCGAAAAGCGCAGCATAGAAAATGATTATGGCGATATGCCTTCATTATTTGAAGGGATTAAGAAACCCGAAGTTCTACGCCTTGAAATTCGATTGGCAACGCGCAAACTCAAAAGCCTAATGAACACCCTGAACATATCACATGATAACACCTTGGCGACACTATTTAGCCCCGATATTGCGCGCTCGGTTCTACTGCATTTTTGGGAAATTATCACCAAAGGTCTATACCTGCTGAACATTAACACTAAGGATACTGAACGCCTTATATATGCCATTAAGAAAACTTTTCCTCGAAAGCGCATTGGCACTGTCATGCAACTTATGGCTTTCATCCATTGCTGCCAAGCATTAGGCGTTAGAGGCGCGAGGTTGGCGTTGGGATTGAAAAACCATCAATGGTATCGATTAAAGCGCGATGCAAAAAAACTGAGTGACGAAGAAACAATTTGCCCTCGCTTCACAGTATTAAGCGCAATACGACAGCAAATTATCGAATTTACTCCACTCATTCGTGAAGACCTCGTAGGACTAAATTTGAAGTAACAATTAAAAAGCTAAAATCTTTCGATTAATGACCTCTGCCGCCCTCTCGTTGTTGTTTGATTTGCGAACTATCTATTGTTGCACCATTGGGATTTTCCATGAACTGCTCAAACTGTGACTTAATACTATCCAGCTTAGTGTCAATATTATTCAGTGACTTGTCTTCTGCTTTAAGCTGTTCACCGAAATCATTCACGTTGCTTTCTAGCGTGTTAAGATGAGCTACGAGTGCATCTCTTCCACCTAAATCACTTTTAAGAGTTCCAAGATGCTCGTTGCCTTTAAGTGCTGAGTAACCACCTTTACCATCGGCAAGCATCATGATTTCAGTAGCTCCTTCTGGAATCTGCGCATTCCCGCGACTACCGATAGAGTTAAACTTATCTTCAATAGGGTTATACTGATAGCTTTCCTGTGTACCTGCGTTTGGACCACCTTCTAGGTGCATCGTGACGACAGTTTTATCTAATCTATCAAAGGCAAGCTCCTCGGCTTTTAGTTGCTCCCCAAACTCATTTGTGTTGCCTTCCAATGTGTTTAGATGCTCCATCAGGGCATCTCTTCCACCTAAATCACTTTTAAGAGTTCCGAGATGCTCACTGCCTTGCAGCGCTGAATAACCGCCCTTGCCATCAGCCAACATCATGATTTCAGTAGCTCCTTCTGGAATCTGCGCATTCCCGCGACTACCGATAGAGTTAAACTTATCTTCAATAGGGTTATACTGATAGCTTTCCTGTGTACCTGCGTTTGGACCACCTTCTAGGTGCATCGTGACGACAGTTTTATCTAATCTATCAAAGGCAAGCTCCTCGGCTTTTAGTTGCTCCCCAAACTCATTTGTGTTGCCTTCCAATGTGTTTAGATGCTCCATCAGGGCATCTCTTCCACCTAAATCACTTTTAAGAGTTCCGAGATGCTCACTGCCTTGCAGCGCTGAATAACCGCCCTTGCCATCAGCCAACATCATTATTTCGGTGGCTCCTTCTGGAATCTGCGCATTGCCACGACTACCGATAGAGTTAAACTTATCTTCAATAGGGTTATACTGGTAACTTGCCTGTGTACCTGCGTTTGGACCACCTTCTAGGTGCATCGTGATAATAATTTCGTCCATTTGGGGCCTCTAAGTGATTTCTGTATATTTAATTATAGATGCAAAGTGTTTAAGTTTTGTTAAGGTCATGCAAGCTACTGGAACATAAAATAAATATTATAATGCATCTTCGCTTTTGACGTTTGTTCGAACTTACAATATATTATTCGAATAATATTGAAGGAAGTAAATGTCATGAAAGCTGTAATTCTCGCTCGCGTATCAAGCAAAGAACAAGAAGAAGGCCATTCTCTTGATGCTCAAATTCGGAATTTAGAATTATATGCAGGACGTAATAGCCTGAAAATCGTTGAGAAGTTTACGGTTATTGAGTCATCCACAAAAGGTGATAGACCTGATTTCACGGCAATGATTGACTTTATTAAAGGGTATGGTGAGAAGCTGGCGTTAGTTGTCGATACGGTTGATAGATTGCAGCGCAGTTTTACTGAAACACCACTCTTAAATGAACTGTTGAGCAAAGACATTGTGGAGCTTCATTTTGTGAAAGAAGCTAACGTCCTAACAAAAGAATCAAGCAGCACCCAGAAGCTAATGTGGAATATGGGGGTTGTTATGGCGCAATCATATACTGACCAGCTATCCGATAATGTAAAAAGAAGCATTAAGCACAAGGTCAACAAAGGCGAATGGAGCGGAGCAGCACCGCTAGGGTATCTCAACATTGATGATGAGCTGACAGGGCAGAAAACCATTATCCCTGACCCAGAGCGTGCTTTCTTGATTAAAAGGCTGTTTGCTGACTATGCAAGCAAGGCCTACTCACAAGCTGATTTGATACGTCATGCAAAAGAATGGGGACTTACCACCAAAAAGGGTAATCCTGTTAGCCCTCAAACATTCAGTGATATTCTTCGCAATCCATTCTATTATGGTGTTATGCGCGTAAAAGGTGAGCTGTATCCGCATATTTACGACCCTATCATTACAAAAGAGCTATTCGACCAATGTGAAGATATTCGTACAGGGCGAAAGAACGCTCAGGTTGTCACGAATACAAAACATGAGTTTTTGTTTCGAGGGATGTTAAAATGTGCAGCATCAGGCAGAACTGTTTCATGCGACCTCAAAAAGAAAAAGCACGTTTATCTGATATGCCGCAATCCTGATGATAAATCGAAGAAACTGTTTATCCCTGAATCAGTAGCGCTTGAACAGGTTAGGAATGTGTTTGAGTCGATTCAGATACCTGAGCAGTCATTAGAAGCAATCCTATCGCACCTTAGAACGCTGCATGATTCAGAAAAAGACTTTCACCATCAAACTATCAAGGCGCTCCATAAAGAGAGCCAACAGCTTGCAAAAAAACAAGACCAGATTTTAGAGCTGCTTATGGACAAGAGTATTACTAAGGATGCCTATGACAGAAAGGAGACTCAACTCTTAAATAGGCGGGTGGAAATTAACGAACAATTAGAGCGCCATCATACTGGTAATGAACAATTCAAAATTGCACTCAGTAGCTTGCTAGGCTTAACTTCTAACATAGCAGAGCTTTTTGACCGTTCGAAAACGGACGAAAAACGTCAACTTATCGGATATATGTTTTCGAACTTGGAATTAGAAGGCTCAAAGCTGCGCTATACCTTGCGAAAGCCATTTGACCTGTTTGCTGATTTGGCAGTTTGTAAAGAATGGCTCCCCGGGCCGGATTCGAACCAGCGACCGAACGATTAACAGTCGTTTGCTCTACCACTGAGCTACCGGGGAACACGTCATGCTTTGCAGCGATGAGAAGCTTCTATATCAACACTACCTATCAATGCCAACTACTTTTTTGGGTATAAACTGTGGAAGTTTATCTTGTATTTTTAGTCACCTTAGAAAACTGCATCATATTAGTTTGCATGCTTGAATCTAAGCTCAATAAACAGCTGATTTTAAAATGGCGCGCCCTGCAGGATTCGAACCTGCGACCTACGGCTTAGAAGTTTAAGGTTATCAGTTTTATTCCCTTATAGGGGAGTTTTATTTTGTCATATAAAATCAGTTGATTGCTGAGAATATCAGTAAAACTGTTTTATTGCGTTATAGCCCTATTTTAAACACAAACCTTACTATGGCCTTACTAAATTCATATATTAAGGTTTTATGAGGATTCGAACCTGCGACCTATTGCTTAATCTCCTTATGAGATTTGATTCTGATTTTGAGAAATTTCCTGAATTTCTTTTAAAATTGTACGTTTATGTAAAATTTTAATAAATAACAATATATATATGTAAAATATATATTCCTCTTTTGTAACTTTAGTTTTTTGCATCTAAGGAGCGTTGGATAGTTCGTGAAATTGAATTATAATTAACATAAATTATTTGTGAATAATGATTATGAAGTGGTTTTTCTTGTGTATTCTCCGATTATCCACAGATTTCCGGTTAATTGTGGATAACTTTGCGATTTTGTAAACTAAAAATTAAGACTTGTTGGGCAGTAAGGGCGTCCTTTGAAACGTAAAATCGGAAATAAAAGAATGCACACTAGAAAGAAACTTAAAAACGCACATGTCTTAATTGTAGATGGAGACCGCTATATGCTTATCCTTCTTAAGGATATTTTATTTAAAATGGGCTTTGTGAATATTACCGCTGTTCGTAAAAGCTCTGAAGCGCTTGCAGCTTTTCAGGAAAAGGAAATCGATATTTTATTAACCGAGTGGAATACCCACCCGCTGGATGGAGTGCGGTTGGTTCAAGAAATTCGTCGTAGCGAGCTTACAAGAATTGCTCTAGTTCCTACAATTTTGCTTTCAGAAAATAGTACTGAAGAAGCGGTAAAATACGCTCGTGATTGTGGAGTGACTGAATTTCTTGCAAAGCCTTATACGGTTCGTTCTCTTTACAAAAGAATGGAGCATGTTATCGATTTTCCAAGGGAGTTTATTATATCTGATGAGTATGTGGGGCCGGATCGTAGGCGTGGTGCGCGACAAGAAGGCTACCTGAAGCAACATGAGGAGCGTCGTAAGGTGCTGCCACTTGAACATGGTTTGTCGTCTAAAATAAAGCGTCGCTATAATTCACCAGTAAAAATAATGTCCGGTGAGGCATTAAGGCGTAAAATGCAATTACCGAAGAGTTTACGCGAGGTGATAGTACCTGAAGCCTTGGCAGAAGCCCAAAAGGTCATTGATTCGATGAAGGGTGAGTCATTGCAGTGGATAGCCGAAGATATGCAGGTATTGAGTAAGTTACTTCACAAGCTGACAAAGGAAGAGAATCCTAAAGCAGTTAGTCAGATGCAGCGTCGATTGTTGAAGTTGAAATCTCATGCCGGAACATTTGGGTATGACCACATTGAAGAAGTAGCGGAAAACCTTTTTCAATTTTTAACTGTGTCATTCATCTTCGGTAGTGCAAGGCGTCATATAGCGGTGCAGAAGCATATTGAAGTTTTACAAGTGATGTTGGCTAAGCGAGGAGCTGAGTCAGGTGATATATGGGCTAGGCGCTTGATAGATGGTTTAGAGGAGCTTGTTGCTAGTATCCAATACCACAGCTTATCTATGGGGAGAGAAGAATGTGTCGTTAGGATGCGAGTGTGAAGTGAAGGGGGTACGTACAAAATGGCGCGCCCTGCAGGATTCGAACCTGCGACCTACGGCTTAGAAGGCAGTTGCTCTATCCAGCTGAGCTAAGGGCGCGCACTGTTTACTATATGAAGGGTTCGTGCCTCTTGTGCAAGTGCCTGTTATGCCCCATATGTAATACATGCCGATTATTGCGCTGATTGTTGGGGTTGTCCTCGTTTTTGTGGTTCATCGTTTGGTGGTGGGTTCCAATAAGGGAAGCTCGCTGGCGCGGTGGATCTTGGGCGGCGGCATGATTGTGACGTTGTTGCTTGCTTCGCGTGTGTTTGGCGCGCGGGTGCTTTATGCGTTTTTGCCGGCAATTCAGGCATGGATGGTAGGTGGTGGTAAGGCGCGAGCTAAAGGGCAGGTTCCAGCGGCTTCTGGCAATGCAATGACGCGTGATGAGGCCGCTCTAATTTTAGGTGTGGAGGTGAATGCCTCTGAAGCTGAAGTGAAATCGGCTTACAAGAAGCTGATGTTGAAACTCCATCCAGATCAAGGTGGGAATGATTATCTGGCGGGTAAGCTGAATGCAGCAAAAGATACATTAATCGGCTAAAAAGCACGATTCAGCAGTTGACACCTTCCTGACATCCACTATCTCTGTACAACATTTTGAAAATACCGCCAGAAAGGGCAAACCCATGCAAGTTAAAGAACTGAAAAACAAAAAACTCGAGCGCGAATATTCTGTGACAATCACAGCTAAAGATATTGAAGCGAAAGTAGATGAGCAATTGTTAGTGGTTGGCCAGCAGGCGAAAATCCCTGGTTTTCGCCCGGGTAAGATTCCTGCGAAAGTATTGAAGCAGCGTTATGGTAAGTCTGTCATGGGCGAGGTTTTGGAAAAAACGGTTCAAGAAAAAACGGGCGAAGTGTTGAAAGAAAAAGACGAACGCCCAGCGATGCGTCCGAAAGTAGAAGTGGTGAGTTTTGACGAAGGTAAAGACCTTGAATTTACGATTGCCTATGAAGTGCTTCCAGATGTGCCGAAGGTAGATTTGTCAAAAGTAGCACTGGAAAAATTGACTTATGAGCTACCTGAGTCGGATGTTCAGGAAGGTTTGGATCGTCTTGCAGGGCATCGTAAGAGCTACAATAAAAAGCCAGATTCTACTAAAGCGAAAAATGGCGATGCGGTTCTGATCGACTTTAAGGGCTTTGTTGATGGTGAAGCTTTCCAAGGTGGCGAAGCGAAAGGTCACACGCTTGAACTTGGTACTGGCCAGTTTATTCCGGGTTTTGAAGAGCAGCTTGTTGGCACGAAAGCCGGTGATGATGTGAAGGTGAATGTTAAATTCCCTGATGAGTACCATTCTGAAGACCTAAAAGGCAAAGATGCCGTGTTTGAAGTGCAAGTGCATGAAGTGCTGGGCGCAGAAGAAGCGAAAGTTGATGATGCTTTTGCTAAAGAGATGGGTATGGAAAGCCTCGATAAGCTGAAAGAAGCGATTCGTGGCCAAATGAGCAAAGATTATGACAATGTTTCTCGCACTAAGCTGAAGAAGGCTTTGTTTGATGCGCTAGACCCGCTTTGCAAATTTGATGCGCCTAAAAGCATGATTGATGCAGAGTTTGAAGCAATTTGGTCTCGCGTAGAGCAAGCCAAAAAAGAGGGCGATGAGGCATTTCTCGATAAGCCAGAGAAAGAACTTCGTAAAGAATATGAAGAGATTGCAGAGCGTCGTGTGCGTTTAGGTCTCTACCTTTCAGACATTGGTCGCCAAAATGATTTGCAAGTGACTCAAGAAGAGCTAAGTGGTGCGATTATGGAGCATGCGCGTCAATTCCCAGGTCAAGAGCAGATGGTGTTTGAATATTATCAGAAGAATCCTGAAAATATGGAAGAGCTTCGTGGTCCAATCATTGAAGATAAGGCAGTGGATTTCGTCCTCGATAAAGTGAAGGTCAAAGATAAGAAGGTTTCTATCGAAGATCTTTTGAAAGATGATGAGGAAGAGGGGTCTAAGAAAAAGCCTGCGGCGAAAAAGAAAGCTGCGGATAAAAAAGAAACTGCGGCGAAAAAGAAACCCGCGGCGAAAACAAAAACAGCCTCTAAGAAAAAATCTGCATAAGTTAGTGGTTTCTTAAACATTAGGGCGCTAGCTTGAGCCTATAGGATGAAAATATAAGGAGTTGTTATGCAACATCTGGAAGAAACTGAAGCAAGTGGCCTAGTGCCAATGGTAGTTGAGCAAAGCGGGCGTGGTGAGCGTAGCTTTGATATTTACTCTCGTCTATTACGTGAGCGTATTATCTTTTTAACGGGGCAGGTAGAAGATCATATGGCTTCGCTGATTGTGGCGCAGCTTCTATTCTTAGAATCTGAAAACCCAGATAAGCCTATCTCTATGTATATCAACTCACCAGGTGGTGTGGTGACTGCAGGTATGTCTATCTATGATACGATGCAATATATTAAACCTGAGATTCACACGCTTTGCGTGGGGCAAGCTTGCTCAATGGGCTCGTTGCTTTTAACGGCGGGTGATAAGCGTTATGTGACGCCAAATGCACGTGTGATGATTCATCAACCTTCGGGCGGTGCACGCGGTCAAGCGACGGATATTGAAATTCATACTAAAGAAATTCTCGACCTTAAAAAGCGTCTGAACAATGTGTATGTGAAGCATACAGGGCAGAAGCTTTCGGTAATTGAAAAGGCGATGGAGCGTGATAACTTTATGTCTGCTGAAAAGGCCAAAGAATTCGGCTTGGTAGATGGTATCGTTGAAAAACGCGGCGACGTTGCATAATTAAAAGTAAGCTTTGAAAGGCTGGGCCATGACTAAAGGCGGAAAAGATTCGAAAAATACACGTTACTGTTCTTTCTGTGCAAAGAGCGAGCATGAAGTGCGCAAGCTTATTGCTGGCCCAACCGTGTTCATTTGTGATGAGTGTGTTGAGCTTTGTATGGATATCATCAAGGCAGCTGATAAAGGCGGGCCTGCAGCATCTTCAAGCGAGAGCTTGGCGACGCCAGATGAGCTACGTAAATTCCTCGATGAGTATGTGATTGGTCAAGCAGATGCGAAGAAGGTTCTCGCAGTGGCAGTTTACAACCACTATAAGCGTATGGAAGCGGCTGAAAAAGGCACAGATATTGAGCTTGCGAAATCTAATATCTTGATTATGGGCCCGACCGGTTGTGGTAAAACACTTCTCGCGCAAACGCTGGCGCGCATCCTGGATGTTCCATTCACCATGGCTGATGCAACAACGCTTACCGAAGCGGGTTATGTGGGTGAAGATGTAGAAAATATCATCCTGCGTCTTCTACAAGCGGCTGATTATAATGTAGAGCGTGCGCAGCGTGGTATCGTTTATATTGATGAGGTAGATAAGATCTCTCGTAAGTCTGACAACCCATCCATCACGCGTGATGTATCGGGTGAAGGCGTGCAGCAAGCCTTGCTGAAAATTATGGAAGGTACAGTTGCCTCTGTTCCGCCGCAAGGGGGGCGTAAGCATCCGCAGCAAGAGTTTTTGCAAGTGGATACGGCAAATATCCTGTTCATTTGTGGTGGTGCTTTTGCCGGTATTGAGAAGGTTATTTCACAACGCGGTAAAGGCTCGGCAATCGGCTTTGGTGCTGATGTGAAGAATGAAGAGAAAGTTGAAGTAGGCGAGGCATTGAAAGAGCTGCAGCCTGAAGATCTCGTGAAATATGGTTTGATCCCTGAATTTGTGGGTCGTTTGCCAGTGATTGCGACGCTCGAAAATCTCGATGTAGATGCGCTTGTGACTATCCTGACTGAGCCTAAAAACGCCCTCATCAAGCAATATAAGAAATTGTTTGATATGGAAGGTGTTGAGCTAACGATTGATAAAACCGCGTTGAAAGCGATTGCAGAAAAAGCGATTGAACGTAAAACGGGCGCGCGTGGTTTGCGTGCGATTATTGAAGAGCTATTGCTTGAATTAATGTATGATATTCCATCGGCTAAAGATGTGAAAGAAGTCGTCATTAATGCGAAAGTGGTTGAAGGTAAGGCCAAGCCGAAGCTCGTTAAAGGCGCTAAGAAAAAAGCTTCCTAATAGCTTAGGCCAACTGCAAATGCGTTTTCTCAGGCTCGCCTATTTTTTTATAGGCATCGCCTTCGATAAACAAATTTTCGTCAGACCTTCTACTATTAGGTAAAATAGCTGAAATTTCCTCATCAATTTTTAACGTTTTTCTGTCATAAAGAATGTTAATCGTAAGGCTTTCGTTGGTTTTCCTTTAGATAGACTAGAAATTACCAGCTTCCGGCCTATATTAATTGAATAACAAATAAAAAGGCTTCTGCTATGGCGGTTTATCCGGTTCTTCCTCTTCGTGATATTGTGGTGTTTCCTGGCATGATTGTGCCGCTCTTCGTTGGGCGTGAAAAATCAGTCAAAGCACTGGAGCAAGTCGTTGGCCAAGAAGCGAAGATTCTTCTCCTCAGCCAAAAGGAAGCGGGCGAGGATGATCCAAATCCGGATAATCTGTTTGAAGTAGGAACGCTGGCGACGGTATTACAGCTATTGCGCCTGCCAGATGGAACGGTGAAAGTGTTGGTTGAAGGTGCAGCACGTGCGAAGATCAACCAGTTTGTGACGAATGAAGATTTCATCGAAGTGGATGCGGAGCAGCTGGATGATGAGATGAAAGATCCGTCCGAAGCGGAAGCGATGGCGCGCACCGCGAAAAGCCATTTTGAGCAATATATCAAATTGAATAAAAAAATTCCGTCAGAGATTCTTGGCACTGTGAATCAGATTGATAATCCAAGCCGTTTAGCTGATACGTTGGCCTCGCACCTCGCGATTAAAATTGCGCAAAAGCAGGAGTTGCTAGAAATTATTGGTATTGCTGAGCGTTTAGAGAAAATTTATTCGCTTATGGAATCAGAAATTTCGGTACTGAATACGGAAAAACGTATCCGTTCGCGTGTGAAGCGTCAAATGGAGAAGACCCAGCGCGAATATTATCTGAATGAGCAAATGAAGGCGATTCAGAAAGAGCTTGGCGATGGTGATGGCGAAGGCAAAGGCGAAATCGCCGAGATTGAAGAGAAGCTAGAAAAGTTGAAGCTCTCGAAAGAAGCGAAAGAGAAATGCTTTGCGGAGCTAAAGAAGCTCAAAAATATGAGTCCAATGTCGGCGGAGGCTAGCGTTATCCGTAATTATCTAGAATGGATGTTGGATATTCCATGGAAGAAAAATAGCCGTATTTTGCGCGATATTAATCGTGCAGAAGCAGTATTGGATGCGGATCATTTCGGGCTAGAGAAGGTCAAAGAGCGTATCCTTGAATATCTAGCGGTGCAAACCCGTATGAAGAAAATCAAAGGCCCTGTGCTTTGTTTAGTAGGCCCTCCAGGGGTGGGTAAAACCTCATTAGCACGTTCGATTGCGAAGGCGACAGGTCGTAACTTTGTAAAAATCTCGCTGGGTGGAGTGCGTGATGAGGCGGAAATCCGCGGTCATCGCCGTACCTATATTGGTTCAATGCCGGGTAAGATTATCCAATCGATGAAGAAGGCGAAATCGTCCAACCCACTCTTCCTTTTGGATGAGATTGATAAAATGGGCAATGACTTCCGTGGTGATCCAGCAGCAGCGTTGCTTGAAGTGTTAGACCCTGAGCAAAATGCGAATTTTGGCGATCATTATCTAGAGGTTGATTATGATCTTTCCAGCGTGATGTTCTTTGCGACGTCTAACAGCATGAACATGCCGCGGCCTTTACTTGACCGTATGGAGGTGATTCGTCTGTCTGGTTATACCGAAGACGAGAAGGTGGGTATCGCGACGCAGCATCTCATTACCAAGCAGATTAAAGCGCATGGTCTCAAGAGTAAAGAATGGTCAATCAACGAAGCGGCATTGCGCGAAGTGATTCGCTATTACACGCGTGAAGCGGGTGTTCGTGGATTGGAACGTATGCTGGCCAAGCTCGCCCGTAAAGCGGTGAAAGAGATTCTGCAAGGTAAGTATGAGTCGGTTGAAGTGACGCCGAAAAATTTGAAAGATTATGCGGGTATCCGCAAATTTAGCTACGGCGAGGCGGAAGAAGAAAACCTTGTGGGTATGACCACAGGGCTTGCTTATACGGAAGTGGGCGGTGATTTGCTCATTATCGAATCGGTGGCTGTGGGCGGTAAAGGTAAAGTCAGCATTACTGGTAAGCTCGGCGATGTGATGCAGGAGTCAGCGCAAGCAGCCCTAAGTTATGTGCGCTCGCGTGCGGTGGAGTTCGGTATCGATCCACGTGTGATGCAGCGTAAAGACATGCATATTCACGTGCCCGATGGTGCTACGCCAAAAGATGGCCCAAGTGCGGGTATCGCGATGACGACGACGATTGTTTCTGTATTCACGGGTATTCCGGTGGATCGTACCGTGGCAATGACAGGTGAGGTGACCTTGCGTGGCCGTGTGATGCCAATCGGTGGATTGAAAGAGAAGCTGCTAGCCGCGCTGCGCGGTGGCATTAAAACGGTGATTATCCCTCAAGAAAATGAGAAGGATTTGGAAGAGATTCCGGCCAATGTGAAAGAAGGCTTGAAGATTATTCCGGTATCAACCGTCGATGAAGTGTTGAAAATTGCGCTAACCAAAAAGCTAAAGCCCATCGAGTGGACCGAAGCCATGGAACAAGATTTCATGAAAATGCCTGATGATTCAAGCGACGGTAGCGTGGTTAAGCATTAGGAGGTTTCGCACAAACCCTCTTAGCCACGCATTACGGCTTGAGCTTTTCCTTCAACGATATTGAGGGTTGAAGGAACAAAATCAGACCCTCCTGCCACCAGTTCAGCTTCAATGTCGAAAGCTTTCAAGGTATCTGCAATAACTTGCAGGTCATTCTTGGTAGCTGTGCCAACCCGTATTGTATCCTGATATTTGTCTTCTCTACCAAATCCAGCATGAGCTAATTTTGCGGATTGACCTTCTTGGGTGAGATCATTGATATTATTTTGTAGTTTCGTTAGTACTGCTTGCTCTTTTTCCGTCATGATATTGTCGGTGAAATCAAGGCTCTCATCTTTTTGAATCTCAGCAAATGTCTGGTGAATTTGTTCTTCACTTTCCGTGTACATTTTATTTGTGTATGTATCAGTCGTTGTCTCATAACTTGAACCGCTGTGAATTTCTGCTTCACCATATTTCTCTGTATTGATTTGACTTAAATCGTGTACATTATTCTTTGCAAAGTTTTGATGTAAAGCCTCATAGTGCTTTTGAAACTCTGCATCGGTCATCGGTTTTGCACTCGGTGTTTGAGCCGCCATAGCCTCTTCTTCCGCAGCTTTACTAGCGGCGAGGGTGGTTTGTGTAGCAGCAAATTCTGCAGGTGCGTTGACGTCACCTCTTGTATTATGAGCGGTTTGCTCTTTACGGGCTGCTAACTTTTCAAGATCAGATTTCCCCTCTTTTTTTGCCCATTTTATATCATCGCCAGCGTAGAGAGCGTCTCTAAACTCTTTTGCACCGCCAAGAGTAGCTGCCGTTTCTTCGGCGCGTTTTATCTTGTTGTCACTATAATTGTTATTCACCATATAGGTCATGGCTTCATCCATGATGACAGTATCTTGAGCTCGACGATCATTTGTTGCTTGCATTTGCTCTTGAGGCGTAGGCCCGGTCGATTTTAATTCTTCCACCTTAAGCGTTTCAAGCGGTGCTACGGCAATCGCTTCACGCTTTGGAGCGATATCTTGCTCAATCGTTTGTGTTGGTTCGACATAGTTAATCGCGTAAGTGGCCAGTACGTTGCCTTGTTCATCTTTAATAGGCGGAATATCCATTTTAGAATATTTCTCCGCTAGAGCGATTTGTTTAGGGTCGTTGTTTAGGAGTTGTTTATAGCCACCTTCACCTAGCAAATGGATGGCTTGTAATGTATCAAGCTGAATGGGTGGTGTCCCATCCCCCTTATCAATTGTAAGCGGGACGCCGGCCATCTCTGCATATTTTTCATCCAGCATTTGGTGATATTCGACATTATAGCCGTTAGTTTTCGCCTGTGGCGCGTTTGTCGCTGCCACCTCATCTTTTGCAGCAGTCTTTCGAGCGGCTTCAGGTTGCTCTTTTATTGCTGCCTCTGGAGAGAGATCAACTTTTTCCGCTAATTCAGTCTCAAGCTGAGATTGCTTTGCACTCTCAGTGGCGAATAGTTGCTCTGCTTGTTTTGCTGTTAGGGGCTTATAAGCATCCGCAAAATCTTTACGAAGTGCGTTATTTTCTTTTAAACGAGCATTATATTCTCTGTCCTCAGAAGAGCCGGTAAAGGAATTTCTGTAATCAGATTTCAAGTTAGCACCCGTTGTAATTTCGTAACCTTGTTCTTGAGCGCCTGGGCTCGTGTAAGAATTTGGGTTTAGATAGTATAAGTTTTTCTCAGTATTGAGTGATTGATCATACTCTTCCAACTTCGTAGCCATTTTGTGTAACTTTTTTAAGGTGTCACCGCTATCAGCATACTTATCTTCAAAGCTTCCTTCTCTTGTAAACCATTTTCCTCCATGACCTGGAGCGATGCGATAATTGCTGACCTCTTCTAGTGCGGTAGCTTGCTCGTGAGGTTCCATATTGCGGAAACTCTCTTTAGATTTATTGATGGCGTCCTGACGCTCTAAAGGATCCGTGATGCCATTCATCTTAGCTTGAATGACACTATAGGCTTCTGCTGCTTCCGTATCGAGAAGGTTTCTATATTCTTCATAGAGATCTCCGTGCGCGTTCTCAATTCGAGTCATTGCTGCTTGATAAGCTGATCTTAATTCAGGCTCTACATTAGCTGCCGCAGCGGGTACGCGTCCTTCATCAAAGTAATCCGGTCGATTGAATCTATATGGCATGTTCTTGTCCTGAGTTTATATTTTTAACTACATCTATCTTACTCCTGAAATATTTCAGTTTTATTAAGGTCGGACATTTTTTAGGGTTAAGCTCTCTCTTTAGTTGCAATATTCGCCTTTTATCCACCGTTTTTTGCCCAAAAAAGGCGAAAAACTGCCATTTTAGCGATTTTTACCCTTTACACGGCGTTCATTTGATGCTCTGTTCCTTTTCAGAGGCGGTATCGCTAGGCTCACAGCGGGTTTTAGGGGTGCTTAGTCTAAAATTAATAAGTTAATACACAACAACAGGGAGTGTGATCATGAACAAAAATGAACTTATCTCAGCAGTAGCTTCACAGGCTGATCTAACAAAAGCAAAAGCAACAGAAGCAGTTGATGCAACATTTGACGCTATCACAGGTGCAATGTCTTCTGGTGATGAAGTACGCCTAGTAGGTTTCGGTACTTTTACTGTAGTACACCGTAAAGCAACAACTGGCCGTAACCCACGTAACGGTCAAGTGATCCAAATCGCTGCTTCTAACCAGCCTAAATTCCGTCCAGGTAAGGCTTTGAAAGAAGTTGTGAACAAAAAAGGTAAAAAAGCTGCATAATTAAGCACTTATACTTTTTATAAAAAACGGCGTAATCCTTGTGATTGCGCCGTTTTTCTTTTACCTGCATTTTATCGTGCAAAAGCACTTGCCAAGCGCGAATGGAGAGGTTAAACAACGCACTCAACTTTCTATGGTAAGGGTGATTAGCTCAGCTGGTAGAGCAATTCGTTTACACCGAATAGGTCGGCGGTTCGACCCCGTCATCACCCACCATTTTAAGTCGATTAAATGCTTGCGTTTAGCCTAGCTAAATCTTAAAAGCATAATAGAGTTGCGGGGGTGTAGCTCAGTTGGTTAGAGCGCCGCCCTGTCACGGCGGAGGCCGCGAGTT
>CAZZJS010000006.1:0-99967 GCA_964654855.1 uncultured Rickettsiales bacterium
AGAACGAATGGCCCTCGAACGACATCTCTCCCACGACGCTTCATTTAAACGATCTATGCCATCAGATGATTATAGATGCGGGGGCGATTCCTGCACCGCTTAATTATAAAGGCTTTCCAAAATCGATTTGTACTTCGGTTAATCATGTTGTGTGTCATGGTATTCCAGAAGATCGTGCGCTCAAAGATGGTGATACGGTTAATATTGATGTGACTGTGATTGTTGATGGTTGGCATGGTGATACAAGTCGTATGTACTGGGCGGGGGAGCCGAATATGAAGGCAAAGCGCCTTACAGAAATCACCCATCAGGCGATGATGTTGGGTATTAAAAAAGTGAAACCAGGGGCGACGACAGGCGATATTGGGCATGCGATTCAAACCTTCGTTGAAGGTCATGGTTATAGTGTGGTGCGCGATTATTGCGGGCATGGTATTGGGCAAGAGTTTCACACTTCGCCGAATATTATGCATTATGGAAAACCCGGTACGGGAACAACGTTGAAAGAGGGTATGTTCTTTACTGTAGAGCCGATGGTGAATGTGGGTAAGGCGGCAACGCGCCTAAATGCAAAAGATGGCTGGACGGTGACCACGCGTGATCGCTCGCTATCGGCGCAGTTTGAGCATAGTCTTGGGGTCACGGCGGATGGTTTCGAGCTCTTTACAGAATCGCCAACGGGAAAGCATTTTCCTCCTTATGGTGGGTAAAGCAGTAGTTAAGCAGGAAGATTACCGCAGCGGACATCGCGGGCGGTTGCGCCAGAGGTTTATTGCTGGAGGTGCCGATGCGATTGCAGATTATGAATTGCTCGAACTTTTGTTATTTGCGGCACATCCACGAGGTGATGTGAAGCCGATGGCGCGTCGGTTGCTTACGCACTTTGGTAGTGCGGGTAAGGTATTGAGCGCTACGCCGGAAGCGCTAGAGGCAGTTGAAGGTATAGGTGAAGCGGCTGTTGCCGCTTTGAAAGCGGCAGAGGCTTCGGCTCAAGTGCTTCTGCGTTCGAAAGTGGAGAAGGGTCCGGTAATTAGTAACTGGACAAGTTTGCTGGATTACTGTCGTAGCCTATTGGCGGGCAAGAAGAAGGAAGAGTTTCATATTCTCTTTCTCAATAGCAAAAATGAGTTACTGGCAGATGAAAAGCAACAAAGTGGTACGGTCAATCATGCGCCGGTTTATCCGCGTGAGGTAATTGCGAGAGCTTTGGAGATCGGGGCTAGTGCTATTATTCTGATGCATAATCACCCCAGTGGAGACCCAACTCCGTCGCCAGCGGATATTAAAGTGACGAGAGATATTGTGCAGGCTGGACTTGGTGTATCTATTAATGTGCACGATCATCTGATTATTGCGGTAGATGGCCATTATAGTTTTAAAAGTGAAGGTTTGATTTAATGAAATATCTTGTGACAGGCGGTGCTGGTTTTATTGGATCTCATTTATGTGATTTGCTTTTGGCAAAAGGGCATGAAGTGGTTGTGTTGGATGACCTGTCTACTGGCAAGCGAGAAAACTTGGATGGGCGAGTTCATTTCATTGAAGGGTGTATCACTAACCCTAAGAGTGTTGAGCAAGCTGTGCAGGGGGTGGGTGGCGTATTCCAT
This sequence comes from uncultured Rickettsiales bacterium, assembly GCA_964654855.1. GTDB lineage: Bacteria > Pseudomonadota > Alphaproteobacteria > Rickettsiales > JALZUV01 > JALZUV01. The sequence continues at coordinate 1,608 of CAZZJS010000006.1, forward strand.
TTAGCCGCTGTTGCTTCTGTCACGCGCTCTGTTGAACAGTGGGCGGAGACTCATCGCATCAATCAATCAGGTGCGGTGGAAGTGTTTGAGCAGGCAGCAGTGCTCGATGTGCCAGTCGTTTATGCATCATCAGCGGCGGCGTATGGTGATAATACAAATCTTCCGCTCAAAGAGACTGCAGAAACAAAACCGCTGAGCCCTTATGGTTTGGATAAGTTGGCCTGTGAGTGGCAAGCGCAAGTGGGGGCGCATATTAAACGGCTTAAATCGGTAGGTTTGCGTTTCTTTAATGTGTTTGGTCCACGCCAAGATCCGAAGTCGCCTTATTCAGGTGTGATTTCAATTTTTGCAGATAGATTGAAGGCGGGGCAGGGTATTGCGATTTTTGGCGATGGCGAGCAAACGCGGGACTTTATCTATGTAGAAGATATTGTGCTGACGTTGCATGCCTCGATGGAAAAGCTTCATTCAGGAGAAGTGAATCAATTGGTGAGTAATGCCTGTACAGGTCAGAGCATTTCGGTGAATCAATTGGCGCAAGCTCTCGCGGAAGTGGGGTCTATTAAGGCGGAAGTTCAGCATAAAGAGGCGCGTGAGGGTGATATTAAGCATTCATGTGGCGATTCGGCTTGCATGAACCAGAGGTTAGGGGTTATTGCGCAGGTGCCACTTAAAGATGGCTTGGAGGCTTTATGGAAAAGTTTGTAATTTTAGCGATCTCGCTTGTTCTGTCAGCGGTGTTTTTTGTTTCTGCGAATGCGATAGGTAAAGACAAAATTGAGAAGTGGGTGGTCTATTATGGTGAGGCGCTGCCTTCGGACCGATTCATTGATTATGACTTGATTGTGTTTGATAGTCGTGCACACCCCCCTTTGCGACCATTGCAGAATCGCGGAAAGATTCTTCTTGGTTATTTGAGCGTGGGAGAAGCTGAAAAATATCGCCATGATTTTTCGACGATCGAAGAAATGGGCGCGCTTTTGGAAGAGAATCCTGAGTGGCCGGATCATTTTGTCGTTGATATGCGTAATCGTCAGTGGGTGAAGTATTTAATCGAGGTGAAAATTCCTGGAATTTTGCATAGAGGTTTTGACGGGCTGATGCTTGATACTATCGATAGTGCGCTTTATTTGTGGGAAAAAGATAAAATCAAGTATGCAGGGATGGATCAGGCTGCAATTGATTTGATTGGAGCAATTCGTCAGCATTATCCAGATATTAAAATTATGGTGAATCGAGGGTTCCAGGTTTTGCCTAAGGTGGCTCCCTCTATTGATATGGTTTTGGCGGAAAGTATTATGGTCGATTTTAAGAATAATTCGACTGAAGCGAAGTATTTCCCTGAATCTGTCACGGAAGGGGTGGTGTCTATCATTACTGGGGCTAAGAAAGTAAATAATGACTTGAAGGTCTACAGCCTGGATTACTGGCCAATTGCGGATGAAGCGGAGGTGAAGAATATTTATATGAAGCAGCGCGAGCGCGGTTATGTTCCTTATGTAAGCACGATTGACTTAATGGAAGAATATGGAGAGCCTAAATAATGTTGCGTTCTTTTTTATGTGTTTTGGTTCTATTGATTCTTCCGCTATCTTCAGTTGCGGAAGTGAAAGACTTTTCAGTAGGTAAGGAGTTGCCTCGTCATATTATCGGTCTCTATGATGGAAAATATGAGGGTGATCCTCGCTATACACGGATTCATCAATTTTTAGAGATGCCTCTTAACCATCTTGGTTACATTGTTAAATATCATGATGTTAGAGAGTCGATGCCTGAATTGGATGATTCTGTTCGTGGGATTGTTGTTTGGTTTTTAACGGATACGGCAATTGATGATCCTTCTGCGATGATGAATTGGATGCATAAGGCGATTGATCAGGGTAAGAAATTGCTCGTCATGGGGGGGCTTGGCGTCTCAGAGAAGTTCCGTGCCGATGATGCAAATATTAAAGAATTGAATCGTTTGATGCATCGTATTGGAGTTCATGACCGTAATGACTGGGTGAACATTGTTCATAGTATTAAGATTGTGAAGGCGACGCCTGAAATCACTAATTTTGAGCGCGATTATGAGGGGGAGATTCGTCCTTATCTTGCAACAAATACTGTAGGTGGTGATGCAACATCGCATCTGCGTTTAAAGGCTCCCCAATATACAAACCCCAGCTCGGATTTGATTGTCACTAATCATAATGGTGGGTATGTAGCGCAAGGGTTTAGTGTTTTTCAGCTATTTAATGAAGTAAAGGAAGAGATTGTTCTAAGTCAATGGTTTCTAAACCCATTTTCTTTCTTAAAAGAGGTGTTTCAGGATGAATATTTGCCTAAACCGGATGTGACGACGCTTTATGGAAAACGAGTTTTCTATAGTCATCTTGATGGGGATGGGTGGAATAATTTGTCGGAAGTAGAGAAGTATAAAGACAAACGAGTTTTATCGTCTGAGGTTCTTTATGAAGAGGTGTTTAAGCCTTATGATGATTTCGGTTTTACCTTGGGCTTGATTGTTTCAGAGCTCCGCCCTGATTGTTATGGTGTTCCTGATAGTATTCCTGTCGCTGAAAATACAATGAAACTCTACAATATTGAGCCTGGAAGCCATACTTATAGTCATCCACTCTATTGGGGTTTTTATGCTGATGGCGATGCTCAAAAAGAAGCACCCTATGCGGAATTATTTCCGCAAAAGTCTAATAATCGTTTTTTCTTATCCGAAATGATTTTGGGGGAAGAGGAGTTGAGGGTTCAAGTGGATGAGCAGTATGAGCCTAATGCGCCATCAACAGATCAAGATCTTCGAGGGATACGAGATCCGAGTAACTCTCCTGAAGATGTGATGAAAAAATATAAAACTCCGCGTAGCTATGCTTGCGAGCCTTTTAATTTGGATAGAGAGATTCAAGGTTCAATTGATTATATTGAGGAGCTCTCTGGGGGAAAAAAGGTAAAATTATATCAGTGGTCTGGTAATACGACTCCATTTGAAGCGGCAATTAGGAAAACTCGAGAGGCTGGCTTGCGCAATATTAACGGTGGTGACTCTCGTTTTGATACGGAATATCCATCTTATGCGACGGTGGCTCCATTATCAGCGCCGATTGGCGATGAACGACAGATCTATTCCTCTAATAGTAATGAGAATACCTATACTAATCTTTGGACAGATAGGTTTTTCGGTTTCAAATATTTGCAAACTACGGTGAATAATACAGAATCTCCTGTTCGTGTGGCGCCTTACAATCTCTATTTCCATACTTACTCAGGGGAAAAGGAGGCCGCACTGACGGCGGTGAAGGAGAATTTAGAGTTTGCGCGAAAGCAAAATTTACACCCCATCTTTGCGAGTGAATATGCTGCAATGGCCGATAGTTTCTTTAAAGTGAAGTTTAGAAAGCTGGGGCATGACCATTGGAGTATTGAAAATAGAGAAAAGCTGAAGACTGTTCGAATTGATCAGGCGACATTAAAATCTGTCGATTTTAAAAATTCGAAAGGGGTGATTGGTCAGTCATATTATCAAGGAAGTTTGTATGTTGCTCTCGATACAGGGTATGAAGATGTTATCCTGAGGCTGAAGCCTGTGGATAAGCTTGGGGGTTATCAAAGTACAGATACCCCTTATATCATTGAAAGTAACTGGGAAATTAAAGACTTGCAATTTAGTAAAGATTTGTTAAGTTTTGGCGCGTCGGGGTTTGGTGAATCTGAGATTCTTCTACAGATGCCTGACTCTGCTGCAGCTAAAATACAACTACATGATGGTGAAGAAATATACGAAGAGCGGATTATTGAGGTAGATGTTTACAATCGTCTGCGCTTGATAATAGATAACAAGAAAAAACCGGTTCGCATTTCGGTTCTTATGGATGGTAAATGAAAAAATATCTAGTCATATTATTACTTATAATTTTAGGCGTTGCGCTGAGCTTCGTGTTAATTCCTGATGCGCGCGAGATTGCTTTGATGCAGTTTCGTGATAAAGAGTTCCAGCAAGCTCGTGTAAATTACGAGCAGCGTCTTGAGGCCGGCGATTTAACGGTGGAGGTTGTTAGCGCTTTAACTAACTTGCACTTGCAGTCAGGTGATGTTGAAAAAGCAATTGACGTGATGCAACGTTTTGTCGGAGAAAATCCAGATAATCTTAAGGCTCGTCATGAGCTGGGTAGGCTTTATCAGTTTGCGCAGCGTCCAGATGATTATTTGAAAAACCTTGAAGAAATTAACCGTATTGAGAAGAGTTCTGATTCTCTTGGTACGATGAATGAAATGTACGCTGCATCGCAGGAATATAGCAAGCAAGAGCCGGCGCTTGAGGCGTTGGTGGGAGCTGAAGGAGCGCGTCAGCCCAATCACTATCGTAATTTGGCTCGGTTGAAGTCGTCGCAGCAGAAGTTAGATGAAGCTATTTTAGTGTATCAAGAATTATGGCAAGTTCATCCGGATGCATTTCTTTTTGATGATCTTGAAGTGATGATGACTTATCAGCTTGAATTAGATCATGTGGAGGATGCTTATGCATCTGCGGTTCAATACGCTCAAAAGCAACCTGAAATTAAAGAAATAGCTCGCCTTGTTAATGTTCTGCATTATCGAGGTGATGTTGATATTGCGAAACGTTTTCTTGAGCCTTATGAGAGCGGTTTGACGCAGCACCCTGTTTTGGGGGTTGAGAAAGCATACATCCTCTTGGCTCGCAATGAGCGCAAGGAGGCGTATGAAACGTTGCGTTGGTTGGATGGTGAGTTGACGTTACCTGTGAGCCTTCAGCGTGAGTATATTTACCTTCTAGCGCAAAATGGTGACTATGATCAGGCGCGTTCGCGACTGCAGGCTTTGGATTTTGCAATTTTGCAAGAGAGTGATGGTATTTCGCTAATTGAATTGGCTTTGGTTCGTCCTGAATCAAAATTGATGCCTGTACTAGAGTCTAAATTATCGGAAGGTGTGTCGGCGAATTATAATGTTCTGCAGGCGGCTATCGCAGCGGCAACCGATAAATCAAATTGGAATACATTAATGGATGGCGTTGATAAACGCGAATTGACAGATGCGCAGCGCTTGCAAATGGCAAATGTATGTTTGCGTAGTGGTAAGCGTTCTTGCGTTGATGGATTCTTAGGTTCGTTGAATAGCGATGCGCTTTCTCGTCCGCAGGTTTTGCAGGCAGCTGGAATCTATATGGAGCTCGGCGATTACAATGTTGCGCGTACGCTAGTAGAGCCAATTTATAAGCGTGACCCTCAAGATGTTGATGTTTCTGAAATGTATGTACGTTTGGCAGCAGCGGACGGTAACTCCGATGTGGTGAAAAACTGGCTTGTATCAAATCCAAATGCATCGGAAGAAGCGTTGCGTGATATCTATTTTACGGCTCAGCGTTATCGTAAGTCTGACATTGCTCTAGATACGGTCGATGTGCTTGCTAAGAATTACCAAACGGATGAAAATCTAGGCTTCTTGATCGATGCTTATGTGGCTAATGGGCGTTACGAGTCTGTGCTGCCGTATTTTCGCGAAAAGTCTGCTCTGAGTGTAGATGATCGTGAAAACTATCTTTTCGTTTTAACAAAACTCGCGCGTAATAGTAATCGTTACAGTGCTGAATTGGTTGAGTTTGCAGGGCAAGAAATGCGTCGCTCGGGCGTAAGCTTTAAGCAAAAGCAAGCGCTGGTTTATGCTTTGCTGGATGCTGGGCGTCCTGATGTGGTGTTGCCATTTATTGAAGAATTTGCGAAAAACCATGGCGGTCAGTGGATTGAAGTTTACGCAGGTAATCTGGATAAGTTAGGTCGTCATTCTGAGGCGCGTGACTTCCGTATGCGTTTGGCGATGAATCCGAATACATCTGATAGGGCGCGTCGTCAGATAGCTTTCCAATTGTTAGAAAAAGGTTTCCGCAATGATGCAGAGAGTTTATTCGCGATGATGGCTGATGGTGCACATCCTGAGAGCGTTGATGTTCAGCAGTTGCTTCACCTATGGGGTACGCGTCCGAATATCGATAAGATTGATTGGCTTGGTGCGCGTTATGCTAGTGAAACTGATCCTGTAGCGCAGGTGCAATGGGCTAATTACGTAGCGAACTATTCGACGCGTGATGACCTCTTAACTGTAGTGAGTCGTTTCCCAGGGCTTGTGAATGAAAAGCCAGTGCAAGACCGTTATTTTGATGCTTTAAATCAAATTGACCAGCTAGGCGCTTATGGTGATGAGCTTTTAAGTCGCGACGATATTAGCCCTTCAGCACTACGCTTATTTGCACGTGCGGCGCGTGGGTATAACTTAAACGATCATGCATTGAATGCTTATTATCGTTTGAATGATGCATTAGGTGGTGATGCGGAAGCGATGCGTGTGATTGGTATTCTTGCATTTAGTCGTGCGGATTATTCGGAAGTGCATGAATATTTAACGCCGTATGTTGAGTATCGTGAAGAAAACCCAGGTTATCACGAAGAAGATTATGAGGCTTATTTCTATCTTGCAGAAGCACATAAGCGTGATCGCGACATGGATGCTGCGCATGCTTATTATGCGAAGGCCCTAGAAGCGGTTTCGGTTGTACCAGAAGCAGATGTTGATTCTGTTTCCAAAACTGCACAAAGCTTGATTGGCTATGGTGATGAACAGCAAGGCCGAGATTATTTCAGCTCTGGTATTCAGCAATTCCCTGACAATCGTTTATTACTAGCGGATTATGCAGGCAATATGATTGAATTGAAAGATTATGAGTTTGCTGAACAGCTTCTTGCTGCAGCACCCCCAGCAGCTCTTGCAGATGGTTATGTTGGTCAGGCACTAGACTTGCCACCGTCGAATGTATCTCGCTATCAGGTGCAGGTGGATGGTAATGAAGCGGTTCTACGTTTTGAAGGTCCGGTTCCATCGAATTTCTCTTTGCTCCATGCTTCAAAAGCGCAGTTCCCATGGTTGAGCTACGTAGGGCAAAGTTACGATGAGGTGTTGATCGTTGCAGAACCGAGTTACCATCTTGAAATTCAGCCGCTTTCAGCGGGGTATGCTTTAAATGCAATCAAGGCTCCGAGCTCGGCGGAAGACCGCTTCGCAGAAGAGCTTGATGTACGTTATGCTATGCTGGATGCTCGTATTGGTTTGGAATCAGGTGAGCATTATGAGGTGACTAATGAGTTGCTTGAATTAACCGAATTGCATCCGAATAACGCGACGCTTCTAGGTTATACAGCGAATGCATTGAACTTTACGGGGCGTTGGAAATATGCGCAACGTTTGCTAGAGCGCGCTAATGATATTGTGCCAACGAACGAAGATATTTTGGCACTTCAGCGTGATATCAATATCCGTCGCGATGCTGAAAGCCATGTGAAAGTTGATTATGAGTGGGTGTCTATCGGTGATAGTGATGAAAAGATTTGGACACTATCTGGCCTTGTTTATGTAGACGAAGAGCTTGAAATTGGCGCTAATTTGCAGACAGTAGATGTGGATGCGGTGAATGTGCGTCGTATTGATGGTCGTATTGGTGATTTCGATGAAGATGCACAACGTGGTGAAATTTTCATTGCTCATGAAGATATTGAAGGTCAGCGTATACAAGGATCGCTTTACGGTAATAACGATACATTCGGCTTAGGCCTTTCTTACCGATGGTTAAATTCACTAGGTATGACTCGTGTCTACGCAGAATACCAACGTCCAAATTGGGATTTTGTTGAAGGTATTCTAGATGATGCCACGCGTGATCGCATCGGTTTTGATCATTCTTACGTTCACAACACACTATGGTCATTTAATGGGGGTTTAGCCTTTAATCGTTATAATCTAAGGGATGCAGAAGATGTTTCTCAGTCAGTTAGCGGTTTATTTAGTGCGACACGCGTATTACGAGGCAGTGGACCTTACCTAGCCGCAAATTATACGCTTGATGCAGAGTACCGTGTTGGTGAGAAGTTGTTTACAGATAACTTAGGTACGCCTTTCTTCCCATTATTGGATAGTCGTGAAGTACATACGTTATCATTGATTGCGGCAGAACAATTTACGCCGGAAACGGATGGTTTAATTCAAGCAGGTTATAGTTATGACCGTCTTGGAGGGCAAGGGCCGCTTGTTGCGGGACAGTTAACGCATCAAATGTTCGAAGAGCAGCTTGAAGCACAAATTCGCGGAAGCTACGGCGCCCGTACAAGTGATAATGAAGGTGATACCGCTCGTGTGGGTGGCCATCTCAAATGGAGGTTTTAGACTATGTCAACGGCAGAAATTTACGCACCTAAAGAGGAGCACAGTTATTTTCTAGGGTTACGTGCATCAGCACTACTCGAGATGGCGATTATTTTCTTTTTGCTACTGGTAGCAAATACCGTCTTTGGTGATGGTGATCGCTTTGTAGACTTTACGCCGCATCCTTTCTGGGTGGTCGTTATTCTTATGGCGGTGCAATATGGTACAGCAGAAGGCGTTTTGGCTGCAATTCTTTCGTCATTATTCTTATTGATCGGGAATTTGCCGGAGCAAGCGCTGAATCAAGATACATATGACTATTTGTATGTTATTTTCCGTCTTCCGATCCTATGGATGATTGCGGCGGTTATTATTGGTGAATTGCGCCAACGTCATGTACGTGAGCGTGAGCATCTTCTGAAGGAACTGCATGAATCGCGCGAACGTGAGCGCATTATTGCAGAATCTTATAGTAGCGTAAAGAGCTTGAAAGAGAAGCTAGAGCTTAAAATTGCTGGGCAACTACGTGGTGCGGTTAATACATTCCGTGCAGCAAAGGCGATTGAGAAAAATCATCCAACAGAAGTTCTGCAAGGGGTGCAAGAGCTTGTTCGCTCGACTATGCAACCTGAGAAGTTTTCGGTCTATGTATTGAACAAAGATGGTCTTATTCCGACCATTACTTATGGCTGGGCTTCAGAAGATAATTTCCAAGAGAAGTTTAGTGCGCAAGATGAGCTTTATAAAGCAGTTATTGGTGGGCAACAAACACTCTGCATCGCGAATAATGATCATCAAAGTATTATTGCTGATCAGGGCGTATTAATTGGCCCATTGGTAGATAAAGAAACAGGTGAAATCAGCGGGATGCTAAAAATTGAGGAAATAGGTTTCCTTGATCTGAACCTAAGTACGATTGAAACTTTCCATGCAATTTGTGAATGGGTTGGTATGGCGCTTGTTAATGCTAATCGTTATCAAGATGCAAAAGAAGGAAGTATTGTTAACCCGGATAACAATCTAATGAGTCACGGGTATTACAAGCAATATACTGACTTTATTACATCGCTTGGTAAACGTGTAGGTTTCTCTGTGAATATGATTCTGATTCAGTTGACGAATTCAGACAAGCTGACAGGTGAGCAGCGTACAAAAACTGCCCGTGTTATTTCCGAGGCTGTTGGCGAGGCGCTGCGCTCGGTTGATATGGCATTTGACTATCAAAAGAATGGTGAAGAATATTCTATCGTTCTGCCAGCGACAAACCGTAGTGGTGCAAAAATTGTATTGAGTAAACTTGAAGAAAGCATTGCGAGTAAATTGCCTAAGTCGATTCCCGCTGATTTTGCTTTAACTACTCACACGATTCACGAAGCGTAAAATAGAGATTTAGAGATCGATGATGCATAATGATTCTACAATGACGGTTGATGATTATCTCGAGGGCGCTGATGTCCACGAGGAACACTATCAGCCTATCACTGGCGCACCGCTAGCAATGGTTTTTTGCGTATTGCTGACGATTGGTCATGCGATTAATATCTACCTTCTTTTCTGGCAGGGGACGGTACCACTACTTAATCTGATCATTCATATTGTGTTAGTTGCTATCGCTGGTTTCTTAGTTTCACTTTTGGGGCGTTCTGGCCTAGATACGCGCTTTGCCCGATTGGCTTTTGTTTCAACCGCAGTCATGAGTGTCTTAGGAGCGATTGGAACCTTGCTTGCGTTAGTGCAAAGTATTTTTTATCTACGTTTTCGTACTAGTTTTCAAGAATGGTACCAATCAATCTTCCCGCATGTGCGTTTATCTAATTCTGAGGAAATCGCTGAAGGGATTGAACTCGGACATGATGAGCACCCGATTGATTACACGATTATGTCCTTCATGGATGTCATGGAAATTGGTAGTGAGAAACAAAAACGTGATGCTTTAAGTAAAATGACAGCATCTTTTCATCCGAGCTTCTCTAAGTCTTTTAAGCGTGCTCTTATGGATAATAGCAGCGCAATTCGTGTGCAAGCGGCGACGGCAATTGCGCGTATTGAGAACCGTTTCCACGACCGTCTTTTGAAAATTGAGAATTTACATCGTGAGCATCCGAATAATCATATTATTTTAAAAGCACTTGCTGATCATTATGATAATTATGCTTATACAGGGCTGTTGGATGAAGGGCGTGAGATGATTAACCGTGAAAAAGCTTATGGTTACTACATGGATTACCTCAATATGCGCCCTGAAGATAATATGGCTCGCCCAAAGATTGGCCGTTTACTGATTCGTATGAACCGTCATGAAGATGCTGCTAAGTGGTTTAAGCGTTGCTTAGATGAGGGGTACGGTACAGATTCTATCAAAATGTGGTATATTGAATCACTCTACCATATTGGTGATTTTGATGCGTTGCGTCGTGCAGCATCAAGCTACCAAGTTGATCTTAAACATTACCAAGAAACACAGCCTGAAATTGCCGATAGTATCTATTTATGGGCACAAGCGGGGCTATCAGATAAACAAGTGAAGGCCGCAGGATGAGACTAGAAACCGCAGATATTTGCCTAATTCTTGAAGGTACGTACCCTTACGTTTCGGGAGGTGTGTCTACGTGGACGCATGAGATGATTTCTAATCTTCCGGATAAATCATTCCATCTGATGTGTATTCTTCCACCAGATGCTGAGGTGGAGCGTAAATATGATATTCCAGATAATGTTGTGGGAATTACTCATGTGCGTCTGCAGAATCTTCCAGAGACGAGTAATTTAGCTTCTTTAAAGTCGTTCCTCAAATCGATTGAGAAACCATTAACTACCATCACTAATAATGGGGCGACAGGTGAAGATTATTCTGAGCTTCTGCGTCTGCTTCGCGCGCAAGGTGGTTTGGGATATGAAGCATTGATGGAGGGTGAAGAGGCATTCGCTCTTATCAACCGTATGTATTTAAACGGTTATGAAGAGAACTCATTCCTAGATTATTTCTGGTCTTGGCGAGCACTAATGGGAAGCTTGTTTAGTATCTCATTAGCTGAAATTCCACCCGCTCATATGTATCATACACTTTCTACTGGTTATGCAGGAATGCTAGCTGCACGTGCAAAGATCGAAACAGGGAAACCTGTTGTTCTAACTGAGCATGGTATCTATACGAATGAACGCCGTATTGAGGTAGCTTCGGCAGAATGGCTAGAGCAAACAGCATCGAAAGCACTAACAATTGATCATGTCCGTAACAATTTACGTGACTTCTGGTCGAATACTTTTTCTAGTTTCTCGCGTATTTGTTACGATGCGTGTGATCATATTTATACGTTATTTGAAGGCAATAAGGTGCTTCAGATCAACGATGGAGCAAACCCAGATAAGGTAACCGTTATTCCAAACGGAGTTGATGTAGATCGCTTTGCGAAAATTAAAAGCGAATCACATGATCGTGCAACCTTAGCTCTTATTGGACGTGTTGTGCCTATTAAAGATATTAAAAGCTTCTTGCGTGCGACCGCAATGGTGCAAGAGAATATTCCTGATGTGCGCGTGTTGCTCATGGGCCCAACAGATGAAGATCAAGTTTACTATGAAGAATGTAAACAGATTGTTGAATATATGGGGCTAACTGAGAATGTTACCTTCACGGGGCAAGTGAATATTGATAAATATTTAGGCCAAATTGACGTGATGGTGCTTTCAAGTATTAGTGAAGGCATGCCTTTGACTGTTCTGGAAGCAGGTGCTGCGGGTATCCCGAGTGTGACGACTGATGTAGGTGCGTGTAGCGAAATGATATACGGCGTAAGCGATGAAGATCGCGCGATTGGTGATGGTGGAATGATTGTGCCATTATCTAACCCTACAGCGTTAGCGGAAGCTATTTTGCAACTCCTCAGTAATGGTGAGTTACGCGAAAAAATGGGCGCAAATATGGCAAAACGCGTGAATAAATACTATACAAAAGCAGATCAAATAGCTGCCTATGAGAATGTATATTCGCATTATATTGCGTATGGCTCAGGGCAACAAAAGCAAGCAAGTTAGGGACGTAAAAGAAAATGGCTGGTATTGGATTTACTCTTAAAAAACTAACTCAAAAAGATGATCTTTTGGGGGTAGCTCATGCGTATGGCGTTGCGATGTTCGCAGCAGCTGGACCATGGATTTTTACGATTTTTGCGCTTGCGGGGATCACGAATGTCTACACCAACTTCTTCGGAATGGAAGGCCTGTTAAACTTTCGTGTCGTGGTGATTTATAACTTTGCATTCTCGCTCGTTTTGTCTGCGCCGGTTTATATGGTCGCGACACGTTACATTGCCGATAATATACATAGGCGAAATGTAACTAATGTTCCGTCTATCATGATTGGTTCGATGATTTTATCTTACGCGATCCAATTGCCTGTCGGTGCATTCTTCTATCTAGGGTATGTAGAATTGCCTTTAAGTATGCAACTTAGCGCGATGCTTAACCTGTTTATGCTAACGACTGTATGGCTGCTAGGTGTATTCTTAACAGCATTGAAAGATTATAAAGCTGTTGGTTGGGCCTATGGTATCGGTATGGTAATTGCTGTTGTTCTAGCACAAATTTTAAAAGATGTGTTCTCTGAAGTGGGGATGTTGAATGGTTTCACTATTGGTTTAGCCTTTATCGTTTTCTCTCTCGCAGCAAAAGTATTCTCCGAATATGCGTATAAATTTAATGAGCCATTTGATTTAAATAGCTACTTCAAAAAATATTGGGAATTGGCACTTGGTGGTCTGTTCTATAATGCAGCTATCTGGGTTGATAAGTGGATCATGTGGTTCGCGCCAGAATCTTGGGTGGCAACGCATGAAGGTGTAGCAACAGGAATGCGTATGTATCCTGACTATGACAGTGCGATGTTCTTGGCGTATCTTACAATTATCCCAGCGATGGCCGTGTTCGTATTCGCTGTCGAAACGAATTTCTTTGAGCGCTATCAGCGTTTTTACGACAATATTCTTGAGCATAAGCCGTTGCGTAAAATTCTTTCAAATCACAAAGCTGTGATCGATAGCATTTCAAATTCTGCGCGTAACTTTATCATTGTGCAGGGGACGATCGTATTCTTGGCGATTGTGTTAGCACCCCAATTCTTTGAGTTGATCAATGTGAATAATAAGCAAATTGGTATGTTCCGTATGGGCGTATTGGGAGCATTCTTCCATGTGCTGATGCTGTTTGAAATGATCATCCTTTCTTACTTTGATTGCCGTGCACGGGTGATGTGGTTAAGCTTAGCCTATTTAATTCTCAATGCGGTGCTGACGATTATTACAATGCAGTGGGGCTTTGCTTATTATGGTTATGGCTACCTGTTATCTTCTATGATCGTATTCGTGATTACGAGTGTGATGCTCTTCAACTACATTAAGAAGTTGCCATATCACGCCTTCATTACGAATAATAACTCAATCAAGCACGTTAAAGCTTAAGCTTAAGACGAGCGAGAAATACAAAGCAGCTGCGATGAAAACCGCGGCTGTTTTTTTTAGTATATTTAAGAAGAGAGAGGTAGAGAGCCTAATTAAGCAACGAGTGCAATAGGCGGATAGTTGCGCGTAATGCCGAGCCGAGCAAAAGCTTCATCCAGCGCGCTAACTAATTCCTGCATCATAATTTCTGTATGCAATGGCGTAGGCGTAAAGCGCAAACGCTCTGTACCTTTAGGAACAGTTGGAAAATTAATCGGCTGTACGTAGATGCCGTATTCTTCCAACAAGATATCACTCGCTTGTTTGCAAAGCTCAGGATTTCCCACATAAATAGGCACGATATGAGTTTCGCCATCATTCATAATGGGGAGCTCTTTTGTTTCTAGCAGTTCGCGTAAACGTGAAACTGTCGCACGTTGTCCTTTGCGCTCTTCATCACTTTCCATCAAGTGGCTGATACTAGCGTGAGCCGCTGCAGCCTGTGCCGGAGGAATAGCTGTCGTGAAAATAAAGGCGGGCGCAAAGCTACGAATTACATCAATCGCAGCTGAGCTGGCTGTAATATAACCACCCATCACTCCAAACGCTTTACCAAGCGTTCCTTGGATTATATCAACTTGATCCATCAATCCTTGTTCTTGTGCAAGGCCAGCCCCGGTCTCGCCATACATACCCACGGCGTGCACTTCATCTAAATAGGTCAATGCGTTATATTTTTTAGCTAGTGCGATGAACTCTTTAATGAGGCCTGTATCACCATCCATGGAATAAACAGACTCAAACGCGATGATCTTGGGACGGTTAATATCGATCGCTTTTAGAAGTTCTTCCAAATGCTCGACATCATTATGGCGGAAAATATGTTTTTCCATGCCGCTGCCACGAATACCGTGAATCATCGAAGCGTGATTGCAGACATCAGAGAAAAGAACGCAATCAGGTAGGTGTTTGGCAAGGGTAGAGAGTGCGCCCTCATTTGCATTATAACCAGAGGAAAAAACCAATGCGGCTTCTTTTTGATGAAGTGTTGCGAGCAATTTCTCTAATTCCGTAATGTAATGGTGATTGCCCGAAATATTACGTGTGCCGCCAGCGCCAACTCCCGCGCTGTCAATGGCTTCTTTCATTGCCGCTAGCACTTTAGGGTGTTGTCCCATGCCTAAATAGTCATTACTGCACCATACGGTAATGTCGCGGTCTGCACTATGACTGTAAGCTTTGGGGAAGTCGCCAACGCGGCGTTGTAGATCATTAAATACGCGATAACGGCCTTCGTCTTTCAACGAGTCGATTGCGGCGTGAAAATGTCTATCATAATCCATTATTGAAGCCTTGTAGCGCTGCTACGTGCGTAAAGCAAGGCCACAGCGCATCCTAATAGAATTAATGCTACAAATTGATGCAAGAGGGCGAGTAATAACGGAACGTGGTGGATAATCGTTAAAGCGCCGAGTGTGATTTGTAATATTAGAACGATAATTAAGCTGTGACAGCATGCTTGCGTGAAATTGCAGAGTTTCTCTTTTTGTAATTTCCAAATGAGCACACCTATATAGACTGTAAGCAGTAAGGCACCCAAGCGGTGGATGAATTGTACAGTTGTTGCATTTTGATAGAGGTTCTTCCACCAAGGTTCTTGTAGCCATAATCCATCAGGAAGCCATTGACCATTCATGGTGGGGAAGTTGTCATAGGCAAGGCCGGCATCTAGGCCTGCGACCAAAGCACCTAAAATGATTTGAATGAAGGTGGCAATAATCAGCCCGAAAGGCAGTATTGAAAAATGGTTTATGTGTGCTGGGCGGAACAGCTTTAGCCATTGCCAAAGCAATAAACTAAAAAGCAAACAGGCCATGCTTAAATGCGAGGCGAGGCGTAAAGGGCTTACCGAGGGTTCATTCACAAGGCCGCTTTTTACCATATACCAGCCGAGTAATCCTTGCGCTCCCCCGAGTAAGAAAATACCACCAAGTTTCAACGCTAGAGGGCGCGAGAGCATTCCTTTGATAAGGAAAAAGGCAAATGGTAAAAAGAATACCAAGCCGGTAACACGGCCTAAAACACGGTGGATATATTCCAACCAGAAGATGCCTTTAAATTCATTCACGCTCATTCCGAAGTTAATCTTCTGATATTCAGGTGAAGTTTTATAATGTTCAAATTCGACGAGCCACTCAGCTTCATTTAACGGTGGAAAGATACCATTAATCGGATGCCAGTTAACCATGGAGAGGCCCGATTCTGTTAAGCGAGTTAGCCCGCCAATAACCACCATTAGCATGACCATGCATAACATAACGGTGAGCCAGGTGAAGAGTGGCTTGCGGTTTGGAATGAAGGCGTTAGATTGCACGCATCATGTCTAGCAGTAGCCAATCTCTCTTTCCAGCCTTTTCACAGCTTTCGGATGAACCAAAGCGTCAAGCGAAAGGGTGGCTAAAACTCGCTATCTTATCAGTTGCTTTATCAGGTGTTGCCCCACTTATTTTGTTGGCTGGGCGTGCATCGCTTTATGCGGAAATAGCGAGTATTAAACAATGGTTTGTGCCCGTTCTAGTGATTCATGTAAACTTATCTGTAGGGCTTTGGTTCTTAGCTATGACGATGATGTTATGGCGAGCTTTGTTACCTGTGAAGTTGCCGCTCGTATGGCATGGCGCGTCTGTTTTAAGTTTTCTATTGGGTGTTGTGATGATTGTGCTTGCGCCTTTTGCCGGCGGCGAAGCCTTTACCAGTAACTATATTCCTGTGCAGAATAATCCGGTCTTTTTCTTCGGCTTATCGCTTATTCTATCATCTTTGGTTTTGATGCTAGGAGCGTATCTTTGGACATTATTAAAACAAACCAGTGAGGGTGTTATTGCCTTCATGGTGAATGGGAACTTATTGGTGCTCCTCACAGCGTTGGCTTGTTTTTCCTTCTCTATAATGCAACACCCTGAAGGTTATGGTGGTGAAGGTTATTATGAATCTATCTTTTGGGCGGGTGGGCATATTTTGCAATTTGTGTATGTGCAAATTGCGATGATTGCGTGGCTATGGATGGCAGAAAAGCTCGCTTTGCACTTACCGAAAATCTCAGTCATAAAGGCCGCTTTTGGTTTGCTTACTTTAGTAGCTTGTTCAAGTCCGCTTATCTTCTTATTTGTCGATATTAACAGCTACTATCATATTAAATTCTTTAGCTGGCAGATGAATATTGTAACGGGCACTATACCGGGTTTATTAGCAGCATATTTGTTATTTCAATTGATCAAAGCATCCTCACGCCCAGCAATCTTTTGGGTGATGTTAATGTCGTTGATTCTGTTTTTGAGTGGGGGCTTTGTGGGCTTCCTCATTGAGGGAAGCAGTACGGTTATTCCCGCACATTATCATGGTTCAACGGTAGGTGTAACTTTGGCATTGATGGGAGTGGCTTATCTTCTATTGCCGGTCTTGGGCGGCAAACAGGTGGCGGCATGGAAAATGGCGAAATGGCAGCCCGTGCTTTACGGCGTAGGGCAGTTGTTGCATGTGATTGGTTTTGCAATTGCAGGCAGCGAAGGGGTAGGCCGCAAAGTAGCCGGTAGTATGGAAGGTTCGACCGAACTTGCGCAAGCGGGGATGCAGCTTGTGCGTTTAGGTGGAATCTTGGCCGTTATTGGCGGTGGGCTTTTTGTGTTAGTGATGCTTCGCGCGTGGCGGCAGAAACCTGATCAGGCAAATTAAACCATTCTAATTTTGGAGCGAGAGAAACCACCTCGCCAATGATAAGTAGCGTAGGGGATTGAAACTCCTCTTGCTTCAAATCATCTGCGATCATATTGAGCTGAGAGATAAGAACTCGTTGATTCGCCATGGAACCATTTTGAATAGCAGCCACGGGTGTGTTTTGGTCTCGCCCATGCTCAATCAACCGTTTGGCGATAAGCGGTGAGTTGGTTAGCCCCATATAAACCACAAGTGTAGTTTTGTTCGTGGCAAGGGCAGGCCAATCAATACCGGCTGCTTGCTCTTCATTCAAATGTCCGGTGATGGTTTGCACGCCGTGGCAATAATCTCGATGGGTGAGGGGGATTCCTGCATAGGCGCCACATCCTGCTGCTGCGGTAATGCCAGGGACAATCTCAAACGGAATATTTGCTTCAGCTAGGGCTTCCGCCTCTTCACCGCCACGGCCAAAGATGAAAGGGTCGCCGCCTTTTAACCGCACGACACGTTTGCCTTGTTTGGCAAGTTCTACCAAAGCAGCGTTGGTTTCGGTTTGTGTCATATAGTGAATTTTACATGACTTTCCAGCAAAGATACGAGGGGTTCCACGAGGAATAAGTGCCAAAATCTCTTCACTAATTAGGCGGTCATGCAGCACGATATCGGCCTCACGTAAACAGCGTTCTGCTTTGCGTGTGAGGAGTTCTCGATCTCCGGGGCCTGCGCCGACTAATGAAACGAAACCGATCATAGGGTATCTATGCGGATTAATTACAAGAAATTCAAGTTATTTGTAATTTAATTACATGCTTTCGATGTGATTAGGCGTGGCCAGCAACAGTGGACAGCTTGTTTAAGTCAATACCATTGGCGAATGCTGCGCGATGCCATTTTGTGTCATTATTCTTATCGAACACTAAGCTGCTATCTACAGGAACGGAGATCCAACTATTATCTTCAATCTCTTCCTCTAACTGGCCAGATGACCAGCCCGCATAACCGAGTGCTAAAATGCGCTCTTTGGGGCCTTCACCTTTGGCAATTTGTTTGAGTAAATCAATAGAACCAGAGATTGCCATATCTCCCATTTGTAGCATTGCATCGTCTATAAATTTATTTTCATGACGGTAAATGACGAAGCCGCGATTCATCTCAACGGGGCCACCATAATGCACGGATTTAGAATCATCGATTTTCCCTGTAGGCAGGTCAAATTGTTCAAACAGTTCACGATAATCAACGTTTGGCAAAGTGTGGTTGACGATCAGTCCCATCGCTCCTTCGCTACTATGAGCGCAGATTAGAATGACTGATTGTTTGAAGCCGCCGCCCATCACATTGGGAGTAGCAACCAATAACTGTCCTTCAAGATATCCGTTTTCAGTATGATTCATGATGATTTTAGTTTGGAGGAAATTACGACTTTAAGCAAACCATTCCGGCTGCATGGTGCGAATTAGTTCAACCTCTGCGGCCATGATTTTACCCGTCACATCTGCTAACTTATCTTTGCGGATAATGGCAAGTCCTTGATGTTCAAGCGAAGTACGAATTTGTCCTATTTCGCGATCATCAGTGATAATGGGAGTACCTGCTTCGGGCAGCGGTTCACCGCTTGCAGCTTCGACGCAATGGAGGGTCTTATGTACTGTGCCACGATGTTTAGTTCGTGCGACAATTTCCTGACCGACGTAACAGCCTTTAGTAAAACTTACGCCGTTTAAATGTTCGAGCCCATATTCAGAAACAAAGGCACGATCTTCGATAAAATCAGCACTATCGGGAATACCAAAAGCAATGCGATGGGCATCATAAGTGGTTATTGGTAGTAAGGATGTGCCAACAAGCGATTCGCGTGATTCGACTCCACGATGCCCCATAGCAGGAAGGCGTGGGTCATGTGGGTAGTCTTCATGTGCGATGAGACTTGCTACCACGCATAAGTCCGCTCGTTCAGAAATTTGAATTTTGGCGCGTAACTTATAAAGTTTGAGTGTTTTTTGAATGTCTTCTAGCGCCGATGCTGCCACATCCATCAGCAGAATATCTTCATAGGTGAACAAAAAGAAGTCGAACCGAATTTTGCCCTGCGGTGTTAGCATTGCACTATAAAGACTTTGGGTTTCGTTGGTTTCTAAAGAGGTGATATCATTGGTGATAAGCCCTTGTAGAAAAGAAAACTTTTCTTCACCTTCAATCGCCAATAAGGCGCGATTTTCTAAAAGTATCATAGGCAACAGATAGGGCGTGTACTATCGTTTTCAAGTATGGATGAAGCGTTTGAGGCCTGAATCAATTTTACGACTAACAACGGGAAGGGCGAACTCTCGTTCAACCGCTTCGCGTGATTGTTGAATGAGAAAGTCACGTTGAGCTGGGTTGGGAAGCAAGCGTGAGAGTGTATCGGCTAAAGCTCCTACATCGCCTAGCTTTACTAAAAGCCCTGCATCTGGGTGTTCCATGAAAATTTCATGTGGGCCTTCGCTTTCATAAGCGACAATTGGTGTGCCATGCGCCATGGCTTCGAGCAGTACAATACCAAAAGGTTCGTGCAACGAAGGAAGGCAAAAAACATCACATTCAGCGAAAAACGCGGCTTTATCTTCGATCCATCCGCGAAATTCGACAATATCTTCTAGCTTGTGTTTTTTGACGAGTTTTTTGAGATTCCCTAACTCTTCACCTTCACCGCCTAAGACGAGTTTGAAAGGAAGGCGGGTCATCACTTTCAATTTAGCGGCTGCTTTGATGAGATGGTCAAATCCTTTTTTCTCCACCATTCGTCCCATTGCTCCAACAATAAGCGGTTCATTTTCGGCTTTGGGTGTTCGTTTGATCGGTTCTTTAGGTAAACGGATCATATTGGGAATGCGGACAATATGCGTGAGATTTGATCCAGCGTCGACAGCGGCTCTTTGTAAGTCTTTGGTAATGGCAAAGATAATATCGAGTTTTTTAAAATGTTTTAGATTGTAATTATGCGTCACACCTACATGAAGGCCGGTATGTTTGCGCGCTTTATGTGCCAGTTGCAGCGCGCGATTACCATGCGAGATAGTGGCGTGAGGTTGAAATTCTTTCAGCATTCTACGTAGCTTGAAGCCGGATGCTATATCCCAACCACCTAAATTATTAAGCGTGCGATAGGTAAGTTCGCCCTCAATCTCGTTGTTAATTTTGGCTAGTGGATGGGTTATGGCTAGCACTTCATGGCCTGCCATGAGGAGCGCTTCATTATAATCGAGAAACGCTTGTTCAATACCACCCAGTTCTCGACCGAACATTAGATTTGCAATTCGCATGTCCCTTGTGTACGGGGTGAGAGGGGTATTCGTCTAGTGAATAGTGCAGTTCCCTTGTGAGATGACTAAATCAGTCGGTTTAATCAGTTCACTTGATGCAACCGTGACGGAATGTAATTTTCCATCAAGCTCGCGCTCCCAAAAGTCTAAAAACTTTTTCAATTCAGGGAATTCTGGCAATAGATCATATTCTTGCCAGACATAGGTTTGCAATAAAGTGGGGTGATCGGGTAAGTGGTAGAGTATTTCAGCCGTGGTTAAACGGTACTCTGTCAAAAGCTTTTCCATCTCAGTCATGGGGAACTCCTTTTCCTTTGATACGGCCTACTTGGCACATCTATAACCTTAACAAAGAGTTACTAAAAAATCGTTAAGCTTGAGGAAATACGCCTTTTTCATCTAAAATTTGTGAAAATTCTAGTTGCGTTGTTAAGCCTATAGTAACACTATGCTGGTAATAAAAAGAGGGGAGAAATCCTCCGAAAAAGGCGTATGAATGCTTAAATTGGAAAAAATACTGGTAATAATTGCATGTGCGATGGTTGCGATTGCATCTGAGGCACAGGCTGACCGGATGTTGGCAGGAGCACAGGCTTGTACGAAGCATTTTCCAAAAGCAGAGCGATATCACAATATTCCGACACATTGGCTTGCTGCGATTGCAGGGCAAGAATCTGGCCGTTATCACA
The DNA here is from genome assembly GCA_964654855.1 of uncultured Rickettsiales bacterium. Taxonomy (GTDB): domain Bacteria; phylum Pseudomonadota; class Alphaproteobacteria; order Rickettsiales; family JALZUV01; genus JALZUV01. The sequence continues at coordinate 22,950 of CAZZJS010000006.1, forward strand.
AAGGGTTAGGTCTTATGTTGCCATGGCCTTGGACTATTAATGTCAAAGGTAAGGGCTATTATTTCGATACAAAGCAAGAAGCTCTTGCCAAGATTCGAGAATATCATGCGAAGGGAATAAAAAGCATTGATGTTGGCTGTATGCAGGTGAATATGCATTATCATGGCCATGCTTTTGAGGATATTAAACAAGCATTAGAGCCGCGTTATAATGTCGCCTATGCCGCACGTTTCTTGCGCTCTAACTTCGATGGAATGCGCTCATGGAAGAAGGCGACAGCAGCGTATCATTCTAAAACCCCTTCAAAAGGCAGTAAATATTTCCAAATGATTTACAAGAAGTGGGATAAGTTAGTTGCAAAGCTTGGGGCCGCAGCGGATTCTGAAGCCGTATGGGCGGAGCGACCAAAGATTCGCAAAACAGCGACGAAAAAGAAGAAGTATCAGGGTTTTGCAGTGAATGCAGGGCGGCAGAAGCAAAAGACCGTTAAGATGAAAACGATCAAAGTGGCAGATGCGCTTGCGGCTAAACCAAAGCGCATTGGAGTAGGTAAAAGCGAATTTACCAAATCGCGTGAAAATGGCGTGTTAGTGACTCGTCCACCTCAACGACAATCTGCTGCGTCTTATCAACCGATTGCAGCCAGTGCGAATTATGAGTCCAAAGGGGCGCCCCAATTCGTTTTCTAATTGAGTTTCAGCGAAGATAAGCGTAGGATAATGCCCATGAGTAAAGCTGCACATAAGCATCCTGAAGATGTGATGATAGTTACTACCGATACGGTTATATGCGATGGTGGGAATCCAGCTATTGGGCATCCGCAAGTTTATTTGCATATTGACCATAAAACAGGGGATGTCGTTTGTCCTTATTGCGAAAAACGTTTCGTGAAAGAGGTTTAAAATGTCGCCTTTAGTGATTTTGATGTTTCTTTTTATGGTGCTGACGGTCTTAGCGCTTGGCTTAGGTCTGTTCGGTATGGCGACGGGCGGTGAGTTTAATAAGAAATACGCTAATAAGCTCATGTCACTGCGTGTGTACATGCAAGGTGCGGCTATCGGTCTACTTGGTCTTATGTTTCTTTTGAAATAGCTTTCACTACGCCGTGTAGGCTTTGAATTTCTTGTTTTGTTGGTTCTGCACGAGTGAAGAGATTGCGTAAGTTACGCCACATTTTGTCTTTCTTTGCTTCCACTTTCCAAAAATTGGAATCATCTAGTTTCAACTCTAATTGATTGAAAAAGTTATGCAGTTCTGCTTGGGGTGCGGGAGGTTCTGCATCATACGTGAGCGACTGATGTTCTGTCTGGTACCATTCATAACAAAGTACAGCAGCCGATTGTGCGAGGTTGATAGACGGGCAATCGGCATGCACAGGTACACTCACGATTGCGCTTGCTAGTGCCACTTCATCATTGCTCAGTCCATTATTTTCACGTCCAAAGAGTAGGGCAGTTTTGCCAGTCCGAGGCTGTGTTACCCATTCTTTCGGCGTGTAATGCGGTTTATTCATATCACGTTGGCGTGCAGTTGCTGCTGCCACATGCGTGCAATCAGCAAGGGCCTCTTCAAGTGAATCAAAAATTTGCGCCGATTTGATGATCGATAATCCATGTGCTGCCATTGCTTCCGCAGCGGCATTTGGCCAGCCATCCCGCGGGTTTACGATGCGTAGTTCAGAGGTTCCAAAATTTCCCATTGCACGTGCGACGGCACCGATATTTTCGCCCATTTGCGGAGCGACTAAAACCACTACTAACATTAAAGCGGTTTCACCTTTTCTTTAATTAGGTGATAGATAATTGAATCGTAAATCGCTTTGAATGAGGCATCGATCACGTTAGCAGAAACGCCAATCGTACTCCAAATATTACCCTTTGTGTCGCGGCTTTCGACCATCACGCGGGTGACGGCTTTGGTGGCATCCTGCGGGGTGAGGATACGCACTTTATAATCTGTCAAAGTAACGTCTTTGGCTTTGGGGTAATGTTTCTCCAGCGCTTTTCGCAGCGCGCCATCAAGCGCGTTGACAGGGCCGTTACCTTCCGCGGCGGTCATAATATGTTCGCCTTTAATGCCGAGTTTCATGGTCGCTTCAGATTCATTAACCAGCTCGCCTTTCATATTGTGGCGGCGTTCATCACTGGCGCGAAAGCCTTCGACATCAAAATATTTAGGCACGGTGCCAAGCATCCGGCGAGCAAGTAAATTGAATGAAGCATCCGCAGCGTCATAGGCATAGCCTTGCATTTCACGGTTTTTGATTTCGGCGATAAGCTTAGCCAAGTCTTTATGCTCGGCTTCTTTCTTCAACCCCATTTGGTTTAGGCGATTGACGACATTGCTGCGCCCGGCTTTATCGGAAACGAGAATGACGCGTTCATTCCCCACTTCATTTGGCGCAATATGCTCGTAAGTGCGGCTATCACGTGCCATGGCTGAAACATGCAATCCGCCTTTATGCGCAAATGCTGCTTCGCCGACATAGGCGGCATGCGGATTGCTTGGACGGTTTAAGCGTTCATCCAAGAAGCGAGAGAGTTTGGTGAGTTTCTTCAAATTGGCTGGTTTCACACCCGTGCTATAGCCCATCTTCAACATGAGCGAGGGGATGATGCTGATGAGGTTCGCATTGCCGCAACGTTCACCGACACCATTGATAGTACCTTGAATTTGGCGCACGCCAGCTTCCACTGCGGCGAGTGAATTTGCCACAGCGTTTTCCGTATCATTATGGCAATGGATACCGAGATTTGCATCGGGTAGCGCTTCTTTTACAGCACGGATAATTGCGCCGATTTCATGGGGTAGGGTGCCACCATTTGTATCACATAATACGAGCCAATCAGCAGCCGCTTCATACGCTGCGGTTAGTGCTTTAATCGCGTAATCAGGGTTGTTTTTATAACCATCAAAAAAATGTTCTGCATCGAACATGACTTCACGTTTTTGTGATTTTGCGTGGGATAAACTGTCAGAAATCATGCTTAAATTTTCTTTTAAGCTAACTTGGAGTGCTTTTTCGACTTGGAAATCCCAGCTTTTACCCACCAAGCAAACACTGCCTTTATGGCCGTTAAGTACGGCAGATAGTCCTGGATCATTAGCAGCAGAACATCCCTTCTTACGCGTCATACCAAAAGCAGTTAACGTAGAATGCTTTAGTTTCGGCGCTTTTTCAAAGAACGTATCGTCATTGGGGTTTGCACCCGGCCATCCGCCTTCGATATAGTCGATGCCAAATGCATCCATCTCACGCGCGATAGCCAGCTTATCCGAAACAGAGAAATCCACCCCACGTGCTTGCGCACCATCGCGCAGCGTAGAATCGTATAAATAAACTCGTTCTTTTTTCGCCATAAAGCTACCCTCGGCGCCAGTCAGTGGTGCCATCGCGCTTATCTTCTAGGATAATACCGCGATTGTCTAGTTCAGCGCGGATGCGGTCAGATTCAGCGAAGTCTTTTGCCTTTTTTGCGGCGATACGTGCGTCAATCAGAACTTGAATTTCTGCATCATCACCAGAAGCTTCGCCTTTAAACCATGTATCTACATCTTGCTGCAATACACCGATAATATCGGCCATGGCTTTGAGGTGTGAGCTATCAGACGCTTTATGCATGTGGCTGATGGCGAGTGGTAGGTTCATGTCGTCCTTCAGCGCATCGACAAAACTTTGCGAAGGAACGGCATCTTCTGGTGGATTCTCTTGCAGTTTACGGTACCAACCATCGAGCGTTTTCTTAGCGTCAGAAAGAAGTTTTTCATTCCAATCGAGTGGCTCGTTATATTTGGTCATGAGAAAGGCGAGACGGATAGTTTCGCCATGGATACCTTTTTCGAGCAGGTCATGTACAGTGGTGAAGTTTCCGAGTGATTTGCTCATTTTTTCACCACTGATAGTAAGAAATCCGTTATGCACCCAGTATTTTGCGAACTCACTTTCTGGATTTGCACCACAGCTTTGGGCGATTTCATTTTCATGATGAGGGAATTTTAAATCTGCACCACCGCCATGAATATCAAACGTATCACCGAGCAAATCGGTACTCATAGCCGAACATTCGATATGCCAACCCGGACGGCCTTTGCCCCACGGGCTATCGAAGCTACTGCCATCATCTTCAGCCGGTTTCCATAGTACAAAATCCCCCGGATGGCGTTTATAAGAGGCCACTTCGACACGCGCACCTGCGACGAGGTCTTCTAATTTGCGCCCCGATAGCTTGCCGTAATCTTTACCGGATTCAACCGCAAAAAGAACATGGCCTTCTGAGACGTAAGCTGCTCCGTTTTCGATCAATGTTTCGATCATCGTAATCATCTGCGCGATATACTCTGTGGCACGTGGTTCATGTGTGGGAGCGATACAGTTAAGTGCACCAATATCATGATGGAAAGCGGCAGTTACTTCCGTGGTTAAATCATTAATGCTGATACCGCGCTCATTAGCAGCAGTGATGATTTTATCGTCAACATCGGTGATATTGCGAGCATAGACCACGTCATTCTCGCCATAAATAAGGCGGAGAATACGGAACAAAATATCATACACAACCACTGCACGAGCATTGCCTAAATGCGGGCGGTCATAAACGGTTGGGCCACAAGCATAGAGCGTCACGCGATCTTTGTTGAGCGGTGTAAATTCTTCACGCGCGCGCGTGAGTGTATTTTGTAGCGTAAGAGTCATGCTCGCTTCCTAGCCTATTGTGTAGATTGCTTCAAGCACCAGCTAGCAGCTTTATTACCACTTCGAATGGCAGCTTCGATGGAAGCAGGTAGAGGATAGTCTAGCCAATCTCCTGCGAGAGTAAGGTTTTGCAATCCAGTATTTGCCGAAGGGCGTGCCGCTAAGTTCTTCGGTGTGGCAGCAATAGTCGCGCGTTTTTCCGCAACGATGCGGTGTGGTGGCATCGGCTTATCTTTCAGTGCGGAGTAGCATTTGCCGAGCTCAGTCCATAACGTTTCGGCGATATTATCTGAGAGGCCAGATGTTTCTGCATGGCTGGTGGTGGTGGAAATCAGACCTTCTTTCAAGAATACCCAATGTAGCGGGCTATTAAGCACGCCTAATAAACGTGGAGCGAGCGTATCTGTATCATACAGGAAATGTCCGTTAATGATGCTGTTGGTTTCCAGCGGTTGGATGTTGAGTGCAGGTAGAAGCGTTGCAGTTGCTTCTGGTGGTATCGCCAAAACGACACGTTCATCTGCTGAAATCGTTTGACGAAATTCGGTAAATTGTAAAACGGTGACTCGATTATTTTCAATTTCTATACCCCTCAAACGTTGCATGAACTCGACCTTATCAATCTGTTTGAGCGCCGGTTCGATGAGTGCTTGGTTGAAATCCGTATAGATTTGCAAATAGTCGGCATTGCTAGGCATTAGCATTCGCAGCCATACGTTGCGAAGCATTTGTGCAGACGCATATTTGGGATGGGTATTCAGCGCCGCAATGCAAAGTGGTTCAACAAATTCTTGGTAAAAACGGCTCTGTGTGTTGAAGCACTGAGCGACGGTTTTCTTTTTGCTAGCCATCAATAGTCGAAAACCTTGCCACGCATCGGGCACAAAAGGTGGGCGGATATACCATTGCTTACGATTGGCTGCATCTTGAAAAACATAATCTTGCGTTGCGCCATAAAATTCACGGAAAGTGCCTAATTGCTTGATGTAATTCCACGCTGCGCGGTTGCCGCGAAGGATAAGATGATTCCCATTATCAAGCGTGCAGCCTAGTTGTTTATCTGCGTAAGAGCGACAGCGTCCGCCCGCTTGATTGGTGGCCTCATAGAGAGTCACGGGTATGTCCTTGCTTTGCATCTTCACCGCGCAAGAAAGTCCCGATAGCCCGCCGCCCACCACATGAACGCGGCGCGGTTTGAAGTTAGATGTCGATAAGTCTAGCATTTGAATAGATTCTCGCGCATAACCTGTTTTATGCAAGCCAATATCCAACATTGCCGTAAACTATTGCGTGAGAAAGATTATCCACGCTATCTATTGAGTTTGACTTTGCCGTCAGAGCTACGTGAGAAGCTCTGGGTATTAGGGGCATTTAATGTGGAGATTTCACGTGCGGCGGAAACAACGGAAATAGCCACTGGCGCGATTCGCCTGAAATGGTGGTTGGAGGCGTTGGAGCAATCTCGTAAACATCCGGTAGTAGAAGCGCTTCAGGCGTTAAAGGTAGATAGCAAACCGCTGGCACAAGCGATAGAAGCTCGCGAGGCTGATATTTCCGAAGGCTATCATTTCAAAGAGATTCAAGGTTTGGATGATTATGCAACGGATACGGGGCGTTTCTGGCTCTCTTTAGCAGAGGATGAAGTGCACGAAAAATGGCTCACTCAATTAGGCCAAGTGTGGGTGCTTCAGGGCTTATTATGGTCAACTGGCTATCAGTTGAATGAAGGCTATACGACTATTCCAGAAGAGGTTTTTGCCGCACATGGTATTGATCCTCTCGCCGGCAGCGATGAAGAAATAACAGCGCCGCTATGCCATATCATTCAAACCCTCGCACGCAGGGTTGAGGAAACACTCAAACGTATTGAAGTACCTAATAATGCTCCTCTCACTCGCGCACTTCCATTTCTCTATGGGCGTGCAACTAAGATGCAGCAAGAGCCAAAGCTAGCACTCGCTATCAACCCATCAGAATCCCGCCTGAAAATGGTGTGGCAAATGATGTTTGCTAAAGTTTAACTTAACTTTTCTTCGCTTTGAGTGCTGCAATACGCGCCTCAACATCAGCAAAAGGTATCGCGCCAGGGATAAGCTCGCCATCAAGCACTAAGGCTGGAGTGCCTTGGATGCCTGTTTTATTGGCGACATCTGCTACAGCTTGCAGTTCTTTGGCGACGCGCTGGCCGTTCATTTCTTTTTCAAAGGCAGCAATATCAACTTGTACTTGGCCTGCATAATCTTTCAAAGCAGAGTCTGTATAATCACCCTGATGCTTCATCAACATCATGTGGTAATCCATATAGCGCTCAGGCTTTAGGTAGTTAATTGCCAAAGATGCCATGGCTGCTTTACGCGAACCTTCAGAAAGGATCGGGAATTCTTTAAAGACGACTTTGATGTCAGGATGCTTCTCAAGCAGCTGCTGCACTGTATTAGCCATACGTTTGCAGTAACCGCAGCGATAGTCGAAAAATTCGGCAATTACGATGCCGCTTTTGCCCGTACCTGCTGTAGGAGCGTTCGTATCATCCATGATAGTTGAGAGATGGTTTTTTAATGCACCAGCGGTTTTTGCTTGTTGTTCAGCTGCCGCTTTTGCTTGCATGCCCTGTAGCGATTCAACGATTTTTTCTGGATTACTACTGATATAATTAGCAACAATGGCTTCGACTTCATTTTTATCAATTCCATCTGCACTGCTCGTACCCGTTGGTAAGAAGTTACCTGCGATCGCGCCAATCGCCAAACATGCTACGCCTGTCAGTAATAATTTTCCTGAATCACTCATACTTAAATCTCCTCGATTTTATCTTTTACGCAGTTTAATGATATTTTGTTTTGATTACGAAGCTTTTTCTTTCTTTTCTTTTTGCAAGCGGATGGCTTCTTCGCGAGCATCTTGTGCGCGCAACAAAGCAGGAGAGGTTTTGGGTAACTTGTCTAATGCTTCTGTTGCGTAGCGGCGGGCTAACTCTCCATCACTGCGAAGTAAGGCAGCTTCAGCATAGGCGAGGGCGGCCTTGCCCTTATGGCCAGTTTCAGCTTCAGCTTGTCCAAGTAATTGCCAAGTAAGGGCGTTAGTGCGATCTTGTTGGCTAGCGCGACGGAGTTCTTTAGCTGCTTGTGCAAAATCAGGTTTTTTCTGAGATATTAAGGTACGTGCATAATCGGTGCGTAGTAAGCCGCTCTCAGGTTTCAGGTTAAGTGCCTTTTTAATATAAGGTAATGAATCTTCATGCCGCCCTGTTTCGGAAAGAATCTGTGCTTTTAATTCTAAGAAATAGGGATTGTTAGGTTCTGCTTTTAGGAGTTTATCGATCCCTTCAAGTGCTTCAGTGGTTTTTGAAAGGCGATGTTGTGCGACGATTCGTGCGATTTGATCTGACGTCGTTTTACCATCAAGCCTTTGTAGCGTTGTTTCAGGATCATTTAAAAATCCTTTTAGCTTTCCTAATACTCGTGCATGGCGTTCCAATCGTTTGGAAGAAGAGGCTTTTGCTTTTGTATTTTGATTGAGGAGGTGCCCACGAACATGCGCGATTCGCTCTTTTGAAAGTGGGTGGGTCACAGCGTAAGGATCTAACTTAGTGCGATAGAGTTGCTCACGTGCACGGAGTTTTTCCATCAGTGTGAGCATTCCTTCCGGCGAAATACCTGTTTTATCAAGATAAGAGAGTGCTGCTTGGTCAGCTGCTTGCTCGTTTACGCGAGTAAAGGAGAGAAGGTTGCGTTGGGCGACATGCTGACCGGCAGATAGAATACCCGCCGCGGCTTCTCCGCCACCGGCAAGGCCTGCGGCAGCGCCGAGCACGTAAGTAAGGATAGTGCTGAGTTGCGCATCTTTAAGCGCCTCTGTTCCACGGGCTAAGTGTCCGCCGGCAATATGGCCTGTTTCATGTGCGATCACGCCAATCAGGGTTTCAGGTTCTTCGGCTGCCAGAATCAAGCCTGTATGAATGAACATATTGGCACCTCCTGCAACAAAGGCATTTAGCGAAGTGTCATTCACAATAAAAATATTAACGCTAGAAGGCTCTAAGCCTGCAGCTTCAAATATAGGGTCGGAGTAGTCACGCAAGAGTGTTTCTGTCTCTGCATCGCGAATGAGCGAGATCGCGTAAGCAGGCTGCGCGATTAGCACACTAATCAATAAAAGGGTTAAAGGATAAAAAAAGGCTCTCACCAAACGAATATAGGTAAGAGCCTTTCGTTTTACTAGTAGGGATTGCTATTCAACAATCTTTTGCCACCAGCCAGAGCGTTTTGGCGTTTTAGGCTTTTCTTCAACCTTCGGCTCGGCTTCATCAGACTTTACGAGTTTTGGCTCGTTATTTTCTTCTTCAGCAGCCTTCTTGCGTGGTCGTCCACGACGCTTCGGCTTTTCTTCCTCAGCAGTGGCTTCTTCCGTCGCAGTTGTTGATTTTGTTTCTGCCTCTGCTTCCGTTTCAGCTTTTCTACGGCCGCGGCGACCACCGCGCTTGGGCTTTTCGTCTGCTTCTTCAGCGGGTGTAGCTTCAACAGGAGTGTCAGAAGTTTCTTCTGCTACGTCTGTATCGGTATTGTCCTTGAGGCTATCGTCTTGATTTTTGTCTCGACGGTTACGCCCACGCCCACCACGGCGACGCCCGCGCGATTTGTCCTCTCTATTCTCGTTACGAGCTTTCTTATCGCTTCCTTTGCGACGGAATTTCTCGATGCGGAAGTCGCCCTCATGCAAAGTGCCATCAATTACAATTTCAACGGAACAATCGAATATTTCTTCAATTTTATCCAGTTCGGCACGCATATTATTGAGGATATACATGGCTTCCGATGCCGTGATTGAAACGCAGAAACGATCAAACTCACCAACGCTGGCTTCTTTTTCCAAGGCGCGAATAATCTGAATACCCAATGCGGCTTCTGAGCGGATAGTACCTGTACCCTGACAATGCGGACAGCTACGGTTGATGGATTCCGCGATGGAAGGACGCATACGCTGACGCGACATTTCCATTAAGCCGAACGTACTGATACGTGCGACTTGAATCTTTGCACGATCATGGCGAAGAGCTTCTTTCATTGCTCGCTCAACAGCACGACGGTTCTTGCTTTCCATCATATCAATGAAGTCAATTACGATGAGGCCAGCCAAATCGCGTAGGCGCAATTGGCGTGCTACTTCGCGCGCGGCTTCTAGATTAGTTTTAAGCGCTGTTTCTTCAACATTACGTTCACGGGTAGAACGGCCAGAGTTTACATCAATCGAGATAAGCGCCTCTGTCGGACTCATCACAATCGAGCCACCTGACCTTAGGCGCACTTCAGGTTCTGTCATTGAAGCTAGTTGGCTATCAATGCCTTCTGTGTGGAAGAGAGGCATATCACCTTTATGAAGCTTCACTTTCGGCGCATGGCTTGGGATAAGCATTTTCATGAAAGCTTTAGTCTCTTTGAACGTTTCTTCGCCATCGACTAGAATTTCTTCAATATCATTATTATAGCTATCGCGGATGCAACGCTGGATGATATTGCTCTCCTCATAAACACAGGCGGGTGCACTGGAGACGAGAGTGTCCTCTCTTATCTGGTTCCATAATTTGACCAAATATTCAAAGTCACGTTTGATTTCTGCACGTGTATGACCTGAACCAGCGGTACGAATAATAACGCTCATCCCTGTTGGAAGCGCCATATCTGCTAGGATTTTCTTTAGGCGTTTACGGTCGTCATTATTACCAATTTTGCGTGATACACCGCCGCCACGTGGGCTATTAGGCATAAGTACACAGTAACGACCTGCAAGTGATAAGAAGGAGGTGAGTGAAACCCCTTTATTGCCACGCTCTTCTTTAATCACTTGAACCAACAGAACTTGGTTACGTTTGATTACTTCTTGAATCTTATAACGGCGTGTATAATCGCGTTTGCGGCGCGGGCGTTCAATTTCATCTTCACCGCTAAGAACTTCGACCTCACCACTATCTGCATCTTGATTGCGACGGCGTCCGCCACGACCACGGTTGCGTCCGCCACGGCGACGACGACGGCGTGTTTTTTCTTCGCCATCAGTTTCATCCGAAGATGCTTCTACATTTTTATCTTTTGATTTTGCAGAAGTTTCTGAGTCAGTCGTTTCTGCTGTGTCTTCTGAATTCTCTTTTTCAGTTTCGCTCTTGCGCTTACGGCCGCGTGTTTTGCGTTTTGGCTTTTCTTCTTCGGTCTTCTCAGCGTCAGATGAACCGTTTGCTTCAGATTCGACTTTCGCTTTTTCTTCCGCTTCAATTTCTGACTTCTTGCGGCGACCGCGTCGGCGTTTTGGCTTTTCTTCTACAGTAGCACCATCATCGGTTACGACTTCGCTACTAACGCTTTCATCGTCGTCAGTTTTAGCGGCGAGAGTATCGCTGCCAGAATCTGATTCATCAGAATCGTCTTGCTCGTCATCCTCTGTTTCTGAATCGGCGTGATCTTCTAATTCTTCCTCTTCTTCGGCAATATCTTTTGCCGCTTCTTCTTCTTCTTCCTGAATCAAACGTTCGCGATCAGAAGTTGGAATTTGGTAATAGTTTGGATGAATCTCTGAAAAGGGTAGGAAGCCTTGCTTGCCTCCACCATATTCAACAAAAGCAGCTTGAAGCGACGGCTCAACGCGCGTTACTTTCGCTAAATAAACATTGCCTTTAATTTGCGGCTTGGCCGCGGTAGTAAAATCAAATTCGAGAATTGAGGATTTGTTGTCGGTAATTACAACGCGGGTTTCCTCCGGGTGGACCGCATCGACTAGCATTTTGCGTGACATTGTTTTGTACTCCGTTATGCCCAACGCTAAGTTCCTCGCAGCCATAATCCTGCATCAAAGCGCTCTGCGGCGCGATGCTCTGGATTCTTCTGTTTGAGGGAAGTGCGTTCATTGGGCTTATATTCAATAATTTAGTGTTAAGTTAGTGTTTCTTCTTCGTATTTACTCTACGCGTGCAGGGAGATTATCGCCCACATGCGGGGAATTCTTGAAATTTGCTAAGCTTTACCCTTGGCATCATTCGTAACCTCTTTATAAAGAAGCTCGTGAGTTTCGCAATCAAGAATTTTTTCTTCCTTTGCTTCCTGCTTATCTGGTTTCCGTTTGCCAGTGCCGCGTTGGAGGTTCGTGATGTGCATATTAAGCCGACCAGTAAGGGGGAGATTCTTACGGTTGAACTAGATTCAGCGGCAAAGCATCATGTGTTTGTGCTCAAAAGTCCGGATAGGCTGGTGGTAGACTTGCCTGCGTTTAAATGGAAGGTGGATACGCAAAAAATAGCCAAAGCTGGGAGCCATTTCATCAAGCGCATCCGTTATGCACGTTTTGATGAAGATACGTCTCGTGTCGTATTAGATATGAATGAAGCGGTGAAGTTTGATGAGATTCACTCAAAGAAGAAACATATTAAGCAATTCCGTCTCACCGCTAAAGATGGTTCTGCACCAAAACGCGTAGAAAAAGAAACATCATCTAAGTCTAGCTCTTTATGGGGGCGTAAAAATAATAAACGTCGAGTGCCTACTGTGATTGTGCAGGATGATAATCAGCGTGAATTGCCAACCTCTAAGGCGCGCAAACCTAGGGCGACTGATAAGCCTCTCATCGTAATTGATGCTGGGCATGGTGGTAAGGACCCCGGTGCACGTGGCCGCATGACTAAAGAGAAGGTGATTACCTTGCGTTATGCGCGAGCGCTAAGAGATAAATTGAAAGCAACGGGTAGTTTTCGCGTAAAACTCACGCGTGATAAAGACAAGATTATCCCATTGCGTGAGCGTTTCCGTATCGCGCGTCGCGCAAAGGGTGACATGTTTATCTCTCTACACGCAGATGCAGCGCCGAATAAAGGTGCACGTGGGCTGTCTATTTATACGCTTTCGGAAAAAGCATCAGATAAAGAGGCGGAAGCGCTTGCAACGCAAGAGAATAAGGTGGATTTGCTAGCGGATGTGGATTTAACTCATGAAGATGAAGAAGTGGCAGATATTTTGATTGATCTAGCGCGCCGTGAGACGAAAAATAAATCCGTTCAATTGGCAGAAAAGATGGTTAAAACAATGCGTGGTAAGGTGAAACTATTGAAAAACCCGCACCGTCATGCTGGGTTTGCCGTGTTGAAAGCGCCGGATATTCCATCCGTATTAGTAGAGATTGGATTTCTTACGAATCCGCAAGATGAAAAACTGCTTAACCAGAAAGAGTACCAGAATAAAGTGGTAAAAGGGTTGCAGCAAGGGATCATAAACTATTTTGCAGCGCAGCGTTGATAGCGTAGTGTCAGATAAATAATAAAAACAAGAAACATAGATGCAGATTAAATCTCGATTTTTACGCGCTCTCACATGGTTGGCCTCTATTGGTTTTACTGGGTTGATTCTGGGTTTTTTGTTTGTGATTGGGGTTTTCTATATATATAGCCACGATCTGCCGGACCCTGGGAAACTCGCACAATATGAGCCGCCAATTGTGACACGGCTTTATGCGAATAATGGTAAGTTATTAGCTGAATATGCGACGGAACATCGCCTCTACTTGCCACTAGATGCTATGCCGAAACGTCTCATCAATGCCTTCCTCGCATCGGAGGATAAAGATTTCTATAAGCATGATGGGGTTGATTTTATGTCCATCGCGCGGGCAATTGTTACCAATATCAATAATTATGGTCAGGGCAGGGCGATGGTTGGTGGTTCTACCATTACTCAGCAGGTAGTGAAGAACTTTTTGCTCACAAATGAGCGTTCCTTTGAGCGTAAGATTAAAGAGGCCATTCTGGCGTTTCGGATGGATCGGATTTATACTAAAGATCGTATTCTAGAGCTCTATTTGAATGAAATTTACCTAGGACTTCGTTCTTATGGCGTGGCAGCTGCGGCGCTTAACTACTTCAATAAATCGCTTGAAGAGCTTACCGTTGCAGAAGTCGCTTTTCTGGCAGGTTTGCCGAAAGGGCCAGCTAATTATGATCCTAATAAAAATTATGAGCGAGCAAAAGACCGGCGTTCATACGTATTAAAACGTATGTTGGTGAATGGCTTTATTACGGAAGAAGAAATGCAAGTAGCTGATGCTTCGCCGATCACACTTCGTGCTCGTGATAAAAGCGAAGTGGCTAGTGCTGATTTTTTTGCGGAAGAAGTGCGCCGTAAGTTAGCTGAACAATATGGACAGGACGTCCTCTATGAGGGAGGATTGTTTGTAAAAACAACCGTTGATCCTAAAACGCAAAAATTTGCAGATGATGCCTTGCGCAAAGCGCTAACCGATTATGATCGCCGTCATGGCTGGCGTGGACCAATTGCGCATTTCCCAAATTTTTCGGAATGGAAGTTGCGAATTGAAAAGTTAGCGAAAAAGACACCGCTTTTCGATAATCAGCGCCTTGCGGTGGTTAGAAAGGTAGAAAATAAAAAAGCTGACATTGGGATGCTTGATGGTAAGCAAGGTGCTATCGTGCTTTCTGAAATGAAATGGGCGCGCAAATATATAAGCGAAACCATCATTGGGAATCCGGTGAGTAAAGTTCAAGATGTCTTGCGGGTAGGTGATGTCGTGCTAGTTGATCCGATAATGACAACGCCGGATGAACTAACAGAAGAGCCAAAAGAAACAGGTAACTATAAGCTGCTGCAAATTCCAAAAGTGAATGGCGCGTTGGTAGCTATGGATCCTCACTCTGGACAAGTGATGGCGATGTCAGGCGGGTATAGTTATCAAGGGTCAGAATTTAACCGTGCGACGCAAGCGAAACGTCAGCCAGGCTCAGCCTTCAAACCGTTTGTTTATTTGGCAGGCTTAGAATCGGGGATGACTCCGGCAACTAAACTGATTGACGGGCCTATTTCAATTCCACAAGGGCCAGATAAACCTGATTGGACACCGCAAAATTATAGTGGTGATTTTTTAGGTAGTATCACCATGCGTATGGCATTGGAGCGTTCGCGTAATGCTACAACGGTTTATTTAGCTAATCTTTTAGGGATAGAGCGCATTCAAGAAATCGGTAAGCGTTTTGGTATTTATGATAATCTTCCACCGCATTATGCGACGGTTCTCGGTTCGCAAGAAACGACTCTCATAAAGTTGGTTAATGCCTATGCCATGTTGATTAATGGGGGTAAAAAAGTAGACCCTCAGTTGATTGAACGGATTGATGATCGCTATGGAAATATCGTATTTCGCCGTGATAATCGCGAATGTAAAAATTGTGCGTACCGTGATGATATCCCTCCCGAAATGCAACAAGCACCGCCAGAGTTAAAAGATGATCGTGAAACGATTGTTGATGCCGCATCGGCCTACCAAACAGCTTATATGCTGCAAGGAGTGGTGGAGCGCGGAACGGCGAAGCGTGCTAAAGTGTTGGGGATGCCATTAGGCGGTAAAACGGGAACGACTAATGATAGCCGCGATGCGTGGTTTGTGGGGTTCTCTTCTGACCTTGTGGTAGGCCTATATATAGGTTTTGATAAACCTAAGCCACTGGGAGCAAAAGAAACGGGTAGCTCGGTTGCGTTGCCAGGGTTTATCAACTTTATGGATGTTGCTCTCAATAAAAATGCAGTGCGGCCTTTCAGTATGCCTGAGGGGATTCGACTTTATAAGGTTAACCGTTGGACGGGACGTCCGCCTTATGTAGGGACTCCACCAAAGAATGTTATCTATGAGGCATTTAAATATTACGAGAACCCTAATCATGCAAATCGCTATGGGAATACTTCTCCCTATAAAAACCAAGATGCCACGATAGCGACAGGCGAATCTACTGGTGAGAGCTATCAACCAACTATCGTGAATGAAGTGCCGCGTAGAAATAATCCACCTGTTAGGCAAGATAGTGGGTGGGATTATTCAACTCAGCAACAACGTCAGCGGTCATCGTCTGGTTATGTGATTCCGGGGAATGAAAATCCAGGTGCTCCTGCTGCAGGGCGATATTATGAAGAACCACCTAATTATGTGGAACGTGCTCAACAATTGCAACGTCAGCGCAATGCACGAGGGTATTATGATAATGGAGTTGTAGGAGGGCGTTATTATGAGCGTCAGCCGGCGCCTGTAGTGCCGCAGCGGCCGCCATCTGGTTCTGGCTATGGGTATCGTGATCGTCAGCAACAACCACCTCCTACAACACGTCCACAACAGCCAACTTATGGTACGGGAGGGCTTTATTAATGAAAGCCGAAACCACTGCACTTATTGAACAAATCAAGCAGTCACAACAACTGCTGAGGAGGTATCTTTGACTGGGATGTTGCGATTGCCCAGCTAGAGAAGCTTAATCAGCAGGCAGAAGATCCTGACCTATGGAATGATCAGGCGCGTGCGCAGAAGCTCCTTAAGGAGCGTACACATCTAGATAATATGATTAATGGTACCCTCAAGCTTGAGCAAGAGCTGGAAGATCATGTCACGATGATTGAACTTGGTGAAATGGAAGAAGATGAGGCGACCGTTAAGGAGTCGGAAGCGGCGTTGGAACTTCTTGCTAAAAAAATAAGCCAGATGGAATTGGAAAGTCTTCTTTCTGGTGAGGCAGACTCAAATGATTGTTATGTGGAGATTCATCCAGGGGCAGGCGGTACGGAAAGTCAGGACTGGGCGGCTATGCTCTTTCGTATGTATCAACGTTGGGCGGAGCAAAAAGGTTATAAAACCGAGATTGTAGAAGAATCAGCTGGCGATGAGGCGGGAATTAAATCAGCGACATTGATGGTGCAGGGGCATAATGCTTACGGTTGGTCAAAGGTAGAGTCTGGCGTGCATCGTTTGGTGCGTATTTCGCCATTTGATAGTAATGCCCGCCGTCATACTAGTTTTGCCAGCGTCTGGGTTTATCCGGTGATTGATGATTCGATTGAAATTGAGATTGAAGAGAAGGATTTACGGATTGATACGTATCGTGCCTCTGGTGCAGGTGGACAGCATGTAAATAAAACCGATAGCGCCATTCGTATTACGCACTTGCCAAGTAATATCGTGGTGCAATGCCAAAACTCTCGTTCACAGCATCAGAACCGTGCCAATGCAATGAAAATGCTACAGGCACGTTTATACGAAGAAGAGCTGCGTAAGCGTGAGGAAAATGCACAAGCGGTGAACGATAGTAAAACTGATATTGGCTGGGGTAATCAGATTCGATCTTACGTTCTGCACCCGTATCAAATGGTGAAAGACTTACGTACTAATGTGGAAACGGGCAACACCTCTGCTGTGCTTGATGGCGATTTAGACGAGTTTATGTCCGCGGCGCTTGCCCAACGTATCGGAACTGGCACAAATTTAGAAACTAAATAGTAACCTTTTTAGGGTAGCCTAAAGGAATAAACTAACGTAATAGGGCGCTCTTATGGCCTCTAATGAGCAAAGACACACGTTCCGGCTGCTATCCTATTGGAATAGTATCAAGGAAGATGATAAATTTCCTGACCTTTCAGAAATTAGCCTCGGCGATATGGAAGATCTGTGGGACTATTGCTTTGTGTTAGACGTAACGCGTCGAGAGAATCCTGAATTTCAGCATTTTGGCACTGAGCTAGTGCGCATCTTTGGTGAGGATTATACGGGTAAGCATTTACAGGATGCAGAGGCGCACTCGGTATTAGCTGATATTTCAAAATTTATCGAAGAAGTTTGGCTGATGGAGTCACCTGTTTCGCATTGTGGTGAGGTAACAGTGGATGGTTCGTTATTACGCTATCGCAGCTTATTGGCTCCTCTTTGTGAGGATCAGGATGATCAGATTCATTACCTTATCGGAACGACTAATTTTCGCGCTTACGATTAATCCTTGCCGTAAACTGCGGGTTTGCCTATCTTTCCGCTCCTATGAATAGTCTTGGAATTGATAAACCAGTTGCCGAAACCCGTGTTGTGGTGGCGATGTCCGGCGGAGTGGATAGCTCTGTTGTGGCTGCTATGCTGCAAGATGAAGGCTATGATGTCGTAGGCATTACTTTGCAGCTTTATGATTATGGTGCCGCGGTGGCTAAGCCCGGTAAGACTTGCTGTGCAGGGCAAGATATTCACGATGCGCGCCGCGTGGCAGAGGAAATTGATATTCCACATTATGTTTTGAATTACGAAGATAAGTTCAAAGAGGCGGTGATGGAGGATTTTGTTGACTCTTATCTTGCCGGACAAACTCCAATCCCTTGTGTACGTTGTAATCAATCGGTGAAGTTTAAAGACTTATTACAAATGGCACGTGATTTAGGCGCAGATGTTATGGCAACGGGCCATTATGTGCAGCAAGCAGAGAGAGAAGATGGAAAGTCTTATATGCTGCGTGGAGCCGATGATACGAAAGATCAAAGCTACTTTCTCTTCGCGACAACGCAAGAGCAGCTCGACTTTTTGCGTTTTCCATTAGGAGGGAAAACCAAAGCGGAAACGCGTAAATTAGCAGAAAAATATAATCTACAAGTTTCAGATAAGCCAGACAGTCAAGATATCTGCTTTGTGCCAACCGGTGGTTACGCCAAGGTCGTGGAAAAACTTCGTCCAGGAGCGAGTGAACCGGGAGCGATTATCCATATTGAAACCGGTGAAGTGCTAGGGCAGCATAAGGGAATTATCCATTATACGATTGGCCAGCGTCGCGGCTTGGATATTGGTGGAACAGAAAACCCGCTTTATGTAGTGAGATTGAATGCTGACGATAAAACTGTGTTGGTTGGCTCTCGTGAATCTTTGCTGACACAAAATATCTCTTTGAAAGAGGTGAATTGGCTTGGAGAGGACGTTCCTGAGGAAGGGAAAGAGATTTTGGTAAAGTTGCGTTCGGTAGGTAAGCCAGTGGCTGCACGATTACAGCCTGTTGATCGCTTAGGACATGCAGAGGTTATCTTAACGCCACCGCAGATGGGAACTGCACCGGGGCAAGCCTGTGTGTTCTACGAAGGAGAGCGAGTTCTTGGTGGTGGTTGGATTAAAGCCGCTTAGTTCGTATATAATGTGAACTTATGGAACTTCACCTACTCCCCATTCCTTATTCAAGCGGACTAGTTTGTTGTGGTGGCGTTTAATGCGTCGCGTATTAAATACACGAACAAAAAATTCTGAAATAATGGGGCAAATTGTCATTACAATATAACCTGCAGCCGCAGCACCATAGGCTGAAAGCCACGTGATACCGTCCGCCATTTGATCTTGCACTGCTTTCAAGCTGTTATCATGCAGCATTGCAAGGTCGATAATATAGGGATAAACCCCAGCCAGATTGAAACAAAAGACCGTCTTAAACCAAAGGCGGTCATCAGATTCGTCAACAAATTTGACAACAAGCGTTGGAAGCATGCCAATTAATAAGATCATTGCAGTCTGCCTTAGAAGTGCAAAACTCCCAGCAATAATGATGAACCAAAGAAGCTTGCTTTTCCAGCTTCCCTTTTTCTTCTTTTTTAATTTTTTTTCTTTTTTCATACTCAATACAATAAATGAATTATAAGAACGGCCTTGTATAAATATAAGCTACAACAACTAGGGTTAAGAAGCCTAAGAACCATGCAAATTGCTGGCCCAGAATTCGAGATTTTAAGCGCAACTTCCCGCCATCTTGCAAGAAGTTATACATTTCTTTGTGAAAACGAAATAGCGCATCAGCGCGGCTATATTCTCGTTGATCGTAAGTAAACATGCTTTTGTCAAAAACGAGGAAAGTGATTTTTTCAAGCACCCCTTTTTCTCCAAAGCGATGGATTCTTTCAAGGAGCTTCTCACGACGAGAGGTTTGATGTAACTCGTCGAGCGTAGGTAAAATCATCTCAATGGCCCATTTGGTAAGCCCGGGGAGTGGTTTGTTTTTAATTTTTTGCTGTGCCATTGTTAGAATTTTCAGCATGATGAGTCGTTCATCGGTTGAAATGTTTGGGAATTTGCTTAGCTCTACAATTCTAATCTCACGGTTCACTTCAAGGCGGTTAGTAAGAAAAGCAGCGATATGGCGATCTACAAGAGAAGTATTCTTCATATGCTTCTCGGCCAAATTATTCAGAGTCAGAAGCACATCCGTTACCGTATAGCAGTAGTGCGGTAATAACATTTTTTGCTGACAGCATAAGGATGGGTTTAATTGGTATAAAATGCGTTCAAAGCCAAAGCCAAGTTCTTTTGTTTTCAAAATAGGGCGAAGGTTCTGCAGTCGCCATAGAACGGTTGCACTGACGGGGTTATGCATCTCTCCTAATAAATTATCAGAATAGCTTAATAGGTTATATTCAATCACGCTGTTTAATTGTTGTAAGTGCCCACCGTTACCGTTCCGATAAGCATCGGCGAGTGCGCTGCCTAATCCATCAACATTAAGAGAAACTAAACGAAAGCGAATAGGGCCTTGCGGATCCAAAGCGCTAATAAGGCGCGATAGTTCATGATTTTTTAGCGTTCTAGTCGCATTCTCATTATCGCCAATAGGGATGACGCGTTCAACTTGTGCGCAAATATCTGTTTTTTTAATATTGGATTCTAACCAGCGCAATAAGCGAAAGCCGGATAATTGGGTTTGCGCGATTTTCCAGTCTTTGCATAGGTAGAGTGCCAGTTGTTGACGTGTGTAAAACTGGTTTCCACGATATTCAAAAGGACGAACAGAATCTTTAGGCGTTGATGATGCAACGATATTATAGCGTTTGCCGCCAATCCAACCTTTAATCTGATTGCTGTTCCAACGTTCTGTACGGCTTTCGTTAAGTGTCCCGCGAAGTAAATCTTGTAAGCTCTCAGATATTTCAACCTCAGGAATGAACGTGTTATAAGCACCATCCATTAATATCTTATCTATCAGTTGCTCTTTTGAAAGTTTTTTATGTGGGAGGTAACCTAAGAAAAGGTGTAGTGCTAAAATTCCGATAGAATAATAATCACCACTTGTTTCACCGGCTCCTTTAGCACCTGTTAAACAAATTGCGCGGTCAGGTGCCTCATAGGTAGGGTGCTGTAAGTAGCCCGATGGAAGAGTGCAGCACTCATCGACGTTAATATCGTTCTCAAAATAGACTGTATCGGCATTAATATGACCATGGTTAATGCCATGGCTTTCGAGTTCAACGAGCATTTTAGCAAGAGGTCTCACTACCTGATTCACTACAAATGTCTCAGGCAATGCGCCTGAATGCTCTATAATCTCGCGTAATTTTTTTCCCTTAGGTTTTTGTAAGATGAACGCACGATGTGTTTGTTTTGTGTCTGATAAAGTGACAGGGCCTGTTGCATGGCAACGAACAAGATGTGGTACGGTTCCCTTTTGCATTGCTTCCGTTGCACGGTCACGAAAAGGAAGGCTGTTCGAACCAACTAAAGCGTAGATATCTTTGTATTCTTCATTACGGTCTGTTGCCGCGAAGGCTTTGCAAAGTTCGTTGCTTAGTTCAGGTAATGGAGAACTGACTTGAATATCAAACCGTTTGCCTAATACGTCAAAATCTCTGCCACGCGGAGTATCTACCGTATGGCGTTTAGCGGTTTCTTGAGGGGTTTCTAAACCCGATTCGTTGTTTTCGTTCCCAAGCATAATTCAATGGTAGCGTTTAAATGATACCAATATAAATATTATAGAGATTAACCTTGCATGACTGCAAGAGACTGAACAACTGTGTGCTGAAACTTTAGGAATTTCACCTAAAGGTGCGAAAATGTCAGCAATAAGAGCGTTTTAGCGTTTCTCAAATGGATCACGTACCAGAATCGTATCTTCTCGGTCTGGACTGGTTGAAACCATTGAAACTGGGCATTCAATCAACTCTTCTACACGGCGAATATATTTGACAGCGCGGGCGGGTAAGTCTGCCCAACTGCGGGCGCCAGCAGTTGACGCCATCCAGCCAGGAAGCGTTTCGTAAATCGGCTCAACGCCTTCTTGAATGTCGCTGGCTGCAGGCAAGTAATCGTAAATTTTGCCTTTATACTTATAGCCGATACAAATTTTGATTTCCTCAAATGTATCCATCACATCCAGTTTCGTGAGTGCGATACCGCTAATGCCGCCGATTTTGCAAGTTTGGCGAACCATGACCGCATCAAACCATCCACAGCGTCGTTTGCGGCCCGTGACAGTGCCAAACTCGCGGCCGATCTCGCCAAGTTTCTGGCCAATGTCGTTATCTTGCTCAGTCGGGAAAGGACCGCTCCCTACCCGTGTTGTGTAGGCTTTGGTAATGCCTAGAATATAATCTAACTGGCGAACGCTGATGCCCGCGCCGCTTGCAGCAGAGCCTGCCGTTGTGTTGGAAGAGGTGACAAATGGATAGGTGCCATAATCAACATCCAGCATGGTACCTTGTGCGCCTTCAAACAAGATGTGGTTGCCCTGACGACGTAGCTGATCAATCAACATCCAAGTTGGTGCCGCGAAGTTGAGTAATTCTTCACGAATTTCACGCAACATACTAAGTGCTTCATCCAAACTGGCGGGTTCGATGCCAAATGCTTCGAGTAGAGCATTATGGTGCTTATACATGGCGGTAACACGTTGTACCATCAGTTCATCATTCGTGAGATCGCAAATGCGCAGCGCACGACGGGCTACTTTATCTTCATAAGCAGGGCCAATGCCACGACCCGTAGTGCCGATTTTACCTTCGCCACGTGCAGCTTCTGATGCCTGATCCATTTTACTGTGAATAGGTAGGATGAGCGTTGCGTTTTCTGCAATTTTGAGGTTCTCAGGGGTGATGGTAATACCTTGCTCGCGAATGCGTTGCATCTCTTCCATCAAGGCCCATGGGTTGATCACAACGCCATTACCAATGATACTGATTTTTCCGCCGCGCACGACACCGGAGGGGAGGAGGCTTAACTTATAAGTGACTCCATCGCAAACGAGTGTGTGGCCTGCATTATGCCCGCCTTGGAAGCGAACAACCACTTGGGCACGCTCAGATAGCCAATCAACGATTTTCCCTTTACCTTCATCGCCCCACTGAGAGCCGATCACTACTACATTAGACATTGAGAGGTTCTTCCTTTTCGAGAATGTGTTTACAGTTATGTTCGGTTGCTTCTTGCTTTGCTTGTGGCGCAGTCCTAGCGCTTGAATAGATTGTATGCCAGCCTTTTTCGCGTAAATTGCGCGCAGTTTCTTCATTTGCATCTGCAAGTACTAAACAACGCGGCGAATCATCCACCATTTGGTTGTTATTGAGAAGAGGGGAAAGATAAAGTGTGAAGCCATAGGCAGATAAATTATTATGTGCAATATAATGGCCGCCACGGCCAATCTCACAGCCTAGTGATTTAGAGAAAATCGAGAAGCCGATATTATCATAATAGCCGAAGCCGCTTTCTTCTAAAGGGTCGAGTGTCAGAGAAAGCTTCGGAAATGCTTCCTTAATCGCACGTATTTGTTTCACCCATGACATGGCAAAGATAGGGAATTGCGGAGCCAGTTCTTCAAAACCTTCTAATGTGACGCCATCAATTAATTTTAGAATAGCGTCAGGGGTGGGGTGGTTAAGTGCGGCAATGGTATGGCGATCTTTTTGTTCAACGGCTTGGCGTATGTTGTCTCGCTGGTCGGTGGGTAACTCTTTAATGAGTGCGGATAGTAAATCGGGTAGGGTGATATCTAGCGACAGATCATCGACTGCAATGGCGCTTAATGTTTCCTGCGCGCAGCGTATTATCTCAATCAAGGTATTGTCGCTTTTTGTGCCGATACACTCGACTCCAGCTTGCACTACTTGGCGAGATTGATTCAAACCTTCACCTTTGACCCGTAAGCAGGTGCCCGCATAGCAGAGGCGCAATGGCAAAGGTGATTCATTCATTCGGCTAGCGGCTATACGTGCGATTTGCGGTGTCATATCTGCGCGTAGGCCCATCATGCGTTGGCTCTTTGCGTCCAAAACGCGAAATGTTTGGCGATCCACCGTGGCGCGATCTAGTAAACTATTCTCAAATTCAAGCATAGGAGGTTGAACTTCTTCATACCCAAAGGAACGGAAACGCTCTAAAGCTGTGTGTCTTAGCTTGCGTTCACGCCATGCATCAGGTGCCAATAAATCGGCGAATCCGGAAGGTAAAAGGCTAGATGGTGTCTTCATGGTGTTAAACTTTTGTAACTTGAACGACGCGCAGTCTACTGATTAGTTGGGCAGGGTCAATGATTGGCATATAAACTTCTGGCACGAGCGCTTTGCTCGCGGTAGTAGTTAACGAATGAATACTCCTTATATCCCTAAGAAAAATACTCCATTTTGGCAAAAGCCTAAAACACTTGCTTTAGTCATTGCGTTGGTCATTGGGATATGGGTGCTTTCAGGAATTATTATTCCGCCAGAAAGAGAATCAAAGGAAACAGTTGCTGTGACTACGGATGAGAGTGCTAAGCAGCTGGTTAAAGTTGCAGACTTACCGATTAAAATTGAAACGCTTACCGCACAAAAGCGAGTTCGTTCAATTCGCTTAAATGGCGTGACTGAGCCAGATCGAATCACCTTGGTAGAGGCGGAGACAGAAGGTAAGGTCGTCAAAATTATGCATCAGGAAGGTGCATTGGTGAAGAGAAATGCAGTGTTGATGCGTTTAGATGAGCGTGATCGTCGCAATAAAATTACTGAAGCTAAAGCCTTGCTCAGGCAGCGTAGGGTAGAGATGAATGCCGCGCAGAAGCTCTATAAAAAAGGGTTTCAGACCAAAGTACGTTTAGCGCAGACCGAAGCGGCAGTTGCTGCGGCCAGAAGTATGCTTAAGCAGGCGGAGCTTGATTTAGCTTATACTACGATTCGAGCTCCTTATACGGGGCTCATTGAAGAAGTGCTAGCTGAAGAAGGTGATTTGGTAGGTAAGGGCTTTAACACGCAAACGGTTATGCGTTTTGTTGATCTATCTCCTTTGAAAATCATCGGACAAATTTCTGAAGTGGAACGTGTGAAGGTTAATAAAGGCGATAATGCTAATATTAGACTTAGTGATGGTAGTGAAGTAACAGGCAAGATTCGCTTCGTAGCGGCTGTGGCAGATGAAGAAACTCGCACCTTCCGTGTGGAGATTGAAATTCCCAATGAAGACCGCAAGTTAAAGGCAGGGGTGAGTGCTGAAATCGCGCTGCAGTCAGATGAACAATGGGCTTATGAAGTGCCATCGTCTGTTCTATCGCTTAATGATGTAGGTGCGGTGGGTGTGAAGCTGATTACGCAAGAGAATAAAGTGCAGTTTGAGCAGGTCGAAGTGTTGTCGCAATCTCCTAGAGGGGTATGGATTTCTGGATTGCCTGAAGAAGTGCGTCTTGTGACCGATGGCGTGGCGTTTGTTTCAGAAGGACAAATGATCGAGTCAGAGGTAGGCGAAGAGGATAAGACGAAAGTAGCGGTACCCGATGCTGTACCATCAGTGAGTGAAGTGGAAGGATGATTGCTCGATTCATCGATGCAGCGGTTGAACGCTACCGTACGATCTTCTTACTTTTGGCGTTTATTCTGTTCGCCGGATCAGTGAGTTATCAAACGGTTCCGAAGGAATCGTCGCCAGATGTTCAAATTCCTATCATTTATATTTCCATGCGCCATGAGGGAATCTCGCCGCAAGACGGTGAAAGGTTGCTTCTTCGCCCGATGGAAAAAGAACTGCAATCGATTGAAGGGTTGAAGCGTTTAGAAGGGCATGCTTCGGAAGGGTTTGCTTCTGTTGTGCTTGAATTTGATGCAGGTTTTGATTCTGATAAAGCACTAGAAGATGTGCGCAATAAAGTAGATGAGGTTAAACCCGACTTACCTGAAGAGACGGATGAGCCGATTGTGCAGGAGGTGAATTTCAGCCGCTTTCCTGTACTTAATGTGATTTTGGGCGGCGATGTTACGCAACGAACGCTTATTAAACTCGCCCGAGAATTACAAGATAAGATCGAATCTGTCAGTGAAGTCTTAGAGGCGAAAATATCCGGTGATCGTGAAGAATCGTTGGAAATTATTGTCGATCCACTTTTGCTAGAGGGGTACGGTTTGACGACGCAGGAGGCGTTCTCGCTCTTGCGCAATAATAATATTTTGGTGCCTGCTGGTGAGATCGATACGAGCGGCAGTAACTTTTCTATCAAACTGCCTGGTGTGATTGAGACCATGAAGGATCTCAAAAACTTGCCAATTCGCGTGAAGGGTAATGCGGTGATTACGCTAGATGATATTGCCGATATTCGCCGTAGTTTTAAGGATGTGCAAAATCGTGCGAGTATGAATGGTAAGCCTTCTGTTGCCTTAAGTGTTTCTAAACGTAGTGGCGCAAATATTATTGAAACGGTGCAGCAGGTGCGTGATCTCGTAATGGAAGAGCGCAAAGAATGGCCAGCAGGGGTGAACGTCACCTTCAGCCAAGATGAATCAAATAAGATTTATGAGATGTTATCCGATCTACAGAATAACATTATTTTTGCCGTTTTCTTGGTGGTGATTGTGATCCTAGCTGTGATGGGGATTCGTAATTCTATTCTAGTAGCAGTGACGATTCCAGGAGCATTCCTGTTTGGTATTTTATGTCTGCATCTCGGGGGCTTTACGCTTAATGTTGTGGTGCTATTTAGTTTGATCCTTTCCGTCGGATTGCTGGTAGATGCTGGTATTGTTGTTAGCGAATATGCTGACCGTAGAATGATGGAGGGAGAGCCTATTGCTTCGGCTTATCCTGCGGGTGCAAAGCGGATGGCGTGGCCGGTGATCGCTTCCACAATTACTACATTGATTGTATTTGCCCCGTTGCTCTTTTGGCCAGGTGTTGTGGGGCAATTCATGCGTTACATGCCGATCACGCTGATTTTTACACTGACTGGCTCATTATTAATGGCGTTGATTTTTCTTCCTACTTTGGGCGCAAAGTTGCGCCTTCCTGGGCAAATTGATCCTGAGCAAGCAAAACGTATTATTGCGGCGGAGCAGGGGAAATGGAGCGAGGTAGGAGCTTTTACTAGAGGGTATGTGAATATTCTGCGTAGTTTCTTGAAGCGGCCGCTCTTGCTCGTATTTGCAACCTTGATTGGAGTGAGCTTAGTTATCGGTGCTTTTGTTAAGCTAGGTGCTGGGGTTGAGTTTTTTCCAAAAATTGAACCCGATAATGCGAAGCTTCTGGTACGTGCTCGCGGGAATATGTCGGTGATGGAAAAAGTCACACGGGTGAAGGAAGTGGAAGCCGCGCTGTTAGAAATGAAAGATGAAATACGCGTTTTTTATACGACAGCGGGTAAGCTTGGCGAGGATAAGCGCAATCGCACCGAAGATACGATTGGCGAAATTCAACTAGAGTTTGTCAATTGGCGTGATCGCCGTAAAGCGGATGCTATTTTGGCAGAAGCGAAG
Source organism: uncultured Rickettsiales bacterium (assembly GCA_964654855.1). Taxonomy (GTDB): domain Bacteria; phylum Pseudomonadota; class Alphaproteobacteria; order Rickettsiales; family JALZUV01; genus JALZUV01. The sequence goes on from CAZZJS010000006.1 coordinate 49,929, forward strand.
CAGCGCACGACTGATATAAAAGGCGTGATTGTGGAAACCCAAAAGAAGCAAGAGGGACCGCCAACGGGTAAACCTGTGCAGATTGAAGTAGCAAGCCGTTTTCCTGAATTGATTGAACCCTATACTGCGCGCTTGATAGCGGCGATGGATAAAATGAGTGGGTTGAAAGACCGAGAAGATGATCGCCCTATTCCTGAAATTGAATGGGAATTGACCGTCGATAGAGAGCTGACTGGGCGCTATGGGTTAGATATTCTTACCATTGGTAACTTTGTGAAAATGGTAACTAATGGCATTATTGTAACAACGTATCGTCCGGATGACGCTGATGATGAGGTGGATATTCTCTTACGTTTCCCCGAGAAATATCGAAGTTTAGAGCAGCTAGACCAGTTGCGTTTGAATACGGTTGATGGACGACGGATTCCGATTTCTAATATTGTATCCCGTACGGCGAACCAAAAGATTACCACCATTAATCGCGTGGATGGTAAGCAAGTCATGACCATAAAATCCGATCTACAAGAAGGAGTGTTGGCGGATAAAAAAGTAAAAGAAATCAGAGACTGGATTGAGCGCAATCCGCCGAGCAATGATGTGGAAATTCGTTTCCGTGGAGAAGATGAAGAGCAAAAAGAAGCGGGTACTTTTCTAGCTTCTGCTTTTATCATTGCACTCTTTATGATGGCGCTAGTGATGGTGACGCAGTTTAACAGTATCTATCACATGTTGGTGATTATGAGCGCGGTGTTTTTCTCGACCGGAGGGGTTCTGCTCGGTTTGCTGATTGCGAATGAACCTTTTGGTATTGTGATGTGTGGCGTAGCTATTATCGCTCTAGCAGGGGTTGTGGTGAATAATAATATCATCTTCATCGATACATTCGTGCTTTATCGTAAACAGAATATGAACCCTTACGAAGCTTTGCTGCGAACGGGCGCTCAACGTTTGCGTCCGATTTTATTGACGGCTGTGACGACCATGCTTGGGCTAGTACCGATGGTTTTTGCCATGAATATTGATTTTATTGGCCGTGATGTAAGCTTTGGTGCGCCTTCAACTCAATGGTGGAAGCAACTCTCTACCTCTATCGCGGGCGGTTTGGCTTTCGCGACTTTTCTTACTTTACTCTTTACACCGTGTTTGCTCTTGCTAGGAGAGCGGTTTTTTGGCACAAATACGACCGAATAAACAAATTAAGAGATATTATGGAACTTGCTGAAATCATCGGCTATATCGCCACTTTCATGATCACGATTTGCTATATCCCGCAAGTGGTGCACACCTATAAAACTAAAGATGTGAAGGGTATTTCTCTTGGTATGTATTGCGCTCTTTCAGTGGGGGTAGGGCTATGGCTGGTTTATTCGCTTATGCTTTCTCTAACTCCGCTCATTATCTGTAATGGCCTTAGCTTGTTGATGATCATTGCGATCTTGGTTATGAAAGTTCTCTATAGTAAGCGTTCTGTATCGCAGCTTTTAGCGGCGGATGTGCAAGGAATTGTAAAGAATAACGATGACGCTTGATCCTATAGATTTTGCGCAGGATTTAATTCGTTGTCCCTCCACGACACCGCAAGAAGCGGGGGTGATGTCTGTGCTTCAAGAAGCGTTAGAGGCGCTAGGTTTTAAAGTATGGCGTGAAACCTTTCACGAAAAAGGTACAGAGTCGGTTGAGAACCTGTACGCGCGTTTGGGGGAAGTAGAGCCAAACTTTTGTTATGCCGGACATTTAGATGTTGTGCCAATTGGCGATAGTGCCGCTTGGAGTGTAGATCCTTATGTAGGTGAAGTGCGCGATCAGCATTTATACGGTCGTGGTACTGAGGACATGAAAGGCGCGATTGCGTGTTTTGTTGCCGCTGTTTCAGTTTTTCTAAAAAAGAATAAAGGCACGTTTGATGGCTCAATTAGTTTTCTGATCACATTAGATGAAGAGGGGCCTGCCATTAATGGTACGAAAAAGATGCTGAAGTGGATGGAGAGTCAGGGAGAAAAGATTGATATCTGCCTCGTTGGTGAGCCAACCAACCCGCATCATTTAGGCGAGATGGCGAAGATTGGTCGCCGTGGCAGTATGAATTGTGAATTGAAGGTCAATGGTAAGCAAGGCCATGCGGCTTATCCGCAATTGGCCGATAATCCGATTACGAAACTTGTACGTATTCTAGATCGTTTTAAATCGGAAGCTATTGATGAGGGGACAGATTATTTCCAACCCAGTAATTTAGAGGTTTCATCCGTCGATGTAGGTAATCTGGCCTTTAATGTTATTCCCGCACAGGCCTCTGCACGCTTTAATGTGCGCTTTAATGATAGCCGTCCTTACGAAGAAATTCAAAAATGGATTCAAACGATTTGCGAAGAAGAGGCGGAAAGCTTTGATTTGAACATGACGGTCACAGGTGAAGCATTCCACAGCAAACCGAATCGCCTTACTGATATTCTACAGGAAGTAAGTAACGAGGTAACAGGGCGTGAGTTAGAGCTTTCAACGACAGGCGGTACTTCTGATGCACGTTTTATTAAAGATTATTGCCCTGTTATTGAATTTGGTACGACCGGGCGTACCGCACATCATGTGGATGAAAATGTCTCTCTTGAAACGCTGGTTCAACTAACAGAGATTTACGAAAAGGTTTTAACGCGCTATTTTGCTTAAAATGGTAGCTGATAATCACATTGCGCCTTTAGAAGCGGTTTTGCATACTATTGCCGACGCTCGTACTCATGGCGCAACTTATGTGGTAGAGGTTGATTCTGGTATATCAGGCCCTTCTGTAGCAATTTTAGCCTGTACTCACGGGAATGAACCAGTGGGGCTCTCTGCTTTTAAATATTTGTTATCAGACTTAATTCTATCGTGCGGAAAAATCTATTTTATCGTCGCTAATCCTGAAGCCGCCGGTTGTTATTTCTCAGCTGGCTGTTCGGATAGTAAAGAAGGTTCGTGCTATATTGATCAAAATTTGAACCGTTTGCCCGAAAAGTCTGAATTGGCTGGGAGTAGCGTTTACGAACTCAAACGTGCGCAGGAGTTGTTACCTATCTTAGAGCGAGTTGATGGCGTGCTAGATTTACATTCAACTTCATCCGATGCTCCGCCAATGTTGATTTGTGTAGACGAAACGAGTGTAGAGCTGGTGATGGATTCTATCTTCCCGTTTGAGCATGTGATTACCGGTATTCATAAACATATTAGTGGTAAGTTTTTGATTGAGTATGCGACTAAAGCGAAGGTTAAAATATTAGCTGAATGCGGCCAGCATGAATGTTTGGAAGCGCATCAACGTGCTATCGATATCTCGCTTGCGTTCTTGCATCGTATGGGATTGGTCGAAGATATTTATCCAACCAATAGAGAAAAAGAAATTCATTATTATCAATGTAAGCAGGCAGTATTTTTACCTCAAAATTGTGATGAATTGCGTTTGCGTAAAGTGATTGAAGCATTCGAGTTTGTCGAAAAAGGACAGGTGCTCGCATGCAATGGAACGGATGTAGAGGCCGCAGCTACTGACTCTGGTTATGCGGTTATGTGCCCAGAAACGCAAGGCACACTCGATACGTCCGAAGCACTATTATTCTTGTGTGATAAATTGGGATAGATGATGAAAATGCAAATAACGAAACAGTATGTGTGGGAGAAACTTTGCAACCTTGTTCTTATTCTTATTTATATACATTTTGCGTATCGATTTGGAATGCATGCATTAGCGACTTATCAGTTAAGTAGTATTTTGCTGCTGATTACTGAATCCGCTTGTATTATGTTCGTTTTTTCTCGATCTATACCGAAAGAAGTTTCTGTTTCTGTTTTTGATTGGTTTGTGGCTTTGGCAGGTACATGGTTGCCGTTATTGTTTATCCCTATTTCAGTGAATGATATTTGGGTGGGGCAGGTTTTACAAGTAATAGGAGTGGGTGTTTCACTCGTTGGTTTATTATCTTTAAATAAAAGTTTTGGAATTGTGCCTGCAAATCGTGGTGTGAAAACAGATGGTTTATATAAAATTGTGCGGCATCCACTTTATATGGGATACATTATTATGAATGTTGGGTTTATTCTAAACCATTATACTCTTTGGAATATTTTACTTGCAGTTGCTGCAGTTATTTTTTTACTTCTTCGTGCTTTTAGAGAGGAAGCAATTTTATCGAAAGATGAAGAATATCGTCACTATATGACGCAGACAAAATGGCGCGTTATTCCTGGAGTATTTTAAATATACTGTCCGGCGGCGTAGCCGCTTGCCCATGCCCATTGAAAGTTGAAGCCGCCTAAATGACCGGTGACATCGATAACTTCGCCGATGAAATACAGTCCTGAGATTTTTTTACTCTCGAAGGTTTTAGAGGAGAGTTCATTTGTATCGACTCCTCCAAGCGTTACTTCTGCTGTGCGATAGCCTTCTGTTCCATTTGGCGTAATTTTCCAGTTTTGAATTTGCTGTGCGATAGCTTGGAGGGTTTTATTGCCTTGTTCGGCCATCTTGCCGCCATAGCTATATTCATCGCATAAATACTGTACTAATCGTTTGGGCAAGAGTTGCTGTAAGCAAGTTTGAGTTTCTTGTTTTGGATGAGTTTCACGTTGCTCTTTTAGCCAATCGAATAGATTATGTTCGGGTAAAAGATTTAGAGTAACCGTGTTACCTTCTTTCCAATAAGAAGAGATTTGCAAAATCGAAGGGCCACTTAAGCCACGATGAGTGAATAGCATCCCTTCTACAAATTTAGTTCCATTGGTTTCTGCAGCGGCGTTAAAGGAAACGCCGGCAAGGGGCGTTAGTTTCTTAAGTAAGGTATCCTCTAGCGTGAAAGGAACGAGTGCGGCGCGTGGTTCAATCATCGCTAAATCAAACTGCTTGGCGACTTTGTAGCCCCAATCGGTGGCTCCCATTTTCGGGATAGAAGGGCCACCTGTGGCGATAACTAATGAGTCACACGTAAGTTTGTTTTCATGGTTTGTGGTTAAAGAGAATCTAGATTCGTGTTTCTCAATTTTGTCGATCTCTGTTTGTAATTGCAAGGTGACATTAGCCTCTTCGCATTCATCCAAAAGCATCTGGATAATTTCTTTAGAAGAGCCATCACAAAAAAGCTGACCGAGAGTTTTTTCGTGATAAGCGATACCGTGTTTTTCAACCAACGCGATAAAGTCATCGGGAGTGTAGCGCCCTAAAGCAGATTTGCAGAAATGTGGGTTTTGCGAAAGGTAGTTCTTATCTGTCGTGTGGATATTCGTAAAGTTACAGCGTCCGCCACCAGAGATCTTAATTTTATCTCCTGCTGACTTTGACTTATCAATGAGTAAAACGTTACGCCCACGCTTGCCGGCTTCTATCGTGCAAAACATTCCTGCTGCGCCTGCACCTACAATAATTACATCATAATGCATTGAGGAAATGCGCTAAACATCGAGCGCGTCTTTGAGCTTATCGCCATGTAAGCTGGTTTGTTCGGTGATGAACTTAAAGCGAAGCTCTGGTTTTTTCCCCATCAGGTCATTCACGCGCTCTTCCGTTGCATCTTCATCATCTTCGTTAATTTCAACGCGTAGGAGTTTACGATTCTCCGGCAACATGGTTGTTTCTTTTAGCTGTGCTGCTGTCATCTCACCGAGACCTTTAAAACGGCCAACATCAAGTTTGCCGCCTTTGCCTTCAAGTTCTGCGACCATTGCTTCTTTTTCCGCTTCATCGGCAGGGTAGTAGGTTTTGCCTTTATGGGTTACGCGGAATAACGGAGGTTGTGCGATATAAAGATGTCCTTGGCGAACCAACCATGGAAGCTCCTGATAGAAAAAAGTCATGAGAAGGGCTGCGATATGGGCGCCATCCACATCGGCATCGGTCATGATGATGACTTTATCGTAACGCAAATCATCTTCGCGATAATGTTTGCCTGTACCCACGCCGAGCGCCTGTAGCATGTCGGATATCTCGTTATTGGCGCGAATCTTTTCCGCTGTGGCAGAGGCAACATTAAGGATCTTACCACGTAAGGGTAAGATCGCTTGCGTCTCGCGGTTACGTGCCTGTTTCGCTGAGCCGCCCGCTGAGTCACCCTCTACCAAGAAGATCTCAGTGCCTTCGCGGTTGCTGCGTGTGCAATCGGCGAGCTTGCCGGGTAGGCGTAAACGTTGCGTGACGGTTTTACGCGCCGTATCTTTTTGCTTCTTGCGATTCATCCGGTGTTCCATCCGCATTTGGATGAATTCCATCAGTTTACCTGCTTGCGCTGCATCGTCGGAAAGCCAGTGATCGAACGGATCACGCATCGCATTTTCGACCAACTTATTGGCTCCCGCGCTTACTAATTTATCTTTTGTTTGCCCTTGGAATTGAGGGTCTTTAATGAAAACGGAAAGTAAAATATGCGCACTACCAGAAATATCATCAGCGCTAATTTTGGCGAGATTACGAGTTCCCATCATTTCGCCATACGCTTTAATGCCTTTATGCAGGGCGCTTCGCATTCCGCTTTCGTGTGTTCCGCCTTGTGGAGTCACGACCGTATTACAGTAAGAACGTCCGAAGCCTTCATCCGTATCAGGCCAAGTAATTGCCCATTCCACACGTCCCATGCCATCGGCAAGCTCTGCCATGCCCGTGAAAGCATTGGGAGTGACGACTGCCGATTTCCCCATTTTCTCTTCTAAGAAATCCGCTAAGCCATTCGGAAATTGGATAGTATCTTTTGCGGGAACTTTCACACCTTCAGGAATGAGTGATTCATCACAACTCCAGCGAATTTCAACACCGCGGAATAAGTAAGCTTTAGAACGTGCAAACTTATAGAGTTTTTCGGGACGAAACTTTGCTTTATCGCCAAAAATCTCTGCATCAGGGCGGAAGGTAATGGACGTACCTTTACGATTCGCGATTTTTCCGCCTTTTTCGATTTTGGTCAATGCGTGGCCGCGGCTATATTTTTGGGTGTGCAACGTTTGATCGCGGATAACTTCCACTTCCAAATGATCCGAAAGTGCGTTTACAACCGAAATACCCACACCATGCAAACCACCTGAAGTTTCATAAGCTTTAGAGGAGAATTTACCACCTGAGTGAAGCGTTGTTAAAATAACTTCCAATGCTGACTTTTTAGGGAATTTAGGGTGTTTGCCAATCGGAATACCACGACCATTATCGCTAATTGTGATGGTGTTGTTGGCTTGTAAATTAATCTCAATTCGCGTGGCATGGCCCGCGACAGCTTCATCCATTGAGTTATCGAAAACTTCATTCACTAAATGGTGCATGGCGTTTTCATCTGAGCCGCCAATATACATGCCAGGGCGCTTGCGAACCGGCTCTAATCCTTCGAGGACTTCAATGTCATCAGCGGTGTAAGTTTCTTGCTTGGCGGCGGTTTGCCCGCTCTTGCCTTCTAATTTTAATTCCATTCTCTATCTATAACAGCTCTGAAACCCGCTGCAAGAGCCAATTTTGAGTGATTCGAGATATCTTCATATAATTGTAACAACTGATGCGCGAAAGCTTTGCTATATTAGATGTATGGAAAATCTACAAAACGACCCGAACCTACAAGCGCAACAAGTAGCAGCACAGCAAATGCAGGCAAAAATGTTGTTAGAGATTGTTCAGAAAGCTGGGTTAGATGCGAATAATGCAGAGCATCAAAAAATGGCCGCCGAAGTGCTGAAAAATGTTTTCGAGCTGCAAGACCCCGCGCGTGAAAAAGAATTACATGGCGCGATGCGTGAATTTGGATTGCAACCAGATGAGTTCAAGAAAGCGATTGAAGGGTTTCAAGCGCAAGGAAAGCAGCTTGAGCAGAAGATGAGTACGCTCAATACTCAAGAAGAAGGACTTGCCGCTAAGTTTAGAAAAAATAAAACCATTGGAGCGATTATTGGCGTTGTGGCGGGTATTGCTGCGGCAGCTTTTGCTAATAAAAAGTGGCTTAAAGAAAGTAAAACTTGGAAAAAGGTTCTTGGTATTGCAGGAAGTTTCTTAGGTGGTAGCGCTGTTGTAGGCGGTATTGCAGGTGTCTTTACGACGAAGCCAATACAAAAAGAGGCCTTAGCGTTAGAGGGCCAAAAAGAGAAAATCTATGTTGAAGGTGAACAGCTTGGCGTTCAAGCACAAGAATTGCAATATAATATGATTCGTGATCTTTCGGCGGGAATGTTGAAAACACGCGCGGAAGTAGCAGCGAAAGCCCCTGCAACGCCGGCACCTGTTGTGTCAGTACCGAAAAAGCCAGTGGAAGCTTCCGTGGCTCCAAAAGATTCTCATGCAGCAGCGCATGCGGCACCAGAAAAGAAGAGTGTGGTTGAAAAGGTCTTGGATAAGGCCAAGGCTCCGATTGATAAAGTTCTCGGCAATGCACCAGCGGGAAGCAATCTCGAAAAAGCTGAGGCTAGTAAAGCGGCTGCAGCAGAAGCGCAAACGAGTCGCTAAGTTAAGCGGCTTTATCCGAACGCGGGCGATTGAGTTTCGCCAATTTCTCTAATATTTGATGTAAGAAGGCTAAACGCTGCGATTGTTTGCGATGGCTCGCATCGTATGTCATTACCAACTTCTGATCAGGACGAATTTTGATTTGCTGTTTATGTGCATTGATGAATTCCATCAGCGCTTGCGGATTATCCACTTTATTTTGATAGAAGGTGAGGACGACACCTTTCGGCCCTGCATCGATGCGTTCAATCTTCGCCTCACGACAGAGGAGTTTTAGGCGCAGTGTTTCGAGGAAATGCTCGACCGTTTCAGGCGGTTTGCCGAAACGATCTGTCAGTTCAAGCGCGAAGTCATCAATTTGTTCATTGCTGGTAAGTGTGCCAGCGCGGCGGTAAAGACCGAGGCGTAAATCCAGGTCAGAGATATAATCTTCTGGAATAAGTACCGATAAGCCGAGTTTAATTTGCGGACTCCAATCTTGTGCCTCCGCAGCTTCTTCCGCAGTCTTTTCTTTCCGCGCTTTTTGTACGGCTTCTTCCAACATATGCTGGTAAAGTTCGACACCCACTTCACGAATTTGGCCGGATTGCTCTTCGCCCATCAAGTTACCGAAACCGCGAATATCCATATCATGACTGGCGACGGTAAAACCTGCACCGAGTGTATCGAGTGTTTGCATTACCTCTAAACGGCGCATGGCATTGGCGGTGAAATGTTTGTGATGTGGTAAGGTGAGATACGCATAAGCACGGGTTTTGCTACGTCCGACACGCCCGCGAAGTTGGTAAAGTTGTGAAAGACCAAAGCGGTCTGCACGGTTTACAATCAGCGTGTTTGCTGTTGGTATATCAATACCAGATTCGATAATGCTGGTTGACATGAGCACGTCATATTTGCCCTCGTAAAAATCATTCATTAGTTTATCGAGTTCGCCCGCCGCCATTTGCCCATGTGCGACGACTACTTTAATTTCTGGCACGAGTTCGGTGATGCGATTTTTGAGTTCGGCGATGTCTTTAATATAAGGCGTAACATAGAAACTTTGTCCGCCGCGATGGAACTCTCGTAAGAGCGCTTCACGAACCATCACCGGATCATAAGGGGATACAAAAGTGCGAATCGCAAGACGATCTACCGGTGGCGTGGTAATAAGCGAAAGATCACGTACACCGGTCAGTGCCATCTGCAAGGTGCGCGGGATGGGCGTGGCTGAGAGTGTCATTACATGAATATTGCTGCGTAGTGATTTCAATTTTTCTTTTTGCTTTACGCCAAAATGTTGTTCCTCATCGACAATTAAAAGGCCGAGATTTTTGAATTTAATGCGTTCGGCAAGTAAAGCATGGGTACCGATAACAATATCAACTTTACCCTCTTTAATTTGTTCAACCGTCTCTTTACTTTCTTTCGAACTAACGAGGCGAGACATTTGACGAATCTCAATGGGCAGTCCATTGAAACGTTCTTGGAAGGTTTTAACATGTTGGCGAACGAGTAGGGTAGTGGGTGCAATGAGTGCTACTTGAACGCCGCCTTCAGCGGCGGCTGCGGCGACAAAAGCGGCACGTAAAGCGACCTCAGTTTTGCCAAATCCAACATCACCACAGATGAGACGATCCCCAGGGCGCCCAGTGCTGAAATCTTCTAAAATATCGTCGATAGAGCTTTGTTGATCTTCTGTTTCAATATAAGGGAAGCGACGACAAAACTCATCATAAAGCCCTTCAGGTGGAGTAAGGATAGGCGCTTTAGCGAGATTGCGTTTGGCGGCAATATTGAGTAATTCCTCCGCCGCCATCTTGATACGTTCTTTAAGGCGCGCTTTACGGTTTTGCCAGTTGCTCGCGCCGAGTTTATCCAGCAAATGGTCGCCATCGCCTTCACCCACATCGCCGTAACGGGTGATGATATCGATATTCTCAACCGGTAGAAATAAGCGTGCGTTTTCGGCATAAACGAGTTTGAGGCAATCATGGCTAATACCACCAGCTTCCAGTGTGACGAGCCCTTCAAAGCGGCCAATTCCATTTTCTTTATGCACGACTAATTCGCCCTCAGTAAAGTTGGCGGCTTCGGCAAAAAATTGTTCGGAGGTGCGGCGTTTCGTGCGTTTTTGTACGCGGCGTTCGCCTAGAATATCTTGTTCAGAAATAACCGCCACGCGATCGGAGATAAAACCACGCGACAAAGGAAGGGTGGCAATGTTTGTTTTTGAAGGGAGCGTTAGTTTCTCTCTTAAATTTTCTTGCGATCCATCAGAAATTGAGGTGATGAAGATTTGCTTTCCGTCATTTATTTGCTGCTTAATATAGGTTTTTGCAAATTCAAATGGGTTTTTACCATCGCGCCTCTCACCGGAAAATTCACGCCCTTGTTTGATTGCTTGGCTCACTCCTTTTGCATCAGAAAAGGGCGAGAACGTAATGCATTCACGATCCGCAGTCAGTACCTTCCATTCTTCTTCCATTAGATAAAGTCGAGATGGTGCTAGCGCATGATAGACAGAATCATCATGGTTTACTATTTCGCTACGAGCTTGGAAATAATCATCAATCAGTTCGCAACGATCTTCGCGCGAAAGTTCAGTTTGATGTGCGAAGAGGGTGAGGGTGCCATTCGGTAAGTAATTATACAGACTATCCAGATGACCATAAAATAGCGGTAGCCAATGTTCCATTCCCGCATGAGTATGGCCTTGGCTGATAGAAGTGTAGAGTTGATCTGGCTTACTAATAGCACCAAATTGCTCGCGGTAATTATCGCGGAAACGTTCGATTGATTTCTCATCTAGCAGCACTTCGCTCACCGGATGCAGGGTAATGTCTTCAATTTCCTTTTTATCAGAACGTTGGCTGAGTGGATCGAACCCTTGAATAGATTCAATCTCATCGCCAAATAAATCAATACGGCAACCATGTTCATAACCACTTGGGAAAAGGTCGATAATATTTCCGCGCAAGGCGAACTCGCCCGGTTCCATCACCTTACTTACGCGCGTATAGCCATTGGCTACCAGATAACGCATCAGCGCATCGCGGTTTAAGTCAGTGCCTTGGGTGAGTGAAAGAGTTGCATGTTCGATTGAGTTGCGTGGTGGTAGCTTTTGTGTCAGCGCATTGATGGTCGTCACGATAATCAGGCGTTTGCCTAAAGGTGCGTTGAGAATATGCGAGAGTGTTGAAAGGCGCTGTGCCATGAGCGAGTGTTTTGGCGAACTGCGGTCATACGGTAGGCAGTCCCAAGCAGGAAAAGGATAGATAAGCGCACTTTTGGCAAAGGCTTCTAGCTGCCTGACGGCTAAATCCATTTCGCGATCATTCGGCGTCACGAATAAGATTGGCTTGCCTGATTCATGACTCACTCGCGCGGCAACAAAGGCTTCCGCCTCTTTCGGAGTGTCGGAATAAATAAGATGTGGGGTGTTGTCAGCCATTGGCCTGTTTTACTTTCGCCATCTGAAAGGCCTGAATCTCGGCGATAATTGTTTTATGTTCTTCCGGTTTGGCTTGTTCATCTGTCAACCAGCGGTAAATATCCCAATCATCTTCTTCTAAAAGCGCTTCAAATGCGCTTACATCAGTGGCTTTAGGGAGCCATACATCAGCAAAAGGACCGAGAATATCATCGGTCTCTTTGCACCCTCGGTGCCAGCTTTGGTAACGTAATCGCTTCTTATGGTCGTTCATTTTGCTTTTTTAATCCGTTTTTAACGATTAATTGTCTATAGTGAAGCTGTCCGATGGGCAATGAGGAATAAAGAGGTCTACCTATGTTAAACACTTATCGTCGTCATGATGCGGTTTTGATTGTCTGTCAGGATAATAGTAAGCAGTGTATCGAAGTGGCTGCCATTAACGAACAAGCGCAGAAAATTACGGGCTATGGAACAGAAGAGGTGGTTGGAATACCTCTGCAAGATATTGTGGATGATAGCTTACGCGAGGTTTTGAATGACCGTGTTGAGTTTAAAGATGGTCATGATGATGTGGCAGATGCACTTATGCGTGTGCGCCAACTCAGTTTGAAAAATAAGAATGGCTCCATGCAAGAGTTTCGCTTGCGGGTTGTACGTTCTGAGGTGATGGATTCAAACCCAACCTTTCACTTAGTATTAGAAGATGAACGTGCCGCTCAGGAGAATGATGGCTTTAAGCAAGTCATGAAAGAAAATTTTCAAGGACATGAAGTTCTTGAAGAGCAAACTGGGTTGCCAAATCGCGCCTCATTGATGAAGGATTTGGAGCTATTCCAATTTTTTGCCAAAAAACGTGAAGCGACCGCTTGTTTTGCAGTGCTTCAGTTGGATAATGCTGAAGAATTATCTGCTATGATGGGCGCGCAAGTGCCTTATCAAGTACTCAAGCACCTCGGTCAGCTATGTGTGCAGCGTCTTCGTAATGAGGATACGGTCGGTTTGTTTTCAGGAGAAGCGCTAGGGCTTATCTTGATGCAAATTACGCCTGAATCTGCGCGTGTAGTGTTAAATCGTTTGCGTTGGTCAGCGGCTTCGATGCCGGTGATTTTGGATACTGGTAAACGTGTTGATCCGCAAATTAGTATTGCCTTCCATATGGTAGGTGATGCAAGTCCCGAAACCATTATGATTCGTTGTGAAGATAAAGTGAAACTATCCTCAACTGAGGGCGGCTCATTACATGAGGTGAAGCTTTAGACGGCTTTTGGTGCAAGCTTTTGGTTGGTCAGGACTTCACCATAAACATCTAACACTTTTGCGCACATAGATTGTGTACTGAAATTTTTGACTACATGTTCGCGTGTATTTTGTGCAAGCGCAGCTTTAGAATTTTCATCTAGTTTTAAAGCTTGTTCAATTGCTTGTGAAAGCGCCATGAAATCTTCAGGTGGTACAAGCCAGCCTGTTCCTGTTTCACCCGTCACAACGGTTTCCATTGCTCCGCCATGCGAGGTCGCGATGATCGGTTTGCCCATCGCTTGTGCCTCAACAGGTACGCGGCCAAAGGCTTCAGGTTCAATCGCAGGAGAGATGATTATATCCGCTAAATTATAAGCGGAGCGCATTTGCTGAGTTGTTCCCACCATTCTCACATGGCCTTGCAAATTATGCTGGTGAATCATTTGTTCTAGATGTTTGACATAACCAGGGTGTTTGCCAGGCTCGCCAAGTAAAATACAAAAGAAGTTTCGATGCGGCAGTTTATGTAATGCCTCTAGCAAAACATGCTGTCCCTTCCAGCGTGTCAAGCGGCCGGGCAGGAGGATAATCGGTGCCCCTTCAGGGATTCCCCATTGCTTGCACAATTCCATTGTGCGAATGCCACTGGCTTTTTGAGGATCAAAATAATCAATATCGGCGCCGCGATGAATCACGCGAATACGATCAGATGAAATATTATACTCTGTTGCGACGTGTTCGCCGACAAAATTAGAGACTGCAATGATACGTTCGCCGCGTGTCATAATTTCGTTATAACGACGCTTTAAACGATTTTTATGGCCATTATACACTCCGTGGAAGGTGGTGATGAGCGGAATGTTCGCTCGTTTTGCGGCATAGTAAGTACTCCAGCCAGGTGCTCTTGAGCGCGCATGGATAATATCAACTTGCTCACGTTTGATGATTTCGCTTAAGCGATGTACATTGCTCCACATAGTAAAAGGGTTCTTGCTGGTAAGAGGGAGTTCAAAATGCGTGGCACCTGTCCGAATAAGGTCTTCGACCATCACTCCGCCAGCAGAGGCAACTAAGGCTCGTGAACCCGATTCTTGCAAAGCGCGAGCAACTTCAAGGGTGCCGCGTTCTACGCCACCGCTGCCTAATTCAGGCAAGACCTGTAAGATTTTAGCCTTCTTAATCATGATTACTATTGATTAACGCCTCATTTACCTTCAACAATAGGCGCAGTGATACTGATTGAGAAAGAGAAGCGCCAGTAAAAATGCAACCACAGACCTTTAAATGCCCCGATGGAACTAAAATAGCGTATCATAAAACGGACGGTGCAACGCCCGGTGTGATCTTTTTGGGTGGATTCCGCTCAGATATGACAGGGAGTAAGGCGCTCGCGCTTGAAGAGTTCTGTAAAGAACGCGGGCAACAATTCATCCGGTTCGATTATTTTGGTCATGGTGAATCGGAAGGTGCTTTTATTGAAGGAACCATTGGCCGCTGGGCAGATAATATTGTGGCGGTGATGGAGCAAATTGCTGGAAATGATCCACAAATTCTTGTGGGATCTTCTATGGGTGGCTGGTTGATGCTATTGGCCGCACTTCGCTCTCCGAAAAAAGTTGCGGGGTTGATAGGTATTGCAGCGGCTCCTGATTTTACCGAACTCCTTATGTGGGATAAATTCACGCCTGAGCAGCAAAATGAAATGCGCGAAAAAGGCATGGTAGAAATTCCGAATTGCTACGATGAGGAGCCGTATAAAATTACGATGAACTTAATTGCCGAAAGTGGCGATCATCTCGTACTAGATGGCGATATAAATATTAATTGCCCAGTCATGCTTATTCACGGCATGAAGGATGAAGATGTGCCGTGGGAATTTGCCATGACGTTGAATGAAAAAATCACCAGCAAAGATGTTCGTACCTTGCTAGTGGATGATGGTGATCACCGTATGTCTTCCGAGAAGCATCTTAAAATTATTGGCAAGCAACTTAACCGTATGTTGGATGAGTTGAGCCAGCAAGAAGACGCTGCGTAAATTCAAATGGCAGTGAATTTTAAAAATGCGGAGTTCGTAATGAGCTGTCCGAATATGACGACGCTGCCGCCGCCACAAGCAATAGAGGTGACTTTTGCCGGGCGCAGTAATGTGGGAAAATCCAGCCTATTAAATGCTCTCACGAATCGTAAGCAGCTCGCTCGCGTTTCTAATACTCCGGGGCGCACTCAGTCGCTAAATTTTTTTTTGATTGATGAGCAATTCTACCTCGTGGATATTCCGGGTTATGGTTATGCGCGCGCCAGTAAGAACGAAATCGAGAAATGGAACCGTGTGATGCGCAGTTACCTTTCAGGTCGTCCAAATCTTCGTCGTGTATTTCTGCTGATTGATAGCCGCCATGGCATTAAAGATGTCGATATTGAAATGGTGAAACGTCTTGATGATGCGGCGGTAAATTACCAACTGATTTTGACTAAAATTGATAAAATCAAAAAGAGCCAATTGGCTAGCGTAATAGATGAATGTGAAACCTTTGTTGCGACACGCGGTGCGGCTCATCCAGAAATTATCGCTAGTAGCTCTGAGAAGAATGATGGTATAGAGGCAATTCGCAAAGAAATTAAAGGGTTGCTAGGTAGCTAATCGATGAAAAAATATCCTCTATCTGGTCGTCAAGATAAATGGCTCCGTACCGCCGCTACTGTTGCGGCGGCGTTGCCATATATGCGCCATTTTGCGGGTAAAACTTTCGTCGTAAAATATGGCGGACATGCGATGGGCGATGATGACCTCGCCGAGAAGTTCGCACGTGATATTGTGTTGCTTAAGCAGATTGGAATCCACCCTGTAGTGGTACATGGTGGCGGGCCACAAATTGCTAAAATGCTGCAACGTTTAAATATTGAAAGTGAATTCGTCGATGGTTTGCGAGTGACCACTAAAGGCATTGTTGATGTCGTGGAAATGGTGCTTTCAGGTGCGATTAATAAATCCATTGTCACGGCTATTCAGAAAGCGGGCGGCCAAGCGATGGGGCTTTCCGGTAAAGATGGTGATCTCATCAAAGCCAAAAAGCTAGAGCGTACCCAAAAAGATCCGGATTCTAATATCGAGAAAGTACTGGATCTGGGGTTCGTGGGTGAGCCGACCGAGGTAAATCCCGCCATTATGCAAGAATTTGCGAATTCAGATTTTATTCCTGTCATTGCGCCGATTGGTATTGGCGAAAAGGGAGAGACCTATAATATTAATGCGGATACTGCCGCTGGTGCAGTCGCTGCGGCAATAGGTGCCGAAAAGCTGATTATGCTATCTGATATTCCGGGTGTGTTGGCCAAAGATGGTGAACTTTTCAGTGAGTTAAGTTTGGGCGAAGTGGACCAACTTATGCAAGATGGTACTGTTAGCGGTGGTATGATTCCGAAGTTAGAGACTTGTGTGAATGCGTTGAATAAAGGTGTGAGCAAAGCGCATATCTTGGATGGTCGCATCCCGCATGTGATGCTGGTGGAGATATTCACCGAAGCGGGTGCTGGCAGCATGATTAAGAAGAAAGACTAAAGCTGAATCGTCATAGAATTGTCATACTTCTAACGATTCAAATCGCTTATAATTCCGTAATTTTTATTATTCATCTTTTCGATTGTGAGAGGATATTTTTTTAGTGCGCATAGCGTACTCAATAGAATCACACAATTAGAATACAAATTTCATAAGTTATGAAAAAAATCAAAGTTATTGCTTGTCAGGGCTTGACCGTGACTGTTTTTCTTGCTGATGGGAAGGTGTTATTCGAATGCACTAACCTTGGAGAAGAGCGATTAACCATCGAGCTGTTTGAGGGAAGGGATCCTTTTAGAAGCGTGCTACTCGACATTCTAGGTTATTCTAGAAGTGACGTGATATTTGCGCCGATTATGGCAAACTTGAAAGGAGTTGAACAAGAAGATGGCAAGTTTGTTATCCCCCAGAATAAGGTATCACAGCTTGCGTTTTGTCTAATGAAGTTGGATTCTTTTCTACTCATTCTTGGAGGAAGAGAGTTCGGCGCCCAAATTAAGTTTGGGGAAAAATGTGGTGTTAGATTGATGGAGAAAACACCATGAAGTGTATGGTACTTCTATAAAAAAATCCGCTTTTGCAGCATTGCTGTGATTGCGGGTTTTTTTATTTAAAGGATTTCGCGTTTACCCACGTGATTGGCTTGGCTTACGATGCCTTCTTCTTCCATTCTATCAATCAGGCGTGCAGCGCGGTTATATCCGATTTTTAATTTACGCTGAATGTAAGAGGTGCTGGCTTTGTTATCAGTACGCACAATATTAACCGCTTGGTTATAGAGCATTGTTTCTTCATCCATCTCGTCACCAGCATCAAACAGGTCAGCCATCTCTTCAGGGTCAATCGTGACTTCCTCAACATATTCTGGTTCGCCTTGTGTTTTCAAGAAGCTCACTAGATGCTCAATCTCTTTATCCGAAACAAATGGGCCATGCACACGTGTCACTTTACCGCCACCGGCCATGTAAAGCATATCACCCATGCCGAGTAGTTGTTCCGCGCCTTGGTCGCCTAAAATGGTGCGACTATCAATGCGGGAGGTCACTTGGAAACTGATACGCGTTGGGAAGTTGGCTTTGACCACACCGGTAATCACATCCACCGATGGACGTTGTGTCGCCATCACAATATGGATGCCTGCAGCACGTGCCATTTGCGCAAGGCGTTGGATGCTGCCTTCAATGTCTTTACCGGCGACTAGCATCAAATCCGCCATCTCATCGACCACCACGACAATGAATGGTAGTGGGCTCATATCCATCGGTTGATCTTCGTAGATAGGTTTGCCGGTTTCAGGGTCGAAACCCGTTTGGACCGTACGCTTTAGCTCTTCACCTTTGGCTTTGGCTGCGCGGATGCGTTTATTATAACCTGCCACATTACGCACGCCGAGATTGGCCATAAGGCGATAGCGATTTTCCATTTCTTTTGTTGTCCATTTAAGTGCAACAACCGCTTTAGGAGGTTCGGTTACCACTGGGCATAGAAGGTGCGGAATCCCTTCATAGACGGAAAGTTCGAGCATCTTAGGGTCAATCATGATGAATTTACATTCATCTGGTGTGTGATGATAAAGTAGTGATGCAATCATCGTATTGATGGCTACTGATTTACCTGAACCGGTCGTACCTGCAACGAGTAGGTGAGGCATTTTCGCTAAATCAACGACAACAGGTTGTCCGCCAATATCTTTACCTAAGGCGAGGGGGAGCGAGTTATCCGTCTGCGTAAATTCACTATCTTCTAGCATTTCACGGAAATAAACCGTTTCACGTTTGCTATTGGGAAGTTCAATTCCCATAGCGTTACGACCTGGGATAACAGAGATACGTGCTGAAACCGCACTCATCGAGCGTGCAATATCGTCCGATAGGCCAATTACACGGGAAGATTTAGTGCCTGCCGCAGGCTCAAGCTCATAAAGAGTTACGACTGGACCGGGGCGAATACCAATAATATCGCCCTTCACACCAAAATCATGCAAAACGGATTCTAAAAGGCGGGCATTTTGTTCTAGCGCCGCATCGCTCAATGTATGCTTGCGTGAGGATTTTGGCGGCTTTTTCATCAGCTCAATGTCGGGAAGTTCATATTCCCCTTCACGGCGTGTCAGTTGAAGGCTGGCTTGCTCTTCTTTTTTCGATGTTTTTTGTACGCGCTTACTCACCTTGGTTTCAGGTTTCTCTTTTGGTGTGGGCGCTTTTTTGACTGCCTTACGTGCTGCACGACGTTTTGGTTTTTTAGCTTCCTTTGTCTCTTTTGTGCGGCCAATAAAAAGCAAGAAACGAAGCCAGTTTTGTTTCTCAGGTAGTTCATAACTGTCAAAAGTTACGCGGCTACTATAGTGGAATAAGCCTTTAATTTTACGTATAGCGGTGAAAACTAAGTATCCGAGAAACAGGTTAATGCCTTTCCATTCGCTTGCATTAATGCCGGATGCGATACCCCAAAGCGCGAGGAAGGCGACAACCATAAAGGCAGCTCCGATGATTTTGATCGGTCCTGCAGGTAGCTGTGCCTCAAGCAAGCTGCCAATAGATCCACCTAAGCCTGCGGATATAGGCCAGCTAGAGGGGAATGGTAGAAGGCTAAACAAGAAAGACGCTGCAAGTAGCGCTAAAATCAGCGTTGCGGTGCGTAGTAATATAAAAAGCTCACCATGACGAATAAATTGCCGCCAACCCCAGCCAAGGAAGGTTAAAACAAGAAAAATACTGGAAAGACCGATGGATTGTAGCAAAAAGTCAGCAGTAATTGCCCCTGTAAAGCCAAGCCAGTTATGAAAAGATTGATCGCTAACCACATTATAAGAAGGGTCAGTCGAATTGTAGCTGATTAGTGAGAGGGTAAGAAAAAAAGCTAATAAAAACCAGAAGATGCCCGCAAATTCGCGTATCCGTCTCTGTGTGAAATGGAGCAAAGCCCCACCTATCCCCAATGTCTGTGTATTCATCTATGAATATCTTTTTTGTAATTTATACGTGAGTTTAGGCGATTTTTGTGCTAAAAGCAATTCCTACACGAGGTGAGAAGTTAATATTTCGTTAAGAATTGTAACAAAACTGTAACACTACTCGGAGATATTTCCGTTATATTAACGGTAATGGAGGACATTAAAACAATGCAAACAACAAATTTAAATACCACAGGTGACAACACTAAGCTTTTAGAAACTTCGTTGAATCAACCGAAGAAAAAGCCACTTACTTATATCCGTGCTTCGCGCAATGGTGAGAGTGAAGGTTATGCTGTGTGTTCAGAGAATGGTGAAGTGCTTGCAAGTTTTAATAATTATGACGCGGCGTTTTATACTGCACGTCAGTTCCGCTTGGAACCGCTTTTAGTTCACTAAAAGCTCACCCAATTTTAAAAAATGGAATTTTTCGGGATGTGGCTCGCCCTTACGCACAGCCATATGTCGTGACATTCCATATAACTCCCTGAATGTTACTACCTAAGCCGTCTCATCTGAGGCGGCTCTTTTTTTTTAGGCTAATTCCGTAATGATGGGTGCATGATCTGATGGTTTCTCCCATCCGCGAGCGGCTTTGAGGGTATTGGTTGCTTTTAAGTTGCTCTTGAGAGCAGGTGATACCCAGATATGGTCAAGGCGGCGGCCTTTATTGGAGGCTTCCCAATCACGTGCGCGATAACTCCACCAGCTATAGAGTTTCTGATCATGCGGAGTGAATTCGCGGTGACTATCCACCCATCCGCCCGCTTGTTTGAGCAGCTCTAACTTCTCGCGTTCAATATCGGTGTGACTTACCACTTTGCGTAACTGCTTGCTTGACCAAACATCATGCTCCAATGGGGCAATGTTAAAATCACCCACGATCACTTGTTTGCGTGTCTTGCTTTGCTTAGCTGACCATTTGGTCATATCCTCTAAAAACTGTAATTTATGTGCAAATTTAGGATTAACGACAGGGTCTGCCTCGTCGCCGCCTGCAGGGATGTAAAAATTATGCACTTCAAAGCCACTTTCAAGCGTGATGCCAATATGGCGTGTTTGTTCATTGCCACCAAATTCGATCCGTTCGACCTTGCTGATAGGTTGTTTTGAGAGGATGGCGACGCCGTTATAGCCTTTCTCACCACGAATCTCGATATGCGGATAGCCTGCTTTTTGTAATGCTTCGAGCGGGAAATGCTCATCGGGCGTTTTGGTTTCTTGCAAACATAGAATGTCTGGGGCTTCATCCTTCAGAAGTTGCAAAACGATCGGCAAACGAAGGCGAACGGAATTAATATTCCAGCTAATAATTTTCATAACAAATATCTGTTTCTAACGTGTTCGGGTAACAAATTCAGGATAGGCATCCATACCAAGCTCTACCCAGTCAGAGCCTTGGACTTGTTCTTCAGGAGTAAGGTTAACACCAACGGTTGCCTTTAATGCGTGCCAAATAAGGGTGGAGCTTATCAGTACGAAAATGGCGACAGAGCTAATACCGATCAGTTGTGCTTGGAAGGTAGAATCACTATTGGTGAGGGGCACGGCAAGCGTTCCCCAGATACCGCAGCAAAGATGTACAGGGATGGCACCCACAACATCATCAATACGAAACTTATTCAGTAATGGAACGGTAATCACCACGATGATCGCGCCAATCGCGCCGATCATCACTGCCATGCCGATGCTAGGGGTGAGTGGTTCAGCAGTGATGCTAACTAATCCGGCTAAAGCGCCGTTTAACGCCATGGTAGCGTCAACCTTCTTATAAAGTAATTGGGTGGCGAGCATGGCGGTAATGACTCCCGCTGCTGCTGCCATATTGGTATTCACGAAGATGGTGGAGACAGCCACGGCATCGTCCAACGTGCCTAAAGCAAGTTGAGATCCTCCGTTAAAGCCAAACCATCCGAGCCATAGAATAAAGGTTCCGATAGTCGCGAGTGGAAGAGAAGAGCCAGGCATGAGCTTCGGGCGTCCTTGCTTATCAAAACGGCCATGGCGTGCACCGATAATGATTGCGCCAGTAAGAGCTGCCCAGCCGCCTGTTGAATGCACAATGGTAGAGCCAGCAAAATCCATAAAGCCTATCGCATCGAGCCAGCCACCACCCCATTTCCATGCACCGACAATTGGGTAGATCACACCTGTTAGTAGAGCAACGAAGATCAAGAAAGGCCAAAGTTTGACACGTTCCGCAATAGTGCCAGAAACCACTGAAGCGGCGGTGGCAACAAATACCATTTGAAAAAACCAGTCAGAGGCTGCTGTATATCCTGTTTCAACGATACTGGAATCATCGGCGCTCCAAGGCATAATTGTGCCAAACCACCCACCGCTTTCGCTAACATCTAAATACATCAGATTATAGCCGAGCACCCAAAACATGAGTCCAGCGATGGAATAGAGTGCGATATTTTTAGTTAAAATTGTGCCTACACTGGCGCTGCGAACCAATCCGGCTTCTAACATTGCGAATCCTGCTGCCATAAACATGACTAAGAAGCCGCCAATCAAAAAGAGTAGCGTGTTGAAGATAACTGGGATTTGCACGAGCGGATCAATGTTCTGCGCGAGAGCAGGGGATGAAATGAGAAAAGCACAAGAGAGGAAAGTGAGTAGAACGCGGGGCATAGTAAGCTTATTATCCTTTGTTTTTGGCCATAAAGGCAGTTGCATTTTAACATGTAACTGCCATTTTTGTAGCAAACTTATGTTGCAATGCAACTGAAGTTTTTCTTTTCATTAATCCTTGAGCTTTTCTCTTGTTTTCGTCATGTTTACCCTATGGAAAGAACATGTTTTGACGTTGCGGTTGTCGGTGCAGGGATGACTGGTTTAGCGCTTGCTATTGCGCTCGGACGCCAGCGTGTTTCGACCGTTATTATCGATAAGGTAAATCTGCAGGAACAGCAGCTTCCTGCGTTTGATGGCCGGGTGAGTGCGATTTCGTTAGGCTCGCAGCATATTTTAGAAAATATAGGTGTATGGGAAGATATGTTGCCCCATGCGGAACCGATTAAAGATATTCGCGTACATGAAGCTGGCGGTTTTGGTCATGTGCATTATGATCATCGCAATGCTGGTAATGAGCCTATGGGGCATATTATTGAAAACCGTCATACGCGTGCCGTATTGTTGGAGCAGGTGACAAAATATCCTTCCGTAACGCTGATGGCACCAGAGAAAGTGGAAGAAGTAATGCGTGATAAAAGCTCGGTTGCCTTAGCGCTTGCGAGTGGAAGAGAGATACAGGCGAAGCTACTCGTCGCAGCAGATGGTAAATTTTCGCGTTTACGTCAATGGGCGGGGATTGAAACGATTGAACGTGATTATGAACAAACTGCTATTGTGGCGACCATTGCTCATTCAGAGTCTCATCAAGGTGTCGCATTAGAGCGTTTCTTCGCTAATGGCCCTTTTGCCGTATTGCCGATGCAGGAAAATCATTCCTCATTGGTTTGGGTAGAGCCTACAGCAACTGCAAAAGCTATTTGTGCCCTTCCGGCAGCGCAGGTTTTACCTTATCTTGAGGAGAAGATGCAAGGTTATCTAGGAGATGTTTCGCTAGAGACTCAACTCTGGAGCTATCCTTTAACTGCGGTGATGGCAAAGCACTATACAGCTGACAGGTTCGCCTTATTGGGAGATGCTGCACATGGGATTCATCCGATTGCAGGGCAGGGGGTGAATCTCGGGTATCGTGATGTTGCAGTGCTTGAAGAAGTGATTTCTGAGGCGCTAAAAGGTGGTGAAGATGTGGGTTCGACTGTCGTTTTAGATCGTTATCAAAAATGGCGACGCTTTGATGCGACAGCTATGTTAGCAGCAACGGATGGGCTGAATACGCTCTTTTCGAATGATGATGCCATACTCTCGCTTGCACGTAATACTGGTTTTGCCTTGGTGAATCAGTGGCCGAAAGTGCGTGATTCCTTTATGCGCCATGCAATGGGAACGGAAGGAGATTTGCCAAAGTTAGCAAAAGTCGTGTCACATGAGTAACGATAAGTAAAAAAATGTTAAAAATTCTGCGACACAAGGCTTGCAAAGGTAGGAAAACCAGTAATTATGAGGCTAGCTTAATAAAAAAGTAACGCATTAGTGTTAAAATTAGACACTAAACAGGGGAATGAAACTATGAAAAACAGAGGAAAATACTCTGTAAGCTTGTTTTTGATGATAGCGGTGGCGCTGATTTTTGCGTCTGTGCCGGTTTCGTTCGCGCATGCAAGCAAAAACGCCTCCCTGATGATTGATGCAAATTCTGGTAAAGTAATTCATGCAGAAAATGCGAGTAAGCAACGTTATCCAGCGTCTTTGACTAAGTTAATGACCATTTACATGACCTTCGATGCATTGCGCACAGGTAAAGTAAAGATGGGCACAGTGCTTAAAGCATCAAAAAAGGCAGCAAGTATGCCAAGCACAAATTTAAGCATGAAAAAGGGCGATCGCATTACAGTGCGAGATGCGATTAAGGCGTTAGTTGTCCGTTCGGCTAATGATGTTGCGGTGATTGTAGCAGAGAGTTTGGGCGGTTCTGAATATAAATTTGCGAAGCGTATGACTGCGGTAGCGCATCGTTTAGGGATGAAAAATACAACCTTCAAGAATGCATCTGGCTTGCCAAATCGTCAGCAAGTAACAACGGCACGTGATATGGCTGTACTAGCCTTGGCTTTACGTCGTCATTACCCTGAATATTATCACTTTTTCCGTACTGATAAGTTTAAATATAAGAAAAAGAAATATACTTCGCACAATAAGGCAATGCGTCGCATTTCTGGAGCGGATGGTTTAAAAACCGGTTATATTCGTGCCTCTGGGTTTAATTTAATTACTTCTGCAACGCGTCGTGGAAAATCTGTGATTGGTGTTGTATTGGGCGGTGAAAGCTCCAAGAAACGTGATGATAAGATGGTTCGCTTAGTGGAGCGTACGTTTGCGCGAATGAACTTACAAACGAATCGTCGTCAATTTGTGTTGAATAATGATCCGCTACCGCGTGCAAAACCACGTGAGCTAGCGCTACTTGCGCAAGAAATGAATCAAGCGCAGAAGGTATTGCCAAAGCGTGTGAAAATAGCAGAGCAAGTGCCAACAGATAAGCCTGAACCGCAAACACAGCAATATGCTGCTTTCCAAGCTAAGCCTGAAGCGAAAGCAAAACAGTTTATATCAGCTGATTTTGCCAGTACTGCACCAACGCCTGTGGTGAAGTCTTTTGCGTCACCAGTATTAAAGTCAAAGAAGACGGCTTACGATATTGAAATAAATGATTATTATCGCTCTCGCGGGCAGTTTATGCCAGTTTCTTACCAATCACCTGATAGCAATACCAAGTATCAAGTGAAACCGAGTAAAGACTGGGGGGTGCAGGTAGGTGCTTATGAAGAATCTCGTGAAGCTCTCGTGGCGGCATCTAATGCGGCGAGTATGGTGCCGAAACTTTTACGCGTTGCGCGTATTCATGTGGGGGATAAGCAAAAGGTCAAAGGTAAAACACTTTACCGTGCTCGTTTGGCCGATATGACGGAAAAACAGGCTAGGAAGGCTTGTGCAAAGCTGGAAGCGCATAAAACGTCATGCTTTGTGTATCGCGAGAAAAATAACAATATTTAGCGCGTAGAATACACGCAGTTACTCTCTAATATTCATCAAACTGTCATATTTCATGATTATACCTGTGCTATACTTGGTAGGTTATGAGTAATGATATTTGGAAAGCTGCAGGAGAAGGTGTCGAGCTTATGGGCGAGATACTTAAAGGTACTGTAGATACTCTCGGTAGTGTCGCAATGGCTGGGGCAACTAAAGTGGCTGCGGGCGCAGGCAATGGAATTTCTTCAGGTGTTAAAGGCGCAGCTGCAGGAATGAAAGATTCATTACCGGGGCCTGGTATCGGAGGCAGTAAGGCAGGTCCTGCATCTTCTGGACCTTCTCAAGAAATAGCACCATCCGCACCTACGAAAGACTTTGGTGCTCTATTGGAATCGAACGGTTTTGCTGTTTCGGATAATCCGATACAATCGCTTGATTTAGGCCCAAAAGCGGCAGTTGGCTATGGTGGTGTAGCTAATAATTCACACGAAGCACCAGATGTTTCGGTTCCTAGTGTCGATGCTGGTCGTGGGCTTTTTAGTTAAAAAATGTCTGACGGCCTAATCCCCAAAAATCAAAGAGAAATATATGCAATGATTGCTAATATCCTTGGTCAACAAGCTCAAGAATGCTGAGTTAAGAGCTAAAGGTAGTGGCGGTTATTCTCATGGTATGTCGCTAAAACAAAATTCTGAAATGTTTGAAGAGCTTTATACAGTGGCTGCTCAGTCGATTATTGAGTTAAACCCTTCTGATGAATTGATGTCAGAGATCAAAAAAAGAATAGAAAAAGAGATTCCTGGAAATGAAAAAAGGCTGTCTGTGATCCTTGGAACTATCAATCACTATGTTGATAAAGAATTAAATCAACGAAAAATATAAAAAAAGCCCCCCGAAACCGAAGTCTCGAGGGGGAAAAGTCATCAGGAGTGATGAAACTGGTATCCTAGAATGGGGAGAGAATATCGATTACCTGATTACCCCAGCGTGGTTGCTGGACATCGGTAATTTGACCACGTCCTCCGTAGGAAATTCTTGCCTGTGCGATTTGCGCCGAATCAATCGTATTATCAGAGTCGATATCTTCCGGACGAATTACGCCGGCGACTGAAACTTCACGTACTTCAAAATTCACGCGAATTTCTTGGCTTCCTTTAATGACCATATTGCCATTAGGGAGCATTTGCGTGACGATAGCGGCAACTTGTGTCTCGATGATTTCTTCACGTTCGACAGTACCTTCGCCTTCGCTCGTATTGTTTCCGCTGATGCTCAGTAAACTAGCAGGATCTTGCCCACCTGGAAGTGCTCCGTAAATTATATCTTCAAGTCCGAAAACATTAGGAGCGTTCAAAGTTTCGGTATTTCTACGTTCACGTATTGTTTCGTTCTCTAACTCTGCACGATCTTGGATTTCGATTCTTACACGGATAATATCACCGACTCGTGCGGCGCGTTGATCACGGAAAAAGTGACGAGAACCTTGCTGCCAAAGCGAGCCAGCATATTCACGGCTAGGAGCTTGTGACTCCGGTAGCGGCCAAGTGACAGGCTTGTAATCCTCTTTTTCAATTGGGTTGGTGACCTTATTCAAAGCGGGTGGTTTTCCCACATTTTCAAGTTTATCTATGGTGCTAGTGCAAGCTGCAAGCAAGCTAGTGCTAGCTAAAATGATAAGTGCGTTTTTGAATGTCATTAGTATTTCCCTCCTGCTTGTGCGAGAACGCCCAGTGGCATTGCTTGAGCAAACCCTGGAGCAATGATGCGTGCTTGTATCGGTTGGTGGCTGTCTTTGTTACGGATGCGAATAATCTCGCCTTCTGCACCATCTTCCATCGCTTCGCCAAGCGTTTTAAGTTCCATAGCTGCGTTCTTGAACTGTATTGTCACTTGATCGTTCTTTTTCACAACCGCAGGGCTTGCTAGCTCTGCTAGGCGTACTGAACGGTTGGGTGAAATGGTACGAATCGGCGCTTGCCCCACAATCTGTTCTGCATCCCTTGCAGTATCAGCGCGCAAACGGCTAGATTCAACTGTGTGCCATTTAATATCAGCTAGTGTAATGACTTCATCGCGGCGAATACGGCGGGTGAGTACGGGAATCTCAACCACTTCGTCATAACGTCCTTCTAGCTTGATTGGCGAGAGTGGACGGTCTGCTTCGTAAGGGTAGAGTGTAGCATTCCAGACTAATTCGCGAGCGTTGTAATCCACGTCCGAAATTTCGAACGTCACAGGAGTACGATGTTTCAGTAGTACCTTCTGACGATTATGCTCAATAATGCTTACTTTTAATGTTTCGCCTGCGCCTTCTTCTTTTAGCGCCTTTTCAATAGCCTTCTCAGCCTGCTTGAGTGTGATAGTGCTTTCAATGCCAGTTTGCTGGCGTGCGTTAGAAATAGCATCTGCAACGGCAGGTAATGCTACGGGTAGCGTGTTAGTTTCTTTCGCATAATGCTCTGCCCATGGGTTTGCTGCCATGGCTATGGCTGGGATTAAAAATCCTATCAAAAAGCCGAACAGTATCATCGTTAGTTGTTTCATCTTTTTATCTCCTGAATTCTCCTAATTTACTTTTTCATTCGATCTTTATGCCGATTGATTAAGTTGCTGCAGCATTTCATCTGATGCAGTGATAACTTTCGTATTCATTTCGTAAGCACGTTGTGCGACGATGAGTTGGGTGATTTCCGTAACGGGGTTCACATTAGATTGCTCAAGGAAACCTTGTAAGATAGAGCCAAATCCTTCATCACCTGCGAGGCCAATAACGGGATCCCCTGATGCTTCTGTCTCTAAGTATAAATTCCCACCAATTGCTTCCAAACCTGCTGGATTGATGAAAGTTGCAATATCAAGTTGTCCAAGGTTTGTCGGTTCGATTTGCCCATCAATGGTGACTTCTACCTCACCTGTTGCATTGATTGAGATGCTCGTTGCATCATCTGGAATTGTGATATTGGGTGAAAGCAAGTAGCCATCAATATTTACAATGTCACCATCTTGATTCCGTTGGAATGCTCCGCTTCGTGTGTAGGCAAAGTCGCCATTTGGTAATTCCACTTGGAAAAACCCACGGCCTTGCATCGCTACATCTAATGAGTTTTCGGTTTGCACTACAGTGCCTTGATTGTGGTTACGGTAAACACCTGCTGTTTTAACACCTAGGCCGAACTGTGTGCCAGTAGGGACAATAGTGCCAACATCAGAGGAGTTGGTGCCCACACGGCGCTGGTTTTCATAGATTAGATCCTGAAATTCCGGACGTTGGCGTTTATAGCCAGTTGTCGTCATATTCGCGAGGTTATGAGAAATAACATCAACATGAGTTTGTTGAGCCTGAATGCCGGTTGCTGCAATATTAAGTGAACGCATGATTTAACTCCTGATTAATTCTGTTCAGTCCATATATTGGACGATTTACGTTGGAGGTCGTACATGACCTCGATAAATTGGGCGGTATTGCCTGTGCTGCGCGATAACTCTGTTAAACGCACTAGCTCGATTACAGGCTCTACGTTTGATTTCTCTAATGTGCCTTGCAAGATGCGAGAGTTATTTGCCAATACGGGGGGGACGTCACTTTCGAATAAAGTGCTGTGCATTCGTGTTAAATCTTGACGGTTCGGAAACTCAACAAGACCAAGAATTGCTTGTTCTTCACCATTCACAACTAAAGATCCATTTTCACCGACGCGAATATCTCGCGCCTCTGGAGCAAATTCAATACGTTCTCCTGCATCATCTAGTACTGGATAGCCGTCGACTGTCACAAGTACGCCTGCTGCATCAATTTGGAAATTACCTGCGCGCGTGTAACGCTCGCCCGCAGCGGTTTCGACGGTAAAATAGCCATCACCCATAATGGCTAAGTCTAGGTCATTGCCGGTTGCATTCATGCGACCTTGGCTCAAATCGTGATAAGTCGCAATATCTTGTGCAAATGCTATATCTTCACGGTTACCATCATCTACGAGATAATCGGTAAACATAGTTTTCTCTGTTTGGTAGCCAGTTGTATCTATGTTAGCAATGTTATTTGCTGTTACATCCATGTCGCGAAAGAGCGTCATTTGGCGAGAGAGAGCAACATATATACTGTTATCCATTATTCCTGATTCTTTCGTTTTATTTGTTTTGCCAAATTTATATGCAGGAGCCGTGCCAAAATGTAATAGTGTGGTGTTTTAGGGTCTCATATACGCACTTCTTTTCGATACCCCATTGCTCAACCCACCGCTTACCGTTAATAATAATAGAAATACTAAGGAGAGCTTCATGGATGATGATGAAAACGGTACAGGTGATATCGACCTAGACTACGATGATGAAGGTGGAGAAACAGGTAAGAAAAAACTTCTCTTTATTATCATTGCGGTAGTTTTGCTGTTGTTAGGCAGCGGCGGCGCTTTCTTTATGATGAATGGTAGTGACGAAGCTGAGAATCAAGAAGTGGCTGGTAGCACTGATAAGTCTGCCAATCCGGCTGGAGGTGAAGGCGCGCGGGGTGTTGTTCCCAATACTCCTGTGTTCTATGATGTTCCGGAATTTCTTGTCGATTTGAATACTTCTGACCGTCGAAAGTCTAGTTTCTTGAAAATGAAAGTATCGATTGAGCTGGCGAGCCAGCAAGATGTGAAGACGCTGGAGGCCTATATGCCGCGTGTTCGCGACAATTTCATCACTTACTTGCGCGAATTGCGTGCGAGCGATCTATCCGGTTCAGCAGGGCTTTATCGTCTACGTGAAGAGTTGATGTTGCGAATCAATCAAGCAATCGCCCCTGCGAAAGTGAATAATATCCTGTTTAAAGAGATTATTGTTCAATAGAGAGTTTGGCATAGATGGTGCAAAGAATGGTGTAAGATTAGTGTTGGAAGCAGCATTAAACACGTTGGGTGTGATTTCGAATATTGCACAAAATATGCTAGGATATAGGAGCTATGGCAGAAGACGAAAGTAACGTATCTGAAATTGAAGAAGGTATCGCCAATACTGAAGGCGAGAATGACCGTGTTTTAGATCAGAATGAAATTGATATGCTTCTCGGGTTTGAGGCCGAAGAGGAGGGCGATAGCGGTACCGGTATTCACGCGATTTTAGATCGCGCGCTTATGGCTTATGAGAAAATGCCGATGCTTGAGGTCGTGTTTGATCGACTCGTTCGGATGTTATCTTCATCATTGCGTAATTTTACCTCTGATAATGTCGATGTCAGTCTTGACTCGATGAGTAGTTTACGTTTCGACGATTATCTGAATTCCATTCCTTTGCCAGCGCTACTAGTCGTATTTCGTGCAGTGGAATGGGAAAATTTCGGTATTATTACGGTAGATAGTTCACAAATTTATTCGACGGTGGATGTGCTCTTTGGTGGTCGCCGCTCGCAAAAACCTGTGCGTATCGAAGGTCGTCCATATACTACGATTGAGCAAGATATTGTGCGCAAAATGGTGGAGATTATCCTGAGTGATATGAGTCAGGCGTTTGATCCTATCTCTCCCGTGACATTCCAATATGATCGTTTGGAAAATAATCCGCGGTTTGCGACGATTACTCGTCCGAACAATGCGGTATTACTGGTTCGTTTACGTGTTGAGATGGAAGAACGTGGCGGTATCGTAGAGCTGCTATTACCTCATACAACGTTAGAGCCTATCCGCGATATGCTCTTGCAAATGTTTATGGGTGAGAAATTTGGTCAAGATACAGCGTGGGAGCGTCACTTTGGTACGGAAATGCGCCAAACTGAACTTGATGTTGAGGTGGTCTTAGATGAAATGAAGCTGCCGCTGGGTGATGTTGTTAATCTCAAGGTGGGTAACACGATGATGTTGGAAACAAAGCCGGGCGAAGAAGCGCGCGTGAAATGTGGAGGTGTTGAGCTTTCAAAAGGAAAAATTGGCTGTGTTGGTGATACGGTAGCCGTGTCACTTAGCCAATCCATTCGCAAGAAATTAGAGGAATTGAACGTATGAGCGTGCTAATTGCAAAACTATTGATTGATAGTTTGATGATTGTGTTGCTAGTGGCGACCATTTTTTAT
This sequence comes from uncultured Rickettsiales bacterium, assembly GCA_964654855.1. GTDB lineage: Bacteria > Pseudomonadota > Alphaproteobacteria > Rickettsiales > JALZUV01 > JALZUV01. The sequence continues at coordinate 81,182 of CAZZJS010000006.1, forward strand.
TGTGTTATGGTAAATCGCCGTATTCGCGTTTTACAAGATAGTCGCGAAGAGTTTGCGCAGCTTATTACAAAATTTGATGAAACAACGAAAAAAGCTCAAGAGTCTATCGATGATCTCCAAAGAGTGGGTAAAAAAGTGAATGACTCACTTAACGAACGTTTGGATAAAGCGAATTTCTTGGCAGATGATCTAGCCTTCATGATTGAGAAGGGGAATAAAGTAGCGGATAAGGTTGATGAGACCGTGCCAAAAGTAAAAAAGAGCGCAAGTAAGAGCGCGTTGGCGCCAAAGCGTGAGCCAATGGTAGGACGAAATAAAAAGAAAGATACGGACGCCGCGAAAGAATCTCTTATGAAGGCGGCAGGTCGTGCCAAAAAACAAGAAAAAGTAGAGTCGGTTCTCGAGCGTATGGGTGATAAGCAAGCAGGTACGGCAAAGCCTCGACGTAAATCTCGCGCCTCTGCACGTTTGCGCTCCAAGGCCGAGCAAGATCTGCAAGATGCATTAAAGTCAGGAAATGAGTAATGGCCTTACGTCGCTTTAAAATTAGATTATTTCCAATCACGCTCATTGCTTGCGCCTTGTTCATCTTGGTGAAAGTCGATGAAATGGCGATGGATCAGAAATACTTGGCGCGTGGTATTGTGCCGCCAGCCTACGCTGCTGCTTCAGATAAAGAAGGTGCTGATGAATTAGAAAAAGCCGAAGCGTCAAAAGAAGTCATGGTGAAAGAAGAAGCGCCAGCTGAGGGCAATTCTAACAAGGAAGAAGATGAGGCAGTTAACACGAACGTTTCCCTCACTCCGCCAGAGAAGATTGTTGATGTTGATAAGCGCTTCAACCAAATCGAGTTAGATCTTTTGCAAAGTTTGTCAGAGCGTCGTGAAGAGATTGAACAATATGAAGAAGAAGTTGGCTTGCGTGAGAAGCTCTTAGAAGCAACAGAGATGCGCATTGATGGTAAAATCAAACGTATGGACCGTATGCGGATAGAGCTGCAAGAGTTGCTTGAACGCAATAAAGTGCAAGAAGATGCTGAGCTGAAGAGTCTTGTGAAAATTTATGAAAGTATGAAGCCAAAAGAAGCAGCTCGTATTTTTGAAGAATTAGAGATGTCAATTTTGTTGGAAGTGATTGATCGTATGTCAGAGCGTAAGGCTGCACCTATTCTAGCAAATATGAGTGCGAAGCGCGCGACAGAAGTTACAGTGAAATTAGCAGAGCTACGTCAATTGCGTAGACAGGCGAGCAAAAATTTAGCTGAAAGCGAGCTTGCCGAAGAGAACTAATCTAGCTATCACTTACGCGTGGATAAGGCGTTAAAATACGAGCGTAGCAATAAGTTACGCATGGCTCTGGCGATTAATCGTGGTATTGAGTTTTTGCGTAAGTTTCAGGCAAAATCAAATGTGACGCAAACCCAGTGGGGAAGCTATTTAGATGATTCGTTTCGCCAAATCTATTTAGAGCTATTTATTGATACGACGCCCATTTCGCCGCAGCAAAAACTGGAAGGGTTGTTAGAAACTTCGCAGCGTGCAATGGAATTAAGTGTGATCTTTCACGATTTCGCACGTAAATTTTACGACCATAACGGTTTCTTTTCGACAACGGATAAAAAGCGTAACGCAGAATTGATGGCCGAACTTTATGTGACGTTGGAACGTTTCTACCCTTTTGCTGATGCGACTAGTCTGGTGCTGCGAGTATTCTTCACAGCGCTTGGTCGTATGCGTGGCTTTCAGGCGAAGTTGGGTGGAATTGACTTCCGCCGCTTATCGACACGATTGACGATTGTTGTTGCCGATAACGAAAAGACGGTAGAGCAAATGACCGAAGTGTTTCTCATGACAATGGAGCGCGGACGGATTCAAGAATATCGCGAAAATACACCGCCGCATTTCTATTGGGAAGATCGTAGCGTTACCCTTTATGGAAAGCGCTTTATTCAGGCAGATCGTAATGAGGTGGGGATTGAACTAACCCAAACAGTGCCAGAAGATGAAGCGTTGATTGTACTCGTCAATGGAGCGCTTATCACACACAGTCAATGTGTTGAGCATGTGCGCACTCATATGGAATCGGGCGAGTTGCTTGGAACATTGCGTATTCCTTCCGAACATTGGGTAGGGCGTTTGACCGATTTGGGTGAAGATATTTACGGTGAAAAGATTGCGGAAAAAACCGAGCTTGATTGCATAGATGTGACGACAGGTGCCTTACCGATTTGCATGAACCTACATCCGCTTACTTTGCTCTCCCATTCACAGCATTCACGATTAGAGCATTATTTGGAGAACGAGTTTAATGCGACTATTCTCGACTTGCAGGATGCTACGTTTGCCGCCGAAGTGAAAGTGAGTCTTCGTGGGTTTGAGCGTGGAGAGATGATGATTGATCTGGCTGCCTACCAGATACAAAAAATTACTCAAAGCTTGCGGGCGGGTATAGAGCATGAGATTGCCAAATATCCGAATGCCAAAGCAGCAGATCAGCCGCATTTAGTGATGACTATGGGGGGGAGTGGTTCAGGCAAGGGCTCCAATTATTACTTCAACGAGCATTACAAAGATGTGCATGGCAAAATTCGCGATGACTATATCTATGCCTCGCTTGATGAAGGCCGTCCTTATAGCGATATTTATCATGTGCTCATTGCCGCTGGACACCATGCAGATGATTATGAGGCGGTCCATTTATGGGCAGATATGCGCCGCAACTGGTTATGCCAAATGGCACGTGAGGGGCGTTACAATGTCGTGTTTGATGGCTCGGGGGTGGATTATAAAGGTCGTTACGATAAGATTGTTGAAGCATTTTCTAATGCGAGTTATCGCACTGAAGTAGTTGCAGCGGATTGCTTGTTGCTGACACCAGATTCGCGGCGTGACACTTACCCTGTGCCGGCACTTGACCGTATTATGTATCGTGCAGGGTACAATCCAGATGGAACACCATTACCGCCAAAAGAGAAGGGGCATTACCGCACGCTGCCATGGCGTATTGCGATTAATAAGCATATTGGCTTCCCTGTATCTCTCTTAGCGGCATGGACGGATAAGCATTTAGGTAAGGTTGTATTGGTTGATAATGCTGGGGTCGAAGGTGAAGATCGTGTGATTGCTGAATCTTTTATCCTCGATGATCGTGATTTATTTGCATTAGAGGGGGCGGAGAAATCAGGTGAATTACTTTCTTACCTTATGCGTGAAAAGATGATGCCTTACGGTGTGCTATCGCAAGAGGTGGAGGTTGAAAATACGGGCTACCTTGCTGCACGTGTTGGTGGCGTGAATCATGTGCTGGTGATGGTCGATACCGAGCGCATGGTGGATGTGATGGAGAAAGCGCAACTGAATTTGAATGCGCATGGCCCATCCAATCTTACGCTGGTGAAGTTTCTAGCTTCCTTTGTGATTGATCGTATCGATAAGCCGGATGCTGAAGATATGACGCCGCCTGAGATGATGGAAGCTTATTTAGAAGTGCTTGAGAAAAATCCTGACACACCACGTCCTAATTATCTGGGATTGAATGCGGGCAGTTAAGCTGCTAGCTATAAGCTCCTAAAATACGGAGAATTTTATGAGTATCGGTTTCTGGCAGTTAATTCTTATCCTAATCATTGTGTTGCTAGTGTTTGGCGCAGGTAAGTTGCCGCGCGTCATGGGTGATTTGGGTAAAGGTATCAAATCCATGAAAGAAGGCATTAACGAGGGCAAGGAAGAAGGCGATAAGCCGGAAGACGACGCAAAAGCCTAATGTTTGATTTATCAATCGCTGAGATGGCGTTTATTGCCGTCGTTGCGTTGGTCGTGATTGGACCAAAAGAACTACCTGTTTTGCTACGCACTGTAGGGCGATGGATTGGTCGTGCGAAGCGCTTTGCACGTGGTGTGATGGATCAGCTTGAATTGAGCGATTTGCAGGCGGATGTCAAAACCATTCAAAATGATGCAGGTGAGATGTTTGAAGCTTATGACCTTTCAGAGGTTGAAGATAAAAGCCGAAAGCCCAAAACTAAAGACGAATAATGGAAGAATATCGCGCGCCTTTAATGGAGCATTTGCTCGAATTTCGTAAACGCCTAATGGTGGTGTTCGTTGCGTGGGTTATTGGCTTCGTCATTGCCTATCTAATGAAGACGCAAACCTATGGCTTCCTTATGCAGCCATTAGTCGAGGCGTATGGCGATGGTGGCACGCAGGAGCGCCGACTTATTTATACGAGCTTACCGGAAACGTTCTTTACTTATGTGAAGCTGTCTATCTTTGTAGGCTTTGTGTTGGCATTTCCTATCATTGCACAGCAGTTTTACGGCTTTGTGGCGCCAGGTTTGTATAAAAAAGAGAAGCGGGTGGTCTTGCCTTACCTTGTCCTTTCGCCGCTATTATTCTTCGCGGGGATGGCTTTGGCTTACTATTATGTTTTTCCGTTGGCATGGAAGTTCTTTATCGGATTTGAGCAATTAAGCGGGCAGGGTGATTTGCCGATGGCGGTGGTGTTAGAGGCGAAAGTCAGTGATTACCTTGCGCTTGTGATGCAGATGCTGATTGCTTTCGGTTTAGCCTTCCAATTACCTGTTGTGCTTACCTTAATGGCTCGTGCGGGTATGGTGAAAGCCGCTTCATTGGCTCGGACCCGTAAGTTCGCACTTGTCGGAATTGTCACAGTAGCTGCCATTTTCACGCCTCCAGACGTCATAAGTCAAGTCGCGCTGGCAGTGCCTCTTATGTTGCTGTATGAATTGTCCATAGTGAGTTGCAGGCTCATCGAAAAGAAACAAGATACGTTAGACTAAGAGAACTTATGCACGATATACGTTGGATTCGCGAGAACCCGACTGCGTTTGACGCAGCGATGAAAGCTCGTGGCTTGGAGCCGCAAGCGGAGAAGTTGATTGCATTAGATGAAGAGCGGCGTAGCACGATTGCAAAAGTAGAATCTATGCAGGCGGAGCGTAATAGCGTTGCCAAACAAATTGGCGAAAAGAAACGCGCTGGCGAAGATGCGACCGAAGTGATGGCGCGCGCCGCATCGCTAAAAGCAGAAATCGCCGAAATTGAGGCATCGCTAGAAACAGGTGATGCGCTGACCGCAGCACTAGAAAAACTACCTAATATGCCTATGGCGGGTGTGCCTGAAGGTTTGGATGAGTCCGATAATAAAGAGCGTATCCGTTGGGGCGAGGTCAAAGAAATTGAAAATGCGAAACAGCATTTTGATATTGGCGAAGCGCTAGGCCAAATGGATTTTGAAACCGCGGCTGAAATGTCTGGTTCTCGGTTTGTTTTACTTAGTAAGCATCTTGCCCGTTTAGAGCGTGCATTGGCGAGTTTTATGCTTGATTTACATACGAGTGAGGCCGGCTATACTGAAGTGGTGCCGCCTTATTTAGTCCGCGATAACGCGCTTTATGGTACAGGCCAGCTACCGAAGTTTGAGGAAGACTTATACAAAACGGATGGCGATCATTATCTTATTCCAACCTCTGAAGTGCCGCTAACCAATATTGTAGCAAATCAAATTGTGGCAGAAGAAACGTTGCCGCGTCGTTATACTGCTTATACGCCATGTTTTCGTTCTGAGGCCGGTTCGGCAGGGCGCGATACGCGCGGAATGATTCGTCAGCATCAATTCACAAAAGTGGAGTTGGTGAGTATCGTTAAGCCTGAGGATGGTGAAGCAGAATTAGAGCGATTAACTTTGGCAGCAGCAGAAGTACTGCGTCGTTTGGAGTTGCCGTATCGCAAAGTCCTTCTTTGTACGGGTGATATGGGTTTTTCAGCGCGAAAAACGTATGATTTGGAAGTATGGCTTCCAGGGCAGCAGCAATATCGCGAAATCTCCAGCTGCTCTTATTGCGGAGATTTTCAAGCGCGTCGTATGAAGGCGCGTTTCCGCCGTGAAGGTGAGAAGAATACTGAGTTTTTACATACGTTGAACGGTTCTGGTCTTGCGGTTGGTCGAACGATTGTAGCGATTTTGGAGAATTATCAGCAACCTGATGGCTCTGTTCTCGTACCGAAAGCGTTGCAGCCTTACATGGGTGGGTTGGAGAGAATCACTGCATGAGCAACCTTCGCCAGATAAATGATCTTAAAGGTAAGCGCATTTTGGTGACGAATGATGATGGTATCTATGCGCCGGGTTTAGAGATATTGCATGGTATTGCGAGCGAACTATCGGATGATGTGTGGATTGTCGCACCGAAGACAGAGCAAAGCGCCTCAGGTCATTCGCTGTCGATTCATTCACCTTTACGCCATCAACAGCATGGTGAGCGTAAATATTCTGTGACAGGAACGCCCACCGATTGCGTGATTTTTGCGCATGAAGTGCTGTTAGAACGCAAAATTGATTTGGTGCTGTCTGGTGTTAATCGTGGGCATAATCTAGCAGAAGATATCACCCATAGCGGCACGATTGCGGCGGCAATGGAAGGAACGTTTTGTGGCGTCCCATCGATTGCACTTTCCTTAAGTTTCGAAATGGATGATACGGCTCCAGTAGTTCATTGGGAAGCTCCCAAAGCGCATGGGGCGCAAATAGTGCGTAAAATATGTGCTGCGGGCATCCCTGAAGGTATGTTGATGAATGTGAACTTCCCTGATTGCGAACCTGACCAAGTGCAGGGCACTCGCATGACCCATACAGGCCGTCGTGGTGTGGTGAAGAATCTAGATGTGCGCCACGATATTAAAGGGCATCCTTACTATTGGGTGCATTGGGGAGATGAGCAGCAGACAAAAGAATCTGGATCTGATTTGGCGGTAATCGCGGATAAATATATCAGTGTTTCACCTATCAATATGGATTTGACGGATTACAAAACCCTTGAGCAAATGCGTGGGGTGATAGACTCATGATGCACCTGCAAGATATGCTGATGGATTCACCGCTTATGGCTGAAGGAGCTGAGGATATTCTGCGCTTAATTATGCAGCTGCGCACGCAAGGTATTACCGATACGGCGGTGCTTTCGGCCTTTGAAAAAATTCCACGTGAGAAATTTGTAGAGAGTACGTTCCTAGAGCGAGCTTATGAAGATACGGCTTTGCCAATTCCTTGTGGACAAACGATTAGCCAGCCGAGTATCGTAGCGATGATGACGCAGGCACTTGAGGTAAATGATCGTCAACGTGTGTTGGAAATTGGCACGGGGAGCGGTTACCAAGCCGCAATTTTGAGTAAAGTTTGTCGCATGGTTTATACAATTGAGCGGCATGAAGATTTGCACGACCTCGCGCATCAGCGCTTTGAAGCGCTAAAATTGCGTAATATTATGCAGCAATGTGGTGATGGCTATGAGGGCTGGGCTGAGGCTGCACCGTTTGAGCGTATCATGCTGACGGCAGCTCCGGATGAGTTTCCACAAGCATTGCTTGCTCAGTTAAGCGATAATAATGGCGTGATGGTATTACCATTTGGGCGAGAGTCGGAAGTGCAAGATTTATTGAAAATTACGAAAACGCCGCAGGGGGTGACGCAAGAAGTCCTCGCTTCTGTAAGATTCGTGCCAATGGTGAGCGATAGTTAAGCAAAAATATTGCCTGTGGATAAACGTGTGCATATCATTTGTATATGATTCGCTCTTATATTCTATTTGTTAGCTCGATTGCTCTGCTCACTACAGCTTGTACGCAGGAGAAGGCCGCTGAAATTGTTTATAAGGGAAGTCACCATTATGATATTCAGCAGGCTTATACGCCTGCGCCAACCGTGCCCGATGAAACACCTGCAATGGTGCTAACGAAGCGTGAATCGACAAATCAGATATTTGTTACCGATAATATGAGTGCTGCGCCGGTGAGAACCGAAGAAGAATTCCGCCAAGTGGTCGAAAACATTAAAGCTGAAAGTGCGAAAGCAGAAACGCCGATTACGGTAGTCGCTATTCCCGTTGAGAAGCCGTCGACTGAGCTTATTGAACCACAAGAAATTGCGGAATATGGTGCTCGTGGTTTACATGGAGTGAAGCCGAGGATGAAGCCGCAAGCGCCTCAGTGGTTCGCTCAGCACGCTGGAGATGCAAATGTAACTAAAGGCTTTATTTGGCCGATTCGTGGTAAGTTGATTTCGACCTTTGGTGAAAAGCAAGGTGGCGAGTTTAACGATGGTATCAATATTGCTGCTCCCGAAGGAAAAGTTATTAAAGCCGCTGCTGATGGCGAAGTCGTCTATGCGGGTAACGAATTAGCCGGATATGGCAATATGCTCATTATACGCCATAATAATGGTTGGATGAGTGCTTACGCTCATACACAAAAAATGAATGTAGGCTTAGGAAGTTTTGTTTCGCAAGGGCAAGCTATTGCTGAAGTAGGGAAAACAGGTGATGTTGCTGTTTCTCAATTACATTTTGGCCTTCGAAAAGATCGTCAGTCGGTTAATCCTATGGATTTTCTCACTGATACGATTGCCGCAAATTACTAAATAATAACCGAAATTGTCATTCAACGGTAACAGACGCGCGCTATACTAAAGCTATGGATGGATTTGGTATAGGTGGCACGATGATGGATTGGCATACGTTTGACGATGCCGAATTTGAGAAATTTAGTGCTGAATATTTTCGTATGAACCAAGAGCTTATGGCGGCAGGTATTGATATTCATATGCTTTCGCCAATGGATCGTGCGCGTGTTTCAGCGGCCTTATGGACAGATAATGACTTATTCGAAGAAGCGGGGGCGATGATGCTAATGTTCCGTCAAAGTTACGGAATGTTAGATGCGATGTATTCGGAAGAGGAAGAGCATACGTCTAAAGTGTCGGCTATTGATGAACATCTGGAAGAAGCGGAAAGAGCTCTCGAAGAGTTAAGGAAGTCATGGAAAAAGCGCACAAAAGAACAGCGTGACTTTATCCAGCATGATTGGGATATACGCAGTAAAAATACGGCAGGGTTTTTCTTTCAGAGTAATGATTTACGTTTGAATAATGCGTCACACGCTGAACTTGATGCGGCTTTAGCGCATTTTCAGGAAATGACACCAGAATATTCGCTTCCTAATCCGCAATATCATTTGGGACGGATGCATCTTATTGAGCAAAGCCGTCATGAGCGTTTAGTCACGGGAGAGCTAAAGGATAGTTTGGCTGGTATTATGGCCGGCTTTGGTGGCTCTATAGCCGCTATAGATATGATGCAGGAAACATCTGTGCTAGATAAAGAGCCAGGCTTCTGGGTGAAGAAGGTGGAAGCTGAGCGGGAAGAATCAAAGGCACAGCGTCAGGAAAATCAAACAGATCAACCGATTGATACAGATAATTGGGTTGAACGTGTTGAAGAGCAGGCGCGCCGCGAAGCGCTATTGGAAGAAGAAGTGCAAGCGAGTTAAGCGCGTTTTCCCACACATTGATATTCAAACCCTGCTTGTTTCATTTCATTAGGATCACAAATATTTCGTAAATCTAGAATAACTGGTTTGTTCATTGCATTCTTTAGTTTGGCAAGATCGAGCGAACGGAAGATATTCCACTCGGTGAGGATAGCGAGTGCATCTGTATCATGTGCTGCGCCGTAGCTATCTTCGCACCAGTCGATATTTTCTCCGGCAAAATGCTTTTTGCCTTCTTCCATACCTTTAGGGTCAAATACGCGGAGTTTTGCGCCAGATTCAAGCAGCATTTGCATAATCTTTAAGGCTGGGCTCTCACGAATATCATCGGTATTTTGTTTGAACGTAATGCCTAAAATACCAATGGTCGCATTTTCAGGTGAGGCGGCAAGAATACGCTTAGCCATACTTTCTTTACGCAAATCGTTCGCTTCAATGGTGCTTTCTAGAATGCGGAAAGGTACGCCGAGGTCATTGGCGATATGTTGGAGTGCGCGCGTATCTTTGGGGAAACATGAACCACCGATACCAGGGCCAGGATTTAGGAATTTATTTCCGATACGTTCATCTAGCCCCATAATATGAGCAACTTGGCGAATATCTGCACCGGTATGTTCACAAAGATCGGCCATTTCGTTGATGAAGGCAACTTTAGTGGCTAGGAATGCATTGGCAGCGTATTTACTCATTTCTGCCGTTTCAAGATCACATATAATAAGTGGAATTTCATCTAATGTAAGCGGATGATAAAGGCGACGGAGCTTATTTGCAGCTACATCCTCTTCTACGCCAATGACTACGCGTTCTGGGTGCATAAAGTCGGTCACGGCGGAGCCTTCACGCAAAAACTCAGGGTTGGAAGCGATGGGATTATCGCCAATGCGTGCTTTGATTTGGCGATTAATACCAACAGGCACGGTGGATTTTGTGACGACGACAGCACCTTTAGCTAAGTGCGGAGCGATTTGTTCGGCTGCAGCAAAGATATATTGCATATCAGCTTCGCCTGTTTCTGGGTGTGGCGGGGTACCCACTGCCAAAAATACGACTTCTGCGTCGGCAACACCTTCTGGACTATCTGAGGTAAAAATAAGACGACTTGCGTCGCTATTTTGTTTCATCAAGCGGCCAAGGCCGGGTTCAAAAATAATCGGATCACCCGCTTTTAACTGCTCTACCTTGCTTTTATTGCTGTCGATACACGTAACGTTATGTCCATATTCTGAAAGACAAACCCCTGTCACAAGGCCAACGTAGCCAGTACCAATTACTGCAACTTTCATGATGTTTTCCTATGCTGCCTGTGTGTTAGTGCTATAGCGATTAAGCATGGTTTGCATACGTTCGCGCATATCATCACGCTCTAGTGCATAGGCAATATTGGCCTCTAGGAAGCCGACTTTACTACCGCAGTCGTAACGTGTGCCTTCAAAGCGGTAGCCATGAAACGGGATATCCGGAATTAACGACGCCATGGCATCAGTCAGTTGAATTTCTCCGCCAGAGCCAATTTCGTGATTGCCGAGTTTATCAAAGATTTTTGGATCTAGAATGTAGCGGCCAATAATGGAGAGGGTAGAGGGTGCATCTTCTGGTTTTGGTTTCTCTATCAAACCACGCGCTTTTACCAAGCGGCCATTTTCTTCCGCAATATCAAGGATACCGTAATTCGCCGTCTTTTCTTTCGGTACATCCATGACTGCAGTCATGTTTCCGCCTTCATACACATCGATCATCTGTTTAAGGCAAGGGGTATCGGCTTGCACCATATCATCGGCGAGGATCACGGCGAAAGGTTCGTCTTTAACAAGGTGGCGCGCGCACCAAACAGCATGACCAAGGCCAAGCGGTTCTTGCTGGCGCGTAAAGAAGATATTACCCGGGTTGGGTAACCAATTACGTGTTAGGCCAAGCTCGGCTGCTTTGCCTTTTGATTCTAACAGGGTTTCAAGTTCGTAAGAATGATCGAAATGGTTATCAATCGCGTTTTTATTACGGCCTGTAACGAAAATGAATTGTTCAATGCCTGCCGCTTTTGCTTCTTCATAAGCATAATGTACGATAGGCTTATCTACCACAGGAAGCATCTCTTTGGGCATAGATTTAGTGGCGGGTAAGAAGCGAGTTCCCATGCCTCCTACGGGGAATACAGCGGTGCGTACTTTTTGTGTCATAACGCAAGAACTATACTCATCCCAAATAGGCAATGCTAGCGATAATGCGTTTTTGCTGCAAAATCGCTTGACTTGGTGGCCTTCATGCGTAGATTTCGCCTCTAAATTTATCCCTTATAGGACTGTAAAATGGCTAAAAAGAATATTGTTCTGATCAAACTAGAAAGTACCGCTGACACGGGCTATTACTATGTGAAGAAGAAAAACCCTAAGAATCACACTGAGAAATTCAGCTTCCGTAAATACGATCCAATCGTGCGTAAGCATGTGATTTTTAAAGAAACTAAGCTGAAGTCATAGCACTCAATGCTTGATTTCATTTCTTCAGCTCAGGCTCAAGAGGCGGCTAGCGCTGCAGCAAGTGAGCCATCTGTTTTAAGTGGTATTTTACCGCTCGTTTTAATGCTGGCAGTGTTCTATTTTCTGTTGATTCGTCCACAGCAAAAGAAACTTAGCGAGCATAAAAAGACAGTCGCAGCCCTTCGTAGAGGTGATAAAATCGTCACTTCGGGTGGTGTTTATGGCACGATTGCGAAAGTGGATGAAGAGTCTGTTCAGGTCGAGATTGCGAAAGATACGAAAATCAAACTCGATAAAAACAGTGTGGCCGTGGTGCTGACGCGCTCTGAGCCTGCTGATTCTAAGAAATAATGCTGGATTTCCCAGGATGGAAAATAGGACTGGTCTTAGTGACTTGTCTGTATTTCCTATTTTTAGCCCTTCCTAATTTTACTAATATTGATGAAGAAAGCTTTCTGCCCTCACGCACTGTAAATCTTGGTTTGGATTTGCGCGGCGGTTCACACCTATTGCTACAGATAGATACTGACCATTATATGCGTGAACAGCGTGAGAATTTGGTCGATGATGTGCGCCGTGCGTTGCGTAAAGAAAAACTCTCTTACAATGGCCTTCGTTTGAAATCAGGCGTGGTGCATGTGACGAGTGCCGCTGATTCAGGTGATATCCGTTCTGCTATACGCGCTATTGATACGCGTTTGGAGGTTAGCTCTGGCGATGAAGATAACAGCTTTGAAGTGCAGTTTAGCGATGCTGCCTTGAGCGCAATTAAACAAGAGCTGCTTGAGCAATCTATCCAAATTGTAACCCGCCGTGTCGATGAAACGGGAACACGTGAACCTGTTATTCAGCGTCAAGGTGATGACCGTATTTTGCTACAAGTCCCAGGCTTGGATAACCCTGAAGAGCTGAAGCGTATTTTAGGTAAAACGGCAAAAATGACCTTCCACATGGTGAATATGGAAGCGGATGCATTGTCAGGTAACGTACCGCCCGGTACACGCCTCATGCCATCGGATGATCCGACAGAAGTTTACAGTGATGGAACTCCACGTCGCTATGCGATTAAAACACGTGTGATGCTCAGCGGTGATTTGCTGACGGGTGCAAGTGCTACTTATGATCAAGGACAGCCAGTTGTATCTTTTAAATTCAATAATAAGGGTGCACGTAAATTTGGTAAGATCACACAAGAAAATGTGAATAAGCTTTTTGCGATTGTGCTTGATGGTAAAGTGATTACGGCGCCGCGTATTAATAGTCCGATTTTAGCAGGTAGCGGTATTATTACAGGTAACTTTACGGTTGAATCGGCTAACGAGCTTGCTCTGCTACTACGTGCAGGTGCATTGCCCGCACCATTGCAAGTGATTGAGGAGCGCAGCGTTGGCCCAAGCCTTGGGGCGGATTCGATTGCAGCAGGTAAGAAAGCGGCGATGCTAGCGATGATTCTTATATTGGTGGTGATGCCGATTATGTATGGCCGTTTTGGGCTCTTTGCTTCTGTCTCACTATTGATGAATATGATTCTTATCTTAGGTGGTTTATCACTCTTGCAAGCAACACTCACTTTGCCGGGTATTGCGGGTATCGTTCTCACTTTCGGTATGGCAGTTGATGCGAATGTTCTTATCTTTGAACGTATTCGTGAGGAACTAGCTGTAGGAAAAACGACACGAGCTGCCGTTGAGCATGGTTTCCAAAGCGCCTTTAGCACGATTATGGATGCGAATGTAACGACGCTAATCGCAGCGATTTTGTTGTTCTACTTCGGTAGTGGAACTGTTAAAGGTTTTGCGGTGACGCTCTCTATCGGGATTGTTTCATCCATGTTCTCAGCCATTTTGCTTACGCGTATGATGGTTTATATTTGGATGAATAAAGTGCGTCCGAAAACTATTCGTATTTAAATGGATATCACACCAAAGCTTGCCGAAGATGCTCAGCATATTACCGGTTATGGCGCTGGAGTGATTAAGGTGAATCAGGATAACTTTGATGCCCCTATTCTCATTTCTCCTAATAAAGTAGAGCCTTGGCAAAAGTCAGGCTTAGACGAAGCTGCGATTGATGCACTTATCGGGCAATTAGATGCGAGTCTTGAAATCGTACTTATTGGCTCTGGTGAGCAAGGAGAGTTCTTACCTCCTGTATTACGTAATAAAATTCGTGAAGCCACAGGCGCAGGTGTTGAGGTGATGGATACTGGTGCAGCCTGTAGGACTTATAACGTGTTGCTGGCCGAAGGCCGTACGGTGGTCGCGGCGATTATACCGGTTTAGCCGGCCATGAAGCCTTCAGGGCGCCAATAGATATTGGCGAAATCATAACATTCTTTACAATGCGCGCGCCAATCTTCGGGCTGTGCACCACAATGAGTACATTGCCAACTTGCATCTGGGGTCGCAGTGATAGCTTTGTCAAGCCACCGGCGTTCCTCTGTTTCGTCACTATAGCCCTTCTTATAAAGCTGTGCCATTAAACGACAAAGTGTCACCGTCTCTTGCTTGCTCATCCCAATCTTTAGGTGGTTTTTGGCATTATCCCACTCTTCGGCCTGCATAGCCGCCTCGGCGAGTAAGGTTTGTGTTTCCAGCGCTTGTGAGTTCTGCTTGGCGAGTTCTTTCGCTTTCTTTGCTTGCTTTTCAGGTGTCATATCTTTGAAAAGTTCTGCATGTGCCTTAGCCACCTCTGGGTGAGGTGTGTGTTTCCAGCTATTGCGTAGAATCTTTGCGGCTTGTGCTGGCTTTCCGATCTGACGCAGCAACTCCGCATATTGAATAGCTGCTGGTTGTAAAGATGGATCGGCCGAAGTTGCCTTTTTCAGCATCTCCATTGCGCTTTGTCGGTTTTTCTCTTCTAGCATGGTCGTGGCTTGCTGCATGGCGATGGTTGCGTTGGCACGTTTATATTCATCGGCGTTTAGGTGCTTTTGCGCATAAGCTTGCTTTACGAGCTTGAGCGCTTCCTGCCAGCGACGGTGATAAGAGAAAATATCAATGGCCAGTTTCTGCGAAGTTACATTGTTTGGTGCTTCTTTCAGTAAGTCATCTGTATAGGTGAGGGCGAGATCCATATCGCCTTGCTTGCGAGCTTGCTCTGCCAATCCGCGTAAGGCCAGTGCTTTTGTGGGCGCAAAATGCTGAAGTTGGGTGAATTGTTGATGTGCTAATTTACTGTCTTTTTGTCGTCCTGCTAGCTGCAACTGCATAAGGCGTGGTAGCGGCGAATCAGGTAAGAAATGACGTGCTTTGTCTAAATGTTTTTGCGAGCTTTTTGTATCATTCTCACTAGCGGCTATCATGGCCTGAGTAATGTGATCTAACCCTTTGCCACTCATGAGTCGTTTACGCTCTTTACGTAACTCGCTTGGGATATGAAATAGTGCATTTAGCCAATGCATGATGAGCCAAATAAGGGATGCTGATAAAAGCAGAGCGACTAGGAGAAAGGCAACAGAGCCTTCAATTTGCCAACCTAACCAATTGAGGCTGAATTGCCCAGCATGATCAGCCATCCAACTTGCCCCAAGGGCAATTGCGATAATACTTAAAAGAAGGATAATTTTACGCATAGAGTTTTACGAAATTGCTTCAAGTGAGTTGGCTAATTGTAGTTGAATAGCGTCTAACCATTCAGGAAGCTGATAATAGTGACGAGCCAGCGGCAACCATGTTTTGAATGCATCGCTATCCACTTTCAATAGTTCGCTATAGGCGGTTTGAATGTCGCCTTTGCTTAATGCGGCTTCTGCAGCGCTAATGGCTGTATCTTCTTCATCGCCTGTGCCATCAGTGCGGCGTACGCGCACAAAGGAACTAAGGTTTTGCTGCACCTTACCCATAAAAGAGCCATCTTCAGGAGCAGTACCTGCTTGCATATGTTTGCTTAAAGCGAGCTTAAACTCTGTTTGCAGTTTGTTCAGGCTAATACGCCCTGTTGGTGCGATTTGTTCTAGCTTGCTAATGGCATTCTCAATTGAACTGCTATCATCCAAAAGTGCGATGACTCGCTGGAGTGGAACCTGAAACGGTTGTCCTGCTAATGCTTTGGATTGTAAGTTTTGGAAAGCAACAAGGCCACGAATATCCACAGCTGCTGCTGGAACATCCGGTTTATTAGCCAGCGCTGTTGTGAGAGATTGAGTTTCTTGTAATTTAGCCTCCAGTGCGCTGATACGTGCAAGCGATTCAGCCAGTTTCGTTTCTGTAGAGGTCAGCTGTGTCTGTAATTCGCTATTATCGGTCGAAACGATTGTCTGCGGTGCGGTGTTTTTCAGCGTCATGATTTGTGCCGCTAGTTCAGTTTGTGTTACCTTGATCGCCTCGAGTTCTACTGAAGAAGCAAGTTCGAGAGAAGGTGTTTCTGCCATAGCAGGGATGGGAACAAAACCCGGTGGAGGGGTAATGGCCACAGTTTCCACTGCTGGAATTACAAGGTATTGCTGCACATAAGGGAGAACCTTATCACGAAATGCGAAGGTGCCACTTAATACGGCTGCCAAGGTTAATAAACTTAGAAATACAACACCAAAGGGTGAAACACCCGTATTGGTTTGTGTGGACGGTTTAGAGGAGGTTTCCTCGACCACTTTTTTGCTCTTTTCTTTTGCGGGGGAGATTTTTTTTGTATCGCTCATAAGCCATAGTTATAAGCGTTATTATTTGCCTGACCAGTCTTTTATCTTATCTAGTAACTCACCAACCGTTGGACGTCTTGCGATGATCACTTGTGTCTGCATTTTTTGCGGTAATGCATCTGCAATGCGTTGACTTAGGCAGAAAATAGGGGTGCTTGTGCTAGAGAGTTTTGCTGCAATCCGTGCAGATAGTAAGATCACTCCATCATGCTCAGGCAAAATAGTGTCTGCAGGGACATGATTTGCCGCATAACAAATATAAGAGGGAAGGTTGAGCTCTTGCGCTACATCGCGCCCGCGTAAATAAAGGGTGTTGCTCGGTAATTTATCTTTGAGATAATCAATATTCATCGCAACTAGCTCTATATGGTGCCCTTTAGCGAGTGCTAGGTTGGCCGTTTGTTGACCTACAACATAAAGCGGAGTGCCTAAATGTTGTTCTGCGGCTTTTAGCGCATGGCGGCTTGTGATTAAAATAGCAGAAGGCGGTTCAGCGCCTGAGATATAATCGAAGTAAGTCACCTCTAGCAAAGGCATGACAAGTGCTTTATGCCCAAGCTCTTCAATTTGAGGGGCGAGAGCTTCTGATATTTCACGTGTAGAGGTTAGGAGTAACGTTGCCATAGTTCCTCCGCTTTAGGGCGTAATGTTTGACCGCATGCTTCACCTAATGCTTCTGCGTCAGCGATGCGGCCTATCTCTGTGGCTTCGTGATGCGTTCTCCCATCCGCAGATAATATCTGCGCGGTGATAGATAACTCATCATTTGATAGCACGGCATGCGCAGCGAGTGGTGTATGGCAATCTCCTTCAACGGCGCGTAATACAGCGCGTTCGGCTTGTGCTTGCTGCCAGCTTGGTTGATGATTGATTTTCTCAATCCATTCACGCGTGATGGTATCATCCTCTCGGCATTGTAGGGTGATGATGCCTTGTCCAATAGCGGGAAGGGTGTCTAGCAATAATGAATGTTTAGGAGATATGCCTAATCGTTCTAATCCTGCAGCAGCGAGAATAGTGGCATCGACTTCTCCACTTTCTACCTTCTTTAACCGTGTAGGGACATTCCCGCGAAATGGTATAATTTTTAGATCAGGGCGTTTGATGAGTAACTGTGCCGCACGGCGAGGTGAGCTGGTGCCGATGGTTGCGCCTTCTTGCAAATCATCGAGCGAAGAGAGGGGGGGATGGCTTACCAATAAGTCAGCTGGATTAGCACGTGGTAGAACACCGGCTAGCATCAAGCCTTCAGGCATTGTCACGGGCATATCCTTAAGCGAATGCATCGCAATTTGTGCTTCGCCTTTAAGCAGAGCTTGCTCAATCTCTTTGGTGAAAAGACCCTTGCCGCCAATCGCGAGTAACTCTTGGTTCTTTTCTGCATCGCCAGTGGTGAGAAGGGGGAGCAGTTCAACCTGCTCGGCACCTGCGTGTAAAAGCGCCTTCTTAATCATCTCTGATTGGATTAGCGCGAGTTTGCTTTTACGAGTGGCAATAGTGAGCATGATGATTGTCTAGGCGCTTGTAATGCGATAAGCAAGAGCCATGAAGATTCTAGGCATAGAAAGTAGCTGTGACGATACAGCCGCGGCAGTGATAACGAGCGATAAAGAGATTCTTTCTAACGTCGTCTGGTCGCAGCTAAAAGAACATGCAGATTTTGGCGGCGTGGTGCCGGAGATTGCTGCCCGTAGCCATGTTGCGGTGATGGATGAGGTGGTTGAGGTGGCGCTTAAAGAAGCATCTACTAGTTTAGATGAGGTTGATCTTATCGCTGTCACAGGCGGCCCTGGTTTGATTGGCGGTGTAATGGTGGGTGCGATGACAGCGAAGGCGTTTGCGCTAGCAACAGGAAAGCCGCTTGTATCAGTTAATCACCTTGCAGGACATGCATTAACGGTGCGTCTAACTGAAGAGGTGGAGTATCCGTACTTGTTATTGCTTATTTCTGGTGGCCACTGCCAGTGGCTGGCGGTGGAAGGTGTCGATAAGTTCCGCCTTCTTGGAGCGACGTTAGATGATGCGTTGGGGGAGGCCTTCGATAAAACGGCAAAGATGTTGGGGCTAGGTTATCCTGGTGGGCCAGCGGTGGAGAAGTTGGCGGTTCTAGGTGATGCGCATCGTTTCGATTTACCCGTTCCATTGAAAGGACAGCCAAATTGCAATTTTTCTTTCTCTGGATTGAAGACGGCTATACGTGAAACGATTATGAAGAATCAGCCTTTCGGCGAACAAGATAAAGCAGATATTTGCGCTTCCTTCCAGCGTGTGGCGAGCGAATCTATTGCAGATCGCCTTAAGCGCGCAATTGAACTCTATAATGATGCGC
>CAZZJS010000006.1:99977-148182 GCA_964654855.1 uncultured Rickettsiales bacterium
GGCGGGGGGGGTGGCGGCCAATAAAATGTTGCGATCCAGCATTGCAAGCGTGGCGGTTGAGTATGGCTACAGTCTTCATGTGCCTCCTATAAAACTCTGTACCGATAATGCTGCGATGATCGCGTGGGCAGGGTATGAGCAGTATTGTGTTAATGGTGCCACAGCACTTGATTTTGAACCCCGTGCGCGATGGCGATTGGCTAAAAAAACTTAACAATATGTTAAAGGTTTGTTAGTTAATTAATCTAATTTTAACGAATATAATTTATCAAGCATTTGATATAAATTGTTTATTTTTGTTGTTGTAACACGATTGTCATGTTATAATGCCTTAGTAAATGAGATAACTGTGGAGGAAAAATCATGACATTAGTTGCAGCAGTAAAAAAAGAAACCGGTGGCTTACTTTCAAAGCTAGGCTTGCGAGAAGATGATGTGATGATGGCTAACTTCCGTATCCATGGTGCGGCAATGGGCTTCCACGATATTGAAGATTATCAAGCTTATGCTTCGCGTATCTATCGTGAGGCGATGAAGAATCCTGAAGGATTTACAGTTGTTGATCTGCCTAAAAGCAAGAAGGCGATTGATTTTCAAGGAAAAATCCGTGGTGTTTATACTGAGTTTGGTGAGCCGCTGGCGTTTTTCCGTCCTGAGCCGAAAGCAATGGGGTTTGATAACCCAGAGCAAGAATTTAAAGAGTTTATGGACTCTATTCGCTCTCTAGCTTAGAGAGTTTCGCTTCCATGCTGATAGCGGGATAAAATTGATATTTAATGAATTCACGTTGAGCTTCCTCACTCTGTAGGAACTCCTGAAATTTACGTGCTGGCTCCATACTTTCACCAGGAACGACTGCAGAAGTGAAGATTGCCTCCTTATGCCATGCTGCTGGAATTGTATGTACGATCTCATCGGCAGCATTCAATAACGCATCGGGTTCAAACATAAGTGCAAAAGCCTTCGTTTGCGTTTTCTCGAGTAACTTTAATATCGATTCTGTATCTGGCATTTCGGCAATCGAAAGGTTGGCTTTTTGTGAGTAATTAATCGCCTGCTTTGCATAAAAGCCTTCAGCCGTAGCTGCAGGGCTAGCGATTGCGATAAAAGCTGCAGGCTCTTTGAGTAAAAGTTCTACGTTATCGCGATGGTTCAAAGTTTCCTTATCACCCGTATAAATGAGCGAAAGATTGGCTTTTACCAAAGGCTTTAGCGAGCTTACATCAAATAAACCACGTTGCTTAAGGTGTTCTAGTGATTTTGGGTGAGCGGAAATGAATAAATCGGCCGCTTCACCCTCCTGAATTTCGACTGTTTGTTCAAAACTAGGAGCATATCCGACTGTCACGGTAATGTTATGCTTACGGCTATAGTCGCTGGCGAGCTTGGATAGCGGAACAGCCAGCGCACGATCAGCTAAAACAGTGAGATTAGTGAGTTCAATATCCGTTAATTGTGCCTTCCCAGCAAAGGGAATGATTGCAATCAGTGGGATGAGCATGGTACGAAGCATCCATTATGCTTACAATCCAGAATATCGAGCGTCAATCAGGCGGTGTGTATTTATTTAGTGAATTTGGAATTACTTTGCTTCCGGGCAGTTTATTGCGGGTGGAAGGTGCCAATGGCAGTGGTAAAACATGGTTGTTAGAAATGATTGCTGGTAAAGTGCCGGTCGAAACGGATTGTATTCTTTTTGCAGAAGAAGAAACTCGCGGCGATAGTGAGTTTTTCAACGATGTTATTTTCCTGCCACAGCGCCATGATGGCTCATTAAAACTTAAATTGACGGTTCGTAAGCAGGTAGAGCGTTTAGCGCAAAAGGGTTCGACCGAACTTATCGATGCGGCTTTAAATTATTTTGGTTTGAATGCATTAGCCAATGAGAAAATAGGCGCACTCACTTATGGCCAGCAGCAACGCGTTTATATAACGCCTCTCATCACCAACCCGTCGCTCATTTGGTTGCTTGATCGCCCAATGATGGGGCTCGATTCAACAGCGCGTAAGGCACTAGATACGTTGATTGCAGGCCGTTGCCAGCAAAATGGAATTGTTATCTATACGCATGAAGGGGAAAGTTTGCTTAACCCGCATGGCGCGATTCATACGGATGAATATTTAACGGCTTAGCCGTATAATTCTTGTGCGCGGTCGCGGAAGGCGGAGATCATTTTTTCTGACGCTTTGCTAAATAACCCACCAATCATTCCCTCTAGCAGTCGGCTTTTGAACTGAAAATCAAGATCTAGCTGAATTTCACAGCCTTGATCATTGGCTATAAAATGCCAGTCATTCACCAGATGGTGAAAGGGGCCATTTACCATTTCCGCCTTGATAGCGCCATGCGGGGTGAGGGTAACACGTGAAGTGTAGCGCTCGGTAAGTCCTTTAAAAGCAATGACTAATTCAGCTAGGAAGACTGTGTCCGATTCCTGCTTTAAAATGCGCGCACCTTTGCACCAAGGTAAAAATTGAGGATAGTTTGCCACATCCGCTACTAAATCGAAAATTTGCTCAGGCGAGTAAGGGGTGGCTTCAGAATGTTTTAAAGTTGGCATTGGAAAGGTTTGTAGCGTTGATTTTTCGAGATGTAAATATTTCCTAATTTGAGACACGCTTGGGTTTTATCTTTTTATTTTTTTAATGAAACTTTAACCCGTCAGTCGTATCCTATGATGACACAATAAGGAGGATGAAGATGCAAATTATAGAACATTTAGAGAACCGTCACCTTGAGGCCTTAAAGGCGGCAGTCAAAATCCATAAGCTAACAGCAACAGAAGAAGGTTGCGTTTTTAGCCGAAAATCATGGGAAGCTTATTGCCAAAGCGTTGAAGAGAGTGAAATGCGTGAAGAATTAATGCGTCGCTACCATTTGGCCGAATATGCAGCAAGCCATGCGAACCTATCGCGTGAAGAGTCACTTCAATTGGCAAAAGATATCTGCCTAGAAACAGGAATTTCAGAAGAAGAGTTTGAACTAGCGCGCGAATATAACCGCGCCGCACGTGGTGAGACTGCTAGTTTAGTTCATTAAGCTATTATAATAAAATAATAAAAAGGCGCTGGTAGTTACAGCGCCTTTTTTGTTTTTAGGCTTATGCTTTGTTTTGACGTGCTTCTTGTAACTTCTTGAAGTCGTCACCTGCGTGGTAGCTACTGCGGGTGAGTGGGGTGCTTGATACCATCAGGAAGCCTTTGGCGCGCGCCATACGCTCATACATTTTAAATTCATCAGGGGTGACGAAGCGTTCCACCGGCGCGTGGCGCGGAGTAGGCTGTAGGTACTGGCCGATGGTGATGAAATCGACTTCAGCGGCGCGTAGATCATCCATCACTTGTAAAACTTCGTCTTTATCCTCGCCGAGGCCGACCATTAAGCCGGATTTGGTAAACATCATCGGATCAATTTCTTTCGAGCGTTTCAGCACGTAAAGCGAGTGGAAATAACGTGCAGAAGGACGAATGCGCTTATAAAGGCGTGGTACGGTTTCAATGTTATGGTTGAATACATCAGGCTTTGCGGCAAGGACGCGCTCTAGTGAACCATCAGAGCTGCGAAAGAAGTCAGGAGTAAGCACTTCAATCGTGGTCTTTGTCGCGACTTCACGCGTGCGTTCAATGGTACGGGCGAAATGTTCAGCACCTCCATCTGGCAAGTCATCGCGATCGACTGAGGTAATTACCACATGATGCAAATCCATCTCTTTTACTGCAATAGCGGTATTATCCGGTTCCATCGGGTCGAGCATATTAGGGCGGCCTGTTTTGACATTACAAAAGGCACAAGCGCGGGTGCAAGTATCGCCCATAATCATAATGGTAGCGTGCTTTTTCTCCCAACATTCACCGATATTCGGACAAGCAGCTTCTTCGCATACGGTATGCAGGCTTTGACGACGCATAAGGTCGCGGGTTTCTTTATAGCCCTTCGAAACGGGAGCTTTAACGCGAATCCAATCTGGTTTGCGCAGCTTTTTATCGTTTTTTTCCTGCAAGTTGACGACTTTGCTCATGTTTTTTTACTTGTGTTTGTGGGTTTCGGGCGTTAACTATAGCGCCTTTCGAACCAGATTACAAAGAGGAATCGAACATATCATGGCACGCGTTACCGTAGAAGATTGTATTGAAAATATCCCGAACCGTTTTGAGTTGGTTGGCATTGCTGCCCGCCGCGCGAAGCAAATTTCTTCGGGTAACCCTATCACGATTGATCGTGATAATGATAAAGACGCGGTTGTATCGCTTCGTGAGATTGCGGATAAGACTATTGAGTTTGAACCTTTGAAAGAAGAAATTGTTGAAGGTTATAGCCGCTTCCAACGTCCTGATGTGATTGAAGGTGTTGAGCCTCCGAAGGAAGAGATTGAAGCGCCTGTTGCTCCAACCGAAGAAATCGAAGTTTCAGCTGAGATGGAAGAAGAGTTCAAAGAAGCTGCAATGATTGGCGAAGAACCAGAAGGCATGGCATTCGATGATGATATTGACGCTGACGACTAAGTCGTTTCAGATAGAAAAATAAAAAAAGGCGCAGTCAGCAATGGCCGCGCCTTTTTTATTTCTATTTATGTGTTGTGGTTGACGCTGCTAAGAAAGTTGCTTTTTCGCTTCTTTTACCTTCTGTGCGCGCTCAGCATAATCTACGACGATGCTGTAATGTGGATCACCTGCATCATCCTCTTCAATAAAGTGACCTGCTTTGCGCAGCAATGTGCGGCAATCAGGGCTTAGATGTTTGAGGTGTAGCTGTGTACCGTGTTTCATATAGCTTTCAGCAAGTGCATCAATCACCTCTAAAGCAGAGTGGTCCCACACGCGTGAATGTTTAAAATCAATCACGACATCAGCAGGGTCTTTATGTGGACGGAATAAACGACGGAACTTGCTGACGGAAGCGAAGAAGAGTTGTCCGTGTAAGATATAAACTTTCTTCTTCTTGGTTTCTGACTGTACTTCTACATAGATTGAGCTAGCCGATTCCCATGCGAAGACGAGAGCTGAAACAATCACTCCAACGACAACCGCAATGGCTAAATCGGTAAAGACAGTCACCGCAGAGACGAGAACGAGGACGAAAGCATCGGATGCAGGAATTTTATGCATGATGCGAAAAGACGACCATTCGAATGTGCCAATGACGACCATAAACATCACGCCAATAAGCGCGGCAACAGGAATCATCTCAATCCATGAAGAGGCAAAGAGAATGAATGAGAGTAAGAAGAGAGCGGCGGCGATGCCAGAGAGGCGGCCGCGTGCGCCGGAGTTAATATTGATCATACTCTGACCAATCATTGCACAACCACCCATACCGCCGAAAAACCCGGTTACGATGTTTGCTGCGCCTTGTGCTATACATTCACGGCTATTACGCCCGCGTGTTTCGGTCATTTCATCAATCAGGGTGAGGGTTAGGAGAGACTCAATCAATCCAATTGCTGCGAGGATAAGTGCGTAAGGGAAGGTGATATAAAGCGTTTCGAGCGAGAAAGGGACTTCTGGAAGAGCAAAATTAGGGAAAGTCCCCGCAATGTTAGCGAGGTCGCCCACAGTGCGAGTGTCGATATTAAAGAAGAGTACAACGGCTGTGGCGATACCAATGCCAGCTAAAGGGGCGGGGAATTTATTAGTAAGTTTAGGTAGGAGATAAATTGCAGTCATTGTAATCGCAATAATACCGAGCATGATAGTAAGAGCGAAATCGTCCAACCAGACAAGTTCTCCAGCAGCATTTGTTGTTTTAAATTGACCAAGTTGTGCAAGAAAAATTACGATGGCGAGGCCGTTTACAAAGCCTAACATCACAGGGTGAGGCACCATACGAATAAATTTACCGAGTTTAAATATTCCAGCAAGGAACTGTAATAAGCCCATTAGTACGACAGTGGCAAATAAGTATTCGACGCCATGTTGAGCGACTAAACTCACCATTACGACGGCCAGGGCACCAGTCGCTCCTGAAATCATGCCTGGGCGTCCACCAAAAACAGAGGTGATTAAGCCGACAAGAAATGCCGCATAAAGCCCGACAAGGGGTTCAACGCCTGCGATAAAGGCAAAAGCAACCGCTTCGGGTACGAGGGCTAATGCCACCGTTAGCCCAGAAAGAATTTCAATTTTCGAATTTTTGAATAATGAAGCTAACACGGCTCTTTTCCTAATAATCTGTGAACTGATTCGCAACCTAACGAGGCTTGGAAAGTTTGCAAGCTTTGTCACCGCGATTGAACTGGAATTGCCTTAAAAGGCTCGCCTGTATCCATAATTATCTTACAGAAAACACAGTGCGTTAAATTGTGGGTAAAGCATTTTAACTTCTCAATAATTCTTTATATTACAATAGTATAAGGTAGTAAAATGGTGGAGCCTAGGAGATTCGAACTCCTGACCTCTTCGCTGCCAGCGAAGCGCTCTACCAGCTGAGCTAAGGCCCCAAACTTTTTTTCAAAAAGGGAGGCGGAAAGTAACAGCGCCTCTTGAAACTGCAAGTGTTAATGCACATATTACCGGCATGAAAAATGTAAATATTATCCCTTACGAATCTCGTTACGCTAAAGATTTTGAACGTCTCAACATTGCGTGGCTTGAGAAGTATTTTTATGTGGAACCCTATGACGCTCAAGTATTAGCGAATGTGGATGAGTATATTATCGCAAAAAACGGTGAAATCATTTTAGCAGAGATGGATGGGGAGATTGTGGGTGTGGTGGCTCTTATGTATCATGGTGATGAATTGGAGCTGACCAAAATGGCTGTTGACGAAAACTACCAAGGGCAGGGTATTGGAAAGCTATTGATGCAAGCGGCGCTCAAACGTGCACGTGAAATGCAGCCAGCCAAGATATTCCTGCTGACAAGCTCCACACTTGGTCCCGCAAATTCGCTTTACGAGAAATCTGGTTTTATCAATGTGCCCCTACGAGCTGACGATAACAAGGTCTACGCCCGCTGTGACCGCCGTTGGGAGCTACCTTTAGAGTCAGTGGCTGCTTGATTGATCTAGATTAAAGTCCTTGATGCCGCTGGCAGAAAGTTGATCTGCTAATAGGTTCTTTAGACGTTCCAGCGCTTCGGGGCTTTTGCCTTCTGCACGGGCAATGATTGCAGCTTGGGTGTTTGAAGCACGTGCGAGCCACCAGCCATCATCATTCTTTACGCGTACACCATCGACATCATCAACATCTGCGCCTGCAGCGGCTAAACGTTCTTTGATTTCAGCTACGGCGCTGAATTTCAAAGTTTCTGTCGTATCAATACGAATCTCCGGCGTGTTATAAACTTCTGGCATGGCATCCATCATCTCTACGAGTGATTGATCAGCATGGGCGAGTAGGTTGATAAGGCGTACGCCAGAATAGATGCCATCATCGTAGCCGAAATACTCATCATTAAAGAAGATATGACCGCTCATTTCGCCGGCGAGGTGGGCTTTCGTTTCTTTCATCTTAGATTTTACGAAACTATGGCCGGTTTTCCACATAAGCGGTTGGCCACCATGTTTAGCGATATCGTCAAACAGAGTTTGGCTTGCCTTAACATCAGCAATGATAGTCGCGCCAGCGTGTTTTGAAAGAACATCACGACCGAAAAGAACCATTAATTGATCGCCATAGAGAATACGCCCTGTTTTATCTACGGCACCAATACGGTCGCCATCACCATCATAAGCAATGCCAACATCAGCATCTTTGGATTGAACGGTGTCGATGAGTTGTTTCATCAAAGCAGGGATGGTTGGATCTGGGTGATGATTGGGGAAGTTTCCGTCAATCTCTGCGTTAATCACGGTGATATCTGCGTTTAATATAGAGGCTAGGCGTTCTGAAATTTCACCTGCTGCTCCATTACCAGGGTCAACAACGACTTTAATATCGCGAGCACCTTCTGGTTTAAAAGCGGCGGCGAGCACTTTAAGATATTCGTCTTTGCAGTCTTTTGTGAGGATTTCGCCTTGTCCTGTTTCAAAATCACCTTCGCTCGCATATTTTCCGAGGGTGACAATATGTTCACCAAAGAATGAATCTTTGCCCATCATCATTTTAAAGCCATTGTGATTAGCAGGGTTATGCGACCCCGTAACCATAATACCTGCATCTGGATTGCTATGATAAACGGAGAAATACATCATAGGGGTAGGGCCAATGCCATAGTCATGCACAATCGCACCAGTGCTAATAATCCCTTTTTTTAATTCGCTGCTGAGTGCCGGTGTACTTAAGCGTCCATCGTAAGCGACGTTAATAATTGGGTTTGATTTACCTGTCTCGCGGATAATGGCAGTCGCAAAGGCTTTACCTATCGCTAATGCATCTGCATCAAAAAGTGTTTCGTTATAAATGCCGCGGATGTCTCCCGCACGCAGGATGGAGCTATGAAAATTATGCATAAGATTTCTTTCTTCTTCCGTAATAGTCTAGTTGCAATTTGAGGTTATAACTTTTAGTGGAAAGGTTAACAACATTAATGTTTGTTAATAAATTCCTTGCAATTGTCTCAAAAAACCTGTATAAGCGCCTCAGAATACGTAGAAAACGTATGAAAACTTAAAATTCTTTAATGGAAGGAATATGAATGCCAAATCAGCACAACGCAACAATCGTACCTGTAATTCTCTCTGGCGGAATGGGGACGCGCCTCTGGCCGATGTCTCGTAGCCACTATCCTAAGCAATTTCTTAAATTAGCTTCTGAAGATTACACGTTGATTCAGCAAACAATGCTGCGTGTCGCTGACCGTGAGGTGTTTGAGGCACCCGTATTCGTGAGTAATGAAGACCATCGCTTCTTGGTAGCCGAGAATGTTCAAGAGCTAGAAGTTGCTGATGCAGAGATTCTATTAGAGCCAAAAGGCCGCAATACAGCACCTGCATTAACGATAGCGGCTCATTATATCCGTAAAACTCATGGTGATGATGCGGTGATGCTTGTTTTACCTTCTGATCACATCATTGATGATGTAACGGCGTTCCGTGAAGCGGTTTTAAAAGCAGCCGAATCTGCAACTAAAGGGAACCTAACGACATTCGGTATCACGCCATCTCATGCGGATACGGGGTATGGCTATATTAAGTTTGCAGATAAAGAAATTTCCAAGGGCACACATCCAGTGAGTGCCTTTGTTGAGAAACCAGATGCTAAAACAGCTGAGAAGTATCTCGCTTCAGGTGAATATGCTTGGAATAGCGGCATGTTCGCATTCCCTGTAGGCGTTTTGCTTGAAGAAATGCTTGAGCATCGTTCAGATATTGCACAAGCAACCGCTAAGGCATTTAATACGATGCGTGAGGGCGAAGATTTCATTCGCTTTGATGCAAAGGCTTTTTCAAATATCCCAGCAGAATCAATTGATTATGCTGTGATGGAGCCAACGAAAAAAGCAGCTGTTGTGCCGGTGGATTGCGGTTGGACAGATGCTGGATCTTTCGATGCCTTATGGCGTGTGAAGGATAAAGATAAAACCGGTAATGTATCAGAGGGTGAAAATACCTTCTTAGATAGCGGCGATAACTATGTGAACAGTGTTGACGGCGTAAAAGTGACGATGCTTGGGGTTAAAGACCTTATCGTTATTTCAACAAAAGATTGTGTGATGGTTGCGGATCGCAATAATGCGCAAGATGTGAAAAAGCTTGTCGATAAGCTAAAAGTAGAAGATCCAAAATTAGTTGATGAATATCGCCAAATGGCTCGCCCATGGGGTAACTATGATAGTATCGATAATGGTGAACGCCATCAGGTGAAGCGTATTACGGTTAAGCCGGGTGCTAGCCTATCGCTACAGATGCATTATCACCGTGCGGAGCATTGGATTGTAGTGAAGGGTACTGCGATCGTAACACGCGATGAAACACGTAAAGTCGTATCGGAGAATGAGTCAATCTATATCCCATGTGGTGCAAAACACCGTTTGGTGAATCCAGGTTCGATTCCACTCGAGTTGATCGAAGTGCAGTCTGGTTCGTATCTTGGCGAAGATGATATTGTTCGTTTTGAAGATACTTATGGACGCATCACAGAAGTTGTGTAATCTGCACAACCCATGAGCGATAAAACTTTATTCATAACAGCCTTAGGGTTGATAGCAGGGGTGCTGTTTAGTACACCACTGACCGCTGAGCAAGTGCAGAAGGCAATACCAGAGCCTTCTGCAGAGCAAACGGTTAAGTATAATTGCCCCGATTTGTACAGTGAAACGCACCGTACGCTTGCAAAGCTTACACAAGGAAACGATGGCTGGTTCTTTCGACAAGGTGATATTAATGAGTATTTTGCACTCTTACCTCATGCGAAAAGTTACTTGCAGCGTTTGACGCAAGCATTTGCGAATCAAGGAACTGAGCTTATTTTGCTTCAAGTTCCTCCGCGGCCGTTTTCGGCGTATCGCTATTTAAATCGCGGACAACCGGGGCAAAAATCTTTTCAGCTTGAAGGTGGAATGCAATATTACACAAGCTACCTAAAAGACCTTAAAACAGTGGATGCCACGATTGTGGATGCGTTGGACGTTATGAACGAAGTGGATCCAGATACTGGGCTTCATTTCTTCTTCAAACGTGATACGCACTGGAGTCCTTATGGTGCAAATCTTGCTGCACAAAAAGTTGCTGCTACTTTGAAGAAAAATGCAACTTATCAAAAAATTACTCCTACAGTTTACACAACTGAAATAGCGGGTGATTTGCGTATGCAGGGTAGAATAGCGGATGAGATTGAAGCTCTCTGTGCTGATAAAGTTCAAGTAGAGTCTTTTCCTTCTTATCAGACCAATGCACAGTTGAAAAAAGGCCAAGATGCTCTTTTTGGAGATGTTAGTTCTGCTGCTCCATTGGTACTTTTAGGTTCGAGTTTTAGTGCTGTATCATGGTTTAATTTTGATGGTTATTTGTCTCAGCACACAGGTTTAGAGGTTGCGAATTTCGCTATTAGTGCGGGTGGGCTTTTTAACTCGCTTATTTCATATACAGCGCTGCCAAAGGAAGAAAGACTAAACCCTGATTTCGTTGTGTGGGAAAACCTAGCCCACTATGACTTTAACCTAGGGGATACAATGTTCCGTCAGGCAATCCCTTCTGTTTATGGAGAATGTAGCGCGGCTGAAGCCTTAGAATCGGTGAAAATTAATTTAACTGCTGATGGCACGGAAACAAAAGATTTATTCACGGTGCCTATTTCTAAGAAGGTAAGTGGAACAGATTATTTCGTATTCTTGAAATCTAGCAACAAAGGATTATCTAACTTTACGTTAGAGATGGAATATGATGATGGTGACGGAGAGTGGTTCGTACTCGATCGTCGTGAAAACTTTACAAATGCAGGGCGTTTCTTCGTCGAACTTTCTGAGGAAATTACTTCTTCGCTTAAGAGTGTTCGCCTCGTAGGTCTGCCTAGCATTAAATCAGAGATTGAGGTTCGATTATGTCGAATCGCTCAAAAAAATTAAGGAGATACTTATGAAATTATTTATTACTTGGATGATCGCAGCATTGTTACCTTTCGCTTCGCAAGCAAAGGATGATGAACTTTATGATCCTGCTCCTCCAGCTGATTCAGCTTTTGTACGTGTGATTCACGCAGATGCGGATGTTGGTGCCGTTGCTTCTAAAGTAGGCGGTGTTGGTTATGGCGAATTGAGCTATCCGTCGCTTTCTAACTATCGCATTGTAAAGGGTGGACAGCATAAGGTTGCCATTGGTGCGGGGTCGCAAGATTTAACGATTGAGGCAGGTGGGTATTTTACGATTGCCTTAACGGATTCTGGTGAAATAAAATTACTAAAAGATGAATTGTTAGCCAATCCAGCTAAAGCACGTGTTTATGTTTATAATTTCACAGATGCCACTGAAGGCAGTATTTTTGCATCTGAACATGGTGCTGCTATTTTGGATAAGGTGAATATGAACGAAGGTAACTCTCGTGAAGTGAATGCACTGAAATTAGCTTTACAGGCAAAGGCAGGCAGTGCCGTAGTGCAGGATTTTAAAGATGTACAATTAAAGCGTCGTATCGGTACGAGTTTTCTCATCACGGGTAAGGCCGGCGCTTATAAAGCTTTGATGATTGAAAATGAGGTGGAGCGCTAGGCGAGTGAAGTTTTTCAATACATTCAAATATCTATTTTTGATTGCATTGCTGGTAGCAACGCAAGGAGGCTATGCGAATCATGCTTTCGCGGAACAGCAAGAAGGGGAGCCAACAAAAAAGATTAAGGCTTTCTACCCTCCTAAGTTGGATTTTGCCAAAGTCTGTATTTCTCAAGCGCCGACTCAAATTGTTGTTGGTGCAAAAACTTCTCATTTGTCTCCTGCTAAAAAGCTACGTGCAGCGTTGGAACTATTAAACGGTGGAGTTGGTGCATTCCCAGATCCCGTTCGTGCTATTCGTTTGTTCCGTGAGCTCGCAGAGACTAAGACTCCTCAAGCAACACGTGCTAAAATGCAATTAGCCCGCTTATATTTGAGTGGTACTTTTTTAGCCGAAAACCGAGATATTGCGATGAGCTTACTTCTAGAGATTGCCCCAGGTGATTCTTTTGAGGCAGGTTACCTTCTAGGTCGTATTTATCAAAAGTTAAGTGAATATGAAACGGCAGAAGAATATTACAAGCGTGCTGCTTTAGCGGGTAATCCAATGGGTTATGTGGCTTTGGCTTATATGTATCGTGATGAGTTGATCCCAGGTCAAAGCCAGCAACGTATTGACCAACTTATCACGCTTTCGGAGAATCGTGCATTAGAACAAATCGGAAAGGGTAACTGTAGAGCTACTCATGACTTCGGTAAGGCTTTTTTACGAGATAATATAAGCTTGGATAACCACCCTGCAGGTGTTGAATGGCTTACTGCATCTGCGTTAGCAAAAAATAGTTCAGCGATTAGTTTTCTTGGTGGGCTTTATCTGAATGGCACTCAAGTAGAGAAAAATATAGAGAAAGGTCTCCATTATTATGAGCTTGGTAGTAAGTATAATAATGCAGAGTCTTTATACCGTTTAGGGGACTACTGGCTTCACAAGCGGACTGGGTTGGCAGAGGATCGTCTTAAAGCTTCTGAATATTTGTCGAAAGCGGCGGCTCAAGGACATCAAAAAGCCATTGAAAAGTTAGCACGTTATTATAGTGGAGATTATGATGATAGGCCGCAGCATAGTAAGGTAATTGAGTTACTCGAACGTGCTGTCAATATTCCGGATATCAACCCTGAAATTATTTACATGTTGGCCGAATCTTATCAGCTTGGTGAGGCAGGTACTCAGGATGATGCTCGTGCTTTTGAGCTTTATGATCGTGCTGCAAAACAAAACTATAGAGATGCGATGGTGAAGCTTGGGGATGCCTATAAATACGGCGTTGGTGTAAAGCGGACTCCTATGAAGTCTTATCGTTTTTATCGCCAAGCAGCGAGCTTAGGAAGTCGTGATGCCATTGTTGCATTGGTTGAGAATTATGAATGTGGTGTAGGACGTGCACCAAGCCCGCGTTATCAAAATTTTTGGAAATATCGTGCGATTCATGAAGGTGCAGGTAAAATTTTGCGACCTGAGGTGAGGCGCTTGATGCTGAGCAAAAAGAAACAAGATAACATTGACGGCTATTTGCTGCTTAAACGCCGTGTAAGTGACTCTGACCGTGAAGCAATGGTGATGCTATCGCATTTCTACAATCAGGGTATCGGTGTTGAGAAAAATCAAACACTCGCACAAAAGTGGCTGAAAGAAGCGATTCAGGATGGCGAATACCAGTCTAAGGGATATGTCGCTATGGGAGAGGCATATCTTGACGATAAAATGTTCGGTGTAGATCTCTTGAAAGCTAAGCAATATTTCGAAAAAGCATTGACGTTTGATGATAATGATAATGCAGGTTACGAACTAGGTAAGTTGTTGCGTGAGGGTGGAAAAGAATTCGCTGCAGACAAGGCAGCCGCGGCAGATGCATTCTTAGATGCAGTAAACAAGAATAATGATAATGCGATGCGTAAGCTCGCCGACCTTTTGATTGAGCAAGGTAGAGATGAAGAAGGAGTGGCTCTACTGAAGCGTTCCATCGCGTTGAATAATCTTGACTCGATTATGGATTTGACTGATTACTATTTACGTCAGCCCAAAACAGATACTGAGTCTTTTAAACAGGCGAATTATTGGTTTAATAAAGCGGCTACTAGTTACCCATGTACGCCAAGGGAGCGCGTAAAATTAGAGCGCCTAACAACTAAAATAAACTCACTTGCTGGTAGCGTAATTATTACGAATCCTGCAGAAGTCAAAGAACACGCGGAACAAGGCAATATGCGTGCCATGCGTCAAATGGCGAAGCGTCATATTTATGGTAGTGAAGATACAGAAGCTAATCCGAAACTTGCATTGAAATGGTATTTAAAAGCTGCGAAAGCAGGGGATGCTGTTTCGATGATGGAAATAGGCAATGCATTCTCTACAGGTCTTGGGGTTAAGCCTTCAAAGGATAAGGCGCGTGAATGGTGGCAGCGTGCTGCGAAGGCAGGAAACGACAAAGCGAAAAAACTGCTTGAGATTGATTCAAGTGTTGTAGATAACGCGCCCGCGAAGAAGCCCCACTAAGCGCTCTTTTTATAACTAAAAGTAAGAAATGGTGAATGTAACTGAGCAATCAGTTCGCAAAAGATAGCTGATCTGCTGCCAGCGTAATGATTGCTCGGTTACACAGGAATGAAAGAACGCGCGAAACAGGTAGTATGCACCATGTGACAAATGGCGAAGCGTCATATTTATGGTGCGACATTGAAGGTTGTAGAAGTGCTAATCCCAAACGTGCATTAAAATGGTGCTTAGAAGCTGCAAAGGTAGGTCGGTTCTGCCCTCGGTGAAAAAGCGTCAATACCTTCTATGCGAGCCTGTGAGAGGCTCTAAAAGGCTAAGCTAGGTGAATTAGTGCAGTGTATTACGACGACAGCAGTAAACAACAAAGCAAAAACACGGGTTCTGCAGATTGATTCAAGCGCTGTGCATAACACGCTCGCGAAGTAGCCTTAAGCGTTCTTGTCTAAAACTGGAAGTAAAGGAACGGTGAATGTGATTGGGCGATCAGTTTACAAAAAGCAGTGATAAACAGCGTAATGATTACTAATTGTTCAGTCGTCGATGCCCTTTGAGCCCAGCTTTCTAAAATCGTTTCTTGGGTGTGTCCACGCCACTTTAAATAACGCGGGCTGAAAAAGATGATAGCGAAGGTAATAGACAAAGTACCCAGCATTAGAGGGGTGATTTGCCATGCTAATGTGTCGGCAATCTGTAGGCCTTGCGAGAAGTCGAACATACCGCGATAGAAGTTAAAAGCGGTCGTCACATCTGGCGCACGGAATAACACCCAACCCATTAAGACGAAAATAAAGGTGATTATCCATGCAATAGAGCGCGGGTAGGGGCTGCCTCGCTTCCCACCGAGCATTCTTTCAATGGCTAAGATCCCTCCGTGCCATGCACCCCATAAAACAAACGTCCAATTTGCTCCATGCCAAAAGCCACCGAGCAACATAGTGAGTGAAAGGTTGATATAAGTACGGACCTTACCTTTTCGATTGCCGCCCAATGGAATGTAAAGATAGTCACGTAGCCAGGTCGAAAGTGAAATATGCCAACGCTGCCAGAACTCAGTAATGGAACGGCTAATATAAGGGTGGTTAAAGTTTCGAATGAAGCGGAAGCCCATCATGAGTCCGAGTCCCACGGCCATTTGGCTATAGCCACAGAAATCAAAGTAGAGTTGTCCTGAATAGGCTAAAATGCCTAACCAAGCTTCAGCAAAACTAGGATCAGGTTGTGCGAACATCATGTCAGCGAGTGGTGCAAGAGTATCTGCAATGAGTACTTTTTTACAAAAACCACACATGAAGTAAATCGCACCTTCATTAAAGAGCGTTAGATTGTGCTCGCGTTCTTTAAATTGATGGGCGATGTCTTTGTAACGTATGACAGGACCAGCGATTAGCTGTGGAAATAAAGCGATAAATGCGGCGAAATCAAGGAAGTTTGGAGCAAGTTCCGCATCACCACGATAAATATCAATTAAGTAACTGATCGCTTGGAAAATATAGAATGAAATTCCAATAGGGAGAATCACGCTCCATGCATCCCAAGTGGTACCACCCATGGTTAGTACGAGGTCGTTAAAGGCATCAACTCCAAAATTGAAATATTTAAAATAGCCTAAAACAGCAAGATCACCCACAACACCAATGGTTAGCCAGCGCTTGGCGAGCGAGGACTTATCTTGGTTTTTGGCTTCAAGAATATATTTCGAAACCCAATAGTTGAAGAAAGTGACGACCCCAAACAGGATTACAAAATCAATTCGCCACCATGCGTAAAACAAATAGCTTCCTAGCAAGATTACCAGAGAGCGCCAGCGGTTTGGCGTGAGATAATAGATACCTAAAAAGAGCGGTAAGAAGACTGTAAGAAAAACGACGGATGAAAAAACCATTAGCTTCCTTCCTCCTCTTGCTTGGTTGCGCGTGGTAGGTAGCGTTCAGGGAATTCCCAGATCACAAATTTTGCGCTTATTTCACCTTTATCTAAACGTTCTAAGAAAGCATCCATAGGAGCAAAAGGGCCTTCCCCTTCATCTGCAAGGTTAAGAATATCCATCTGTAAAGCTTGTTTGAGAAAACCTTCAAAATGCCATTCTTTTTGCGCGCTATAAGAGGTTCCGATTAAAACAACATCCAGCACTTCATCGCCGAATAAGCTTTTAGCTTCGGTAGAAGAGGCGTTAGTTTCATATTTTTGGATACTCTCTTTACCATTGTTCAAAGTTCCAGTTGGTCCAACAAAAGAGAAGCTAGGAGCAAAATCTGCAAGATCTCCGGAGTAAGGCTGGCTTTTTCCTGATATCGTAGTGAATGATTTAGTAGTCAAATTTAATCTTTTGTGATGAGTCCGGATATGCTCTGCAATAGCTTGTGCCATCGCCGATGCAGCATCTTGCGACCAATGTGTATCGGTACGCATAAAGGCTAAATCTTTAAATGAAGTAAAAACTTCTGAACCATCTATCAATGGGATAGAGCTTGGAGGGGATAAATTAATATGTTCAACGGGCTGTTTTTTATTAGCCAATTTATCTGCATTTAAACGCGCTTTAGCCGGAATCCATGCCATGACGGAGTGAATACCGTGTGATTTCAGTTTTTGTATGGCTAGTTGAATACGTTGATAATTTTTTGCAATGTTATCTTGAAATTCAGGTGTCGTTTCAAATTCTTCTTTTGTGAAAAGCCAATCATCTTTTCCAACCACCACGCCCTTCGAACCTGTTTTAAAGAGTTCGTATCGAAGGGATCCCCAGAAATCTATTGTTTCTTCCTTATAAGCGAGTTTATCTTCTAACTCGGCTTCGAGTAAGAGAGCGGCTTTGCCGCGAATGCTATCTCCCAAGCCAGGGAGTTCCACTTTCCACTCTTTTGCGAGTGGGGGCAGTGAGAAGATAGCTCCAATGCTAAAAAGCGTTAGGCACAATAGAAAAAAGAATGCGGAAATACGGGCTTGTAACATTCTGCTTTATTCCATTTCAATTTCATCATCGATAGGAGCAGGTGCTTTAGCCGCTTCTTTCTCTGCAGTAGGTTTATCTTTGCTGGAAAGTGCGTTGAAATCGCGAATGGCTAAAACGTGTTTTTTGACTTGGGCACGTTTAAAATATTTCAACGCTTGTTCTTTGCTTTGTGTAACGCCATCGCCATCTCGGTAAGCAAGTGCAAGGTAATAGTCTGCATCTGGCACTTTATAGTCAGAGGCTTTACGTAACCATTTTAGTTCTTGGGTTTTGTCTTGAGCTACTCCGCGACCATAGCGATAGAGCAGGGCAAGGTTATACATTGCTTCACTATTGCCTCGTTTTGCTGCTTCTGTCACGAGTTCGGCTCCACGGGTGGGGTTCTTATCAATTCCCAAACCGCTGAAATGAGCCATACCATATTGACGAGTTCCCTCAGCTGTTGTCCCGGATTCATGTGCTTTTTTAAACGCTTCGACGGAACGAGGGTGGTTTAAACGCCCGCCAAAAGCCCCTGCATAAGCAAGGCCAATATGCAACCAAGCTGAACCTTGTCCAGCTTCCGCTGCTTCATGAAGCATCTCTAATGCTTGTTCTGCATTGTAACCAGGTGTTGAATCCCAAATAGTGAGTCGTCCCAGCGCCAATTTTGCTTGCGCACTGCCTAGTTCTACACCGCGTTGTAGCCATTTAATAGCGAGGTTTGCATTAGGTTCTACTCCTTGGCCGTGGAAGAACATCAGCCCTAAGCGTGTCGCTGCAGATGGTCGCCCTTTTTCTGCATCGGCTTTGAGCAGTTTATAACCATACACATACATTTCTTTCATAGCAGTTGGAGTAGGAGCAGGAACCTCTCCGCGCGAATACATATCAGCTAAAATGATGGCCGCATCTGCATTCCCTTGCTGTGCAGCAATCTTAAACCAATGAGCTGCTAGCTTATAATTGGGATCTTCTCCAGGTAGACCACGTTGCAGACGTTCTGCATATTTGAATGCCGCCACGGCATCTCCTGAGCGCGCTTGCTTCACTAACTCCTTAAGCGGGTCTTGAATCTCTTCTGCATAGCTTGCAGGGCTAAACATTAAAAATGTCGCCAGTAGGCTTAATAAAAAAGTGTATCGCATTATGAGTTTCCTCCTGGTTGCCAGTAGAAGCAACTAGCATTTCCACCAACATATTCATCAATATAAGGGCGGTGACGCCATTTCGTTTTAAGTTTCATCAATATATCTAGTCGCTTCGCCGCGACAGTTGGCTGTTGAATATAAGCTTCCGCAAATGCCATATAATGGCGGTCATGGCCGCGACGGCGCATATAATCTTTATCTTGAACAAGATAGTTTTTATCTGGCCCTGGAATATAGTTTTGCGACGCATGCGGTAAGATGATGAGCGGTGCATGCGATGCGGTGATAAAGTAATTTACGATTGCAGCGATAGAATTTCCTTTATACTGCGTTCTATATAAGCTGCCACCGAGGTGCTTATCCATTTCGGCGATACTAATAAGGCTAGAAAGCGAGTGGCGCATATACCATGTTGCGCGTGTACCGCGGCGTGTCTCTAACGGGAGTGAACCATCAGCACGCATATCGCGCAAAGACATCTTAAAACCGTCGCGCCCAATTTTGATAAGATGCGGATCTTTTTTATAAACACCCCAAGCCATTAGCACTGAGTCTGCTAAATAGCGGTGATTGTTATAATCCACATCACCTTCAAATTTTTTGTCGAGTCTAGGGATGATTGAATCAAGCCAATTAACGATTGTACGGCGCTCGT
Organism: uncultured Rickettsiales bacterium; assembly: GCA_964654855.1. Classification (GTDB taxonomy): domain Bacteria; phylum Pseudomonadota; class Alphaproteobacteria; order Rickettsiales; family JALZUV01; genus JALZUV01. The sequence continues at coordinate 119,292 of CAZZJS010000006.1, forward strand.
CAGCTGTAAGCTGATCGTCAATAATTCCTAAGCTAACCACAACTGGAAAGAGAGAGCGTTTTAGCGCGTAATAAGTGTCATGCTTATCGTCACTCTGAGTAAGTGCTTTGGCTCTCGCCCATGTAAGTAAACCATATTTAAGATCTTTTGCAGCTTGCTGGTCACCGGCTAATGCACGTCCACCAAGTACCATTGTATACCAGCTGAAGGAAGCACTACGTCCGTCTGAGCCGTAGCCATCTGTCGTTTTTAGCCCGCTGACTGGCTCAGGAAGTTTTCCGTCCCATTTCACATTCTTTGCAAGACAGTATTCTTTGGCTTTCGCATAAGCAGGAGTTTGCAACTCTGCTTTGCGCTTATTGACGTCAAAAAAGACATCGGCGGCGAAGCTTGTATTAGCAATGCCGGTAAATAAGAAAGCTAATGTTATTAGTTTAAGAATGTGCATCTTGCTTGCTCTTTACCTGACAGCTGGAAGATTTTACACGTTTTTCAAGGTTCAGTTGTGCATCGCCTTTATATAAGCCAGCTTTACGGAAGCGGCATGGATGGTGAATCCATTTTCCTTTAGGGCATTGTTCACCCATGAAAACGCCTTTTCCGGCTAGGTCATATTGACTAGTGAAGTAGCTATGTTCGTTAAACCACTTACCATTAAATTGCTTTGGCGACTGGTCAATGAAGCGGTTTCCGCGCAATAGAAGTGCGGATAAATTGTCACCGATAACACCAGTACCATTGGCTTCAATTCTATTGCCTACAAGGCTCATCGCCGCGACGTCTGCGTAAGGGTCGAGTGTGAAGTTACGACGTTTATGGGCTGGGTCATCTAATAGTTCTGAGATATAGCCACTTACACCGCCTTGTTTATTATGAGAGAGGTTATTGAAATAGACTCCATTGTCTTGACTGTTACGGATACGAAGCCCCATACTTTTATTTTTGAAAAAGCTATTGCTGCTAATGAAGTTACAGCTACTTTCAAAAATGGTTAAGCCATCTTGCTTATTACCAAAAGCGGTATTACCGTACACAAATGTACCAGTACTTAAACGGTCAATCATAAAGCCAGAGCCTTTATTATCGAACGACAAGTTACCGATATAGCTAGAATCATTAACCTCGCGCGAAATAATAATACCATGCTTCTTCTGTGCACCATAAGCAGTATTATATGCCATGGTTAACCAACGTGAACGGTCATGAGGGTCAATGCCATAAATGATGTTATTTTTATATTCATTTCCAATCAGCGAAACATTATCCGCTTCGTATGAGTAGAAACCGTAATAAACGTTATCGAAGCTGTTATCGACGATAATTCCATCTGGGCGCTGTGGTTCAGTGATAGTGCTTTGTTGAAGTTTTTCTGGACCAGCTGAAAGAGAGATACCGTAAGATTTATGGTTACTGTAACCAATGGCGATAAATTCATTTCCAGCTAAATAGGTGTGAGAACGACTCCAGCTAGCAACAAATGGGCGGAAATCATAGCGGTCTTTGTTTTCGGCATAAGCAGGTTTGTTCTTTTTTAAATCCCAGCCAATCACGCTTGTACCAGTAACATAGAGTTTTCCAGCATTTACTAAGATAGCACTCGCTTGCTTTGATTGATAAAACTTAGAGACTTCTGCACCGTCAATTACGAGGGTGGCATTGGGGCCTATGAGTAGGCCATTATGGAGCGTATATTCTGTACCTTGACGGGTGATATATCCATCCAAGCCTTTAGATTTTAATGAATCGTATAATAGTGGTAAGGTGGTTGTGCCGCTAGAGAGGTAAAGAACCTCGGGACTTACATTACCAGATTCAAAATTGTTATCAGAGTAAGCGATGGCAATTTTAAATTTGGTATTAATGAAAAAGCTATTTTCATAATAAACTCGGTCGAATGTGAAAGGGGTGAGGGCGGGTAGTTGCGCTTTCACATAATCATAATCAAACTCTAGGCGTTCAGGGAAATCCATTTCAGGAATGGTGAGCCCAAGTTCAGAGCTAGTTGGCGCTGCCATTTCAAGGCCAGGTTTTTTGTTTTGTAAAAAGCCATCAAAACGTTTTTCAATCTCTATGCTATCGACTTGGGTTGCATCAGCAGCATGAAAGATAGACTGTTTAGTCTCTTCAATAATAGGGTCCACTTTATCGCCAATAAAACCAAATAAATCGGTGTGAAGGGCAATTTCTCGTGCTAAGCGGCGATAATGTTTTGCACGACGAATCGGATCATCTAGGCTTTTCATAAGCCTTGCAGATTCTTCAATTTTGCCTGCTTTAGCTAAGTGGATAGAGTGCAAAGCAGTCATGTGATCTTTTGCTTTAGGCGATTTAACGAGCTTCGACCATTGAGCAACAGGGAGTGCAGGTTCGTTGATAAGCATATCTGCTATTTCGATACGAGCATCTTCTTGTTGAGGGGTCGGGAGCGATTTAATTTTTATGTTAAGCGCTGAAAAAAAAGGCGCTTTAAGCGCCGATTGTTCCTTTCCTTTTGCGGCCGTCTTTTCTTTGCTCTCTATATAAGTTTGAATCTTGAGCTTTGTTTTTTCGTCGCTAATTTTTTTAGCTATTTCATAAGCCTGCGAGAAGTCTTGCTTGGATGTGAAAGCCTTCGCAGTTGCATAATAAGCCTTATCCAGTCGATTTCCTGTGATAAGATTGTTATTCTTAGAAAGTAACTTATTCGCCTCTTCTGCATTTCCATTATTCGCTAAGCTTTTTGCAATGCTCGTGATAGCAAGTGTTGCATTCTCGGGAGTCGTAAAGTTAGTTTTACCGAGTTGCTGTTGCGCTTCTTCTAAACGATTATGCTCAGCTAATGCTTTGATATAAGAAGCGAGTGCTTTGTTAATTCTGGAGGTGTGTTCTTTTCCAGTAAGGTCAGTTCTAAGTTTAGCAACGTCATCAAATGCTTTCTTAGCAAATTCAGGGTTGTTGCTTTGACCTGCGTAATTAGCCGTTTCGACCAAGGCCTCGATTTTACGGTCGTCTCGGCGAGTTGATAAGGCGCTATAATAGCTTTTTTCAATCGCATCTGTCGCACGTGAAAGCTCCCCGGCAGTATGATAATGAGTTGCTAATTTACCCCAGCTATTGGCGGCATATTTTCCATTATCAATACGGTCTGAAATCATTGCTGCGCGTGAGTATTGCTTCTCTTTAAAGCTCTCTTTAAACCACTTATACAGTGTCTCTTGTTGCTTGTTATGATCTGTAATGGCTGAAAGAGCATCTAAAGCAAGAATGAACTTATTTGCCGTAATGGCTCTTTCATGCAGTTCAATAAGCTTTTTAGTGCGCTTCTTTTCTTTCTTTTTACCCGTAATAGCCGTTAACTGGTGTAGAGCTTTCCCCCACTCTTCTGACGGCGCACGCTGGTGTTGTGCAATCATTTGTAGCAGTTCTGCTCTATGTTTAGACAGGGTCACATAAGGAGTAATGTCTTCAGCTAATTCAACTCCGTCCCAACCAAACAGAAGCTTATTACCGCTAGTTTCAGTTAAGAGTGCGAGAGTGATTGCGTGTAACGCTTCACTTTTTTTGCGACGATCTTTTATCGTTAATGCGGCTTTACGGGCGGATTTGAGAGATTTAATGGCTGTTTTTTTATCTATTTTAGCTGCTGCTTTGCCTGCTAATGTATCCGCTAAAACTTTCTGATGCAGTGGAAAACTTTGAGAGAGCTTTTGAGCTTCTTCTATGAGTTTTATCTCTTTACTCTTTTTTGCGGCCTCGATAAGCGAATGAAATAGTTGAAGCTGTGCTGCTTCATGCGTTAAGCCTTCCCCCGCTGTTTTCCCTTTAGGGAGCAGTTTGAGTACTTCTTTCCATTTAGCCACTGCTTGTGCAGGCTTAGCCGAAAGTGTCTCCGCTTCAAGCCATAGCTTAGAAACATCGCTTGCTTGAGCAGAAGCGCTGCACAACAGTAGTATAAAAACAAAACTAGATAAAATGATTCGCATTTTCGTAGTTCCTAAAGTAGTCGCAGTGTATCAATACGAATTTCAACCGGATCATCTACAAATTCAACCGGTAGTGGTTCGTTTGGTTCGATACGAACGAGTGAGTTTCCGCCCATACCTTTACCAGCTTGAATGATCGAGATAGTGCCTCGAAGGTAGCTATTCTGTCCTGGCATACCCATCAACACTTCTTGTTTAGTCGATAATTTAACTGCTTCTTTATGCGGAATATAAGCTTCGACATAAGGGCGAGTATCTGGACGGACAAGCTCTAACGCTGGTTCACCTTTACGAGCAAGGCGATTGTTTGCAAGTAAGCGTTTCTTCACGATACAATTACAAGGGCTATCTACTGTGAAATTAGCACCAGTCGTTGTAGAAATGCTGAGGAGTGGTTGGCCTTTTTTCACTTTCATATCAGGTAAGATCGGCGAGTAATAGACCTTACCACCAGCAGGTGCATCGACTGTTAACATTTGAGCGGCTACCTGTGCTGAAGTTGCCTTCACAATATAAAGACGTTCGTAAACGCTTGATAGAATGTAAGCGAGGAGCAGGGCAGAAATAAGCGCAACTGTACCTGTTTTGAGCATCTTAATGGTTTTATGTTTCGCAATTTCTGCAGGAGTGAGGCCTGCAAGAGGGTCGGGAACATTACGTGGTTTCGTCATGTTGTTACGTGCAACGACATCAAGTAGATCACCCGTATTAACTAACTCACCGCTCGTGTAGGCGGTAACTAGGTATTGCATGATCGAGCGCTGGTTACGATCAGAGTTTACGAATTTGCAGCCGATTCTATCAGCATTTACGAATCCAACTTCTAATTGTACAGGAACGCTTAGAGCAAAACCTTCAAACTGGAATTGGAGTACGCTATCCACGACAGAACCGTTTTGGCGCATATCCGCCGGAGCAGATACACCATTCTCTAATACTACAGAGATGCCACCCACAGACCAGTCTGCAAGAGGGTAATTCTGGCCATTAATATGGATGCTCGCGGGCAAGTTAATCCGTATATGTTGACGTTGGGCTTCTGCCTCATGCACCATTTGTGGGGTAGCTGAGACGCTCTCAGTCGGGTTAGCGGGGTTAGTCATCTGTTTAATACTCCGTCATCAATTGAAACCAAAAACTAGGGTCAGGCACATTAATTACACCACTTATAGTGGCAAGCCCAACAATAAATATCGCAAAAGCGAAAGTTTGCATATAAGCCGAACTCAAACCCATCATACGATCAGTAAAAGATGAATGCCTTTTTTGCAAAGTTGTATTTTGTCGTGTCCAGCGCTGTTTATCCAATCTGAATAGTACAATCGTTTTTACAAAGGAGCCAACAATCTGATTATAATAAAGGAAAAATGGCCAGAATGGGGAAACTACGGGGCGTGAAGCTAGCAACATTAGCACCATAATATAGCGTGTTATCATCATCCAAAGTGCATAATAGATAATGGCAAATGGGTCATAAACGAGTGAAGCTAAAATCGCGACGATAGGGCCAACGAGCGATGTCCACATCGAAATACGTTGATCTAAGATAGCCAACCAAGGGAAGAAGCCCATTGGTTTAGTGCCAAGCAATACCGCACGACCATTAGTACGAAGCATATTACCAAACCAGCGCCGCATAAGCGTGATAGAGCTGTCGATGAAAGACTCAGAAGGTGGGGTCTCAATCGTGGTAACACTTACATCTGCTACATAAATCATTGGGTGACCCTTGGAAAGTATGTGGAACCAAGAAGATTTATCATCGCCAGTCAGAAATTTAAAGCGTCCTAAGCGCCAGTGGTCAATATAGTCTACCTCTACTCGACGGATAAATTCAGGGTCGGTAACGATAGACGCGCGGAACATAGACATTCGTCCTGTTAAGGTAAGTACGCGTTTTGATAAGCTATGTGAGCCCATATACATATTGCGTTGGGCAAAACGCATGCTGTACCATTCGCGGAACATCCAGCTGCCCTCAACTTCGCAATGTTCATCGGTTGTTAGGGCGCCGAGGCCGTCGATGGTTTTAAAGAAAGGTGCACATTTACGCACGAGTCCGGTTGGGAGCATGCTATCACCGTCAATAACGGATACAATTGCATCTTCTGGTGGGCAGCGTCGGGAGATTGCACGGAAACCAACGGCGAGGGCATCGCGCTTACCTGTTCCTGCAATACGAACAAAAGCCAGCTTCACATGTTCAGGCGGGTTATAAGCATTGAAAATTTTCTTTACGAGCGTTTGATCCGCGCGTTCTACTAAAGATACGACAATAGTGGTAGGGATGCCACAGTGGATCGCTTCAGCAATGACACTATCATATACACGGCGAGTGGTTTCTGAGCCGATACGAAAGCTAGTAACTAAGAAGTAGTTGTGCGAAGGCATTCCACTTTCGCCTAGAGCATCGGCTTCAGTACGCCATTTTGGGAAAACGATATGTCTGTAGATTAAAAAGCGGATACAGTTAGTCAGTGCCCAGCCATAGCGCCAGATCGCTAGGATACCAATAATAAAGATGAAGCGAACTGTATCTGGGTTCCATAAAATTTCAGGAACCGCAAAAGCAAAGCTCGTCATTGCGAGTAGGTATAATATATGTCCAGTGAGATAATCCATAGGTTGTGTGCTATATAAAGGTTAATTGCTTACAAGTAAAGTATTAAATAAAATTAACAAAGAGGTGCATCTTTCGCTTGTAATTGTTCAATAAACCCAATATTTACCCTGATATGTCTAAAAAATTATTAAAACCGTTTCTTTTATTACCGATCTTTACACTTTTTACGAGCGCTTGGACGTTCGAATTTATAGATAAGCCAGGTAATGATCATCTCATTCGCGGAATGCAAGCGCGTGATGTGGAGGATAATGTAACAGCCGTGGCTGAGTTTGAGAAGGCGATTGAAAATTCGATTGATCATCAAACCAAAGGGCGTTCAATGACGCAAATCGCGCGGATTTACTTATCAGAGGAGCCGCTGACACCGCAAAGGGCGCAAGAGGCAATTTCTCTTTTGGAGGAAGCAGATAGGTTGGGGTATACCCGAGCGAAGCTTGTCTTGGGGAAGGCTTATCAAGATGGTCAAGGCGTGCCTGCAAATGCAAAAAAAGCGTTCACTTATTATACGCAGGTGAAAGATCGCTATACGGGAGCATTGATTTCGTTGGCTGAATTAGTAGCAGATCCAAAGCTCGCGCGTGATTATATGTCGCAGGCAGCTACAAGGCTTGAGAACGCAGCCAATCCTTCAACAGAAGTAACTCTGCGGATGGCACGTCATTTGCGTGATGGAGAAATCATTACACGTAATCAAAAGCTTGCTGAGTATTGGTATAATCGTGCAGTAAAAGAAGGCTCTGCGCCTGCAATGATGGAGCTGGCGAATATGTGGGTCGAAACAGATCATCAACCTAAAACGGATATTGCTTCTCTATGGGAAAATGCTGCGGCCTTAGGTAATGCTCGTGCGGCGCTTGAGCTTGGGTTCGCTTATGCTCTAGGGCAAGGTATTGAACAAGATGGCGATAAGAGTCGTAAATATTTTTCACAAGCGGTCGCAGGTGATCCCGCGAACGCCTACCGTATTGCTCGATGGTATGAGGATAAAGGCAAGTTAGACGATATCTATAATGAAGTTGCCTTTAATTGGTATCGTGTCGCAGCGCAAAAAGGTAATTCTGATGCCTTAGTTCGCCAGGCGCGTGCGTACTGGGATGGTGAGCGTGTTGCAATGGATCGCGAGCAAGCGGAAGCACTTTATCAAAAAGCTGCGCAGATGGGTAGTGAAAAGGCAATGCCAGAGTTGGCACAGCGCAAGTTGCGTATACAGATGCAAGAACAAAAACGCGCGATGAAGCTGGCAGAGCAGAAGCGTAAACGTGCAGAAAAGCAGCAGGCCCGCCTAGCGAAAGATCGCTTCGAGATGCGTAAGAAAGCAGGAGGTTTCGATTTTTGGAAGCCATTGGCAGATAAAGGTGATGCCGAAGCGATGTTGCGTGTTGGTCAGGCTTACATTCAAGGTAATGGTGTTGATGCGAGTACTAGCACTGGTATAGAGTGGATGAACAAAGCTGCCTCTCGTGGAAATGGCGAGGCAATGTATCAATTGGCGCAGCTCTACAGCACCGGTTTAGGTGTTTCTGCTGATTTGAATAAAGCGTATGAATGGTACGAAAGGTCAGCAAATGCAGGTTATGCGGCTGGCCAGTATCAGCTTGGTTTAGGTTATGCGCGTGGCATCGGTGTCAGTAAGGATACAGAAAAAGCCCGTAACTGGCTGAATAAAGCCAATAAAAATGGTTATGCTCAGGCAAATACTATATTACAAACATTAACGAACCAATAGGGCTACTTGATGATGCTTCCTTATTTATCTGCTACTTTGCTTATATTACTTCCTGCTTTTGCTGTGGCAAAAGATGATCTGGAAGATGATGTTGTGCCTCTTCTAGAAGCGCCAGAAGAAAAAATATATGAGTCTGATAAAGCCGCCCGCTTGTCTTTCGGAGGGACTGTTGGTGTTGCGTATAATGACAATATCTATCGTGATGATGATAATAAAGAGAGCGATCTGATTAGTGTGTTTAGCCCCGGTTTTCGTTTAAAAACTGATTTAAAGCCCTATCAGGTTAATATTGATGGTCGTTTAGAAGTAGGTGAATATCTTCTGGAGGCTGAAAATAGCTATGTTGATACAGATATTAGAGCCCGTGTGGGGTATGATATTACTCCCGATGTGAATGTCTATTTTGGTGGTCGACATCAAAAAGAGCATGTTGCTATTGGTGCTTTTACAGATACGCCGAATAGTCAAGCTGGTGAGCCAACAGACTATCTTTATGGTGAGCTCTCTGGTGGCGTGAAGGTGGATCGACCATCTTGGGTTGCGCATGTAGATACGGGTATTGATTTTTACGATTATGATAATTCAAGGCGTCGTGATGGTAGCTTGATTATTAATGATGATCGTGATCATGATAAAGCGCACCTAACGGCACGCGCGGGCTATAAGTTGGAAGAAGACACAATCCTTTATGTTGAAGGTAGCTATAACGATATCAGTTACGATAACCGTGTTGACAGCACAGCGCTTGTTCAGCGCGATTCTAATGGTTTTGAACTATTGACTGGCATAAGGCTAGGAAAACACCGTGTTACTCCTTTATTTATTGATTTCGGTATTGGGTATTTGCAGCAAGAGTACGATGCTTCTGCACTCTCAGGAATCAGCACTCTCGCGATTCGTAGTAATATACAATGGTTGCCGGATGACTTATGGCGTGTGCGTGGTGCGTTAACGCGTGATATTCGCGAAACAACAACAACAGGTGCTTCTGCTTATGTGCAAACTCGTATCGGTGGTGATGCTTCATATCAATTATTCGACGATCTAAAGGTTGGCGGTAAGTTACGCTTTACTCAAAATGACTTTGAGGTTAGCCAAGCCGCGGGTGGTTCAGAGCGTACGGATAATATCTATGATGGCGGTATATTTGCGGATTATAACTTCCACGACGATTATGTGGTCGGAGGAGAATATTCCTACATAAACCGTGAATCTGATAATCCTGGTAGTGATTATGCTTCGAATGTCTTCTTGCTACGTTTAGGTGTCTTGTACTAAACAAGGCTTATGTCTTCATTTTCGGCCGTAGAGGCGAATGAGGGAATGGACTTCTCTCACTATCTCGAATCTCAGCTTAGCCAGTTAGAGCAGGCTGGCTTGCGACGACAGTTACGTGCTGCACCGGAAGGCTGTATTTCTTTTTGCGATAATGACTACCTTGGTTTGGCTGGTGATGAGCGTATCGCCCAAGCAGCAGCAGAGCAAGGCGTTTCGGGCGGTACTGCAAGCCGTTTAGTGGATGGAGAAAATCCGCTTTATGAAGCATTGGAGAGTAAATTAACTCGCATGAAATCAGCTGAGGCGGCATTAGTCTTTACGAGTGGTTTTTCGATGAATATCGGTATCATCCCCGCTTTAGCACAAAAAGAAGATATTATTTTTGCAGATAAGCTATCGCATGCTTCGCTTATTGATGGTTGCCGTGCAAGTGCCGCGGCCTTTCGCCGTTTTTCTCATAATGATCTCGAATCTTTAGAGCGCTTACTGAAGCAAAATCGCACTTCGCACCGACATTCTTTTATTGTGACAGAAAGCATTTTTAGTATGGATGGTGATAGGGCGCCGATAGATGCGCTGTTGAGGCTTGCTGAACGCTATGATTGTCAGCTTATTGCTGATGATGCGCACGGCTTCGGTGTCGTGCCTACATTACCTGCTCATCCGCGTCTTATCCAGTTGGGCACTCTCTCAAAAGCAGTAGGAAGCTTGGGGGGCTATGTTTGCGGTTCACAAACTTTAAGGGAATATCTCATCAATAAATGTCGTTCGCTTATCTACACGACCGCTTTACCGCCGATGGTGTTGGCTTCCTCTCTGAAATCTCTAGAAATTATAGAAGATGAGCCCGAGCGGGCACAGAAAGCGCTTCAACTGGCTGCCGAATTTAGCAAAGCCTTTGCACTTCCTCCACCACAATCTGCTATTGTGCCTATGATTATCGGTGATGAAGAGCAGGCGGTTGGAATGGCTAAGGCCCTAGAAGTTAAAGGCTTTTATGTCGTTGCTATTCGTCCGCCAACAGTGCCCGCAGGAACGGCGCGGCTTCGCTTTACTTTCTCCGCCCGCCATACAGAGGCGCAGGTGCAGGATTTAATTTCCGCCGTTAAAGAGGTAGCTGCATGAGTTATTCGCAGCGCGTAGCGCGAGATTTTTCTAAAGCTGCTGAAAATTATGATGATTTTGCAGAATTGCAGCGCCGTGTAGTGGATGGTTTGCTGCCTTGGGTGCCTGCGCATCTGTCAAAAGTCTTAGATGCGGGGGCAGGGACAGGCTATGCGAAGCAAGAAGGCTGGATCGCGCTTGATGTAGCGCAAGGAATGTGTCGTTTGAATGAGGGGAGTATCTGTGCTGATATGCAGATGATTCCGCTCACAAACTCAAGTTTGGAAGCGGTTTTTAGCTCTTTGGCGGTGCAGTGGATTTCGGATGTTCCTGCTTTTTTGCAGGAGGCGCATCGTTGTGTGCAGGCGGATGGGTGTTTGGTTATTGCCACATTAGGGGCAAAGACGCTACAGAGTTTGCGTGAAAGTTTCACTAGGGCTGGCATGGAACCTCCTTTGCTGCCATTTCAGGTATTAGAAACTTTGGAAGTGCAGCTACAAGAGGCTGGTTGGAAGATCGAACGTGAAGAAGTTCAGATGCTTGAAACTGTGCAGGATAATGTAAGATCTTTACTTTTAAATCTTAAGGGCTTGGGAGCCAGAGATAAAGTAAAAAAATTAAAAGTTTTAAGAGGCAAGGGCTGGCTTAAAGCGTTGGAAGAGAATTACCCCTCAAAATTAAATAATAGAATTAAGATTGAATGGGAAGTTATTAATATTAAAGCAAATAAGGTGTGAGTATGGCCTTATTTATCACTTCAACTGGCACCGATCAGGGGAAAACCTATGTGACTCGCTTACTCTGTAGGCAGTTAGAAGGCAAAACTCATGTAATAAAGCCGGTTATTAGTGGATATGATGCTTCAGAAGTAAGCGATACATCTCTGATTTTACAAGCGTCTGCTTCAAATATGGCAGTGGAAGAATGCTCCCCATGGCGCTTTAAAGCTCCTCTATCACCTGATTTATCTGCAAAACTAGAAGAAAAATCAATAGATTATGCTGAGTTGGTAGCTTTTTGTCAGCGTGCTGAGGTGCAAGTCATTGAAGGTGCGGGAGGGGTGATGTCACCTCTAACAGAAAGCCATACAAACCTGGACCTTATTGTGGATACGCAAAGTGAAGTATTACTGGTTTCAGGGCTATACCTTGGCTGTATTAGCCATATTTTGACGGCCTTAGAGGCATTGAAGCAGCGTGAAGTTGTGGTTAAAGGAGTAGTTTTGTCGGAAAATTCAACAGAAAGTATGCCGGTGGAAACCGTGATTGCATCTTTATCGCCACAATTACCGAAGGAGCTTTCGCTTTTTACACTGGAATATTATCCAAATTTCGATCAAGACTGGAAAAAACAGCCGAACCTAACTAGCGTGACCTTATCGAAATGAGATTCCCCAACCTTTCCTTATTTTCTAAAAAGCCAGAAGATGATAGCGAGTATGCATATGCGAGCTTTACGGCACGCAGCGCGGCGTTAGTCGTCGATATGTTATTGCTGTTGCTGCTTTTAACCCCTCTCTATGAGTATATCAGCCAATTGATGCATCCTGAATTCTATCGTTCCGGTGGGATGTCGCAAGTGCAGGCGGTTATGGAGGCGGTGATACGCAAAGAAATTTTAGTGGACGAGGCTATGCCACAGTTAGAGCAGCTTGGGCTTTTTCAAAAAATGGCATCTGACTATACGTTGCAAATTCTTCTCTCAGCTGTGATCATTATTTTTGCTTGGGTAAAATACGATACTACGCCCGGTATGTTTCTCTTTCGTATGCATGTGGCAGATGCAAATACAGGCGAGAAACCGAGCTTGACCCAATATATTACCCGTTATTTTGTGGGGTTACTTGCGATCGCACCTTTAACTTTGGGAATGTTCATCATGTTTTTCAATCAGCGTAAAATGGCTCTGCACGATTATGCAGCGCAAACCGTTGTGTTGCATCGTAAGTTTCGTTTTAAAAAGAAAGACACTTCGCAAGAAGAAACTCTAGGAGAGTAGCTTCGCCTGTTCGGGTGTTAAATTTCCTGGAAGCATCATAATCGGCACTTTAATGGTGGTGCCAAGCTCTTCTGTAAGTGCTGCCATGAGTTTTGGCCCTCGATGAGAATCGGGGTTAATAGCGAGAATAACCATGTTGATATTGGGATTTTCTTCGATAGCGGATAGGATGCCGTTGCTTAAACTATCTTCCAGAACCATTAAATCTGGGTTTTCAATGCCATGCTCTTCAGCCAGTTGTTCCATTTCAGCGAGGAGGAGTCCTGCTTCTTCTTCTTGTTCTTCGCGTATCGCATCAGTGATAGCCGAAAGTCCTTGAAACTCAGTTGGTTCGAGCACGTGCAAAATAGTGAGATGGTGGCCGCGTCGTTTGGCGCGCAGGCATCCAAATTGTATAGCAAGTGCGCTTTCTTCCGTATCACTTACACAGACAAGCGTAGAGGGTTGAAGGGAAGATTCGGGAGTAATAACTTCGAGTGTCATTGGTTTGATCCTTAAATGATACGTGAGAAGAGTTGACTAATGGTCCAGCCTACTGAAAGGGCGATGCCGATGGCAAGTAGGGCATAAAGAATTGAGTTATTATGGGCTAGGTCATAAATGAATGCATCGAACCCGACTTTCTCAACTGTGATGGGAAGTGTTTGTACGCCCCGCAAACGGCCATCCTCAACCAAATACATATCGACCGCATAATCGCCGCGGGGAAGGGTGTCTGGAAAAGTGATGAGCGTTTTGAAGAGCGTGTCGCCCATAAACTTGAGTGGTTCACTGAAATGACGGTAAAGCCCTTTCTCTTTCTGAAGGTTGAGATATGCCTTGGTGAATTCATCTCGTTCAGAGGCCTCAATCGGTCGAGGTGTGTTAAGCACTAGCTGTTCTTGTCCAATCTCAAGCGCTTTATATAGAGGAGAGGAATTTAAAACCGGAGCCTCTCCGCTGCCATTAAGAGCGTAATAAAAAGGTACATTCAAAAAAGTAATCGCTTTATCATTCACCCAAATGCCAGCGGAAGTTTCTTTCTTGCGGCGAACGGTAACGTTGCGTTTAGGGCCGCGCACAGCAATCAAGATATCGCCAGGATCATTTTGTGCGCCAAAGAGAATAAGGTTCTTACCGGTAAAGGTCGAATCAATATTCACATGGTATTCTGACATATCGCCGATAAGCGGCTTGGCTTGTACGGTGAAAGGAAACCACACCATGAGCGATACAAACAGCATGAGAGCTACCGAAAGCAGATGATGTGGCTTGCTAAAATAAATCATACTTCCCTTATAACTAGAAAGAACCCTGCCATCCAGCGGTTAATCGCCAATCGCTTGAAAGCTGTGGTCCGTCTAGTTTTTCATAGATGGGAGCGCCCACTTCAATGGCGAAGCGCTGGCCTTCCGCTTTCGGGATGGTGAGGTCGAGGCCGATCAATGCATCCACCCGTGTGCCGCCGCGCAGATCTGTACGAGCGGTTGGAACTATGGCAGGATTAATTTGGCTATCGGCACCATCGATATTACCCCAGTCGCGCCCATCTAGGCGTACTGTTGCACTGACGAGGTCATTAAAGCGATAGCCTGTCCATCCAGATAAGCCGATTTCATTGCCTAAGCTGTAATTTTCGCTATTGCGTCCGAGGCGTGCCGTCAGATTGAGTTGTGAGCCAAGCCCCCAATTGCCGGATTCATAAAGGTAAGTAAGAGAAGGGGTGAAATCAAACGTGCCTGAACCTAGTTGCATAGGAAATGGTAAGCGAACCACGCCAAGTGGTGTGCGGCCTGTCTCATCGATTGAACCTGTAGGTAAACTGAGTCCTGCGTTTAGGTGCAAAGATTGTCCGTGATCTTCCCAAAGAGAAATAAGAGCGCCTAGACGTGCATCGCCAAAGCCTTCGGTATTCGTTCTGAAGCGCGCACCCGTACGAGTGACATGATTCATACTTCTGAATGTGTAAGGGATCATGGCCATAAGGGTGAGATCGTCACTCACGCCGTACATTGCGCCGAACATGTGCATTTCCATTTCCATATCGGTTGGAGTCACAGGGAAGCTGGCCAGTACATCCGCGTCGCTCACATTGCCGGTGCCGCTACGATTTTGTTCCATCGCCATGCGGCCATAGCGATAAGAAAACATCCAATCGCCTTCTTCATGTAGGTGGGCGCCCATTAAACCAATAGGCGCTTCGACACTTGCGTGATGATGGCCAGAGTGAGAATCCTCGCCATGTTGGTGGTGGTTGTGTTCGTCAGCGATAGCTGCGTGACTCAAGGTTAGCGCCAAAGACGCTATAAATAAATTTTTCATGGTAGTTCCTGAAAGTAAAATTAAGGGTAAAAGTTAAAATGAGGTTCAGGAAAAGGTAGGAGGAGCGCGGCTGGCGAACCCTTGTGACTGATGAGAGAGTAATAAAGTCTTATGTTTTAAACTATCAGCAAAATGAGGTGTGTTTTGTGCGGATACAGATAATTCATCTGCTAAAACGGCAAGGGATAAAATGCAGAGTTCGCAATGCTCATTTAAAAGGTTAGATTCAATAGGGTTGCCTTGCGCATCAAATCGAACTTCTTGCACGCCTTGTTCACCGCAAATGAGTGTGAGATCATCACCAGTAAAAGTCAGCGGAGCAAAGAGCTGAAAAAGAATCAGCCAGCTAGCAATAAGAGTAATAGATTGGCGCGCTGAACTATGCATTACCCATCCATCTTCAGGGCTGCGATAAAGGCTGATTTGGGTACATCGACATTACCGATGGAGCGCATCTTGGCTTTACCTTTCTTTTGCTTATCGAGAAGTTTTTTCTTACGCGAAACGTCACCACCATAACATTTTGCCGTTACGTCTTTACGCATCGCGCTGATAGTTTCACGGGCGATGATTTTACCACCAATCGCTGCCTGCACCGCCACACGGAACATTTGGCGGGGAATCAAATCTTTCAAGCGTGTGCACAGCGCGCGTCCACGATGTTCTGCTTGAGAGCGATGCACGATGAGGGAAAGCGCATCCACAGGTTCTTGATTGATAAGAATATTGACGCGTACGAGATCGGATTCTTCATAGCCATCAAATTCATAATCGAAGCTGGCATAGCCACGTGTACAGCTTTTTAGGCGGTCATAAAAATCGAAAACAACTTCATTGAGCGGTAATTTATAAATCACCATGGCGCGTGAACCGACATAGGTAAGCTCCACCTGTTCGCCTCGTTTTTCGGTGCAAAGAGCCAGCACACTACCGAGAAATTCATCCGGCACCATAATCGTCGCTTTAATCCACGGTTCTTCCATGCTGCTAATGTAAGTCACATCAGGCATATCAACGGGATTATGTAATTCCTCTTGATGGCCTTTCATCATATTCATCTTGTAGCTCACGCTTGGCGCTGTGGTGATGAGGTCGAGGTCAAATTCACGCTCTAGACGTTCCTGCACAATCTCCAGATGGAGCAAGCCGAGGAACCCGCAACGGAAGCCCATACCGAGTGCGGTTGAGCTTTCCACTTCAAATTCGAAGCTAGAATCGTTTAAGGCAAGTTTAGCGAGCGATGATTTTAGATGGTCATAATCCGAGGCATCTGAAGGGTAGAGGCCGCAGAATACGACGGGTACGTTTGGCTTGAAGCCAGCGAGTGGTTCGGCGCATGGCTTTTTACTATCAGTGATTGTGTCACCAATTTTGCAATCGGCCACTTGCTTAATGCCGGTAATGATATAGCCCATTTCACCTGCAGCAAGGGAATCGACCGGTGTTTCTTTGGGCGTAAAGGCGCCCACTTGTTCCACGAGATATTCGGCTTTTGCAGCGATAAATTTGGCTTTCATGCCTTTTTTGATTTCGCCACCAAAGACACGAATCAAAATTACTACGCCGAGATAATTATCATACCAACTATCAACTAGCAGGGCTTTCAGTTCTTCCTCTTCGGGCTCCATAGGTGCTGGTAGACGTTCGACAATCGCTTCAAGCACATCAGGTACGCCCATTCCCGTTTTAGCAGAAATAAGAACGGCATCAGTCGCATCAAGACCGATCACTTCTTCAATTTGTTCTTGGACACGCTCAGGTTCGGCGGCAGGTAAATCTGCTTTATTCAATACAGGGATAATCTCGTGGCTATTATCAATGGCTTGATACACATTGGCCAGTGTTTGAGCCTCAACCCCTTGCGACGCGTCGACCACAAGTAACGAGCCTTCACAAGCGGCGAGCGAACGACTTACTTCATAAGCAAAATCCACATGCCCCGGTGTGTCCATTAGATTGAGAATATAGGTTTCGCCGTCTTTGGCTTTATATTCCAGGCGTACTGTTTGTGCTTTAATGGTGATGCCGCGTTCGCGTTCAATCTCCATATTATCCAGTACTTGCTCTTGCATTTCGCGGTCTTCTAGGCCTCCGCACATTTGAATTAAACGGTCAGCGAGTGTTGATTTTCCATGATCAATATGGGCAATAATAGAGAAATTGCGGATGCGCGAAATATCTGTCATGGCGCTTATGTAGCGAGGTCTGATGCAAACAGCAATGCTATTTCAACATCTTAAAGAATGAAGCGGTATATCATCTTGCTTGGGTTGCTCAATTGTGTATCTATGGGACACCATTGCACGGGGGGTGATTTATATGGAACTAGATTTAACCACTATCTATGCCTTTGTAGGCTTTGTTTTAGCAGCTTATTCTGTTGTCGGTAATGATGCAGTACAAACGCTTGGGACCTTTATGGCGTCTAACCTTAAAGTGTTCCGCTGGTATTGGTTATGGGCAGCGGCTTCAACGGTTCTATGTGCGGTTTTGATCTATGGGTGGTATGTGCACGGAGATATTTCTTACGGGCGTTTAGCGAGTATCCCGCCGATTCAGGTGGAATGGTATCATGCAGCCGCGCCGTTAGTGCTTGTGATTTTAACAAGGGTGGGGGTTCCGGTATCAACCACCTTCTTAGTGCTCTCTGTTTTTGCTTCTTCCGTTGTTATGGAAAAAATGCTTCTGAAGAGTGCTCTAGGGTATGGTGTAGCAGCCATTACTGCTTATACGATTTGGATGGTTGTTTCGCGTATTTTGAATGAGAAATACGATAAGGTGAAAAAGAAGCGCCGTAAAATTTGGCGTACACTCCAATGGTGTTCTACAGGCTTCTTATGGTCTCTATGGCTTATGCATGATATGGCGAATATCGCTGTTTTCTTGCCGCGAGACCTCTCTTTAGAAATGCTGCTTATTGTGATGTTCGTTCTTGTGAGCTGCTTAGGTATGATTTTCAAAACGCAGGGTGGTAAAATCAACCGTATCGTTTTGGAAAAATCGGGCGCGCGCTTTATGCGTTCGGCGACCATCATTGACTTTATTTTTGCGATATTGCTCGTGGTATTTAAGCAGATCAATAATATTCCAATGTCCACCACGTGGGTATTCGTTGGATTATTGGCGGGCCGTGAGCTTGCGATTGCCACTACTTATCGCAAGAAATATCACATGTCTTACCTCTATCCGCTGCTATGGCGTGACTTCGTGAAAATGATGATAGGTTTGGTTGTTTCGGTGACCGTGGTGATGTTAGTGCATTATGTGTTTAAGGGGATGTAGTAGCATTCTGTCACAGGCATGTGAAAAATCTTTAATTCATTGTATTCTGCGCTTGACAACTAGGTGCGACATGACCATATTGCCCGCCTTATTGAACCAAAAGGTAGTTTGAAGCAAATGAGTACTTATTCTGCAAAACCTGAAGATATCACTCACGACTGGTGGGTAGTTGATGCAAAAGACATCGTAACGGGTCGTCTAGCGGCGAAAGTAGCAACCTTACTTCGTGGCAAGCATAAGCCTATGTTTACACCAAGCATGGATTGTGGCGACAATGTAGTCGTTATCAATGCAGATAAGGTGAAGTTTAAAGGGAAGAAAATGACGGATAAGATTTATTACCGTCACACAGGTTTCCCAGGTGGTATTAAATCAACAAACCCTGAGACAGTGCTTAACGGCGACTATCCAGAGCGTGTGTTTAAAGCTGCTGTGAAAAACATGCTACCAAAAGGCCCGCTAGGTCGTCAGCAATTCAAGAAATTGAAAGTTTACGCTGGTTCTGAGCATCCACATACCGCGCAAAATCCGAAAGTAATCGATTTTGCCTCTGAAAATTCAAAAAATAGCTAGAGTAGAAAAATGACTGAAGCTGCAACAACTGAAAATACTGAAAAGAAACTAGATGCTCAAGGCCGTGCTTACGGTACCGGGCGTCGTAAAGACTCCGTTGCCCGCGTATGGGTAAAAGAGGGTTCTGGTCAAATCATCATCAATAAGAAGCCGATCACAAATTACTTTGTGCGTCCGGTACTTCGTATGATCATCAATCAGCCTTTCGTGGCGCTTGATCGTGCGGATAAGTTTGATGTTTTCGCAACCGTTAAAGGTGGTGGCCTTTCAGGTCAAGCTGGTGCGATTCGTCACGGTCTAAGCCGTGCTTTAGATAATTACAGTGGTGAGTTCCACGGTACATTGCGCAAAATGGGCTTCCTCACTCGTGATCCGCGTGCAGTAGAGCGTAAGAAATACGGTAAAGCGAAAGCCCGCCGTAGCTTCCAGTTCTCGAAACGTTAGAAACGATTCAAGCAAGAAGATTGCAGGATACAGATTCAGGGCGTTTGGAGTTTTTCAAACGCCCTTTTTCATTTATAAAGGTAAACCATGACACAAAAAATCAGAACAGCCATTTATGGTGCTAGTGGTTACACAGGAGCAGAACTGCTTCGCTTGCTGCATACTCACCCGCATGTCTCGGTTGAAGCGCTTTCAGGTGAAACGCAAGCCGGTAAAAATATTACGGAAGTTTATCCGCATTTGCGTGGATTAGGGCTGCCACGTTTAAAGAAGATATCTGAAATTGATGCCAGCAATCTTGATCTAGTCTTTTGTTGCTTACCGCATGGTACGACGCAAGATGTGATTGCTGGTTTGCCGGACTCGGTCAAAGTAGTCGATCTATCGGCGGACTTCCGTTTGCGTGATATTGACACCTATGAGCAATGGTATGACAAGCCTCACACACAACCGATGCTGCAAAAAGAAGCTGTTTATGGTCTAACTGAGCTGAACCGTGATGCGATTAAAGAGGCACGTCTTGTGGCCAATCCAGGATGTTATCCAACTAGTGCTTTATTGCCGTTAGTGCCGTTGGTAAAATCGGAACTTATCTCTGCAGAGAATATCGTGATTGATGCAAAGTCAGGTGTCACTGGGGCAGGGCGTAAGGTCGCGCAGAGTTTCCTTTATACTGAAGTGAATGATTCGCTCATGGCTTATGGTATTGCAACGCATCGCCATACACCTGAAATTGAACAAGAGTTGGCTGCGAACCAGATGGTCACCTTCACGCCGCATTTGGTGCCGATGAGTCGCGGTATTCTTGCAACGATTTATGTCGAACTGCATCAAGCCAGTACGGTCGATGAGCTGCGACATCACCTGATTGATACCTATAAAGATGAGCCATTCATGCATATTCTGCCAGAAGGTGAATTGCCGAGTACGGCGCAAGTGCGTGGCTCTAACTATTGTGCGATTAGCGTGTCGCGTGAGCGCCGTACGGGTAGAGCGATTATCGTTTCAGCGATTGATAACCTCACAAAAGGCTCATCTGGGCAGGCGATTCATAATATGAACCTAATGTTTGAACTGCCTGAGGATACGGGCTTGCGTCACTTGGCCTTATTCCCCTAAGTTAGCGGTATGAATACCGAACCCATCATTCTGCCTTATAAAGGTAAATTGCCGACCATCCACCCAACTGCCTTTATTGCGCCGGGTGCTGTTATTATTGGCGATGTCACTATTGGGGCAAAAAGTAATATCTGGTTTGGTTGTGTGGTGCGCGGTGATGTGCAAAGCATTACGATTGGTGAGCGCACTAATGTTCAAGATGGAACGGTGATTCATGTGACTCGTGTAACAGGGCCAACCAGTATTGGCGATGGTGTGACGATTGGCCATCAAGCCTTGTTGCATGCTTGCACCGTAGAGAGTAATAGTTTCATTGGTATGGGGGCGCAACTGCTCGATGGCTCTGTAGTAGAGACTGAGGCGATGTTAGCCGCGGGTGCTTTGCTTACGCCGAATAAGCGAGTGCCGTCCGGTCAATTATGGGCAGGCAATCCGGCTAAATATTTCAAAGGTTTGAGTGACAAAGATCGAGAGTTCTTCCCGCAATCTGCGGCGAATTACGAACTTCATGGCGAGGAATATCGTGAAGAACTAGGGCTCAATTAAGTATGGCTCTTATTCGCGCAGTTTCGACGATTAGTGCTTTCACCTTGCTGTCGCGCGTGTTTGGTTTCTTGCGAGATATTCTGGTCGCACGTTACCTCGGCGCAGGAGTGCTCGCGGATGCTTTTCTCGTAGCTTTTAAACTTCCTAACTTCTTACGCCGTTTATTCGCCGAAGGCGCTTTTAACGCTGCCTTTGTACCGCTTTTTGCAGGAACCTTAGAGGAGCAAGGGCCAGATGCAGCGAAGAAAGTAGCTGCAGAGATTTTTTCCGTTTTAGCGTGGGTCGTATTGCTGGTGGTGGCGCTAGCCGAGATATTCATGCCGTGGGTAATTTTTGCGTTCGCGCCCGGTTTTCAGGATGATCCACAGAAATTTATGCTCACAGTGTTGCTCGCTCGCATTTGCTTCCCGTATATTTTGATGATTGCTATGGTCACGTTACTGAGTGGAGTGCTCAACAGTTTTAACCGGTTTGCGGCTGTCGCAGCGACACCTATTTTACTCAATATTTGTCTAATTTTGGCAATGCTATTTTTGACGCCTTATATGGAAACTTCGGCGCATGCGTTAGCAATTGGAGTAATGGCGGCGGGTGTCGTGCAATTTGTATGGTTGGTTATGGCATGTAAGAAAGAGGGTATTAATCTCAGTATTAAATGGCCAAAGCTGACGGCGCCTGTGAAGAAACTTCTATTGCTTGCGGCACCCGTGGCACTTGGGGCAGGGGTCGCGCAAATTAACCTGCTTATTGATGTTATTCTCGCATCGCTCTTTCCAGGGGCGGTGTCGTGGCTCTATTACGCAGATAGGCTCAACCAACTGCCTATTGGTGTGATTGGTGTGGCAGTTGGTACAGCATTGTTGCCGATGCTAACCAAAACCATTAAAGCGGGTGATACGATAGAAGCGACCGATAAGCTCAATCGCGCGCTCGTTTTGGCGCTCGTTTTTACCGTACCTGCAGCGGTCGCTTTAGCGATTGTTCCGCAACCGCTCATTAGTGCAATCTATGAACATGGTGCCTTTATGGCGTCGGATACGGCAGCAGTTGTGCCTGCATTGATCGCTTATGCTGCGGGTTTGCCTGCATTCATTCTAGTGAAAGTTTTCGCCCCGGGTTTCTATGCGCGGGAGGATACGAAAACGCCGGTCAAAATTGCGATTCTTTGTGTGGCGGTGAATATCATCGGGAATCTTATTTTGATGCAATATTACGAACATGTGGGGCTAGCGATGGCGACGACCCTTTCAGCGTGGCTCAACGCTTCTTTGATGGGAATGGTTTTATTGCGACGTAAGCACTTTGTACCAGATGCTTCGCTGTTATTTGCGGTTTTGAAAATGCTAATTGCAGCTGCAGTGATGGGTGGGTTGCTTTATTGGCTTGTGCCTCAGCTAGATTTTGCGACTTTTGGGTCAAAGATTAGCAGTTTGGCGATTTTAGTCGTGAGTGGATTGCTTACCTATGCGGTGCTCGCACTTGCACTACTGCATCGAAGCCGTTATTTTCTTGCTTATGGACTACGTAAAAATTAAAAAGATGGTCGCTAGGTCGATCAAAAAAGCCGATAAATCCTACTTCTTTGAGGATTACGGTAAGCAAGCAGCGGCCGTGATGAATATGCTTAAAAAAGAAGGCTTGGTGATTGTGCCGCGCGAAGCTTCTGAAGATATGTGTGAGTTTGCCGCTGAGAACATGACGACAGGCCGAATGAAGCCCGAGCAGCACGTAGCCCATGTATGGAAAAGCATGGTCGAATTCGTGAGCCGAAGAAAGTAGCTAATCGATTTATAAATAATCATTTATTGGTTTATGAAGTTTTGATGACAAGTACGCTATCGGCTGGAGAGTTTCGTTAAAATATGGTAATATTTAAGCTCATTTTTAAACATCAACCTTGTTGTTGAGTTTTAGAGTTATAAAGATAACTCCAGAATTTATCGAAATCCAAAATGTTGGAATTCGTAGGTTTAGAAATACTTTTTTAAATTATGTCGCGTAAGCGACATTAAAATATTACAAATGAAAAATTTTTTCATGCTGGTAGCAATGGTGCTATTGGCAACTTTCGCAAAGGGACAGAACTGTAATAATATCCTCTTAGATGAGGAGATTATCCAGCCTTTTAATCAAGTGCCTACCGCTTTGGTAGCGCTAGATGACGAAACCGTAATCATCGGCTATGCTGGTGGTGCAATTGCACGTTATAACGTGCATACAGGTTTAGAATTGTTAACCCAAACCTCAGGGCTGGGTACAATTAGAGCTCTCGCCATTGAAAATGGCGAGCTTTGGGTACAAAGTACGTCATCGTCGAATATTCACGTGTTCAATTTGTATGGCAACCTCTTAGAGGTGCAGCCGGGAGTCAGAGAGTCGACAGCGTTGACTTTCAGTAGTGAGGGGCAACGTGTCCAAGGGGGGAACGAGATAAGCTTCGATAGCTTGCCTAACTTGGCAACCATCGTAGTGTTTAACCCCGATGGGACAGTATCGTATGCTTACGATACTAGGCCTGATGGTGCCGAGGAATTCCTCGACATCAACGGTCTGGATGCCACTGATCGTTGTGGGGGTATGTTAGCCATTGCTGAAGGCAATGGTGATAGCGATGACGAGGTCGTTATTTTTGACAACAGCTGCAATACGCTGGATGTCATTCCGATAGATCACCCAGTATCGGTCGGGTTTTATTTGGATTTGCTTTACGTTCTTAGCGCGGACGGCACTCTTAGAGTGCTTCCTGCAAGAGATTGTGGAGATGGATATGACGAAACTCGAGCGGCTATCATTTGCACACCGAGTGGGAGTGATCCATTGTTTCGAATTTCTATAGCACCAAATGGTGACATTTGGGCTATTACGGCTAGAGATGGCCGTTTGTTGAAAATTCGAGATTCGAACCGTCCTAACGAGCTAAGTTGGCTTTGGTCCAATAATGGCCAAAATCAATATGGCTTATGTTGGGTTGCCGGAGTTGATGGCACCTACGCAATTGAGCGTAGTGTAAACGGTGCATCGTTCGAAATCATCAATACCGTGACGGTTGATGCTGGCAATGTCAGCACGCCAATAGGGTACGTTGATGATGAGAGCAATACCTATAGAGTTAGTACTCACTTTGGTGGGAATAGCCCCGTATGGTGCAGTACACACTTTATGGTTGGCTTTGAGTATGGCTTTCCCGTACTCGCCGACCACACGGGGGGTGAATAATTTTTTAACCAATCTCCGAATTTAGCATTTTGCTGAATTCGGAGATTTTTAATTAGAACCATGAAAAAATTTTCAGCCCTCACGCCGAGGGAATTAGAAGTGCTTGAGTTCTTATCTGAAGGACTTAAGACAAAAGAGATTGCAGCCGAGTTGTATATCTCACTGCACACTGTGCAGAGCCATGTTAAAAACCTTAAGGTGAAACTTGAGGCGAAAAGCATGGCCCACCTTGTAACCCAAGCTTTTAGATTGGGTTTACTAAATGTTGACTCTCAAGTTTTAAACTTGGCAGCATGAGGTATCTAAAAAAAAGTGGAATTGGAGATAACAACCAATTCCACTTTTTTTTGCCTAAATTTAGGCTTTAAAGCCTGTAGCTACTAAGAAGGTCTCTGCGGAATCCTTACGGCTTGCGGCGGGTTTGGCGTGTCTCACTTTCGTGAAACGCTTCTGGAGCGCTTGAAGGGTTTCGCGTTCAGCGCCCCCTTGCCACACTTTACAGACAAATCCCCCGCCGGGTTTTAGAATCTCACACGCAAATTCTGCGGCTGCTTCAACTAATCCCATAATGCGTAAATGGTCTAGTGATGGGGTGCCGCTTGTGTTGGGTGCCATATCAGAAATGACGAGATCCGCTTTGCCATCAGGTAGATGTTCGCAAAGTTTCTCGGGCGCTTCGTCCTCCATGAAATCCATTTCTAGGAAGGTCGCGCCCGCAATTTCATCAATCTGCAAAAGATCAATGCCGATTACGGTTGATTGGCCTTTGCAACGTTCTGCTGCAACTTGGCTCCAGCCACCGGGTGCTGCCCCTAAATCGACGACGGATTGATTCGGCTTGAAGAATTTAAATTTATCATCCAGCTCAGATATCTTGAATGCTGCGCGTGAGCGATAGCCCATCGCACGTGCTTTTTGTACATAAGGGTCATTCAACTGGCGTTGCAGCCACTTGGTTGAGCCGTTCTTTCTCCCTCGTGCTGTTTTGACTTTCTGATGCAAACGTGGGTTCTTACGTCCGCCACCGCCGCCTGATTTTCCGGTAACACTCATAGCGAATTAATGGCCGAAATATGATTTTCGCCTTGTTCTTCGGCGACGAGCGAGAAGATAATTCCCTCGCGTACGCCACGATCTGCAATGGTGATATGATCGACGGGGCATAAACGGCAGAGCGCTTCAAAGATGGCACAGCCTGAGATAATATAATCGGAGCGATCTGAGCCAATACAAGGGTGATGGAAACGCTCAGAAGCACGCATATCTAGGATTGAGGCGATTGCGTCGCGTAACTGTGCGGTTTCAATAGTAATACCGTCAATTTTAGAGCGCTCATAGCGCGGTAGCCCTAAATAGATAGCGGCAAGTGTTGTCACCGTGCCAGAGGTAGAAAATAGCTGAACCTCATCTCGTCCAACGGCTTCGAAAATTTCTTCATAACGTCGGAATTTGAGGAGTTGTTGCTCTAGATAGTCGACCATTTCTTCGAAATAGACTTCAGCAAATTGAGCGCCACCAAACTTTTCTGACAGATTCATCACCCCTTGTGGCATAGAGAACCAATCTAGTACCTTATGCGATACGACGGGTAGGGCAGAAGGGGTCGCGTTCATATCATCGACTTCTACCCACATAAATTCAGTGCTGCCGCCGCCAATATCAAGCATGAGAGCACGGTGTGGCGTTGGCTTTACTAATGAGACGCACCCGCGAAACGCTAAGTTAGCTTCCTCCGCTGCTGAAATAACCTCAATCTCAAGTCCTGTTTCTTTTTTAACACGCATTAAAAACTGCGGTGTATTAGCTGCCTGACGGCAGGCTTCGGTCGCGATAAAGCGTCCTGCTTTTACCGAGTGTTTATCAAGTTTTTTTTTACATTGGCGCAATGCTTCGATGGTACGGTCCATCGCTTCTTCGGAAAACTTACCCGTTTCGCTGACACCTTCACCTAAGCGTACGATGCGCGAGTAACTATCAAGCACATTTAGAGCAAATTCATCCGTTTCGCTCTTGCGTTGTGATGCAATGAGCAAGCGGCAGTTATTCGTCCCTAAATCGAGGGCTGCATAAGCAGGCGTAGCATGTTTAGTGTTAGGCATGCAGCGTTTATAGCAGAATTTGAGCACTACTGAAACCCTTCATGCATTTTGATGAATCCCGCACTTGACAGGGGACAAGAATAATGGTGTAACGGCTCAGCTTTCAAAGCAGTGGTCCCTTCGTCTAGTGGTTAGGACACCGCCCTTTCACGGCGGCAACACGGGTTCGAATCCCGTAGGGATCACCATTTATTTCAATGATTTAGCGAAATAATACAGCACGCTTCCCCCTAAATTTCCCCCTTAAACGTATAAAAACACTTATAGACAAAATGAGTCATGTATGGCCATTTATCATATTGAATTTTAGTGGAGTTATTACAGTGTACGGGCGGACGTTGCTTAGAAAGACTATAGAAAATGTATCTTCGGTAAATTATCACTCTATTTATAAAGTGGCTATTCCCGAACAAATTACTTTGGAGCAACTATATTGTTGGTTAGTATTTGATTTTGTACCGCTTCCAAATGACATAGAAACACTAATACATCATTTGCCAATTTTTGATCGACGTGAGCTTAGACGTTTTAGCTCGGAAGCTGAATCTATTGAGTTTAGGCGTTTATTAAAAGAAGCATTGGCTTCGGGGAAGCTAGTAGGTGAAGGTAAAGCGGGTGGATTAGTACGTAAAATCCCTAGAGAGTTTTGGGAACTTGATGTAATTGAACTCTCTCCTATTGATAATAAAGCATTCATTAGTGCGACCACAAGGTTCTCTTTTGCTCTTCAAGAAGAAGTGAGCGGTGAGCAAGAAAAGATAAATTCTTTCGAAAAACAAAATAATGGCATTAGTTCATTTCATGAGATCACCTTTGATACTGCTGCTGTCATTCAGTACTTTAAAGGAAAGTCACTTGAAAAGATGCGCTTTGGCGATATTCAAAATTCTGTAAGTCGTAGCCTCCAGACGCAATGGAATGATCGTCTTGGTAATGGAGAACCTTTGAATGAAAACAAAGTTACATTTAAACTAGAATATGACCGTTTTAATAATTGTATTCTATTGAATGGTCATCATAAGCTTACACAGCAACGAAACGATAGCGATTACCAAAAAATCATTCTCTATTTGTTAGATCATCCCAATAGAAAAATTTCAAAAAAAGAATTAGAAGAAAAAGCTCTTAACGGTGCTCACCTGCCTAGTGAAATTACAGATATTGTAAACAAGCTTGGTTTTACAAAATTTTTAAGAAGTTTGTTCTTTGAAACCGGTAATAAAAAAGATCCTTATATTTTATTGCATAACCCTGTATCAAGTGAACATACTATTGAAACCCTTAAAAAACAGTATGTTATGTAGATTAACATATTTAACGGATTGCCATGTAAAGTACTAAAGATTTTTCCTAGTGTTGAGGGTGTTGGAAACACTCAAACACAAAGGAGAAATGCTATGGGTGCTAAATCAATCAATAATTTCTGTGAGAGCGTGGATATTTCACGATCTTCTTTCTACAAATTAGAAAAACGGGGTAAAGCTCCCAAAACCTTCAAAGTAGGCGGTAAAAGGTTCATTAGCGATCAAGCCGAATCAGAGTGGGTTGAGATGATGGAGCAAACTGGTGGTGTCAGTTTTTCAGACTCTCCACTAGTGGCTGAAACGGATACTCCCAATTATGCCGATTGCTGATTATGAAACAGCATGATTTACAGAGCTTAAAACAAGCAATTCTATCCTCATTGTCCGAGTTGTTGCGGTTGCTTCATCCTAATCGACATATTGAAGCAAGCCGTTCTGAAATTCGGATTGGAAACCGTGGCAGCTTATGTATTGATCGACGTAATGGTAACTTTTTTGATCATGAGTCTGGCATTGGTGGTGATTTAATTGATTTGGTGCGGCACACACTAGCAACTGATTTCAAGGGTGCAGTGGTATGGCTGGAAAACTATTTGGGTAACCAGCCGACTCCCATCCCATCACAGGATATTCCGAAGGTTCGCAAAGAACGACAACAGCACTCGAAGCAACGTATCGATAAAGCTGTTCGTATATGGCAGGAAGCGAGACCATTATGTTAAATCTTGTTGAGCGTTACCTTGTGGAAGAGCGACATATAGAGCCTTCAGCGTTACCCGATGATATTCGCTTTCATCATGAATTATATCATTATCAATCTGGTAAAAGATTCCCAGCGTTGGTGGCTGCAATACGTAATAAGGA
Source organism: uncultured Rickettsiales bacterium (assembly GCA_964654855.1). Classification (GTDB taxonomy): domain Bacteria; phylum Pseudomonadota; class Alphaproteobacteria; order Rickettsiales; family JALZUV01; genus JALZUV01. The sequence continues at coordinate 147,734 of CAZZJS010000006.1, forward strand.
AAATGCTATTACTGCTGTTCAGTCAGTTTTTCTGAATCCTGAAACAGCTCAGAAAGCGGATATAACTACTCCGAAACTATGCACTGGCATTGTCAAAGGTTCTGCTATCAAGCTAGATAATCACGATGGTTCAATTCCGCGTTTAGCTATATGCGAAGGTTTAGAAGATGCACTTTCCGTAATGGAATTGACGGGCTGGCCTGCATGGGCAGTTTGTGGCGCATATAATTATCGCCATCAACATATTCCTGATTCCATCCATGAAGTTGTGATCGCTTCTGACAATGATGAAGCGGGTTTGTCTGCTGCCAGAGTGTTGGCACAACGACTGATAGATAAAGGACGAACTGTGAGAATTATTCCGCCGCCAGAAGGCTGCAAAGACTGGAATGACTATCTCAAAAAGAAAAAGGCGGATGCTCTAACACCCGCCACCATTAAATAAGGAT
>CAZZJS010000007.1:0-64076 GCA_964654855.1 uncultured Rickettsiales bacterium
CAGCGGAGGATTTACCCACCGCCATTGCGGCATTGATAGAGGCAGTATCACAAGGAGAACTTACGCCAAATGAAGCTCAGTCAGTTGCAGCATTGTTAGAGCTACATAGGCGCTCACTAGAAGCCTGTGAGTTAGAGAAACGCATTGAAGCATTAGAAGGAAGGCAATCATGAGCAAGCAACTATCCAAGCGGTTAGAGCAATTAGAGAAGGATAAGCCTTCTGAAGAAGAACTGAAAAAGTTTTGGGCTAAATTATCAGGTGTTCCTGTTGAGGAAGTGGTGTTGAGTGACTTCCATTATTGGAGTCATGAACAGCGTGTAGTTTATCTTGAAGAACAGAAAAGGAGTCAAGTATGAGTAAGCCGTTAGAGCGCCGTATAGATAGGCTAGAACAAACTATCACTCCACCGCATGAAAGGGTGAGAGTTGTCTTCTGTGAGATGGATGAGACTGTTGAAGAGGCTAGAGCAAGGTTTAACGCCGAACACCCTGATGAGCCACTACATGAAGATGACTTCGTGATTACTGTCTGTTGGAAGAAAATTTAACAGAACTGTAACATGCCTTTTAGGTAGACTTCAGTTATACTCTAAGGGTTCTTTTCACTCTCTTTAATTTATTAAAGAAAAGTGTTTTCCTGTGTTTTTTCACATGACCATTAGTCGTCATTCGCCAAATGGCGAGGATGTTAAAAGAATATTTTTTAATTTTTAAATAACAAAATAATGTCAAAAAGAACATTTATATCCGGCCCTTTCGTTTTCCTAAAAATTTTTGGAGTGATCTATTTCATGGTATTCTGTGCTATAGCGTTCGTAAATCAAATTGATGAATCTGCCAGAGCAAAGTTAGATGAGTCACCAACGCTAGCCCATTTATTTTACTCCATTCAAGATGAGAGAAGCGTTTTCTCACGAGCTATCAAGCAAGATGGTTCTTTAAGAGAATGTGGAGTGTTCACAGGTCGTTGTGGTAATCATTTCGATTTTGCGGAACTAGGTCTCAAAATTTACGTTCTTACAAAGGATAGATACCTTGTGGAAAGAGAGCCTTTTGGCAACCATGAAGGAGTCATAGCAAGAAGCTATACTGGTAAATTCCAAATCGAAATGGCAGATAAAACTTTAATCGAATTTCGAGTAGGTTCAAGTGAAGGTTTCTGCGAATGAATAAGATTAAGGCATGGTCGCCGCCCCCCATAGACAAAAAGGTTTATGAGGGGCTTTCTTTTGCCTAAATTTAACCCCGCCGCATCACGCTATTCACATGACACGGCGGGGCTTGACGGTGGTTAGGCTGCTTTCTTAGTTATTTTTGCTTCTTTATCAGCAAAGAACTCTTTATCCGCTTCTATGCGATAATGTTCTTGTATTGGTGCAAAGAGTTTTTGAGCGGCGCTTGTTTCACTTAAAGCTAGGTAAACATTGCTGAGAACAGTTTCATCAAAGTCGTTTTTGTTCTTTGACATAAATAGACGCTCTAGTGTTATCAGTATGTCTTCTATGTGCGTTAGAAACAGCGTACCTTGTTCTATTACATCATGCTTTTTATTCTGATTCAGTTTATCAAATGTATGCGCCATCTCTATATTTTTGGCTGCAAATTCGTGACTGGTAAGTGATTCTTTTTTCATGGTGCTTTCCTTATGCTGCTTTTGATGTCTGGTTTACTATTTCACCGCTAGCGATGATCAGGGCATCGCGAACGGCGATATAGAAAGGAAGAGCATTTCTGGGCGTATCTTCCTCAACCATTTTGGCAATATGAGAAACCCAAAGCGCTTTCGATCTTTCAGTCTTAGGACGAAACTTAGTAAGAGCTCTGCTTGTCTCAATAAAGCGACGATCAACATCATCAAAATCAGGGTTTATATTTCCGTACTCATCTTCTTCATCGGTATTGTTAAAAGTCTCTACTGCTTCTTTATACTCTTTCAGCAGCAAGACTATTTCATTGTAATCATCTAACGTCTCGCTGCTTTCTTGTTGTGCTATTTCCATAGTTAGTTCTCCCTTTTGGTTAGTTGGTTGGTTAAATATTAAACGCCGATAGCAAACATACCTTTCCAGTTACCGCGACGTTCATTGTTCCATCGAAACGCTTCAAAGCGAGCCGGTACACTTTTCTCTAATGCTAGAAACCACTTCTTTTGTTTTGGTGAGAGCTTAAAGTCAGTAGGGTTGCGCTTGGCATATTCTAAAATGCTTCTCACAAACTGAGATTCTTTCATCTTAATCACGCCCAAGGTAATGCGGGTTTGCTTATGTAGTGCTTCGATGCGTTCTATGGTGATGGTCATTTCTTAATTCTCTGTTTGCTTGAGTTGGGGTTATTTGCTATTAACTTAATACAATGTACTAATAGCACATAACAATGTCAATACATATACACAAATAAATAATACAGGGTATTAAATGATAAACGGAATACAGGTAAAAATGGCCAGATCAGCCCTAGGAATAGGGGTGAGAGAATTAGCGAAGGAAGCAGGGATTAACCCTAATACCGTATCGCGCTTTGAGACGGGTGGCGGTATTCAAGCCTCCAGCTTAGAAAAAATTGAGAAAGCTTTGCTGAATATGGGAAACGTTAGCTTCATCAATGAAGGTGAGAACTATGGAGTAATGGTAAATGGTGAAAAAGTTGAGGAGTGATAATTAGTCCGAAATTCAATCTCCAGCGACCTATTTGCGACCTAGCACAAAATCGTAGAAACCCAAAAACCATCTAACCTATTGAAATAAATGGCGCACCCCGCAGGATTCGAACCTGCAACCGCCTGATTCGTAGTCAGGTACTCTATCCAGTTGAGCTAGGGGTGCGCAACACCTTGTGAAAGGAGGCGCAACCTAACCAATCCAATCACAAATGACAAGAGTTTTATCCACATCTTTATGCTTAGCTCTTGCAGTTTAGTGATGCTTAGCTAGAGTGCCCTCATGACTAAATTTTGGATATTATCACTCACACTCGCTTTGACTGTGATTGCACCCGCTTTTATCGGCTACCCTTCTAGCGCACAAGCGCAGGTGAACGATCATTATAACGTACCGCTTGCCGTGGTACGCTTTAATCAACCACGCGTGTATTTTAAACGCCCTGTAGCCAATGCAGTGAAGCGTGCCATGCAAGTAAGCCCCGGTGTAGAGTTTAAAATTATTCATTACGCACCCCAAGGCAGCCGCCAATTGGCCGAAAAATCTGAACGTAATTTACAATCAGTGCTCAAGCATCTTTATGGGCTAGGCATTCGCCCGAGCAACGTTCAAGTGCAAAAACAGGTAGCTTCCAGCCTACCGCACTCAGAAGTGCACTTATACGTTCGATAGTCTTTAATTATTCCCTCTACGCGCCTACTGGCACTCAAATTGCTACAAAAAAAGCCGCCTTACGGCAGCTTTTTTAGATAAACTGTAAAACAGCAAATTAGCCCTGACGCGCTTTATAGCGTGGGTTCTTTTTGTTGATGACGTAAAGACGGCCTTTGCGCTTTACTACTTGGCAATTCTTGTCGCGTTTTTTCGCTGATTTCAAAGAACTTAAAACTTTCATCACATCTTCCTATCTTAAAAGGGAACGGCTTTTTACCTAGCCAAACCCGCTCTGTCAACGGTATTTTATGGTATTTTAGCTATTTCGTCAGCGTAATACTACCACCACTCAGGCGCATCACTGGGTATTTATGCTTTTTGATCAAGTTTTGATCATGCGTCGCATACAGCACGGTCGTCCCTTGCTTATGCAGCTCTTTGAATAAATGCATAAAACGCTCACTCAACGCATTATCGAGATTTCCACTTGGCTCATCCGCTAAAATCACATCGGGATTGGTAATCACCGCGCGCGCAATCGCTACACGCTGCTTTTGCCCACCTGATAAAACAGGCGGATAGAGGTTCAACTCTTTATTCAACCCCACCCATTTGGCCATTTCGCGCGCCTTAGCGATAATATGGGCTTTCGGCTCACCCATCACTTTAAGCGGTAAAGCAATATTCTCTTCAACCGTCAGGTGATCCAATAGGCGAAAATCTTGATAAACCATACCCACACGACGGCGCATAGCGGGCAACTCTTCGTGAGTTGATTGCGTAACATCCACCCCAAACATCTCAATTTGACCACGACTAGGGCGACGCATCAACGAGATAAGCGACATTAAAGTCGACTTTCCTGCCCCACTAGGGCCACCGAGGAAATAGAAGCTTCCCTTATCAAGGGTCAGATTCACATCACGCAACACCATATGTTCACGGTCATAGCTATGAAAAATATTGCGTAAACGAATCATGTGAGCGGTTTCTTCAAGATTATTTTCTTTAGGTTTATTTTGGGATTAGACTAAGCGGTGTAAATTGAATATACAATGCAAGAATATGATTCTTACTTGTCCTGAATGTAATACTCGATACGCTGTGCCCGATAATGCCATCGGCACCGAAGGACGCACAGTGCGCTGCCGCAGCTGTAAACACCAATGGTTTCAAGCTGGCGAAAAAGTCGAACTAAAAGCAGAACCAGAAGTAGAAGTAGCTTTAGAAGCTAAAGCCGAATCAAAAGATGATTTTGGTGATTTCCTCAATATTGAAGAAGATACAGATAATATTGATATACCCTTCAATGCAGAATTACCGTCTTTACAAAAACCCGCTAGCCAAAAAAGTTGGATGATAGCGAGCGTCTTATTAGTTCTGTGCGCGATTGGTATTTTACTGTTCCACTCACGCGATAGCTTCTATCCAATCGCTCCTGGGCTCTACGAGTCCGTGGGATACTATCCTAATAATGGCGTGATGCTAGCCAATGTGACGATAGAGAAGCAAAAATCTCGCCGCAAAAAACGTTATGAAGTAGGCTGCATCTTACTCAACACATCCGATACACCACAAATTCAACCGCCCTTAGCAATGCGTATCTTATCTTCTGGCGGCAATGTGCTCGCAGAAGATGATGCATACCTACCCGGCGGTGAACGGATGATTGAACCAGGCGAGCACATAGATTGCGGCAAGCTGGAAGTGGTACATAATTTTGCTAGTGCTGATAAGTTGCTGCTGGAGATTGCCTCTCCGCTCGAAATGGGGCTACGCAGCGGATGGAACCCTAATCACGATCAGGTCGCAGCACGATGAGTATTCAAACATTATTGAGTGAAGAAGAGATTGCAAAACGAGTGGATGAACTCGCAAAAGAAATTGCTGACACAGAGCCAAGCAAACCTTTACTCATGGTCGCTCTTTTGCGCGGCAGTTTTATTTTCGCAGCCGATCTCGCCCGTGCCCTGCATCGTCATGGCGTAGAGCTGGATTTCGATTTTCTTGGCTTAAGCAGCTATAAAGATGGCACTGAAACGAGCGGTGATGTGATTGTCACCTCTGACACAACAGCAAAAATTGAAGGTCGTCATGTGTTAGTCATTGATGATATTTTGGAATCGGGCTTAAGCCTAACCTGCGCTAAAGGAATGATGTTTGAACGTCACGCCGCTTCCGTCACCACCGCGGTCTTACTTGAAAAACCGGGAAAAAGGCGCGTTAAAACCGATGCTGATTTTATCGGCTTTGAGATTGAAGATAAATTCGTCATTGGCTATGGCCTAGATTACGCAGGCAAATACCGCGAACTGCCCTTTATTGGCGTTTTAAACGAGTCATAACTTGCACCCTTTTACCGAGAACGGTAAATTACCCAAATGACAGATACAGCATTTCCTTGGCTCGACCACTATCCTGATAATGTCGATTGGCATACGCCGCTAGAAGGGCACGCTCTATTTGAGCTACTCGATGATGCGGTAGCGAAGTTTCCAGATAATGTTGCTGTGCGCTTTATGGGGCGCGCTTTCACCTATCGAGAGATTGACGCCCTTACCAAGAAATTTACTGCAGGCCTCAAAGAGCAAGGTGTAAAACGCGGGGTAAAAGTAGGAATCTGCCTACCTAACTGCCCACAAGCGATCATCGCTTATTTCGGAATTTTGCGCACAGGCGCCACCGTAGTAAATTACTCTCCACTCTATTCCAAAAGCGAATTAGGCCATAAAATTGAAGATTCAGGCACAGAAGTAATGGTCACGCTTGATCTGAAAATGATCCTACCTAAAGTGCAGGAAAATCTTGGTAAAACCCTCAAACGTATCATCGTTTGCTCATTGGCCGATGTGTTGCCTATGGCTAAGAAATTCGCTTTCTTGTTGCTAAAGCGCGGCGAACTAGCTGCCATTCCGCAAGATGAAAAACATATCCTGTGGGAAGATGCGATCAGCTACCCTCCACTGGAAGAGACGCCGACCATTCATCCGGAAGAGGATATTGCCGTGTTACAATATACTGGCGGCACGACAGGCACACCTAAAGGCGTGATTTTGACTCACGCTAACTGCACCATCAATGCGACTCAATGCCGCTTGTGGTTTGCAGATGCGGAAGAAGGACAGGAAAAATTTATTGGCATCCTTCCGCTTTTCCACGTCTTTGCTATGACGACGATTATGAATTTCGGCATCTCCATTGGCGCAGAGATTATTCTTCATCCGAAATTTGAGTTAAAAAATGTACTGACCGATATTGATAAATATAAAATCACGGTCATGCCAGGGGTTTCCACCCTCTTTTCAGCCATTAATAACTGCAATAGCCTGAATAAGTACGACCTCACCTCGATGAAATATTGTATCTCCGGTGGCGGACCTTTACCTGAGGCGGTCAAAACGGAATTTGAAGCGCTTACTGGTTGTTCGCTAGTGGAGGGATATGGTCTTTCTGAATCTTCACCAGTCGTTACCTGTAACCCACTTACGGGCGAAAACCGCACTGGTTCAATCGGCTTACCTCTACCCGGTACAGTTTTGGAGATTATCAATAAGGAAGATCGCGTGACTCCAATGGCAATTGGTGAAGAAGGCGAAATTTGTATTCGCGGGCCGCAAGTAATGCAAGGCTACTGGCAGCAGTTAGAAGCAACAAATGACGTACTTCGAAAGACCGAAGATGGCGAACTGCGATTGCATACGGGTGATGTAGGCATCATGTCAGAAGACGGCTACTTCACTATTGTCGACCGCATGAAAGAACTAATTATTTCAGGTGGTTACAATATCTACCCACGCCGCGTAGAAGAGGCAATCTACCAGCATGAAGCAGTTGCTGATTGCGCCGTTATAGGAATTTCTCACGCAGCACGAGGCGAAGTGCCCAAAGCCTTTATTGTTTTCAAAAAAGGGCAATCGGCAGAGATTGAGGAGCTGAGAACCTTCCTGAAAGATCACCTCCCCCCTTACGCGATCCCTCATGATTATGAATTTCGCGCAGAGCTTCCTAAAACCATGGTCGGCAAGGTGGATAAAAAGCCGCTACGCGAAGAAAACGCTTAAAAAGCTGTGCATAACTTTCCTTGCCTTTTGCTTTTCACTTCCGTATAAGCGCAGCCTCGCTTATCATTTCAGCTATACAAGGGAGTAAATAATGAGCGCTGCAGAAAAAGTAGAAGTAACCGATTATCTACCCGTAGATTATAAGCCTTTGGCAAAAATCAAAGATGATTATATGCCATCGGAAAAAGAAAAATACATGTGCGATAAGCACTTGGAATATTACCGTCGTAAGCTGCTCGCTTGGCGTGCAGAGCTTCTGGCTGAATCTCGCGAGACGATGGATAATTTGAAAGAAGAAAACTGGCAAGAGCCTGATGTCGCTGATCGCGCAACGCGCGAAACAGATGCTGGCGTTGAGCTACGCACTCGTAACCGCTATCTGAAGCTGATTGCGAAGATCGATGATGCTAACCGTCGTATTGATAATGGTGATTATGGCTATTGCGAAGAAACAGGCGATCCTATCGGCCTAAAACGCCTAGAAGCTCGTCCCGTAGCAACCCTTTGTGTAGAAGCACAAGAGCGACACGAACGTTTTGAAAAACAATATATCGACGAAGAATAGAATCTTATTTGCGCGATATGACTAAAAAAGGCGGCTCGGTTGAGTCGCCTTTTTTATGATTATCATCTTGCATAAACACTTAAAGATTCGTGACAAATTCTTTAATGCCCGGACGACGAATGCGTTTGCAACGCTCTGCCATTAGAATACAGCGTAATTTTTCTAAGCTATCGTCAAAATCTTTATTCACGATCACATAATCATACTCATCCCAATGGCTAATTTCGCTAGAAGCCTTGGTCATACGACGTAACACCGTTTCATCACTATCCTGCGCACGTTTACGCAAACGAGACTCCAACTCTTCCATTGAAGGAGGAAGGATGAAAATACTCACTAAATCTTGTTCTCGCTTCTGGCGCAAACGCTGGGTACCTTGCCAATCAATATCAAACAACACATCAGTACCAGCCTCCAACTGCTCATCGACGAATTTAGCTGGCGTGCCGTAATGATGGTCAAACACTTTCGCATATTCCAGAAACTCATCATTCGATACACGGTTGAGGAAATCTTTTTCTGATAAGAAGAAATAATCTTTTCCATCTTTTTCGCCGGGGCGCATATCACGCGTGGTCGCAGAAATAGACAGAATCAAATGCTTATCATCTTCAATCAACGCCCGTGATAGCGATGTTTTCCCCGCACCTGATGGCGAGGATAAAACAAACATCATCCCACGACGTTTATTAAATTGCAGCAGATCATCCAACATCGCGAACATCTACCTGCACTTCTTTACTCATACCATCTGAGAATTTCAGTGTAAGCGTAAAGTTTTTGCCTTTTTCTAACGGCTCTTTCAGGTCAAATAGCATTAGGTGCAATCCACCTGGTTGCATCACTTGGTCTGTCTTGGGTAAAACATCCAAACGAGGAAGTTGACGCATTTGCATAATGCCATCTTCATGTATATGGGTATGAATCTCCGCACGACCTGCAATAGATGCACTTACGTCTACCAATGCTAAAGCCTTTTTACCGTCATTCTTTAACGTCACATAAGCCGCACCTACAGACTGACCTTTCAAGGTCGGCTTCGCCCACGCTTGAGTCGCTTTTACTAGCACCGGCGCATCTGCTTTTTCCATCTTCACTTGCTCTGATGAAGCAAAGCTAAAGACTGGTAATAACAGCCAAGTGAGTATCAACACCGCAATAGCGAATAAAATAAACTGTATTTTTCGATCTTTCATTATCTTCTCCTTGCTCGCTTTAGAGAGCCTGTTTAATACGTGCCACTAATTCCTGTGGACTAGCCGTGTGAGGGAAATGCGCTAGATACTTCCCCTCTTCATCCATCAGATAAATCAAACTTGCATGATCCATCGTATAATCTTTAGGCGATTCTTTATTCTCAACCTTTTTATAATAGATACGATAGGTTTTCGCCGCTGCCTTAATTTGCTCATGCGTACCCGTTAGCCCCAGAATATTCGGGAAGTTTTGCATATAAAGCGCTAGCTGCTGGCGTGTATCTCGCTCAGGATCCACCGTTACGAAAATTCCTTCTGGTGCATCACCGCGTAACTCTTCCAATGCAGCCTGCATAGTAGAAAGCCCCATCGGGCAAATATCTGGGCAATAAGTAAAACCAAAATAGACCAAACGCGGCTTTCCTTTGAATGTATCATTGGTCACGGCCTCGCCTAAATGGCTAGTGAGCGAAAACTCTCCCCCAATAGGAACCTCGCCCTGAGATGCATCATCCTTGGAGGAAAATTGCAAATAAACAGTGGTCGCCGTTAGGAAAACTAAGAATAAGATCGTCAAATTTCGCAACATGGCAGAACTATAAGCAGAGTTACGATCAGAGTCTAGCTAAAGCGAATACCACCTACACGCTAGAAAGATGACAGTTCAGTTACAGCTCGATGAACAGTTTGTGACAGGCCGTGTTTGTGGTTCTCCCCTAAGGGTAAAAGCGGTATAGTATCAATTGTAGACAAACTATAAAAAGATTTAACCTTTGGGTGATAAGGTCAAGAAATAGAAAAGAAAGCTAGGGAAATTTAGTTATGACGATTGAAAACCAAGATGTGATTAAAGAAGCACGTGGCCTTGTAACAGAATTGGGTGAGAATCCAGTTACTGACGTCAGCCTCTCGCTTGAAAAATTCAACAATCTTTCAGAAGGTGCACAATCAGTTTTCGAAGAAGAAGTTAACAAGGTTGGTGATTTACTCCTGAAAATGTTTGGGCAATCCATACCAAGCCCTGAAAAAGACATGCAGCCAGCGCGCTAATCTTTTTCCACCCTAAGTATTTTCCTTTAATTAAACTGAATTGTTCCCTATTATGCCATCTGTGATGGATAACTCCGAAAAACCTTCAAAAAAATCTTGGGACACCAAAGCTATGGGCGACCCAAGCCGCACATCAGAAAGTGATATTTCTGATGGTGTTCTTGATGAAGAAGCAGTTATTCTTGCGCAGGGTAAAAACATGTTTGGTGACCCTGTTTATTCTTATGTTAAATTTTCTCTTCGCAATTTCCGTGCAATGCGTATCGCAATGGAAGGGGGTGAAAATTTCAAACCTAGCGACTATGGCGAAGTCATCGCTGCAGGGCGTGGGGAACCTAGCCAAGAAATTAAAGATGAAATGCGCATTCAATATGGTTTGGTCGACACACCAAAACCTGAGCAAGGCATTGCACCTAAAGCGATGAATAAGCCTGAATTCTTTGACGAGGATGATGGCTTTTAAAAAAGCTACGCGGCCTCTTTTTGTACTTCTGAAATTTCCATCGCCGCGGCTAAATTTGCCATACGCGTGATAAGCCCATAAACCTGATAATTACAAAGTAGCACTGGAACATGGTCAGTATCGCCTTGTTCAGCCTCTTCACGATCGCACATGCCGGTAAAATACATGCCTTTTGCGTTCAGGTTCTTATATTCATCACGCTCTGGATTCACACGGAATGCACCGCCAATGGTTTGCCCATCAATCGCATAAAGCATCGGCTCGGCAGGGGCACCCTTCACACGATCCATGGTCGGCACGCCTTCTTGAATCAACACTTGCGCATTCATGGCTCCGTCTTTGACTACCTGCATTTTATTGCGCATTTTCTTATTCATTTGCAGCACATCATCAGGACTCGTCGCACTCATAATGCCCATGCCATAAGTACCAGCATCGGCCTTGATATACACATAAGGCTGAGTTTGAATGCCATATTCGCTATATTTCTTTGCAATCGCTTGCAGCATTTCTTCAATTGATTTTGCCACGCAATCAAGGCGCTGACGTTCTTTAAAGTTTACCTCGCCGCATTGATGTGAAAGCGTACGAATCTTCCAATCATCCAGATCAAAGTCCTTAGCAAATTTCAGCGCAATTTCATCGTAAAGCTCGAAATGGCGGCTTTTGCGACGACGATGCCAGCCTGCCTCTAATGTCGGCACAACAGGTTGAGAAATACCAGCCAGAATATCCGGCATACCACCGGATAGATCATTATTCATCACAATCACATCTGGTTTCCAACCTTCGGCCAGCACCAATGCATCGCCTTCGCGCGCTATCACCCATTGCGTCATCATCTGACCCGATTGCGTGCCTAGGTCCATACGATCGCCTTCATCTTCTGGCGAAGGCAGACGAGCGATTTTTACTTCCGCACCCGATGCCTCTAATAAGCCTGCCAACACATGCAAATTTTCAAGATAACCTAAATTGCGTGTATGGCTTTCGGCGAGTAACATCACCTTCTTAGCATCCGGAAATTGATCCGCTAAACGGCGCTTAAAGCTAATTTGCGCGCGCTGCTTCGCTCGTTCTGACAGTTGATTAAACCCTGCTGGAAAAAGATTCGTATCCACCGGTACAATTTTGGAGCAGCTATGGCGCAGATCTACCGAGCCATAAAAGGGTGGACGCATATCGCTATAATAACGCGCAAACCAGTCATTAATTTCCTGCCCTCGCTTATTGAGCAAGGCTTCTAGCTCAATGATAATACCAGTACGGCCTTCTTCACTCATCGCTTACTCACTCTCTCCTCTAAATTCAGGCACGCCATCACGCCAATCACCGCAAAGCGCCTGAATGCAGGTAAGCGCCGCGAGTGCTGCCGTGTCTGCCCGCAAAATACGTGGGCCTAAACTCATCTTGCGAACCCCCGGTAACATCGAAAGCTGCTTCAACTCCTCAGGGGCAAAGCCACCTTCTGGACCAATCAATATCGCTAACCGACTATCACGTAGCACCGGCATCATCTCTAACGGGGGTAATCCACCGCCCGTTTCATCAGCCACCACTAGCAATCGATCTTGCGGCCAATCGGCAATCAGCTTTCCAAAAGTTTGCATCGTCTCAACTTCTGGAACGGTGAGGCGCTCGGATTGTTCGGCCGCTTCCACCGAATTTGCCATTAAACGCTCATGCTTCACACGATTTACAATCGTACGTTTTGTTTCTACTGGAATGAGCTTAGAAGCCCCAAGCTCTGTCGCCTTTTGTGCAAGAAAGTCAATCTTTCCATATTTCACCGGCGCGAAACAAAGCCAGATATCCGGCTCTTCTTTTTGTTCACGCATTTGCGTTTGTAATTGAATAGCAACCGCTTTTTTATTTTCATCGCTCACTATACCCCACCATTCGCCATCATTGCCATTAAACAGCGCGACTGAATCACCAATCTTCTGGCGCATCACTTTAATCAAATAATGGCTTTGGTCTTTATCTAGGGTAATCATCTGACCTTCTGCCAGCGAATCCTTCACATAGAGCCTTGCCTTTGGGGGAGAAACTTCCATAACAGGAAGATGGATAATGCAGCAAATAATAGCAACCGCTTAATGCATAATTATTTCAATTTAATGCGTTGGGATAAACCCGTGGGAACCTGGCTGCTCTTCTGGCCATGCAGTTGGGGGATTATGCTAGCGGCTACACAGAACCATACCTCTTGGCTTGAAGCACTGAACTTATTGGCATTGTTTTTTCTAGGCTCGCTTATCATGCGTAGCGCCGGATGCGTGATTAACGATCTGTGGGATCGCAAAATTGATGCACAGGTAGAGCGCACTCGCAGCCGCCCGCTGGCAAGCGGTGCAGTCTCTGTCATGCAAGCCATGCTTTTACTCGGTTTCCTTTTGACTATGGCCTTATGGATCGTCACCCAACTTCGGGTCGAAGTGTTTTGGCTTGCACTCGTATCACTTCCATTCGTGATCGCTTATCCATTGATGAAACGTATCACTTGGTGGCCACAAGCCTTTCTTGGCCTTACCTTCAATTTTGGTGCAGTCATGGGTTGGGTGGCTGTCAGCGGTGAAATCACCCTCACCACCTCGCTGCTTTATCTCAGCGGTATTTATTGGACGCTCGGCTACGATACGATCTACGCTTTTCAGGATATTTCGGATGATATAAAGATTGGCGTTAAGTCCACTGCACGATGTTTAGAGAAACATGCAAAGCTGGCCATCTCACTCTTTTATGCGATTAGTTTTGCTGCTTATATCCTAGCATTATTGCTAGCAGAGGCCCCGCCGATTATCTTACTAACCGCCCTACTGCCACTTTACTTATTCGTAAATCAATTGCTGAAATTTAACCCTGAAAAACCCGAAAACTGCGCTGCCTTATTCAAAAGCAATGTTTGGCTTGGTTTTTCTATTTTTATTAGCATTTTTATCTATTTTTCAACCAAATAATTAATATTTCATCTAGAACCCTTTAGTTTATCTTAACCTTTTGTCGGTAAAATAGTTAAAGAATAAACAGAAATGTGGTGAACGCGTAAATGACGCAAGATATAGGACCAAACACAACGGAAGCAGCCAAAGAATCTGCGCTTCAAAACTGGCAGGCAATGTCTCCGGGGATTGAGCAAAGCGTTGCACAGCTCGCTCTTACATCCGCCGACACGATTCTCTACCAATGGGATATTGCACAAGGCAACCTCACTTTCAGCCATAATATAAGCGAGGTACTACCCTACCCGCATTCATTGCCACGTCACATTGATGATTGGGAACAAATGATTGATCCACGTGACTTAAAAGATTGGCGTAACGCCAGCAAAGCCTGGAAAAGCGAAGGCGGCACTTTTGACTTACGTTATCGTATTGGGGTAGATGATGATGCGATATGGGTGAAACACACAGCTCTTCATCAAGACGACCAGAATGTCATTATCGGTGCAATTGCCTTTAATTGCCAACCTCCAGAAAAACACCTCATAAAAGCATCATTTGATATAGAGAATGCGCCCCTAGAAGTTGGAAAATCATTAAATGCAGGCGAATTTATTAGCCGCTTACAGCATTACCAAGAGCAGTTCATTGATAAACCTAAACAAAGTTCTGTTATCGTGATGAGCATCACGAGCCTATCGATTATTGCGCAAGCATTTGGCCAAAGCGCCGCTGAAACGGTGATGGATGAACTAGAACCAGAGCTACGGAAGAACCTAGATCCAGATGCGATGCTTTTCCGTATCCACCGCGACCAATTTGGATTTATAATGCCAGAATGCGACGCCACTTGCGTGAAGAAAAAAACGGATGAGCTCGACAATATTGTACGTGACTACTGCACGAAATCATCGGTAGGTGCCGTACATACTAGTAGCCTATGTGGTCATACAAGCTTCCATCATAAAGATGCTGATGCTGCTATGATTATTGATCGTGCTTTCACGGATCTAAACCGTCACCCAGGGATGCTACATGCCGCATTGATGCAAGAGCCTGAAGATAGTATGATGGCGCGCCAACAAATGGGATTGGCTAATTACCTCACGAAAGCAATCAGCGAAGATAAATTACGCCTTGCTTACCAACCTATTATCGATTCAAAAACGGGAGATGTTGCCCATTATGAAGCTTTGCTCCGTTTAGTTGATGATCGTGGCCGCATAAGCTCTGCTGGAGCACTTATTCCAATCGCCGAACGTATGGGATTGATCAATATTGTTGACCGTAAAGTGCTAGAAATGGTGGTGAAAGAGCTAGAAACTTACCCTGAGGTAAAACTTGCTTTTAATGTCTCAAATCTCACGACAGAGAACCCTGATTGGCTAGCACATATTCAATCCCTTCTAAGTGATCGTCCTTATATTGCTTCGCGCCTCACCGTTGAAATTACGGAAACTGCAGCACAACGTGACCTTCGCCGTACGGCTTATTTTGTTGCCATGCTGCAAGATCTGGGTTGCCTTGTTTCGCTCGATGATTTTGGCTCCGGCTATACCAGCTTCCGCCAGTTAAAAACGCTCTCTGTTGATAGTGTGAAGATTGATGGTGCTTTCATTCGTGACCTTACCGATAATCCAGATAATCGTTTCTTCGTGAAAACTCTACTCGAATTTACGGAACTATTTGGCCTTAAATCCGTAGCAGAATATGTCGAAACCGGTGAGTCCGCTAAACTACTGATGGAACTCGGCGTCGATTACTTGCAAGGTTACTATCTTGGCAAGCCTGAAAATCAGCGTAGCTGGTTGCATGATGGCGAATATAAAGCCAGCTAGCTTTTTATCTTTGAAGGCTTTATGCCTATCTCATGAATTCAAATGCTGTTCTCATTACCGGAGGAGCTCGTCGCATTGGCGCAGAGCTTGCTCGTCAATTTGCTGCAAATGGCTATGATATCGCCTTGCATTATCGTAACTCGGCAGAAGAGGCGCATGCTATTGCACAAGAAACAGGCGCCAAACTCTATTATGCAGAACTGACCGATAAGAACGTCGCAGAAGGTTTAATAGGCAAAGTTAAACAGGACTTCCCCCATCTCAACACGCTTATCAATAACGCTTCCACCTTTCGGCGTGCACATTTACAAGAAACGACTGAAGCGAGTATTGATGAAGATCTCGCTATTAACCTCACCACCCCTCTCAATTTAATGCGCGAATTTACCAAAGTCACGCAAACTAACGGCTCGATTATCAATATGCTCGATATTGCAATTCACGGCGACCACCCAGCGCATTTCGCCTATCTTGTCGCCAAGAAAGGGCTGGCGGAAGCCACTAAAATGGCCGCGCGCGAATATGAAGGGGAAATTCGTGTAAATGGTATTTGTCCAGGCCATGTTCTGCCGACGGAAGGCGCAGACGCTTATGAACCAAAAGTGAAGCCGGAAAACCCACCAACGTTACAGCAAGTGGTTGAAGCTGCTCTGATGTTAGCACAAGATACAAGCTATAATGGCCAATGGCTCAACGTGAATGGAGGTGCATAGCCAATGCAGCACCCTTTCACCATTTATCTGAATGATCTAAAATTACACGCCAAGCTTGGCGTGTTTGACTGGGAGCGTGAAGCGAGTCGCGAATTTTTGACGAACGTAGAAATCGAAATTCGTACCGATAAAGGCATTCATCATGATGATCTTAGCTCTACGGTTGATTATGCAGAGTTAGAACGCTTCTCGCTTGATCATGCAGCAAGTCAGGAATGGCAGCTCATTGAACGATTATTAGAATCATTAGCGGGCGCTGCGCTGAATAAGTTTCAGATGATTGATAAAATCACCCTCACCCTGCATAAGCCCCAAGCTCTAGAAAAATCGACCGTCGCGGTAAAATATAGTAAAATGCGCAACTAAATCTCGCGTTTATTATCCTCTAGGGACTTTTCTTCGATCACTTCTACCGGCTCGTCAATCACTTCGAAATCACCATCGATGGTTTGGCTATCGGGCTGCTCGGCGCGATGATGCATGCCCATTTCTTCCATCTTATTGATAATGTCCTTTTGGCGAAGCTTAAACCAAACAGCAAAGCCGATACCCACAAGTGCCAATACTGCCAAAATAACAATACCGAAGGTGAAGATGAAAAAGATCATCACCGCACCACCAAGTAGCATAATTAGATTGTGAAAAATGCCCATCGTCACAAACCAAACGATCGTACAAGGCTGCCAATCAACATGTACCAACCATCAATCAGCACGAAGAAAATCAGCTTAAAGGGAAGAGATATCAAAACTGGCGGTAGCATCATCATACCCATGGCCATAAGGGTGGAAGCAACCAGCATATCAATAATCAAAAACGGCACGAACAGCAGGAATCCTATCTCAAAAGCACGTTTCAGCTCGCTAATCATAAAGGCAGGAATTAAAACTTGATACGGCGTTTGATCAGCCGATTCCACTTCCACATCCTGCGCCATATTCATAAAGAGCGATAAATCTTTATCGCGCACATGGCGCAACATAAATACACGAAATGGCTGGGCGGAGCGCTCAATGGCCTCTTGTTCGCTAATTGATTCTTCAATCAGTGGTAAAATACCATCCTGATACGATTGCTGAAGCACTGGCATCATAATGAACATGGTCACAAACAATGCAAGGCTGATAATTACCTGATTAGGCGGCGTAGTTTGTGTTCCAAGTGCCGAACGCATGAAGGAAAGCACCACCGCAATCCGCACGAAACTCGTCATCATAATCAAGATCGAAGGCGCCATGCTTAACAGCGTAATCAACAGGATAATTTGAATCATCCGCGCAGCAGCTGATCCACCGCCCACACCATCTCTCAAAGCTGATAAATCTAGCGAGAACGCCTGTGCTTCTGCTGCTACAGGCTTTAAAGCAACGGCTAAGAACACCGCGAAAAGGAGCGAAAGAAGACGCATCATTTATTATTTCCTTTCGCCGAAACAGCCCCTAATTTTGCCACTTCGTGACCACCACCCACCATCAGGAGGTGTTCTTCTTCATCACATTTTACTAGCACTAGTTTATGGCGCGAATCGAGGTAAAGTTGTTCTACCATTTGCAAACGACGCGGCCCTTGCACTTTCTCTACCCAGCGATTTCCACGCAGATTCTTCAATCCCCAAGAAAGCAAAAAGATCAGCCCTATCACAAAGGCAAAAGAAGCAATAACTCTGATGAGACTAACTTCTTCCATTAGGCCTCACCCTCCTCTGAGTTTGAAGGTGGATTGCTTTGTACTTTTTGATAAGCCGTATGTGCCTGTTTCTTTTGTGAGGTCGACTGCACGCTCTCACGCACGCGATCACGTTCGGCTTTGAGCTGATCTTCTAAATCTTTCAATTTCTGCATTAAGCCTTGAAGCACCGGCTGCATCGCCTGTAATTCGTCAAATTTCAACTCATGCATCATGGAAGAAAGCGCCTCGACCTGTTCATCCAAACCTGAAAGGTCTGGCTCAATATTTTGGTCAAGCATCTGCTCGCAGCGCTGCATAAAAGCCTGCAAATTATCGATTAACTCTTTGGCCGTTGGGCCTTTTCCATCATCCGTCATGAGATCTCTCTTCCTCCATAAGCCGTATTCGCCTTATACACGTAAGCAAGAATTTCTGCTACCGCCGCATAAGCCTCCAACGGAATCGGTGAATCCACATCCAACTGCGTTAACAACTCTGTTAAATCCGTATCTTGACGCACCTTTACGCCATTAGCAAATGCCAGCTCAATAATTTGTTCAGCAGCGCGCCCCTTACCACTAGCAACAATATGTGGCGCTGTTCCTTCGCCTCGGTCATGTTTTAGGGCAACCGCTTTGGTTACCTCTGTCGGTTTTTTCTCTGGCTCGCCAATATCGGTGATATCAATGCCGTCAGCCATCAGTTTTCTTACCTTCAACGGCTGAGAGTAAATCATCTAACCCAGCAGCATCTTGCGACTTAGCAGCAACATTCTCTGCCGAGATTTTATCAAATATTTCTTTACGTAACACGCTAGCATCTGGCGGAAACGTGAAACCAAGTTTCACGGATTTACCTTTTACTTCAACAACCTGTAATTCGATCGTGTTATTCACGATAATGGATTCGCCTAATTTGCGAGATAGATATAGCATGCGTGACTCCTGTCTGCTTATTTACGATTTTGCGCTATTTCTGCTTTAAAAGCAAGTTTTTGCGGCAATACGGCTCTTACCGCCGATCGTCAGGGGTTCTACTGCTCTTCAGCTGATTCAGCGAGGATAACAATCCCCTCTTCATTCACTTCGGCTGTTCCACCTGTTACATTAAATATTTTGGTAGAGCTACCCACATGAATGGTTACAGCCCCTTCACGCAACAAAGAGACTAAAGGAGAATGCTGTGGCAATACACCAAAATCACCTTCAACGCCCGGTGCTTCCACCATGGTTGCATCACCAGAAAATAGCATTTTCTCAGGGGTTACGAGTTCAACTTGCAATGTATCAGCCATCTGGGCGCTCCTTAGTTACGGAGCTGCTTATAGTAAATTACCGCTTCAACGGCAAAGGGTTTTTTGCTTGTTCTATTCGCTTCGCTTCACGTGCCATTTCATTTTCAATATAACTCGTAACGGGCGATTCAGTTTGGATCTCCAATTTTGAACTTAAAGGTGGTGCTTCTTCTGGAGCCAATAACCCTGTTGAATAATTGGTGGCCAACACTTGATGACGAATTATTTTCGTAAAAGGAATAGAATCTACATCTTGGTATTCTTTATCTGCAATTTGCGCGAGATCACAAATTTCATATTTCCCATGCTCAACTTTAGGAACATTAAACTTACCTTTTTCATCCATCGTAAAACGCAAAATTCCTCCATTTTCCATACGCTTTCCTGCCATAATTTCATCAGGATGCTCATCGTTTAATACCGCCCTCACCGCATTGATATTAATTTGATGTGACACAGCAACTACCAGCTTCACTCCCCTTTGCTTCCATTCCTGCATTTGGTTAGGAATATCCGCATCACTCACAGCCTGATAACGGCTCATCGGGGTTTCTCCATAAGGATATTTCGCTAAAGCTGGATTCGTTTTTAACAGATGATTGTATTTCTCAGTATGATTAGGATAAAGCGTCTTTCTCTCCGCTTTTGTTAAATCCATTGCGGTGCCAACACTCATTTCACGCAACCACTTTTGTTGCGTTGGATTTTTCCCTTTAATGGCAGGATTTTGTGAATGTTCAGCAACTAAATGCGCCGTCTGGGTGGCTCTTGCGTAAGGAGAGGTCAAGAACACAACCTCTTCAGGTTTTGTAATTCCGTGTTCTTTTAATATTCTATCTAACTCAAAAGCCGTTTCAGGGGCTTGCATTTTGCCTTTCTCAGACAAAGGCACATTCGCATCACCATATTTATGGTAATTGCTTCTATGTTCATTTCCTAAAGAATGAAAATGCCTAACGAGAACGAGTTCCATCCTGCTATATTACGCAAAAAAGATGAAGATTTTATGAAAGAAATCTAACTTTCATATTTATCATTCAGCAGCTTATTCACCACATAGCCGCGCATGTGATAGCCTTGCTGGAAGAAGAATTTATGCGCGTCAAAGCTTTCAACGAGCGACTCTAACAGTAACCTATCACAATCCAACTCTCTCGCCTTTGCTTCTAGCCAATCAAAAATAGCCGTCGAATAGCCACGACGGCGCGCTTCGGGACGAATAAATAGGCTATCAAGCTGCATGTATTTACCGCAAAACATACGCACCCCTGTCGTGTAAAGAATCACTGCATTGGCACGTTCTGTATGCTCAATGCCCATAATGCCGACCATCTTCCAGCCGCCCTCTGTTAGCATTCTAGGCACATAATCATGCACACGTTCCGCTGGCTGCTTGGGGTACATCTGTTCCAATAGCTCACAGCCCGCCCGCACCTGCTCAGGTGTCGTAAATTCGATAATATCGCCCATGTTACGCTCCTACAGCGGCCATATAAGCCTCATCCATTTTACGAGTAATCTCGCCTGGCGTGTAATGGATACCATCAATTTCGCCAATCGGAGTCACTTCAGCAGCAGAGCCCGTCACAAACACTTCCACAAATTGATCAATCTCATCAGGCATAATATGGCGTTCCACCACTTTATAACCGGCATCTTTCGCCAATTGAATCACCGTGCGGCGCGTAATACCGTTGAGGAAACAATCAGCAAGTGGCGTATGAATTTCACCTTCTTTCGTAGTGAAAAAGATATTCGCACCGGTGCACTCGGCCACATAGCCTCGATAATCCAGCATCAGTGCATCATTATAACCCGCATCCTCTGCTGCATGTTTGGCATGAGTGCAAATCATATACAAGCCAGCTGCTTTCGCATGAACCGGTGCAGATTCGGGCGAAGGACGCTTCCATTTAGACCATGATAGGCGCAAGCCTTTACGTTTTGCTTCTTCACCAAAATAGCTCGCCCACTCCCATGCTGCAATCGCCACATGAATTTTCGAATCTTTGGCAGAAACGGCTAACGTATCTGAACCACGCCATGCAAAGGGGCGAAAATAAGCATTGGTTAGATTATTCTTTTCCAATATCTCTACACAAGCCGCATTTAGCTGCTCATTCGTGTAAGGCAGGTCAAACCCAAGTTCATTCGCAGAAAAACGTAAACGTTCCGTATGCTCTTCTAATTTAAAAATTTTACCATTATAAGCACGCTGCCCTTCAAATACAGAAGAGCCATAATGCAGACCGTGATTAAGGATATGGCACTTTGCATCTTTCCAGTCCACAAATTCACCATTATACCAAATCCAGCCGTCGCGCTGATCCATCGGGATGCCTGCCATAATCTTCTTTATCCTTTTAACATAATTGCGGAAACCTGCCGACCATAATCGCTTTCATTGCGATGGCAAGAGCGGCGGTAACTGTAAAATAATTCATCTTGCACATAGGTGTCATGTGGCAACATTTCGATATTGCTTAAACCAGCGCGTTGACACTGCAATAACGCATAGGCTTTCAGATTAAATAGGTAATGCGTGGGCTTAGAGCTATCACGCTCAAATAAGCTTTCAGTCTTCTCATCAGCACTAATTAAATTGGCACGAAATAACGTATCCACCTGATAGGACTC
This sequence comes from uncultured Rickettsiales bacterium, assembly GCA_964654855.1. GTDB lineage: Bacteria > Pseudomonadota > Alphaproteobacteria > Rickettsiales > JALZUV01 > JALZUV01. Next base: position 21,740 of record CAZZJS010000007.1, read on the forward strand.
CTGCGAGATACACGGCCCAATTGCTGCCACAATATGCGAGGCCTCAGCGCCTAATTTCTCCATCGCTGCTACCGTGCTTTGAATCACACCTGCTTGCGTGCCCTTCCAACCGGAATGCGCCGCACCAATCACGCCCGCTCCCACATCTGCAAAGAGCACAGGCACACAATCTGCCGTTAAAACACCTAATGCTAAGCCTTCCCGATTCGTCACCATCGCATCCGCTTTAGGTAAATCGCTTGGCACCCATGGCACCGTTACTTCAATCACCTCCGCTGAATGAATTTGATAGAGCGAGCAAAGCGCATCTGCGCCCATTTCTTTACGTATGAGTGCTCGGTTTTCGCCAATAGCCTGCTGGCTATCATTCGATCCACGGCCTGTATTTAGACTGGCATAAATACCTGTCGAAACCCCACCTTGGCGGGTGAAAAACCCATGAGTAATCCCATTGAGATTCTCTAAATTTTCTGCTTTTACACTGATCGCCATTTACGCAAATCCACCGGGTTGAATCGTTTCATCGGGGAGCACCGCCATCACTTTGAACAGCTCGCCCATCGTCGCCGGAGAGGTTAACCGAAGCCACCCCTCTTGCAAAGATTTTTGTGCTTCCAATTCTGGCGTTTTCATTAGCAGTTTTTGTAACCAGATTTCTCCGCCTAAACTACGCAAGAATTTCTCCTGTGTCACAATGGGTGGCACCACGCATCCCGCACCTTCGGTGATAGTTTTAAGTGCCGTAAAGTCAACGTGAGAGGTTAAGTCCGCCTCTCCTGGAGTTTCCAATGGGTTATGAAATGTATGATCTTTGACTGCCTGTAATGTATCGCCCGCACCTTCTAAATAACCGTAATCTATTGTCAAAAGTACACCACCTTGCGCTTTCAATCGTTCACAAATTTCTGCCATCACTTGGCGCGCCATCGGAGATTCTTCACGCGTGACTTCCCCTTCTGGTGCAAAAGCTAAATCTTTCACCACCTGACGTTCCTCATCACCCACCCATTGACGGATCGGGAATGCATCAAAGAATTCATTAGCAACCATCAATAATGGCTTATCTTTTGGTAAGGTCGATAGATCATCATGCCATGTAGGATTATGCTTCCACAGTGCCTTTTTCTGCACTTCACGTAATGTTTCACTACTCTCCACCAAATGCAGCGAACATTCAGGTAACATACGCAAAACATCCGCTGATAATGTCCCACGACCTGCGCCTAACTCCACCAAATGAAACTCCGGCTCACCCATTTGCCGCCAAATATCGCGCAGCCACATGCCGATTAAATCGCCAAAAATTTGGCTTATCTCAGGCGCAGTAATAAAATCACCTTCTTTTCCCACTGCCACCGCTTTGCGATAATAGCCATATTCAGGGTGTTGTAAGCAAAGCTGCATATAATCATGCACACTTAAAGGAAGCTTACCTTCGATGATGTTAAGCAGCGACATCGCGCTTTCGTAGACTCCAAAAGACAAGGAATAATCCACCCAAAATCATCGGTGTCGATAGCAACTGCCCCATTGTCAGCCCTTCCCAGAGTAAACCAATCTGTTCATCCGGCTCGCGATATTGTTCTACAAAGCCGCGCGCCGCGCCGTAACCCAGCAAGAATAAACCAGATAACATCCCTGTTTTTTCACGAATGCGAGTGAAAGAAACTAAGATAAACAGAATCGCAAAAAGCGCGATACCTTCCAAAGCCGCTTCATAAAGCTGGCTTGGGTGACGCACAATGTTACCACCGGTTGGAAAGATCATTCCCCATGGCACATCGGCCGCTCGCCCCCATAGTTCGCCATTGATAAAGTTGGCAATACGGCCAAAGAATAGACCAATCGGCGCGACCACCGCTAGTAAATCCATCAACTTTAAGAACGGTACATTAAACCGGCGCGCAAAGAGTATCATCGCCAAAATCACACCGGTAAGACCACCATGAAAGCTCATCCCGCCTTTCCAAATTTGTAAGGCCATAAGCGGATTCTCGAGATAGAAAGGCAGGTTATAAAATAACACATAACCTAATCGTCCACCTAAAATGATACCAAAAATCGCATAAAGCATAATATCATCTATCGCTTTAGGGCTCATGAGCGGCGGCACTGTCTTATCGCTCAAACGCTTCAGCAGCCACCAGCCAATAAATATTCCCGCGACATAAGCCAGCGCATACCAGCGGATCGCCAGCGGCCCCAGTTCAAAAAGCACAGGATCAATTTGCGGAAATTCGAGATAAGTAGCTTCAGACATAAAAACGGTATAGCGTTCTTGCGCTAATAAGCAATGCTTGCTAATCCTGCAATCACGGTGGGGGCATAGCTCAGTTGGTTAGAGCAGGATGCTCATAACGTCTTTGTCGGGGGTTCAAGTCCCTCTGCCCCTACCAATCCTTAGCTTAGACGCGCACAATAAAAAAGGACCCTCTAAGCACACGACACACGTGCGACTTAGAAAGTCCAATTTTTACATTTCATAGGCAGAAAGTTTTAAGAATTAAGAAATTTAATTAATCCTCAATTACCTCAATATCCTCATCTTCTTCCGTTTTTTCTGTCGGAAAAAGCTCAAGTAATGTGGCATCACTCCGTTTAAGTAAGAGTTGATACTCTATCTCTTCTTGAGTAATGGTTTCGCCACATTTTCCCAACTTCTCTTTTGCCAGAATAGTAACGATCCTCGCTACCTCTACATCATGCTTTTCATTTTGTTCTCGAGTAACAAGATGAATAAGCACAACTAAACCAGCAACTGTACAAACAAAACCTGCAAAGTTTATGTTTGCATCACTTCTGTCAGCAATCCAAAGCATAATTGCTCCGACAACAACATTGCCCACAATTGCTGCAATCGTCCAAAAGCTGCCTGGATAAAGAAAACCCATGATCAAGCCAAAGGTGGCAACGGAAAACCCTATAGCCATGGGTGCATTTAAATTTTTCATAATCTTACGTTTAAGATTTAGAAATAAGGTTTCTTCTTCATTCAATGCTAAATGATTCGTCTATTTTGAAGGTTAAGAATCAGTCCCCTTCAAAAGCCCGAAGGCATTACATATAATGATCCACATTTAAGTGGGTATAATTTTTAAGTTTTAAAAAAACAAAAATACAAAAATTCACAGTATTATAAGAAAAGCCGCCTTAAATAGCACGTGACAATCCTATGACAATTTAGGCTAAAAGCGCTCGTGCTTGCTCTAATTGTTCTGGCGTATCTACCCCAAGTGGCACCGTATCTACGACTGAAATACCCATTTTCATACCGGCCTCCAGAGCACGCAGTTGCTCTAGTTTTTCGCGCTGCTCTAGGGGCGATGGTTCCATTGCGACAAACTTTTCCAACGCGGCGCGGCGATAAGCATAAATACCAATGTGATGATAATGCACCCCCTCGCCTGACGGTATGAGATTACGCGAGAAGTACAAAGCCTGTCCGGTTTGGGCAATCACTGCCTTTACGACTGCGGGGTTGGCGCGTTCTTCACCTGTGTGTATTTGCGCAGCTAACGTGGCGATATCGCAACGCTCATCTGAGATAAGCGGTTCTAACACCGAAGCGATTACAGAGGGATCAAGCGTTGGCATATCACCTTGTAGATTGACAATAATATCATGTTCACCTGTCGCATCTACCTGCGCAAGCGCTGCATGAATTCTATCCGATCCAGACGGTAAATCAGGATCGGTCAGCACCGCCTCACCACCCTCTTTAACTATAGCCTCAGCGATTTGCGCGCTATCACATGCCACCACCACACGCGCTAAGTTCGATTCCTGCGCGCGACGGTAACATTGTACAATCATCGGTACGCCAGCAATATCTGCCATCGGTTTATTCGGCAAACGCGTCGAAGCCATACGGGCTGGAATAAGTACGATAGGGTTCATTATGATGGTTGCATCCTTAAGTTGGCGTGGGTATAAGAAGCCATAAATTACGGAGAATTGCAAACTCATGGAAATGAATAAAATTGCTGCATCTATCTTTTTAGCAGGCATTATCGCAATGGTGGCAGGTTTTGTCACCGATTTGATGTATCACCCAGAGGTGAATATCGAAAAACGTGGCTACAGCATTGAAGTGGTCGAGAGTACAGGTGATGGAGCCGTCGCAGCTGATGCCGCTCCAGTCGATATTTATCCTTTCCTTGCAGCAGCAGATGTAGAGGCTGGCAAAATCTTCAGCAAAAAATGTACTGCCTGTCATAGTTTTGAAAAAGGCGGCGCACATAAAGTGGGACCTGCACTGCATAACGTATTCAATCGTGATATTGCCTCTGTCGGCGGCTATGCCTTTTCTGATGCGCTTACGGGCGTACCCGGCAAGTGGGATGCACAAAACTTGTCTGAATTTCTGACCAAGCCGAAGAAATTCGCTAAAGGCACCAAAATGGTCTATGCGGGCATCAAAAAGCCAGAACAACGCGCCAACTTGATCGCTTATTTAAAGAGTTTGAAATAACTTTATGGCCGCTGCGGTCAAAATTTCGAACCTGCAAAAAACCTATGCAGGCGATAAACGTAACGAGCCTAAACAAGCACTCAAAGGCATTGATTTAGAAATTCCCAAAGGGTCGTTCTTTGGTCTGCTCGGCCCGAATGGCGCGGGGAAATCGACACTGATCAATATTATGGCTGGGCTGGTGAATAAAAGCTCCGGTACGGTAAAGATAGATGGTTACGATATTGATACCCAAATGCGCCAAAGCCGCCTTTCTATTGGCGTAGTACCGCAAGAGTTGGCAATCGACACCTTCTTCACCGTACGCGAAGCCTTAGAAATTTATGCAGGCTATTATGGCGTACCTAAATCGCAGCGCCGCACTCAAGAAATTATCGACGCCATGGGGCTTGCAGATAAAGCCGATATCAACACACGGCGCCTTTCAGGCGGCATGAAACGCCGCGTATTGATCGGCAAAGCATTGGTACATAATCCACCGGTTTTAATTTTGGACGAGCCCACCGCCGGCGTCGATGTTGAACTCCGAGAAAACCTCTGGAAGTATATTCGCGAGCTAAATGCAGCAGGAACCACCATCCTTCTCACCACCCATTATTTGGAAGAAGCGCAACAACTTTGCGACCATATCGCCGTTATTAATCATGGTGAAATTGTTGCCAATAATAGTAAAGAGAATCTCCTTAAGCAGCTCGATTCCAAACAACTGGTTATCGAACTTCAAAAACCACTTAAAAAACTGCCTGATGGGTTGGAAGGCTTCTGCGCTAAGTTAGAAGATGACAGACTCATCATTGATTATCGCCCTAGCGAAACCAGCTTTAGTGAAATTTTCGCCAGCTTGCGCGCCGCCAACATCAAAATCCGCGATCTCACCACCGTCGAAGCTGACCTAGAAGATATTTTTAAGCAATTAACTGCGGCTTAAGTAAGCAGTTAACTGATATACAATCTTCATAAAACTCTTAATCATATTTAATTAGAACTTAACTTTATTTCATTATTCTATTTCTATGATTAACCATTCTAGATATGGGAGGCAGCAATGCCACCTTTAAACTCTGAAATTAGCCAGAATAGTCAACTTCAGGCGCTAATCGGCGATGCAGTCCGCGGTATTGAGAATATCCAGATGGAAACAAACAGCCTCAAACCAGAGGGCTTCCATGTTGCAAATTCCCCCACCCACGCCCCAATGGAAACCCTATTACGGGATAATAGCATCGCACAAGCACAGCAAGTCTTGCAGAATCACATGGGTGAGCAAACCACCCCTGGTAGCGATGATAAGCCATATCCCACCTTACAATCCGCTGGCACACTAAAAGAAGGAATGCACGGGATTACCCGATCAGAGGAAGGAAGCACCCCCCTCATTATCACCTATAGTTTTGGCAAAAATGAAGCGATGAAGAAGTACGAAGCAGCACCTTTTACTGTCAAACAAGTGGATGCAAATACTTATCAAACCTTCTCAGAAGAAGAACGCCAAATGATGCGCGAAACTTTCGATGAATTTGAGGCTGAAGCAAATGTTAAATACGTTGAAGTGAATAACCCCATGGATGCCTATTTAGCCGTTGGCAAATATGATCTCTCACAACAGGAAAACATACATAACGGTGTTAATGTTGGCGTTGGAGGGCAAGCTATATTCCCACAGCAAGAAGGAGGGTATCTTGTTATTTCAACAGCGAAAGAAATGACCAAGCAAGACCTTATTCATGAGCTAATGCACAATCATGGTGCCTACCACACTCATCAAAGCCGTGAGATAAATTTCTACGCCGAACAATTTGATACATATAATGCTAGCACAATGGCTTATGGCTATAGCGCAAAAGGCACCCCAGCCGACGCATGGATTGGCGGTAATAGTCACCAGTTCAGAATGGGAGACATTCAAACGCTGCAAACACTCGATATTCAGTATTTACAACAACATCACGGCCTAGCACCGGCACGCGATCCAAAACTCTTTGTGCTAGATGGTAAAGATAAATTCTTCGGTACTTTTCCCATTCAAGAAGGTGATACGTTCGAGCTCAAAAATGCTGGCGAAGGCGTTCTCGATTTACGCGGCGGAATCGAGAACACCTCTCTACTTGCACAAAACGATGTTAAAAAGCGCCCCAACCCTTATGGAAATAGTGCCCTCCCTGACAAAAAAATGTTTTGGATGACCGACACTCCCGCAGAAACTCAGATAGAAGGCGGACATCCGGTGATTATCATGGGCGATAAGCCAAGCAGGCTCACTTTAGAAAACAGCGATGCTCAAATCATTTTAGGAGGCGCTGCAAGCACGATCGATCTTGGCGATGGAGCCGAAACTATCATCACTTCTGAAGGAAACATTCCGGTCCTACTAACCGACTTCAATCCCGCAGAAGATAGTATCCGTTATAGTGAATCAGTTACCCATCATGAATTAAAGGCGATCAATGATACTAATATTGCACTCAACCTGTTTGAAGATGAAAATCAGGTTGGGCAGATAATTATCGAAGGTACAAGCCTTACCGCACTACAAACCCAAACCGCTTCGATCAGCTCTATCTCAAACGATGAAAAAGCAGCATTGATGAATGGCAAACGCCCTGCTCTTCAAATTCAATCCGGTGATAATGGTTTAATTTCTGGTTACGATCCAAAGTTCCATTCCCTACAATATAACGAGAAGTTTGAACGTCCTCTCGTATCTGAAATCACCTATGCCGTAGGACAAACTCACATTACCTTGCGCAACTCTTTTGGTAACGACTTATCTCCCATGGCAAAATTCTCCGTTGAAGGCGAGCACTATCCTAAAGATATCGCTCTATTCAACACAGGGCGTAAAACAGAAATTGCACACGCAAAATTTACCCAAAATGGAGCAACTGAGATATGGGCGCAGGACAATGGTGAGCTCTATCACTATCGAGATCGACGCAATTTAACACATCCAGGGTTTGGCCTAAAAAGCGGAGAGGTTTTTGTAATTAATGGAGACAATAATCACAGCATCTCCCAGTTTGATATTGATCAAAATAAAGGAGGAAGTCATATTTATCGTTCACAAGGAAATGATGCTTCAGGGGCATTAGAAGTTACCACTTATAAAAGAGGGGAAATAATTTCCATAAACCGATTTGATACTTCAAAAGATACTCTCAGTGTTGAAGCGGGAGACACCATACAGGCGATTAAATTACATGATGACGGTATTGGTTTAGTTATTTCCGGAACAGAGAGAGACAATACTAACAAGCAAAGTTTCATTTATATTAATAAATTAGTTGGTAATATCAAAGACGTTAAAGGGGAATCGCTCGCATTCGACAAACCCGATGCACCCTTAAAACATGTTTCCATTCACGCTCAAGAAACAGAACAGACAAACCTTCATATTGGAGAACAATACCTACTGGAGAAACTAGAATCAGAAGCAGCCTCCATCGAACAAAATATTGAGAACCATTATCCTGATGTCAATATCGCCCCTGAACGTGCCGCACCCGCAATACCCGAAATTCCAAATCGAAGTGGCGGACGGGGTCGCTAACCCTCATGGTTAGAGAGTATCCATATTTTCTGCATAAACCCTCTTGCCAAATGAAATACTCTCTACTAAAAGACTTCTCGTGTGCCGGCTTAGCTCATTTGGTAGAGCAGTTGATTTGTAATCATCAGGTGGCCAGTTCGATCCCGGCAGCCGGCACCATTTCTTTCTAGACTCATTCGCCACACCTTAAATACGAAAATGAAGGCTTAACGGCTCTCACTACAGCATAAAGAATTTTTTAATATTATTGTGCTATAGTAAGCACTTATGGTAGCACTTTACGCATTATCCGACCATGTCGACGAATATTGTGAAAGACTGGACTTTGCCTTCTGGGCAGAGCCGGTCAACGCGGTTACTAATTTTCTTATTATTTTCGCGGGGTTAGCCGCACTTAAGCTTTACAATAAGCAATTCCCACTACATGGTAAAAAACACCGCCCTAACATATTAATCCTTATTGGGCTTATCCTTCTGACAGGGGTGGGAAGCTTTCTCTATCACACGCTGGCTACCGTATGGGCAGGTTATGCGGATATGCTCCCTATTATCGGCTTTATTTATCTTTATCATGCTGTCTTTTTGCGGCGGGCAATGGCCATGCCTTACCATTATGTGTTAAGTTATATGGTCGCCTTTTTTGGCTTGAGCGCATTGCTTGGCACCACTTTCGGGCGCGAAGCTCTGAATGGCAGTATCGGTTATATTCCTGTGCTTATTTCTTTCTATACGATATGGGTCGCCATGCTAGCATTGCGCCGCCCCGGTGCCCGATTGTTTGGCATTACCGCCCTTGTATTTCTAGGCGCTATTACTTTCCGCAGCATTGATATGCAAGTCTGCGAATATTTCCCCCTCGGAACGCATTTCATGTGGCATGTTTTGAACTCTATCGTACTGTATTTGTTGATGAAAATTATAATCCAGCTACCCGATTATTACCAGCGCCACAAACGTGATGGCTATGTTTCGAAGAGTCGTATTTTCCGCTAGACCTTGCGGAATAAATACTCTAGCGTTCGGTTAAATAAGAGTAAAAACAAAAACAATAAGAGATACTCTCATGCGCAAATTTATCTACGCTTCTGCGACGCTTCTTCTGCTATCTGGCTGCAACACGATTGACGGCTTTGGTAAAGATATGGGAGCTATCGGCCAGTCTTTTGCTGGTATGTTTGATGGTTCCGTTCAAAATTCACGTCGTATTCGCGATAATAGCGAGTTCATTTCGAGAGGAAACACCCCTCCAATGCCACAACAAGGCGGTGCTTATGGCGGCGGCTATGGCGGCGCTCCTGCAGGAGGGGGCTACGGTGGTGGATATGGCGGTGGCGGGGGAGTTGGTGCGTTACCTCCACAATTCCCACCTTACCAGCAACCACAGCAATATCAGCAACAGCCACGCCAACCGGCTATGCCTTATTATTATAACGAAGGCTATTAAATAGTCTTCGATTGTGCATTGCACCATTTAGGGTTATAATTGCTAAATGTTTTCAAATTTTCAATCCCGCGCTAACGCCCCTCTCTACACGTTACATGAGGTGCAACACGCGATGATGGCGCCACTAAGCATGATGGCACATGGCAGCAAACACTGGCTAAATAACCCGTTTAACCCCCTTTCCTACACAGCTTTGGGACGTCAAATGGCTGCTAGTAGCGAGTTATTTGAGCGGATGACCAAACGTTATGGAAAGCCTATTTTCGGCCTTACTAAAACGGAAGTTGATGGCCAAACTGTCAAAATTCGCGAAAAAATTATCGATGAACGCCCGTTTTGTAACCTCATTCATTTTGAGAAAAAATGGAGACGTAACACGAGTGATAAAACATCCAAACAGCCTAAACTTCTCATTGTCGCGCCGATGTCTGGCCACCATGCGACACTCTTGCGCGGCACGGTACGCGACATGCTACCTCATGCTGATATCTATATTACCGATTGGCTAGATGCCCGCGATGTACCCCTGACCGAAGCCAGTTTTGATCTACATGACTATATTGATTACGTCATCCAGCATTTAAAAACACTCGGGCCCGATACGCATGTGATGGCGGTTTGCCAACCTGCCGTGCCCGTGATGGCAGCAGTGGCTGTGATGAATGCACGTAATGATGAACATACGCCAAAGTCTATGACGCTCATTGGCGGGCCGATTGATACGCGCGAATCACCGACGGAAGTGAACGAGCTGGCCAAAGAAAAACCACTGGAATGGTTTGAACAAAATGTCGTCACGACGGTGCCAATGAATTACCCAGGGGCAATGCGTCAAGTCTATCCTGGTTTTTTACAGCTTACCGGTTTTATGACCATGAATTTGGATAAGCATATTGATGCGCATTTAAAATTGTTCGAACATCTCGTTGAAGGCGATGGTGATAGCGCCGAATCGCACCGTATTTTCTATAATGAGTATCTCGCAGTGATGGATATTACCTCCGAATTTTACCTGCAAACCGTGCGCGAAGTGTTCCAAAAACATTCACTACCTAAAGGAGAATTTTGGTATCGTGATGAGCAGGTTGATTGCTCCAAAATCACCAAAACGGCACTCCTCACACTAGAAGGTGAACGCGATGATATTTCCGGCACCGGCCAGACTAAAGCCGCGCATAAGCTTTGTAGCAAACTTCCGACTAAAATGAAAAAGCACCATACTCAAGCCAATGTAGGCCATTATGGTATCTTTAATGGCCGCCGATTCCGCGAACATGTTGTGCCGATTATTTCGGATTTTCTAAAAGAGAATAACTAGCACAAGCTAGGCGACTAAATTATCCATCAATACAGCACGAGCAACATCCATCGGTTCCGGCACAATCGCCGCGAGACAGTAATCATCTTGGCGCTTTACGATCCGCATAGAGCGTACATTCACTTTTGCATCAGCCAGCTTCACCGCTAACTGCGCCAAACCACCCGGTTTATCTTCTAACTTCACCAATAGCACTTGCTGCGGCATCACTTGATGACCGGAGTCACGCAAGGCTTCATGCGCGGTTTCAAACTCTTCATCCGATACAGCAATGATAGCAACACCGATATCTTTAGTATCTTTCACATCAATATCCAACAGGTTCACACTCGCTTCGGCCAAAGCCGTTGACATGCGAGCAAGCGCCCCTTCCATTTCAAAAACGACAACGGTTAGCTTTTTCATACCTGTTCCTCCTGCTTCACAAAATTGCGTTTATGCTCACGATAATCTTCCAGCACATCAGCGCATAGCTTATCAATCGTATCGCGGGTGACATGCCCTACGGTAATCACATGCACAATATCACACTCCGGTGCCAGTGCCCATTTCTTGATGATCGCGTCCGAAGGACGCGGAAATATAACGGTGATGCCATGCTCATTACGCCAAGCGGGAACACCGGCTTCTTCAAATTTCTCAATCGCATATTGCGCCACCTCTAAACATTCATGGGCGAGTTTCTTGAAACCTTCTGCACCCCAACGCTTCATCGCCATCCATAAGAACATCGGCGCCACCGCACTACGTGATCCCGGAATGGTCGTATCCATTGCGCCAATATATTCGATACGACGGCCAATGCGCTGCACATTATCACGCTTGGCCAACACCATGCCGCATGGCACAGGCGAGCCAATAAATTTATGCCCAGAGATAGACATGCTATCGACCCCTGCCGAGAAATCAAACTCCGGTGGGTTATCCATAAAGGGCAAATATGAGCCCGGAAACGCACAATCGGAGTGAATATAAAATTGCGTAATGGCCAGGTCCTGAATAATCACTTTAATTTTCGGTAGCGAATCAATCGCCTGTTTCATCGTCGTGCCGATATTGGCAAAAATAATTGGCGGTTTATCGCGATGAAGCTTCATCGTTTCACGCAAATCATCATAATCAATTTCGCCATTCTCTAAGCTACGAATCATAATGCTTTGCATACCCAGCACATGGATAATTTTCGTCACACTATAATGCGTATCTTGCGAATAATAGACGATGCCTTTAGGATGCAATTCCCGCGCAACATAGAGCCCATGCATATTACCCTCGGTGCCGCCACTCGTCACATAACCCCAGAAATTATCTTTTGGTGCATTAAGCCATTGCGCATATTGGCTTAAAACTTCGCGTTCAAAATCGAGCGTATTGAGCGCAAAATTACTATCCGCCCAAGGATCACCCACATTATTCGCACAATGGCGCAACATCGGCAGAACCGACTCATAATCAAATAACTGATTACACGGATAGCCTGCCATAAAATCATGGTGAGCATCAAGCTCGGATAATTTAGCCTTAAGGCGCTGGTTATCCGCTTCAGATAAGGGGGGAAGTGAAATGGTCATGCGCGTTATATCGGACAAAAATTCGTAGAAAGCAAGCCTTGTGAGCCCCTTGCTTGCCTTTAACACATATCCGCATTACTCCATCAGTATGACTGGTTTTGATCTTGCACATATTCGCGCTCAGTTTCCTGCTTTAAACCAAATGGTTGACGGTAAGGCGCCTATTTTCTTGGATGGCCCTGGTGGAACGCAAGTACCAAAATCCGTGACGCAAGCGATGAGTGATTACCTCAATCACACTAATAGTAATTTGCTCAATAGCCCCTTCTTTGCCGTACAGAAAACGCATGAGATACTGGCTAAGGCACGCCAAAAGGCCTCTACTTTCGTTAATGCACCACGCGCCGATGATATTATTTTCGGCCAGTCTATGAGCGCAGTAACAGCACATCTTAGCCATTCTATCGCGCGTGAATGGAAAGTGGGGGACGAAATTATCGTCTCCGCGTTGGATCATTTCTCCAATGTTTCTTTCTGGCAAATGGCCGCCGAAGATAAAGGCGTTACCTGCCATATCACACGGGTAGATACAGAAAGCTGTACGCTGGATATTGACCATTTGGAATCCCTTTTATCCGATAAAACCAAGCTGGTAGCCTTCACGCTTGCCTCCAACGTCAGCGGTTCGCGTGTGGATGCCTCCCGCATCATTAAAGCTGCACAAGCTGTTGGCGCCCTCACCTATGTTGATTCCGTCCATGCAGCGCCGCATTTCTTGCCGGATGTGCAGGCGCTTGATTGCGATTTTCTTAGCTGTTCAGCCTATAAATTTGGCGGCCCGCATTTAGGCTTTGTTTATGGCAAACAGAAGCATTTTGAGAGCCTCACCCCCTATAAGGTTGAACCTGCTCCCACCGCTAGCCCTGAATGTTGGGAAACAGGAACCAAAAGCTTTGAGGCGCTCGCAGGTTTAAGCGCCATCATCGACTATATGGCCTCTTTCTATCCAGATTTACCTCTGCGAGCTGCACTCACAAACTTCTACGCGGATATGGCCACCCACGAACAAGCCTTAAGCAAAGCTTTTCTCGAGCGTGCCGCACAAATTTCAGGATTCAAGACTTACGGCCTGACTGACCTAGCCAAACTTGACCAACGCAGCTCCACTTTTGCCTTCACGTTGGATGGCCATTCGCCGCAAGAGGTTTCAGACCACCTCGCTCATGCGAATATCTCTACTGGCGCAGGAAATTTCTATGCCAAAGGACTCATCGAAGCGCTGGGCCTTGCCGATAAAGGCGGTATCGGGCGCGCTGGTTTCGTCCATTATAATATAATGGATGAGTTAGAGTACTTCTTCGAAGTCATCGAACAGCTTTAAGATGGCGTGCGTTTTGCTGTTAACACGAAAATATCCCAATAGCCTTCTTCATCATTATCCGTCGGAATGAGCAGCGTAGCATTATGGAATAAACGGCGATCATTCACGAGGAGATACTCTCCATTATCAAAATGACGCTTGAAGAAAGGATCACCATCGGCCGAGTCAAACAACATAATTTCACCGCCATGCACATTGTGATTATTAATCATAAACATGCCTAGATAATCAAAACCATCTTGGTGGTTTCCTTCCGGTGCGGGCTCTTTTGCAGTTTCGGTACAATGCCAGCGCACTTGATGCACCTCAATCACGCTATCTTCTGAAATTTGCGTACGACGCAGCATGATATCGAACATCTTCAAAAAGACGAGATTCATATTTAGCACCGGTTCAATCGGCGCATAGGTTCGGTCAATATCGCCTAAGGCTTTATTCACATCATAGGTTTGCATAAAGTCGCTAGTGGGCAACTGCTCTAGCTTTCCATCGCGATAATAATAGCAGGAATAACGGCGTGACCGCAGGCGATCTTCCGTATATTGGTCTGGTGGCAAATTATTGAACGTAAATTGAATGGATGAAAGGTCATCAAATGGCAATGCGCCTAATTCGTAAAAGTCCTTATATTGCTCCAAACCTCAACCTTTCGCTATTCGTGTAAAAACACGAATAGTTATCGGTAAAAATTAAGTGGATTGCAAGCCTAGTGAATCGAAAAAAGAGACTATTTAGTGTACTCTTTTTGGTAGTTCTTGATTCCATTCTCAACAATGCGGAAAGCTTCTTCTTTACCTTTCACGCCAGTGATCTCTACCACCTTTTGCTCTAAACGCTTATATTGACCAAAAAAGTCAGTGATCCCAGCAAGCTGGCGCGCAGGTATATCATCTATATCGTTAATATGCTCTACCGTTATATCATCAGCAGCGACACCAATTAGCTTATCGTCTCCTTCGCCGCCATCAACCATGCCTACCACACCAATAATACGCGTTGGCACTAAACATAAAGGCGGAGTCTCAGCATAAGTAAGTACCAATACATCGAGCGGATCATTATCATCGCCCAAAGTTTGCGGTATTAACCCGTAATTCGCAGGATAATGCACTGCAGAGTGCAATATCCGATCAAGCATGAGCAAGCCCGTCTCTTTATCGAGTTCGTATTTTGAACGACTACCACGAGTGATTTCAATGATCGAATTTACAAATTCTGGTGGATTATCACCAACTGATACATCATGCCATGGGTTCATGAGACGGTTCCTATCTTGTTTACGGCTGGTATTTACACGGTTCATAAGCAGTTCGCAATACTACATATGAATCGGCTTAGCAAATGCGCCTAAGGCAGCTTCCTTCACTGCTTCATTCAATGTTGGATGCGCATGGCAAGTGCGGGCGATATCTTCACTGCTTGCGCCATATTCTAACGCTAACACGGCTTCAGCAATCAACGTACCAGCTTCTGGGCCAATAATATGCACGCCATAAACTTCATCCGTTTCTTTATCGGCTAGAATTTTCACAAAGCCATCCGATTCACCAATTGCACGTGCGCGGCTATTAGCCATGAATGGGAACTTACCAACATTATATTTAATGCCCGCTTCTTTCAGCTCTTCCTCAGTCTTGCCCACCGTTGCCACTTCAGGATGCGTGTAAACCACACCCGGAATTGCCTCGTAATTCACATGGCCATGCTGACCAGCAAGCGTTTCTACCACGACAATGCCTTCTTCTTCGGCTTTATGCGCGAGCATTTGGCCTTTAATCACATCGCCAATCGCGAAAATATTCGGCACAGAAGTACGCAAGTGATCATCCACTTCTACCCGACCGCGATCATCAGTTTTAATGCCTACATTTTCTAGGCCAAGCTTATCCGTATAAGCACGACGACCAATAGAAACGAGCACGCAATCAGCATCCAATTTCTCGACTTTTCCACCAGCCGAAGGCTCCACTGTTACGGTCGCTTTTTTACCTTTAACCGAAACGCCCGTCACTTTCGTGCTGAGTTTAAAGTCGAACCCTTGTTTCTTCAAAATGCGTTGGAATTGCTTAGACAAATCAGCATCCATACCCGGCGTAATACGATCAAGAAACTCAACCACCGTCACATCTGCGCCCAAACGGCTCCAGACCGAACCCATTTCAAGGCCAATCACACCGCCGCCAATCACGACCATTTTCTTTGGCACTTCTGTTAGTTCCAACGCGCCGGTCGAAGAAACAACGACCTTCTCATCAATCTTCACACCTGGCAATGGCATCACTTCCGAACCCGTTGCAATCATAATATTTTTCGTCGTGAGTTTTTCTTTACCGACCGTCACCGTATTTGCATCAGTAATCGTACCGTGACCTTTCACGTAAGTTACCTTGTTCTTTTTGAACAATCCCTCGATACCCTGCGTCAGGCCGCTCACGATTTCGCCTTTACGTTTCATCATCTTTTTCACATCAAGCTTCACCGATGCTTTGATACCGAGATCATCAAAATCATGTTCTGCTTCGTGATATTTATGGCTGATATCAAGCAAGGCTTTCGAAGGGATACAGCCCACATTCAAGCAAGTTCCGCCCAATGCACCGCGCTTCTCAACACAGGCGACTTTCATGCCAAGCTGCGCCGCTTTAATCGCACCTACATAACCACCGGGCCCAGCGCCGATCACTACCAAATCATATTCACTCATGGATAACTCTTTTTCAGTTCAGTTATAATTAAATGCCCATCATCAAACGTGCAGGGTCTTCGATCATCTCTTTCACACGTTTTAGGAAAGTCACTGATTCGCGACCATCGATAATACGGTGATCATAAGAAAGCGCGATATACATCATCGGACGAATCACAATCTCGCCATTAACGACTACTGGGCGATCTTCAATTTTATGAATCCCAAGGATACCCGATTGCGGCGGGTTGATAATCGGCGTTGCCATCAATGAACCATAAACACCACCGTTAGAAATGGTGAAGGTACCACCCGTCATATCTGCCATAGAAAGCGAACCATCACGCGCTTTACCGGCCATCTCAGCAATCGAAGCTTCGATTTGTGCGAGCGATTTAGTATCGCAATCACGAATCACCGGAACCACCAAACCTTGCGGCGTGCCTACTGCCATACCGATATCATAATGGTTTTTGTAAACGATTTCATCGCCTTCAATATGCGCATTTACTTCTGGAATTTCTTTCAGCGCTTGCACACAGGCTTTCGCAAATAATCCCATAAAGCCAAGGCGCACGCCAAATTTCTTTTCAAACGCCTCTTTATGCTCCGCACGCAATGTTTTCACACGGCTCATATCAACTTCGTTGAAAGTCGTCAGGATCGCTGCGGTATTTTGCGACTCCTTCAAACGACGCGCAATTGCTTGGCGAAGTTTTGTCATTTTAACACGCTCTTCACGTGGGCCAGCTGCCGCAGGGGCTTCGCCGCTAGACATGGCAAGAACATCTGCCTTTGTGTGGCGCCCATCTTTGCCAGAACCGGTAGAACCCGCAAGATTCAATCCTTTTTCTGATGCAATCTTTTCAACCGCTGGAGGGTTTTTCTTACCTCCCGCTGGTGCCGCCGCAGGAGCCGGAGCAGAAGCGGCTGCTTTAGGCGCTTCCGCTGATTTCGCAGGAGCCGCACCTTCTTTAACCGAACCAAGCGTCGCGCCCTTTTCGACCGTATCGCCTTCTTTCGCGATAATCTTTTCCAACACACCATCTGCAGGCGCTGGAACTTCCAACGTTACCTTATCAGTTTCAAGCTCACAAATAGGTTCATCTTTAGCAATTGCATCGCCTTCAGCCTTAAACCAGCTAGCAACCGTTGCTTCAGTTACGGATTCGCCCAAATCAGGCGTTTTAATGTCAGTACTCATCGGAAAAATATCCTGTAATTGTGATTAAAATATAGGGGGAATTTGCTCGGTTTTCATGCCCAAGTCAATGCACCAAAGTGGTTTATTTCTCTTCTTCTTCGAGTTTACGAACACGTACCCAGTCAAACAAGGCAAGAAGCAACAACGTAAAGAAAGATCCCATCACAAAACTGGCGCCCATCAGATAAATCACTGACGTGCTCATCTCATGTAAAATAGCAAGTCCCTGCTGCGCTTCCATAGAATTCTCCTCAGGTTTAAATCAGCCAGTAATCTACTAATAATAGAGTAAAGAGCACAAATAAATAGCTAATCGAATAGCCGAACATTTTCATGGCTATTTTATCATCGTCTGCCTTCAAAACGCGCAATGAATGAATAATAAACATACCGCCTAGCCCTAAAGCAGAAACAAAAGACAGCCATCCGAGCGTTTCGGTTGAAAAAGGAATGGCAAGCGTGGTCGCCACAAGAATGAGCGTATAAAAGACCATTTGTTTTTTGGTAGATTCTTTACCTGCTGTTACCGGCAACATTGGTACTTTAGCTGTTTTGTAATCTTCATTACGATAGAGCGCGAGCGCCCAAAAATGCGGGGGCGTCCATAGGAAGATGGTTAGGAATAGCAACCATGGCAGCGCCGTCACCGCCTCGCCCGTAACCGCCATCCAACCGATAACTGGCGGGAATGCACCCGCCGCACCACCAATCACAATATTTTGCGCCGTATGACGTTTCAGCCAAATTGTATAAATCACCGAATAGAAGAAAATTGAGAATGCCAATAAAGCCGCTGCCATCCAGTTAGCAGCCAAGCCCATAATCGCCACACCAGCAATTGACAGAAGCACACCCTGCAACCCAGCATCGCTTGCCGAAATCGCACCCGTCACAATCGGGCGTTTTTGAGTGCGTTTCATCACACCATCAATATCACGATCATAAACCATATTAAAGATCGCCCCTGAGGCTGAGCCCATACCAATCGCAACCACAACTGCAATTTGCAAAATTGGGTTTAACTCACCCGGTGCCAACCACATGCCAGTCGCACCTGAAAATAAGACAAGCATCATCACGCCTGGCTTCGTCAAGGTAAGCCAATCTTTTGGCGTAGATTCTACTAAGCTTATCGTGCTCATCGTAAGGTCTTCTCCATTAGGTAATGCGTGATTCCCGCATCTTCAAATGCATCACTTATCACATTAAATCCCGCACGGCGATAAAAAGACACTGCATGTTCCTGCGAACCTAAAATTGCACGCTGCAAATTTTCATCTTTCGCAAGTTCACCCATCACAAATTCGAGCATCTTACCGCCCACACCTTTGCCTTGGCATTCCTCCAACACGGCCATCCGCTGGATCTTCGCATCGCCCGATTCCATAATCACACGCATGGTTGCTACGGGCTTTTCACCTTCATAACCCAAAAAATGCCGACAAAGTTTATCTTCATCGCGCCGCTCTCGTTCTTCGGGCACACCTTGGCCCAGAATAAAAACAACCCGTCTGATTTCCAGACAGGTTGCTTTTTCTTTTTTCGAGAATGCTTCTCTAAACGTAAGACTCATTAGCCTTTAAATTTAGGAAGTTTCTCAAATGTGTGGAACTCAGGTGGTGATGGCACTGTCCACTCAATCGTGGTTGCTCCCTCACCCCATGGATTCTTCCCTGCTGGTTTCTTCGCGGCAAATGCGCGCCAGATAACATAGAGGAAGAAGATCGCACCAAAGGCACCAATGTAAGAGCCGATCGATGAAACATAGTTCCAGCCCGCATACACATCTGGATAGTCAGGAATACGACGCGGCATACCTGCTAACCCCAAGAAATGCTGTGGGAAGAAAGTAAGGTTTGCACCGATAAATGTAATCCAAAAATGAATCTTACCTAAGCACTCGCTGTAAAGGTAACCACTCATTTTAGGGAACCAATAATAGAATGCAGCAAAGATAGAGAATAACGCACCTAGCGACATTACATAATGGAAGTGAGCTACCACATAATAGGTATCATGCATTGGAATATCGACTGCACCATTGGCCAGCACAATCCCCGTTACGCCACCAAGGGTAAAGAGGAAGATAAAACCAATCGCAAAATACATTGGCGTCGTAAAGCGGATTGAACCACCCCACATGGTCGCAATCCAACTAAAGATTTTAATCCCCGTCGGCACCGCAATCACCATCGTCGCTAACATATAATAAGCACGCGTATCTACATCTAAGCCTACGGTAAACATATGGTGCGCCCATACGATAAAGCCAAGGAAACCAATGATCGACATCGCGCCAACCATCGCCGCATAACCAAAGACTTTCTTACGCGAGAAGGTTGCTACGATTTCAGAGATAATACCAAAGCCTGGCAATACCAAAATGTAAACCTCAGGGTGACCAAAGAACCAGAATAAATGCTGATAAAGAATTGGGTCACCACCACCCGCAGGATCAAAGAAGCTCGTCCCAAAGTTACGGTCAGTCAGTAACATCGTGATTGCACCACCCAATACAGGCAGTGCCAAGAGTAACAAGAATGCCGTTAGCAAAACAGACCATGCAAAGAGCGGCATTTTCATCATAGTCATACCCGGAACGCGCATATTGAAGATCGTCACAATAAAGTTAATCGCACCGAGAATCGAAGAAATACCCGCTAAGTGGAGCGCGAAAATCGCCATATCCACCGCCATTCCCGGATGGGATTGACTCATCGCCAGAGGGGGATAAACCGTCCAACCGGTACCGGCACCCTCACCAATCAATGACGAACCAACAAGGAGAATCATTGAAGGAATCAAAAGCCAGAAACTAATATTATTCAACCGCGGGAAGGCCATATCGGGAGCGCCAATCATAATAGGCACAAACCAGTTACCAAAGCCACCAATCAGGGCTGGCATAATCAGGAAAAATACCATCAAGAAAGCGTGAGCCGTCACTACCACATTATAGAATTGATAGTCCCCGCCAAAGACTTGATCGCCCGGCATTTGCAATTCTGCACGAAGTAGGATCGAGAAAAACGCCCCTAGCAATCCTGCAAAAATTGCAAAGATAAGATACATAGTACCAATATCTTTGTGGTTAGTTGAAAATACCCAACGGCGCCAGCCAGTCGGTGTGTGATGATCGTGTCCAGACATATTGATATTCCCCTAGACTTAATTAGCTGCAGCAGCGGCAAGCTGCTTTTTGTTAAACTCTTCTCGAACTTGCGCCAAGATTGAGCGTGTATTGAAAGGCTGGTTTGAATCAGCTACTTCTTTCGATCTAGCTGTCCATGCCGTAAATATTTCCTTAGAAACTACATGCATTTCAATCGGCATAAAGCCATGACCTACACCACAAAGCTCTGAGCATTGGCCAAAATAAACACCCTCTTTAGTCGCCTTAAACCAAGTTTCATTCAAACGACCCGGCACCGCGTCCATCTTCACGCCAAAGGCAGGCATCGCCCAAGCGTGAATTACGTCACCACCCGTCAAATGCAAAGCGACTGTCGTATCCACTGGAATCACCAAAGGATTATCGGTTGAAAGCAAACGCACATCGCCTTCTTTCAAATCTTCATCTTTAATCATGTAGCTATCGAAAGTGAGGCCGCCATGATCTGGATATTCATGGTTCCAATACCATTGGTAACCCGTTGCTTTTAGAACCATGTCCGGCTCGACTGCTTTATCCATATAATAGTGAATACGAAGCGATGGGATAGCAATCGCCACCAAAATTAAGATCGGAATCACCGTCCAAGCAATTTCAAGTGGCGTATTATGCGTCACTTTACTTGGCGTTGGATTTTTAGACTCTCTAAAGCGCCACATAACGATGACCAACAAGGCTAATACAAAGAGCGTAATGATCGTGATAGTAATGGTTAGCCCATCATGCAGGCTATCTAACTGCTCCATTACTGGCGTCACTGGCTCCTGAAAGCCAAGCTGCCACGGTTCTACATTTGGATGTTCAGAATTCGACATGGATTCCTCATAAATTACAAAAGATGAAACATCTAATACTCGCTTTTGGGTAGCATTTGCAAGTCTTGTCAGGTAGTTTTCTTACAAATAATTCAAAAAGATTAAATATGACTGATATTGCGAC
This sequence comes from uncultured Rickettsiales bacterium, assembly GCA_964654855.1. Taxonomy (GTDB): domain Bacteria; phylum Pseudomonadota; class Alphaproteobacteria; order Rickettsiales; family JALZUV01; genus JALZUV01. The sequence goes on from CAZZJS010000007.1 coordinate 43,413, forward strand.
ACTCGACACTCTCTTCTTCAACAACACTGGGATGGATCAAACAAAGGTTCAGAGCTTAGTTGACGAATCTCTTCACGGAATGGACGATGGCGAACTGTTCTTAGAGTTCCGCCAATCAGAGAATCTTCTTTTTGATGATGGTCGCCTCAAAAACGCTAGCTACACCACCGATCAGGGATTTGGTTTACGATCCGTACTGGGCGAAACTACCGGCTACGCTTTTGCTTCTGACCTTTCTGAAGCTGCTATTAAACGTGCACAAAGTACCGTGCGCGCCATTAATAACGGCCAAGGGAATGTCGAAACAGCTATCGCACCTGCTTTTGGCACGAACCGCCAGCTTTATGCCGATATCAACCCGCTTGAAGAAATCTCTTTTGAAGAAAAACTCAAAGCCATTGAGGCGATCGAAGCCTATGTGCGTGCGCGCGACCCTCGGGTATCGCAAGTCACCGTATCGCTCGCCGGCAATTGGCAAGCGGTGCAAATCATGCGCGAAGGCGGACAACGCACGGGCGATATCCGCCCGCTTGTTCGCCTTAATATCAATGTCATTTGTAAAAAAGGCGACCGCATGGAAAGCGGCTCTTCTGGTGCAGGTGGCCGCGTATCCTATAGCGAATATTTGACCGAAAAGAATTGGAAAGCGCAAGCTGACGAAGCCCTACGCCAAGCGCTCGTCAATTTAGAATCTCGCCCGGCTCCTGCCGGCGAAATGCCTGTCGTACTTGGCCCCGGATGGCCAGGTGTATTGCTGCACGAAGCGGTCGGCCACGGCTTAGAAGGTGATTTTAACCGCAAGAAAACCAGTGTCTTTTCTGAAATGATGGGTGAACGCGTTGCCTCAAAAGGCGTCACCGTCATTGATGATGGCACGTTCCAAGATCGTCGTGGCTCTATCAGCATTGATGATGAAGGCACTCCATCTGCCGAAAATATCCTTATCGAAGACGGCATTTTAAAAGGCTATATGCAAGACCGTATGAATGCCCGTTTAATGGGCGTTACTGCTACCGGAAATGGCCGCCGCGAAGATTATGGTAGCCAGCCCATGCCACGCATGACCAACACCTTCATGCTAGCCGGAGATAAAGACCCAGCGCAGATCATAGCCTCTGTTGATAAAGGGTTATACGCTGTTAATTTCGGCGGCGGGCAAGTCGATATCACCTCTGGAAAATTCGTATTTTCTGCCTCTGAAGCTTATATGATTGAAAATGGTAAACTCACCCACCCTGTCAAAGGTGCGACTCTCATCGGCAATGGCCCAGATGTGATGCAGAAAGTCAAAATGATCGGCAATGATCTACAAATGGATAACGGCATCGGCACTTGCGGCAAAGCCGGCCAATCCGTGCCCGTCGGCATCGGCCAGCCTACTCTATTAATTGACCCACTTACTGTCGGCGGAACCGAAGCAACTTAAATCTAACGACCCGAACCGACCTTATACATTTTATAGCGCAGTGGGTTTTTCTTGTAATAATCCTGATGGTATTCTTCAGCAGGGTAGAAAGTAGCAGCAGGTTCAATCACAGTGGCTACTTTTTTATCTGACGTTGCTTCAATCGAAGCAATCGCGGCCTCTGCGGCTTTCTTTTCTGCCTGATTGGCATAATAAATAGCGGTTGTATATTGCGGGCCTTTATCGACAAATTGTCCTTCTGCATCGAACGGATCAATCGTTTTGAAGAATATCTCTAACAGCCTCTCATAGCTTATCTCTGAAGGATTATAATGAATCGCCACCGCTTCACGATGGCCGCTTCGGCCTGTGCCAATATGCTGATAAGTGGCGGTTTCTTTCTCGCCACCTGTATAGCCAACGATCGTTTCCAATACACCTTCTTCACTCTCATAAGGTGGCTCTAAGCACCAAAAACATCCACCTGCTAAAATAGCCAATGCTTCTTCCTTCGGTTTCATTTCATCTGCCATTGCATGGCCTCCCATGAGTAATGATAGGATCACTAATAAATATTTCATCTCAACACCTCTAGCAGATACTTCGCTCTTTCATAAAGTTTCATTACAAAAACTGTGGATTTCGCAAAACCCTCGCTTGTCAGCCAACTTACATAGCCTATAGTAAGTAAAAAAACAGGGACACGATAATGGCAAATAAATTAATCACTGTAATTGGAGGCACCGGTTTTCTAGGTCAGTCCATCGTTAACAGCTTGCTTAATCAAAATTACGATGTTCAGGTACTAGCTCGCCACGCACGTGATTGTAAGGACCTGTTCCCAGCGAAAGCAAATGGCAACCGCCTACTGCTTCGCAATGCAGATATTGCCCAACCTAAAACCCTACATGATGCGTTTGAAGGCTCATGGGCAGTTATCAACCTTGTTGGTATTCTTTATGAAAAAGGCCGCCAACGCTTTTCGGCACTTCATACGCAATGCCCAGAACGTTTAGCAAAAATGGCGAAAGAAGCAGGATGCTCTCGCTTTATTCATCTATCTGCCTTAGGCGCTCACAAAGCGAAAGGCTCACGCTATGCGAACAGCAAAGCTACAGGTGAAACAGCCATCCTCTCTGCCTTCCCAGATGCTACGATTCTAAGCCCAAGCGTGATTTTTGGCCCAAATGATAATTTTATCAACCAATTTAGCCAAATGGCTAACTTCTCTCCTGTATTGCCACTCATTGGCGGCGGCAAAACTAAATTCCAACCTGTCTATGTTGGCGATGTAGCATCGGCGGTCTTGCGCTGCCTTGAGAATCCTTCAACCAAAGGAAAAAGTTATGAGTTAGGCGGCCCTAAAACCTATAGCTTTAATAAAATTCTCAAAAAGATCCTTAAAATCACAAACCGTAAACGATTGCTTATTTCAGTTCCATTTGGATTGGCAAAATTCCTCGCTTTTTTTGCAGAATTTGTACCGGTTCCACCTCTCACGCGTGACCAAGTACAGCTGCTAAAACATGATAATATCACCCGCAAAAACGGATTTAAGAAGCTAGGTATCACGCCTAAACCGATGGAATTGATTATTCCCGACTACATCGCGCTTAAGCCAGAAACATCCTATATTGAAATGGATAGAATCGCCGCGTGACCCTCAGCCTCACTCATTCCCCATTACACCCGCATTGCCGCAAAACACGCATCTTGCTGGGTGAACGGCATTTGAATTTTGTGCTGCAAGAAGAACCATTCTGGGAGCAGAATGAAGATTTCCTATCGCTCAACCCTGCCGGCGAACTACCCGTGCTACAGGATGAGGAAGGATTCATTATTGCTGGCCATTACGCCATTAGCGAATATTTAGAGGAACGTGCAGCCGCTGGTGGGGGCATTAGCTTTCTCGGCAAAACATTACAAACCCGCTGCGAAACGCGCCGCTTGGTTGATTGGTTTGATAATAAATTCTTCTGCGAAGTCACTCAAATTCTCGTTTATGAAAAATATTTCCGAAAGTTAGAGGGAAATGGCTGGCCTGATACAAAAGCCGTTCGCAATGCCACCAAAAACATTCATTACCATTTAGATATGATTGAGGCGCTCACAGCCGAACAACCTTGGCTCAATGGTGAACACTCCACCATGGCTGATTTCTCGGCTGCAGCTCAAATTTCTGTGATTGATTACTTTGACGATGTGCCTTGGAGCAAACACCCTAAAGCCAAAGATTGGTATCGTTTGGTTAAATCGCGGCCCTCTATGCGTCCTATCTTAAAAGAACGCGTACGTGGCGTCATGCCACCTAACCATTACGATAATCCAGATTTTTAAGCGAGAATATCGACTAACTGCCCCGTCGTCTCATCGGCTTTTTCAAGCACTCTGAGTGAGGCATCGAACTGGTAAGACGCAAATTGCTGTGTTACGATTTCTTGTTCTAAATTTACAGGAGAGTTTGTTTGCGTAATCTTGGTGCTTACACCACCTTCAACTTGGCTAATGCTTTCTGCGCGACGCGCAACAAAAGGTCTACCATTTTCCTGAGGGCCACTAACTTGGCTACTTGATCGAGCATTGGCAACGTTATTGGCGCTGACTTCCAGCGTCCTTGACGCATTTTGTAGCGCCGTTGTGGTGGTATTTACTACGTTACTAACCATTGTCTCAGATATATTACTCCTAACCTATACCTTAACAACTAAAAGTTAACATAATATTAATTTCACAGTCCATTAGAGCATCATTTGTGTTTTCGCATCTACATCGCTTAAAACAGGATAATTTTGTCGCGCATTGAATAATTGATAATGCCACCATTCATTGCGGTAAAAGTCCCATCCTGCCGTCGTCATAATACCCATCAGCAAATGACGATTGCGCTGTGCTTGCGCTGAAATTTCTTGATTTCCATGATGTGATTGCGGGGTAAAAGCATCAAAACTCGTGCCGAAATCCAACTCTCCCCCCGTTTTGGAATCCACCAATGCTAAATCCACCGCTGCTCCCATTGAATGTGGCGAACCTCGGTTTGGATCAGCCAAAAAATTCGGATCAGGCGTATGTTCCCAAAATATCCATTGCGCCTCACTTGGACGAAATGCGTCGAATATCCGGAAATGATAGCCCAGCGTTTTGGCGTAATCGCAAGCCAGTTTCAACGCCGCGGCCGCATCTGCATTTAAAAAGCATTTTGCATCCGCGCGGTAAACGGGTTTGCTTGTGAAATTATCCACTGTGGCATAGGCCAACGCAATTTCCACTCCGTATTCTTCTTTTTTAATTTCAAGCAGCTGTGACATAATTACTGTGTTTTGCTAACCTTTTGTTAAGACTCTTCAGGTTATAGTGCCCTCAGTTAATTGCTTTAACAAGCATTGACCAGATTACCCTCCATTTATTGGGCGTTCCCTTGCGGGACGCCCTCTTTTTTTAGGCAATCATGCACTAGCTGATGGGAATGAGCCGCCAGCGCTTTGCGACCTTCAAACTTTTCAATATGGGTGAGATCATGGCATATCACTGTCGCTTGAATGGCGGGCTGCTTGAGAAAATCAAATAAATGCGGCGCAAATTCATCATCGCCAATCCAAGCCACTTTGCGCATCGCTTGCGGCGATAAGGGTGAACCATCGCGATTCGTATAAATCACTGTTACTGGCTGCACAGCCAGCCCCTGCTCCGCCAAACTGAAATAAGAAGAACGAAACGTGAGCACTTGTGTGCCATCATTCGTCGTCCCTTCAGGAAAGAGGCTAATCATCCAGCCCTTATCCATGGCTTTTTGCAGTTCAGCCATATTTTCTACCGTTTTACGGGGATTGCGGTTGATAAATACGCAATCTGCTAATCGACAGAGAAAACCAACGACTGGCCATCCACTAATTTCTGATTTGGGAGTAAAATGTAGCGGCGCCAAACTTCCCAATACCGGAATATCCACGTAGCTACAGTGATTACTGACCACTAAAAGCGGCCGTTCTTTAGCGAACTTCCCTTGGAGCTTAACGCGTACCCCCCAACTACGTGCAGCACATTGATAATAAACCCCAATCAATCCCATTTTCAGGGCATTTAAGCCTATTAAATCTAGTAAAATAATAAAAGGCAGAAAGAATAGCGTTATTAATAGATAGGCCGCAAGCCGAAGAATCAGACGTAGTTTATACATCACTAGCTCACTCCGTAACGCTTACCATAATTATCTTTAAGCAACTCGGTTTGCACCACTACAGCAACATCCACACAATGGCATTCTTCATCAATATAAACACCTGCACCGAAACTCCCATTCATGCGGAGATACCCTTTCACCAACGCAGGCAGCTGTTTCAATGCCGCTTTCGTATCCACCTGCTCTAGCGGTAAAGGCTCAAATTTATACGCATGTTTTGACTTTGGTGTCAGCGGTGCCGGCGTTTGATGCATATGGTGCAGGAACGATAATCCCATCAGATTATCTTGCGGATCTATTCCATTAAAAGAGGCGCAACCAAACAGCAATTTAATATCATAGTGCATCACATAAGCACCGATACCGTGAAACAGCAGCTGCATCGCCGCACGCGAGCGATAATCTGCACGCACGCAGGAACGGCCTAGCTCCATCACCTCGCCATCCATTTCTTTAATGCCCGTCACATCAAATTCTTTTTCACTATAGAATTTCCCAACCTTTTGCATCGGCCCACGGCGCAGCAATCGGTAAGTGGCAATTACCATCCCACCCTTATCTTCATCCTGTACAATTAGATGGTCGCAAACATCATCATATTCATCAAAATCGCGTTTCTCGGCTAATACTTGCGGGTTATCCGGTACGCCCCCCATCTCACCAAAGAAGATATCGTAACGCAGTTTCTGCGCTTGTTCGATTAAATGTATTTTGTCCGTGACGCGTACCGTGAAGTTTCCCGCCTCGATCCGTAAAATATCAGTCATTTAGGCTGGATCTTTCTCATCCAGCGGAACGCAGTAAAGCTCTAACCGATGATCCACAATCTTATAGCCGAGTTCTTTCGCTACTTTTTCCTGTAATTTTTCGATCTGGTCGTTGGTAAATTCGATCACTTTACCCGAACGTAAATCAATTAAATGATCATGATGCTCATCTTCATCCGCAGGCTCATAACGCGCGCGGCCGTCACCAAAATCATGTTTCTCGATAATATCTGCCTCTTCAAACAGTTTCACCGTGCGATAAACGGTCGCAATAGAGATTTTAGAATCTACTTTATTGGCACGCGCATAAAGCATCTCTACATCAGGATGGTCTTTCGCTTCACCCAATACTTTGGCTATCACCTTGCGCTGACCCGTCATTTTCAGGCCTTTTTCGGTGCATTTATCCATCAATGTATTTGACATATTATTCCCTATTATTGAGCTTCATCATAAGCATCGCAGCGATCAAAACAATATGAATCCTCTTTAATCTTTCTTTCATAAAGCTTTGTTAAAATAGCGTGGCGATGAGTATTGATTTACAGATAAAGACCACACATTCGGAAATATGCCAACAAGCAGCTAAGGAAATTGCCGAACAAATTCGTACAAAATCAAATTCTGCTATCGGCCTTGCCACTGGCAATACGATGGAACCTATTTATACTGAACTCGTACGCATGCATAAAGAAGAGGGGCTCGACTTCTCTCAAGTTAAGTTTTTCAACCTCGATGAGTTTGTAGATATTGAACCTAGCGATGAGCATTCTTTCGAATATTATTTGCGAAATTTATTCCTCAATAAAGTAAATGCGAAACCAGAAAATATTCATCTGGTAAAAGGCATAAGCTTCTCGCCTGAAACTTATGAACAAGAAATCAAAGACGCAGGTGGCATTGATATTCAAATACTCGGCATTGGCCGTAAAGGTCACATTGGCTTTAATGAGGCAAGTGACCCAACGAGTACGCTAGATTCACGTACTCGTAAAGTTTCACTCGCAAAAACTACGATTGAAGATAGCGCCGCAAGCTTCGGCGGACAAAAAAATGTCCCTCTTGAAGCCTATACTCAGGGTATCGGCACAATTTTAGATGCCAAAAAACTGATTATGATTACCAATGGTGGGCATAAAACAAATATCACCAAGGAACTGCTGACAGAAGGTCAGGTTACAGAAAACCCAGCACGTGCGGTGCTTCACCACCCGAATGTATCCCTCCATATGGATAACCCATCCACGGAGCTCTTAACCGATGCGCAGTTAAAAACGCACGCAAAGATGGATGTCGTACAATTAGCGGATCATCGCGCACAATTCGAACCTATACGCATCCCAATGGGTGATGGTAGCGAAGTAACTCTGCCTTATAATGCCGATATTTTTCTTCCCGAAGTAATGAGGATTAACGAAGCATTTGATATTAATAGCGCCAAGCATATTAAAGGTTTCCGCGAGATGATGAAAAACATCAAGGAAACTTATGTTGGTGCCCATCAAGATGATACTGAGCTATGGGTTCCACAAGCCATTGAAGCAAATGATGATGCTCAAGAACGCGGTAAACCGAACCAATTTCTAACCATTATCGCAACGGATGGCGCAGCTTATACCAGCGCACTTAAGCGTGAAGGCAAATATTCTAAAATGACACCTGAAATGCTTATTACTGAGCGTAAAAAAGAACAACGAAACGCCGCGCGTAATTTACGTTATCCCGCCATTCAGCTACAATACCCTTCTAACACGGTGAAAGGCTTCTTGAATGACCAGAAAACACAGGAAGTAATTGATGTTCTCAGCGGGCTTTACGAAAAAATGCCTAAACATGAAACAGCCTATACACACCACCCAGTTGATATTCATAAAACACATACAGCCTGTGCCACACTGAGCATCCAAGCGTTGCGTAACAGCAAACAAAAACCCAAGGAAGTGTTTGGTATGCCTGCGTGGGGTGAGACCGGTATTTACGATAAAATCTTTCCTCTCAAACGCCCAGAGCTTATCAAACAACAACTTGAAAAATTCCCTTCCCAAGTTGAAATGCAAAAACGGGCTTATGGTGTCAATGGTGAAGGAGCTGCTCGCGGTAAAGGCTTCCTTTATAGTCCACATGAAAATTCGCCACCTGATGGCGCAGCTATTGGTATTGATTTGTCAGAAGCGGTAACGAAAAGCACCCCTCTTCAAACGGTCATTAAAGAAGCTTATGCTAAAAAGTTGGAAAAGCACACAGAGATGCTCAATGATTATGCAGCACCGGGAAGCCCCGAAGCTTCGCATAGCCGTATCAATCGGACTCCTTCAAGCCACGGCAAAGGGCGCTAACCAATCTCTCTATCCAACCCAATATCCACGGCAATGGCTGAGTGCGTCAAAGCGCCGATGGAGATGGCATCTACGCCGGTTTTGGCAACGACTGCGACTGAATTCATATTAATACCGCCGGAAGCTTCATATTTAATTGGGCTGTCGCCGCGCATTTCCATCGCCTTCTCCAATACGGATGGCGGCATATTATCCAGCAAAATCCAATCTGGCTTAGCGATGAGCGCTTCGGCGAGTTGCTCTAGCGTATCGACCTCAATTTCGATTTTTAAATCTGGGTTCTTTGCGCGGGCGGCAGCCACTGCCGCACCAATATCGGGCTGAACGGTCAGATGATTATCTTTAATCAGCACCGCATCATCCAAACGCAAACGATGGTTCTGCCCGCCACCACAATGCACGCCATATTTATCCAAATAGCGCATGCCTGGCATGGTTTTGCGTGTATCTAGAATGGTGCAGCCGGTGCCCTCAACTGCTTTGACATAGGCGTTAGTCAAGGTTGCGACTCCGCAAATACGTTGCAATAAATTTAATGCCAACCGTTCCCCAGTCAGCAATAAATGCGCGTTGCCTTTCACAGTCATAAGGGTTTGCCCTGCCCTAACTGTCTCACCCTCTTCAACCGCGGCAATCGTCTGCGGAGGTAATGCAACATTTTCCATACGTGTCGCGAGTTTCGCGTAAGTTTTCGGCACAAGAAATAGCCCTGCCATCACCATATCTTCACGTGCACGGAAGGAGAATTCTGCATTCGCATCAGTAGAAATCAGCGCCTCGCTCGTCACATCGCCCTGCCCAATATCCTCATCAAGGCCAAGCTCGATAAGGCGATCTAATTGCTCAGAGGCTTGCTTCCCATATAAATCATGGTAACTCATAAATTCTTTCCCAAGGTCGTTACTTTTTTAAGCGCAGGCAATAGATACTTTGAATAAGGAGGGACGAGCTGTTTCAAACCAGTGGCAGGGAATGTATAATTTAATGTCTGCTGCGCACCTGTATTCGTATCTTTCACCTTCACCTTACCACTAATTGCTTTCGATAATTCATAGCCTTCCCATAGATGGCTTTCTTCTAAAACAGCCAGAACCGAAATAGCAAAATTATCTGGTAGATTTACTTTGAATATGCGCGGCGGGTTATTTGCCTTTTTGACCGTCACTTGCACTTCTTCTGGCGCTTGCAAAGTCGCTTTATTTAATTGCGTAAAAGAGCCTATCACCGAAAATTCTGGAGCTGTAACGCGATATTCCACCCCTTCCATCTTCAAAATAAGAAGCGGTTGAGAAAGTGTAACAGCTGGGCTTAAGCCAATCGGTTCTACCCCGTAAGTTTCATATGTAAAACTCAGCTCGCGATCATGTAAAATCAAGTTCCGCTTCAACAAAGTCAGATTATCATCGACCACTTGTTGCAAGCCGCCAGCCATAGCAACCCAAACAAAAACACTCACCCCTAGCGCGACTAAAAGAACAACCACCGCCAGAATTCCAAGGAACCACTTCCACATAGCTTAATCTTTCGTAATCGCTGCTGAAGGTATCGCTTTGGACATTTCCAGCATTTTTTCTAACGGCTTGCGCGCCGCTTCAATCGTCGGCATATCTAACACAAGCTCTGGCCCTTCATCACGCAATGCATGATACAGCTTTTCCATCGTGTTCAACTTCATGTAAGGACAGGTATTACAGCTCACACAAGCACCATCATTCACGCCAGGTACATCATAAAATTCACTTCCTGGTGAACGCTTCTTCATTTGATGCAAGATGCCTGGCTCCGTCAAAACGATAAACTCCGCGCCCGGATGATCTTCGGTAAATTGCAGCAATGAACTAGTCGAGCCAACATGTTGCGCGTGCCCCAGCAAATGTTCCGGACATTCTGGATGCGCAATCACATGCGCCTTCGGATAGCGTGTTTTTAATTTAATCAGCTCTTTTTCTGAGAATTGCTCATGCACCATGCAGGTACCATTCCACAAGGTCATATCGCGACCTGTCTTTTTCGATAGATACCCGCCTAAATATTTATCCGGTGCGAATAAAATCGGCTGATCTTCAGGAATTTGACGAATAATAGCCTCCGCATTGGTGGAGGTTACGATAATATCGGTTTGCGCCTTCACTGCAGCTGAGCAGTTAATATAAGTCAGTGATAAATGATCCGGATGCGCTTTTCGAAATTCACCAAATTCTTTGGGCGGACACGAAGTTTCCAGCGAGCAACCCGCATCCATATCTGGCACCAGCACCAATTTCTCAGGATTTAAAATCTTCGCCGTTTCCGCCATAAAACGCACGCCACAAAAAACGATAATATCAGCCTCGGTACTGGCCGCCTTACGCGCGAGGTCAAGCGAGTCACCCACAAAATCGGCAATTTCTTGTAACTCAGGTTCCTGATAATAATGCGCCAAAATCACCGCATTCTTTGACGCACGAAGACGGTTAATTTCATCTTCCAATTCAAGATCGGTTAGAGGTGTGGTGCCAACACCTTCATGCGAAGTAATATCCATGCCATGTAGATAGGGCAGAAGTTCGGGTTTTTCAACCAGAAGAAAGGATAAAGGCCACTAGGCCAACCCAGCCATGAGCAAGCGAAGCGTCGCCTATCGCGAGCCAAGTAGGGCGAGCGGGGGCAATCAAAAATTAACCAAACAGTGCCTTATACTCATCTTCTTTAAAACCAAGCGTTTTGGCCTCACCATCAATCACCATAACAGGGCGCTTAATAATGCTCGATTTTTCCTGCGCTAATGCAATCGCCTGCGCATCGCCTTTTATACTTTCTTTAGTCGCATCATCTAATTTACGCCACGTCATACCCGCGCGATTAATCACTTTTTCCCAACCAAATTTTTCACACCATTGTTTTAATTCAGTCGCATCGGTTCCGTGTTTTTTAAAATCATGAAACTCATATTCGATATTATTTTCTTCCAAATAATTGCGGGCTTTTTTAACCGTATTACAATTGGGGATTCCACAAATTTTAATGCTCATTTATTGCTCCAAATTAAGAATTTTATCTTCGCTTTTTGCTATACAATTCAGATAAGCAATGCTACATAAATCTTCACTTATTTTGCAATGCACCATTAATATATTTTTTACGTAGGAGAGTCCCCGATGGTTGGAGAAACAAAAATAAATTACGCCGCTAGTAAGATGCAACCCTCTGCGATTGCACCTCAACCGATGGAAATTCGTATTGCCACTCCGGCAGAAGAACTGGAAAAAGAAGAGACGGTAACCGAACTCAAAAAACCTACAGCAAAAAAGAAAGCTGCGGCAAAGCCTGCCGCTAAACGTGGCCGTGGGCGTCCTGCTGGCAGTAAAAATAAGGTGAAAAAAGCAAAGCCAACTTCTGCTGCAAAGAAGAAGAAAATAACAGCTAAAAAGGCAGCACCTAAAAAGCCTAATGCGAAGAAAACTTCTTCGGCAAAATCAAATAATAAATCTTCAGCAAAAACAGAGTCATTCGCACAAAATAATGAGGCGATAAACGCAGCGATAGAATCAAATAGCGCAACAGCAAAAATGACTCAAACTATGACAGAAGAAATGATGAAATTCGCCAATAAAAATTTCTCCGAAAATATGACACTTTCGAAAGAATTTTTCAGCTGCCGCACCATGAGCGATATGTTCGAAATTCAGAATAAAATGATGAAAAATAATTTCGATAGTTTCTTTAAACAATCATCGAAAATGTCTGAAATGCTTTTTAAAGCTGCCTCTGAAAGCGCGACCCCATTAAGTGGCCCTTTCACCAATATGGCCGATGAATTTAAAAAGAAATTCAGCGCTTAATTAATTTCGTGAGTCAGTAGACAAGCGCAACCATGAGCAAATGAAGTGTCGTCTATCGCGAAGCCAGTAGGCCAAGCGGGGACAATTAAATACTATCCGCGCCCTTTATAGTTTTCTACACCCGCTTCAGGAATCCATACACCTTTAGGTGCCTCATCGCTTTGATAGAAAATATCAATTGGAATACCACCGCGTGGGTACCAATATCCTGCAATGCGCAACCATTTTGGTACGGTGATTTCTTCTAGGCGTTTGGCAATGCTAATGGTGCACGCCTCATGAAAATCACCATGATTACGAAATGAACCAAGAAACAATTTCAGCGATTTACTTTCTACTAGATAAAGCTGCGGCACATAATCAATCACCAGATGTGCGAAATCCGGTTGCCCTGTCAGCGGGCAAAGCGACGTAAATTCTGGGCAACTAAAGCGCACACAGTAATCTTTATCCGTATGCGGGTTATCCACTCGCTCCAGCACGGCTTCTTCCGGCGATGCAGGGAGCACTGTTTTTCCACCTAATTGGGTTAGGTTTTCATAAATTTCATCAGACATATCCCTTCATTAGCCAAATCGTACATTATTCGCTAGCTAAAAGAATATAAGCAGGATAGCTGATACCTATGAACACTCAGTCCAAACCCATCGATAAAACAGGCTTACTGCCTGCCATTGGCTGTTACAGCTTATGGGGATTATTTCCAATTTACTGGAAATTTCTCTCCCATATCGATGCGCTGGAAACCTTGGTGCATCGTATCATTTGGTCATTCGTCTTTTACATTGCCATCATGGGTGCGCGAGTTTTGATTGGTAAACAATTCAGCCAGAAAGTGACAAAGCGCGATTGGATGCTCGCCATTATCACCGGTATTTTAATGTCGGCTAATTGGTGGGTCTATATTTACGCCATGAATATTGAACGGATTATTGAAACTAGCCTCGCCTATTTCATCAATCCGCTTTTATCGGTGGCTGTCGGTGTACTCATTTTCCGCGAACCCTTCCCTAAATTGCTTAAAATTGCCTTTATCCTCGCTATGATTGGTGTCGCCATTCAGATTGGCTATGGCGACCATTTCCCGTGGATTGCCCTTACCTTAGCGACTAGTTTTTGCATTTATGGTGCGATTAAAAAGATTGTCACCGTTAATGCCACACAATTTTCAATGATGGAAAGCGCTGTGGTACTATTACCTGCGCTCGTCTTTGCCTATACGTTGCGCGCGGAGAGCGACCTCACCTTGCAAACCGCTGATTGGCTTTTCCTCGCAGGCGGCGGTATCGCAACGGGCATCCCACTCATCCTCTTTGCGATGGCCGCACAAAAGCTGCCCTATAGTGTCATGGGAATGCTACAATTTATCGGCCCTACCATTCAATTTTTGCTAGGCTATTATCTCTACAAAGAACCCGTGAACCAAATCGGTTGGATTTCATACGGCTTCATCTGGGGAGGCGTGAGCCTGTATTTCATAGACCGTATCCGCGTCGCAAATAACCTGCGTAAAGCCAGCAAAGTGCCGTTAGCAACACCACAAAGCCCGAAATAGAAAGCGAAGCGTCGCGTAACTGGAGCGATAGTAATTGCGACAGGGCGCAATCAAATATAAATCGTTGGATCCGCAACCCCTGCATCCGCAAAGCCTTTGGCGCGAAGCTGGCAACTATCACAATGGCCGCAAGCGGCGCCATTATCGGCAGGATCATAACAACTAATCGTTTGGCTATAATCGACGCCGAGTTCCGTACCTGCTTTAATAATTTCGGCTTTTGTCATCTCAATTAACGGAGAATGAATGGTAATCTTATCACCGCCACTCACGCCATAAGCCGTCGCTAAATTCGCTGTCTGCTCAAAGCTTTGAATAAATTCCGGACGACAATCCGGATAGCCCGAATAATCCACCGCATTCACACCAATAAAAATATCGCGCGCATCCAGCACTTCTGCATAAGCCAGTGCAAAGGAGAGAAAAATCGTGTTACGCGCAGGTACATAAGTAATCGGGATATCCGCCGCCATGGTTGCTTCGTCACGGTCTTTGGGCACGGCAATCTCATCTGTCAGCGCCGAGCCACCAAACAGGCGCAAATCAATATCGGCGATTTTATGTTCTTTAACACCAAGAGTTTTAGCCACACGTGCTGCTGCCTCAAGCTCCACCAAATGGCGCTGACCATAACGAAAAGAAATGGCATATAACTCATATTGTCCGGCTTTTGCCATCGCGCCCACTGTCGCCGAATCTAGCCCGCCGGAGAGTAATAATACCGCTTTCTCTTTCATCATTTCTTTCAGTTTATTGTAATGTTTTTCTTATTAGTTTCGAACAGTTTTATAGAGACAATCGTACCAACGATACACGTAACATAAACTAAAGGGTAATAAAATGACTACGAGCAATATGATGTTTTACGCACAAGCTGCTATCAAAGAAGAAGAAGAAATCCGCCGCGCTGGTTTGGAGAGATTACGCAAAAAAGTCTATCAGAAAATGATGAAATATGAGCAACACAAAGAATGGTCAAAGACAGAAAATAGCCGCTATCTATAGGGTTAATCAATTCCCGCAATTTTATGCGTTTGAATCGACACTTTATAGCCGTGGCGCTCTGCCAATTCCAATGCATAGTCTAAATTGGCTTTGTTCTTCGCCTCGTCATATTCATCCATTGGCTGCAACCAAATAGGCAAGCCAGCCGCAATCTCAGGCACAATCGTATAAGGTTCATGCGATTTGGAAAGTATGAATTTCACCGCTGTAATGCGCGGGACTATATCAGGGCGCAACGCATGATATTTCCCATTTGTGGCTTTTGGCGAGCAAATCACTTCCACTCCCGCAGGCAAATCACGCCAGAGCGTGCCATTGGTTTCAATCTGTGGCATAAAGCCTTCTTCCAGCAGCAACTCACACAGCGCAATAATATTCTGCCGCAACGGCTCACCACCAGTTATCACGACTAGCTTGCGGCCATCTTCGGCGAAATCCTCGACACAATCGACAATCTCATCAATCGCAACCTCGCTAAAACTCTCAAATTCCGTATCACAAAAATCGCAAGCGAGGTTACAGCCGCCCAACCGCACAAATACGCTCGCCTGCCCCGTATGCGGCCCCTCGCCCTGCACGGTCGGAAAGATCTCCTGCACCAGCAGCGTAGAGCCATCTCCCTTTTCAGGTGGACGAATGGAGTTTTTGCCGAACATTAATCAAACCGTAATATTTATATGTTAATATCCGTTCATATAGCAGGAGTAGAAGATTATGGTAGATAATAAAGTGCAAAAACAATTGCAGCGTCTGGTTGTTGACATGCAAACAAGCCAGCTCGGCAATGGAATTGGAATTTTAAGTCTTTTGTCTAAATCAAAAAATCAAGATGCTGAGTTTGCACTACGAATCACAAAGCTCGTTGAAGAACACGGCCCAAAAGTGCTAAATACCCCGATTGATA
The DNA here is from genome assembly GCA_964654855.1 of uncultured Rickettsiales bacterium. GTDB lineage: Bacteria > Pseudomonadota > Alphaproteobacteria > Rickettsiales > JALZUV01 > JALZUV01. Next base: position 59,383 of record CAZZJS010000007.1, read on the forward strand.
ATAAAAGAACCCTGTTAGATATTACTCAAAATCTCAAAGTAGCGTTTGAGCTCACAAATCCTTTCGCAGAAAGAGGAACGCGTTTTCCACAAACCGCAAAGACGATTATTGAGAAGGGTGGTAAAAACTTCAACGAACTTTTTCCTCCACAAAAAACTACAGACCCGAACTTCGCCAAAGATATAAAAAGACTGGCCAATGAGTTACAAATTAATGCTAGCTTTAATTCGAACTCAAACCCACTGACAAGGGCAATAAAGCCTGTAGAAAATACAATCTCCGGCTCCATCGAAAAGAAAATTAATAACTTTACTCAAAAATACGGAGCAGCAGCCTTAAACGAAACGATACCTGGTACAGAACATACTCTGCTAGATGTCGCGCAGAATCCATCTGCTTTGGCAACGCTTGGGTATGCTAAAAAACAGATGCAGGGAATGCAACCTTCCGCAGAAGTTATTGATTTATTATCAGAAAAAGGCGCCAAAACGTCCACTGATTTAGCTATTGAAACAGACGAACGCAAAATGTTTACTGATACAGTAACAGCTGCAAATCTAGCGCGGATTGAAGAAGCAAAGCAAAGACCGCCACAAACGTTAGCGGTAGGTTCTTCTGCACAATCGCTTAGCCGTTAAACCACGCTAAACCCAAATACTACCGCTTCGCTCATCAGCTCTTGCTCGAAACGGTGTTTTGTATCCACATCCACAAGCTCTAACGAAGTCGCTAGCACTTGATCAGAGATATAATCTTTATTGGCTTCAATGGCTGCCGCCGCCGCACCCGATGCCTGCACTTGCAGAGCAATACGGTTGCTCACATGAAGATCGGCATTTTTACGCGCTTCTTGCACCATACGCACAAAGTCACGTGCTAGACCTTCTGCCGCCAGCTCTGGCGTAATCTCTAAATCCAGCACCACTAGCGCATCGTTGGTTGAGAGAGCGGCGGCTGAGTCTTTAAATTTATCATTCGGTACAAATTGAATGTCGTATTCATTACGTTCGAGAATTTCACCACACACCTCAACCGTATCATTTGAGGCAGCTTTCCACTCACCTTTTTTACAGGCAGGAATAATTTGCTTCATCATCTGTGGCAAACGCTTGCCCAATAATTTGTTGTTAGGTTGCAATCTAATCTCCGCAATCTCCGCAATATCAGTGTTGTGACTAACCACTTTTTTAACATTCACTTCGTCACAAATGAGATGTTCACCAAACTTTGCGATTGAAGCAGCATTAAACCCTTCAAGTCTTAATTCATTTAATGGCTGTCTTACGCGCTTGTTTTGCTTGCTACGAACAGATAGCGCAGTATTACAAACGTCACGCACGCGGTCCATATCAGCAATTAAATTCACCTCCGAAGGCAGTGCGGAAACATCTGGAAAATCAGCTAAATGCACAGACTCACCACCCACTAAACCAGAATATATTTCTTCCAATGTAAGCGGTAATAGTGGCGCTGCCGCTTTGCACATCGTCACCATGACGGAATATAATGTGTTATAAGCTTCCATGTCGGTTCCGGTATTACTTTCATTCCAGAAGCGCTCTTTATTTCGGCGAATATACCAGTTATTTAATACCTCGAAAAATTCAGAAACCGCGCCGCAGGCAGTCGGCGTATCGTAAGCATCTAAACCAGCCTCAATCTTCTCTACCGCCTCACGGCATTTAGCCAGAATATAGCGATCCATTAAATTATCGGAGGAGGTATTAAATTCCGCCTGCACCCCATCCGCATTCGCGTAAAGGGTGAAGAAATTATATGCATTCCAAATCGGTTTAATATGCAGGCGCACCACGTCGCGAATAAATTTACCTTCGGGATCCACCGATAAATCATGGCCGCGCATCACCGGCGAATCCATCATCAACCAACGCAGCGCATCGGCACCAAATTGGTCAATCACTTCGAGCGGGTTTTTATAATTCTTCAAACGCTTGGAATATTTTAATCCCGTTTCACTATCCAAAACCACGCCGTGACAAATACAATTTTTAAACGGTGGCTTATCGAATAAAGCCGTCGCCAGCATAATGAGCGTATTAAACCAACCGCGCGTTTGACCGACATATTCGGTAATAAAATCAGCCGGAAAATGCGTCTCAAACCATTCTTTATTCTCAAACGGATAATGCACTTGCGCGAATGGCATGGAGCCACTTTCGAACCAGCAATCAAACACATCGCTCACGCGCTGCCACTTGCTGCCATCTTTTGCGGTCGTCAGTTCATCAATATAGGGGCGGTGTAAGTCTTTGACTTCCTGCCCAAAAAACTCCTCCAACTCGGCAATCGAGCCAAAGGCTTTGCGCTCGCCAGAATCATCTTGCTTCTCCCAAATCGGAATCGGCGTACCCCAGAAACGGTTACGCGAGATGCTCCAATCCGGTGCCGTCGCCAGCATATGTTCCATCTGGCCGGGGCCGATATGTTCGGGAATCCAGTTAATTTGACGGTTCAGTTCCACCGCGCGGTCACGAATTTTCGTCACCTCCACATACCAGCTCGGCATGGCGCGATAAATCAGCGGCATATCGGTCCGCCAGCAATGCGGGTAATTATGGTTATAATCTTCTTGTTTGACGAGCGCGCCCGTCATTTTCAGCCAATTAATAATACGCAAATTAGCGAGGCCATATTTAGCAAGCTGCTCCGGCGTGTAAGGCTCGCCCTCACACTGGCCTTCGGTTTGCGCGATCACATTTAAGCCCGCTAATTTAATCGGCGCATCGCCTTCAATATCAAAAAGCTCCTCCGTATAACGGCCTTTTTCATCGACGGGGACGACAACGGAAATATCATTCTCGGCGCAGACGCGCTGATCATCCTCACCAAAGCCTGGCGACATATGCACGATGCCCGTGCCAGAGCCTTCTTCAATAAAGCTAGAACCATCCAAAACGCGGAACGCATTAGGGTGATCGGCGAAATAAGGAAAGAGAGGTTCGTATTCGAGGCCTACAAGATTTTTACCTTCGATAGCGCCATGCGCTCCATCATAATTTTCTGGATCAACCATGTGATTCAAAACATCACTGGTAGCTATTAAGACTTCACCTTCCACTTCAATCGCATAATATTCAATATCTTTAGAGGCGGCTAAAGCCAGATTACTAGGTAATGTCCAAGGTGTAGTGGTCCAAGCTAACAAATAAGCCTCATCCCAGAACCCAGCAATTTCTTCAGGTAAAGTCTTCAGCTTAAACTTCACCGTCACGGCTTTATCCGTCCGGTTGCGATAGCTATTATCTAGCTTCGTCTCAAAATTTGAAAGCGGTGTTTCTGCGGCCCAGCTATAGGGCATCACGCGGTGTGATTGATAGATCAGGCCTTTATCATAGAGCTGTTTAAACGCCCAAATGACGGATTCCATGAAGTTCGTATCCATGGTTTTATAATCGCCAGCGAAATCAACCCAGCGCGCTTGGCGATCAACATAGGTCTCCCAATCGCCTGCATATTTCATCACCGAGCTACGGCAATGCTCGTTAAATTTATCGATGCCGAATTCTTCAATCGCTTTGCGACCCGAAATTTTAAGCTCTTTTTCCGCACCCATTTCTGCGGGCAAACCGTGGCAATCCCAACCGAAGCGACGCTCCACACGTTTGCCTTTCATGGTCTGATAACGCGCGACACTATCCTTCACATAACCGGTCAATAAATGGCCGTAATGCGGCAGGCCATTGGCAAAGGGGGGGCCATCGTAAAATACGAATTCATCCGCGCTTGAGCGATTATCAATTGAGCTTTGGAACGCCTCTTGCGCCTTCCATCCGTCTAAAATTTTCTCCTCAATTTTCGCGAAATCGGGGTTAGCTTCTACGGTCGGATAAGCGCCTATGGGCTTGGATTTGAGTGCAGTTTCTGTCATAACGCTTTTAACTAACAGACAAGGCATAAAATGCAAGAAACCAAGCGACTTCTAGAGATTATGGCGAAACTGCGTGACCCGAATGGCGGCTGCCCGTGGGATGTAGAACAAGATTTCGCCAGCATCGCCCCCTACACACTGGAAGAGGCCTATGAAGTGGCCGATGCGATTGAACGCGATGATATGGTGGCATTGAAGGAGGAACTCGGCGATTTACTCTTACAAGTGGTCTTCCATTCGCAAATGGCTGACGAAGCCGGACTATTTAATTTCGAACAGGTCGCTTCAGGAATTAACGAGAAAATGGTCTCGCGCCATCCCCATGTTTTCGGCGAGCAAGCCGGCATTAAAAGCGCCGATGATCAGGTCGATAATTGGGATGCGATAAAGGCAGAGGAGAAAAAATCCAAAGGCCATACGTCAGCAATGGATGATATTCCCGCCAACTTCCCTGCCCTGCTACGCGCACAAAAACTTGGCAAGAAAGCCAGTAAGCAAGGATTTGATTGGCCCGAACTCGCGCCAGTATTCGATAAAGTGCAGGAAGAAATTAGCGAATTAAATCAAGCAATCACCAATAAAGACGCCGAGAATATTGAAGAAGAGCTCGGCGATTTGCTCTTCGCCATCGTCAATGTCGCCCGCCATGTGAAAGTGGATGCCGAAACGGCCTTACGCCGCGCCAACCAAAAATTCGAAAAACGCTTTCGCACGATTGAACCCAATATTACCGAGCACTCAACACTGGATGAAATGGAAGCCCTTTGGGTCAAGGCGAAAAAGAAGGGAGGCCAGTAGGCCGACC
>CAZZJS010000007.1:64086-127702 GCA_964654855.1 uncultured Rickettsiales bacterium
CCAGCCATGAGCAAGCGGAGCGTCGCCTATCGCGAGGTTAGCAAACCGAAGCGGGGGCAATAAAAAAATTAATTCACATTCTCCAAATTTTCCCACGCGCGCTTGTAAAAGGTTTTGCTACCAGAAAGAGCCGAGTTTAAGTAAGCTTTCGCCAATTTGTCATCGCCTGAGAGCTGCGCATAAAAGCCCAAATTATTTTGTAAAGCTGCGCCTTGTAAATGCCTACTCGCCACTTGCTCTGCCCGTTTTGTATCGCCAGAAAGACCTAATACTAACGCTAAATTTAAATCAATCTGCTGGCGCTCAGCCGACTTTGCTTTCACACGGCCGCTCGCACGGTTCAAACTTTGCGCTGCCCGCGCATAATCCCCATTCAATGCAAGCGTTAGCCCGACATTATTTAATACCGTAGGATGATCAGGCTTTACGCGAAGCGCTGCATCGAAATAAGAGACGGCTTCATTCGGCATGGATTTAGCAACAAATAAAAGCCCCACGCCATTGAGCGCTCGCCAGCGATTACTATCAAGTTTAATCACTGTTTCTAATATATTGCTCGCCGCGCCAAAATCACCTTTTGTCACTAAAGCCAAGCCTTTACCTTCCATCGCCCCGATATGGCGCGGGTTACGACGCAAAATCACATCATAAATTGTAACTGATTCATCCACTTTATTGATGCGGCGTAAATTATCGGCAAAACCAAGCTGATATTCTAGGTTATTCGGGTATTTATCTGATAATTGCTGATAGAACTGCACCGCACGATTATAATCTTTTGACTGTTCGGCTTTGCGCGCACTCACCAATAATGCATCTCCCACACCACCCACTTCAGGCCCGTCTTTCGTCAATGCATCTAGGATCGAAAGTGCTCCTCTGCTATTGGGGTCTATTTGCGAACGGGGGCGTGCATCGCACGCAGTCAACCCAGCTAACAAAATACCTGAAGCCAAAATACGGGAAAATGTTTGTGTTTTCATACCCAATTAGTATAAGGATGCGCAGCCAAGTGCAAAACAAATGACAGGCAATATGAGCTCAGAAGCAAAAAAAGATAAAAACGCGTCTCATTTCTCGCAAAGCAATCTTTTGGGCATTGAGGAGCTCAGCGCTTCTGATATTGAAGCTATCCTTGATACAGCCGAGCAATATGTAAAGCGCAATAAGCGGGCGGATAAAAAACATCCTATCTTGCGCGGGCGCACCGTTATCAACTTATTCTTTGAAAATTCGACGCGTACTCGTACGAGTTTTGAACTCGCCGGAAAACGCCTTGGCGCCGATGTGATTAACATGACAGTCGGTTCTTCTAGTGTGAAGAAAGGCGAAACGCTGATCGATACCGCTATGACGCTTAACGCCATGTGCCCTGATTATATCGTGGTTCGCCACGGTGAATCTGGCGCGGTTCATCTATTGGCTGAAAAGGTCGAAGGCGCGGTGATTAATGCAGGCGATGGCAGCCATGAACACCCTACCCAAGCCTTGCTTGATGCGCTTACCATCCGCCAGAAGAAAGGCTCGCTTAAAGGCTTAAAAGTGGCCATTTGTGGCGATATCGTAAATAGCCGCGTTGCGCGCTCCAACATTTTACTCTTGAATAAAATGGGCGCAGAAGTGCGGATGATCGCTCCGGCAACGCTTATGCCAACTGCACCGGAAACGCTCGGTGCCACGCCTTATTACAATTTGGAAGATGGCATTAAAGATTGTGACATTGTGATGATGCTTCGCATTCAGATGGAACGCATGCAAGCCAGCATGGCCGTGCCAAGCGTTCGCGAATATTTCGAATTTTTCGGCCTAACCGAAGCGAAACTGAAACTGGCAAAACCCGGTGCATTAGTGATGCATCCCGGCCCGATTAATCGCGGTGTCGAGATTGATACCGAACTCGCAGATGATCTAGACCGTAGCCTTATTCTTGATCAGGTAGAAATGGGCGTCGCTATACGCCAAGCTGTATTGGAAGTGTTGGAGAGTAACTTATGAGCAAACAACATTTCACCAAACCTGCCAAACATTCAGGCCGTACCGTTTATAAGAATGCGCGCTTAATGGATCCGGCGACGAATCTGGATGCGACGGGTTCACTCTTGATTGAAGATGGCAAAATTGCTGATTTTGGTGAAGGCCTATTCATGGATGGTTCAACGCCTGATGGTGCTGAAGTGGTGGATTGCGAAGGTCATTTACTAACGCCCGGCCTCATTGATATTCAAGTGCATTTCCGCGAGCCGGGGCAAGAATATAAAGAAACGATTGAATCTGGTAGCCTTTCAGCCGCTGCTGGCGGTGTGACCTCCGTCTCCACCATGCCCAATACCGATCCTGTGATTGACGATGTAGCGGTACTAGAATTTCTGCTCAAACAAGCGCGCGAAACGGGCTATTGCCGTATCCACCCTTATGCCGCCATTAGTAAAGGCATGAAGGGCGAACGTTTGACTGAAATGGGCTTACTTTCAAAGGCCGGTGCCGTTGCCTTTACCGATGATGGCCTACCCGTGATGAACGCACAGCTGATGCGCCAAGCGCTTACCTATGCGCGCGAACTTGATGTACCAGTTGGCCAGCATGCGGAAGATTTGAACCTTTCCAACGGTGGCTGCATTAATGAAGGCCCTGTTGCCACCAAGCTTGGCTTAAAAGGGGTTCCCAACGCATCGGAAGCCGTGATTGTCGATCGCGATATTCAACTCGTACGCCTCACCGGTGCGAAATATCACGTATTGCATATCTCCACAGCCGAAGCGATTGAAGCCGTACGCCGCGCGAAGGAAGAAGGCCTACCCGTAACCTGTGAAGCTGCGCCGCATCATTTTCATCTAACCGATGAAGCATGCCTGCATTACCATACATTCACCAAAATGAACCCACCGCTACGCGCCGATAAAGATAAACTCGCCGTGATTGAAGGGCTTAAAGATGGAACGATCGACGCCATCGCCACCGACCATGCCCCACATGATCAAGAATCTAAGCGCGTGCCAATTTCTGAAGCGGCCTTCGGTATTGTCGGCTTGGAAACGATCCTTCCGCTCTCACTCGATCTTTACCATCGCGGCGAAATGAAACTGATGGAAGTGATCAGCAAAATGACCGATAAACCGGCTAATATTTTGAAACTCCCTGCGGGTCGCCTCGTCAAAGGCGCTGCGGCTGATCTCACGCTGATTGATGTCGATGTCGATTGGATCATCAATCCGAAAGAATTTGCCAGCAAATCCAAAAACTCACCCTTTGACGACACACCCATCAAAGGCCGCGCCATCCGCACCATTCTTGGCGGAAGCGAAGTTTATAAACTCACCTCATAAGCAGAAAGACCTATCATGACAGAACGCAAATACCATGTGACCGGAATCGGCAACGCTATCGTTGATGTACTCAGCCATTGCGAAGAAAGCTTCATCGCTGAAGAAGGCATGGTCAAAGGCACTATGGCATTGATCGACGAACAACAGGCTGAAACCCTCTATGCAAAAATGGGTAATAAAACGGAAATGTCAGGCGGTTCGGTCGCTAACTCACTCGCCGGTATCGCCCAACTTGGCGCTCGCACAGCTTTCATCGGTAAAGTGCGTAACGACCAGTTGGGAGCCTCTTTCCGTGACGGTATGGAATCTATCGGTATTAACTTCCCGACTCCAGCTGCAACAAGCGGTAAGCCGACGGCTCGCTGCCTTATCTCCGTCACCCCCGATGGCGAGCGCACCATGAACACCTATATCGGTGCCTGTGCAGAAATTTCGCCTGAAGATATTGATATTGAGCTCATCAAAAACGCACAAGTCATGTTAATTGAAGGTTACCTATGGGATGCTGAACCAGCTAAACAAGCCATCCGCCAAGCAGTGGAAGTAGCAAAACAAGCGGGCACAAAAGTGGCCTTCTCGCTTTCAGACGTGTTCTGCGTGGACCGTCACCGTGACGAGTTCAAAGCGCTCATCCGCGACTATGTGGATATTCTCTTCGCCAATGAAGGCGAGATGATCTCTCTAGGTGAACAACCAACGCTCAAAGAAAATATGGAGATGTTCGCAGGCCAAGTAGAAACCCTCTGCACGACGCGTGGCGAGTTCGGCTCGATCATCATGAATGGCGGCAACAGCTTTGAAGTCGCCCCCGCAAAAATCGAAGATCGCGTGTTAGACCTCACCGGCGCTGGCGACCTCTATGCAGCAGGCGTTCTTTACGGGCTAACGCAAGGTTGGGACTTCACCAAAGCCGGAGAATTAGGCAGTGCTTGCGCCGCCGATATCATCCAGCAAATGGGCCCTCGCAGCCAACAACCGCTCAAACGCCACGTTGCGTAAGGCTAAACCCCTAAAAAACAGAAGAAAAAACTGTCACAAAACTGCAACCTTTGACGCGTATACTAAAGGGGTATTTTTGTGTTTTACTGGAATTTCGCTTCGGCGGAAAACCCTGTAGATCACGTTAGAGGATAACTACCTCTCACCTGATTATTATTGAAGAAAGCCCAACTGGGAATTTGGACTTTCACACGTACTGTATAGAACGACTCGCGCTAGGATCTTCGGACACGCGCACTTTAATTATATTTATTTATGTAATCCACAATTCATGGCTGAAAAAATTTCAACCAGCTGTGAACTTTAAATCCATATTTATCATGAAAAATTTTAAGGCCCTTATGGCCATCATCGCAATTTTAGGAATGTTTGTTCTCACCTCTTGTAATAAAGAGGTTGAAGATAACATAGACCGCTACGACGTATTTCGTAGCAATGTTTCCTGCAATACAGGAACTTTCTTGGCTCTCGGAGCTGAATTCAACAATTTCCCTGTGGGAACACCTGTTGAGTTGAAAAACCGATTAATGGTTATTGGTGGAATTTCTGTTGAACTTTCAACGGAAACTAATTCCGAAACCGGCTTTTTGAATGGAGTAAAAACCAACGTAAGCTGGGGCAACTCTGACATCCAGGTTACTCTCAAAGCAGTCGACAATCTAGGCGATCAGCCGATTGTTTTAGATTGCCTCGAAGAGGAGGTCATCATGCCTCCGGGTATGTTGATGAATGAACTGCCAGCAATGCAGAGCGAAGTTTTGGCAAACCCAAACTGTGACATAGTTGTCCAGTCTGAGTTTGAAATTATTAGACCAGGTTTTGCAAACATCTTGGTTCCAGCAGGTCAACCTGTCGGTTTTCCTGCCGCCAACCAAATTGACTTGGGAGTTCACACTCTCGTGGTTAATGACGTTGACGGCGAAGGAACGGTGACTGTTTTTACTTTGAATGGAGAGGCTTTCAGCATCCCATTCGTGGAAACATTTACCAGCCAACCAAGGTTTGTTTGTCAGCAGCCTAACGGCACGCTTACAAATGATCAAGCTGGCCTATTAACCGAATGGAACACCACTCTCGGTAGCTGTAACTTGCTTTTGCAAGAGAACGTGCAGATTGATGGAGGACCATCCTTCACAGCAGGTGTGACAATTGAACTCATCAGCACTGGCATTGTTTTTGATGGAACTTACGTTCTAGCAATAAATGCAATTGCTGGAGAAGGGGTTGAAACTGAAGTTCGAATCGGACCATCAGCACAACCATTCACCGTCGCATTTGGTTCAGAAGTAATCGGACAACTTTGGTTCGTCTGCGAAGGCGCACCTGGAGTCCTAACCAATCAAATTAACTTGGTTAATGACGATTGGGACAATGCTGGAAACTGCCAGTTATTGATTCAACAGGATGTCACGATCTTTCCTCCAGCAGGAGGAAGCGTTGACATTTCTGCGGGAACACCAGTGACACTGGTTGATGCAAACACCATTGATCTTGGTGGGATTTACACCCTCACCATCAATGCAACAGAAGGTATCGGCAACGAAACCGATGTTATCATCAATAACGGGGCTATTCGCATCGTTCCTTTTGAGGAAAGCCTTAGCGGCCAACTTCGATTGGAATGTGGAAGTCCTATTGGTTCTTTAACCAACGAAATGCCGCAATTTCTTGCAGCATGGGATGCTTTAGGAAATTGTCCATTAGTGTTGGAGCAAGCCTATGGCTCAGCTCCGGTCGATAACCCAGTAGTACCATCTGCAAGTGCAATCGATATTGTGGGAGAAGGAATTCTCGTGCTCGATACACTGAACGGTGACCTTACTACTGTTGTTATTGATAACTTACCTTACATCGTGCCATTGCAAAATGGTGGGGGTGAACTTCGTTTGGCATGTAACACAGCGCCAAGTCTGACGAATCAGATTCAAGAATTGCAAAACGCATTGAATTGCGATCTTGTTTCCCTTGGTTCTGCATTTCAAGGCGCACCGGTGGGAACCGAAGTACTAGTATTCAATGGCGAGATTATTCTTATGAACAATCAGACGTTAGTCATTGATACGCTAAACGGTACTGAAGTACTTTTCGTTACCTCAAGCGGAAGCTTTACCGTTCCAATTGCAGGTGCAATGGCAAACACCCAGATATTTCTGGAATGTGAGCAAGCAGTTGTGTTATCTGTGGTGGGGTTCTACCACGGTGAATATAACGACCTTGTGAATGTCCTTGGTGGCACCAGTACAAGTAATAGTACTGGTGTTGGAACAGTTAAAGTGTTCCTAAGCACGGGCAAAGTGTTTTTGGATAACAGTTGTAGCGAACGCTACACAATACCTTCTGAAGGTATTGATTATCCAATTGAGCTGAATGTTGACATCGTCAACAATGAAATCATTCAATATGGTTTCAAACTTGATAATGGCAGCACCACTACTCAACATTGGTATGAACATCCAACGGGGCAAAGAGTACGGTTTATCTTGAATGGCAATCATTCAAGTAGATTCTCTAATAGCCCTCCTGGCACACCAGGTAATGATGGGTTCATCAATGTTGAACTACTTTGCCAATGATGAACATGATGAAAGTAAACAATCGTTCAGCGAGATCTGAGCGATTGTTTCAAGAATTGAATACAAATTTACCGAGAACACCACCCTCCCAGGGGTGGTGTTTTTGTTTGTGTGGACGGCTCTTTGTGGGATGACAAGTCGTGCGGCAGCGTTATAGTGCTCCGATGGCTGATAAAATTACTATTTTTGATACGACGCTTCGCGATGGCGAGCAGTCTCCTGGTTTCTCTATGAATTTAGAGGAAAAACTTATGGTGGCCGAGCTACTCGACACCATGAAGGTCGATGTGATTGAGGCCGGCTTTGCCATGGCCTCAAATGGTGATTTTGAATCCATCAAAGCCATTGCTGAGCGCACAGAAAATGCGACTATCTGCTCGCTCGCTCGCGCTAAAACCGCTGATATTGAACGCGCTGCTGAAGCTGTGAAGCCCGCGAAAAAGCCACGTATCCACACGTTTATGTCCACCAGCCCAATCCATCTGGAATATCAATTTAAGAAAACCGAAGCGGAAGTGCTGGAGATGATCCAATCCACCGTCTCGCTCGCCCGTAATTATACGGATGATGTGGAATGGTCGGCCATGGATGCAACCCGCACAGGGCATGATTATCTTTGCCAAGCAGTCGAAACGGCGATTAAAGCCGGTGCTACGACGATTAACCTTCCTGATACAGTGGGTTATGGCACACCTGACGATATTGCAGAGATGTTCCGCACTGTAATTGAACGTGTCCCAAATTCCGATCAAGCCATCTTCTCCTTCCACGGGCAAAACGATCTTGGCCTTGCCACGGCAAACACGCTAGCAGCCATCGGTGCAGGGGCGCGCCAAGCTGAAGTCACCATTAACGGTATCGGTGAACGCGCGGGTAATACCTCGTTGGAAGAAGTCGTGATGGCACTTAAAACACGAAAAGATCAATTTGATGACATCCAGTGCGATGTTGATGCCAGCTACATCATGCGTGCAAGCCGTTTAATTCAAACTATCACCGGCCAAAAAGTGCAATCTAATAAAGCCATTGTTGGCGTAAATGCTTTCGCGCATGAATCCGGTATCCACCAAGATGGTATGCTCAAACATGCAGGTACCTACGAGATCATGACGCCAGAATCGGTTGGCTTAAAGAAAACCAACCTCGTGCTCGGTAAACATTCTGGTCGCCACGCATTTAAAGACCGCTTAGAAGAAATGGGCTTTGACCTTGGTGATAATGCATTGGAGGATGCGTTCCTTCGTTTCAAAGAACTGGCCGATAAGAAAAAAGAAATTTACGACGCCGATATTCGCGCACTCATCAATGCCGGAATGGATTCTGATGACGCGATACAGTTACATAAATTGCTTATCAATTGCGGCACCGAAGGCGAGCAAATTGCTGAGATGACTTTGTCTGTCGGTGGAGAGCGTAAAACCGCTCGCATTGAGGGTAACGGCCCAGTCGATGCTATCTTCAAAGCCATCCGGCAACTGGTTCACCATAAATCACGCCTAGAACTTTACCAAGTTCACGCTGTTACCGGCGGTACGGATGCGCAAGCACGTGTCACTGTTCGCTTGCAATCTGAAGATGGTGACTTAATTGGCGGTCATGGAGTGGATGCAGATACGCTCGTTGCAACGGCCAAAGCCTACATTGATGCACTGAACCACCTACTTGAGCATGAGTCCGAAGATAAAATCACCCTGCTCACACAGGAATAAATTACTTTATAATTTTGATAATTTAGGAAAAAACCAACCCTATTGGTCTGTACCGCCACCAGCGCTTGCAGATTCCCACTGCTGGTCATACCACCAGTTACCCACTTGGGTTTTATTCGGAGAGCATGCAGAAAGGGACACCATCGCAAAGCCCACAAGAACGATTATTGAAATGGCTCGTTTAGCGATGCTGAAAGTGTAATTCATGTTTTCCCCTTTTTTTATTGAAATAAGTTTAATGCTCGGAAACGCTCGCTGCAAGTACTTATTTGTGAAAAACACATGATACATATGCATAAAACGCATATCTATTACCGGATAAAGTTAATAACCCTTAATTTAGCGCATAGAATTCACATAGTTTATGTGTAAAAAGGGGTGAGCGCATAACTTGAAGCTTATTGCGAAGACCAACCAGCATCCATCGGCAAACCAATACCAGTCATAGTTGCGGCTGCATCCGAACATAAAAATTCGGCTAAACCAGCAATTTCTTCAACTTTTACGAAGTCCTTAATTGCGTGATTTTTAAGAAACACTTTTTTCGTCACTTCCTCCTCAGAAATGCCATGCGCCGCGGCCTGCTCTGGAATTTGCTTCTCCACGAGCGGAGTTTTCACATAGCCTGGGCAAATCGCATTCGCTGTAATGCCGTAATCAGCCAAATCAAGCGCAGCCACTTTCGTAAGCCCTATCATGCCGTGTTTCGCCGCGACATACGCCGCTTTATAAGGCGAGGCCACAAGCCCATGCACTGAGGCAATATTGATAATACGCCCCCAATTTTGCTTTTTCATCGCCGGAGCTAACAAACGAATCGTATGGAAAGATGAGGATAAATTGATCGCCATAATCGCATCCCATTTGCTAACAGGAAATTCATCAATTGGCTGTACATGCTGGATACCCGCATTATTGACCAAAATATCCACCGCTCCAAATTCCTTGAGCGCCAGTTCCGTCAGTTCCTCAATCTGCTCAGGCTTGGTCATATCGGCACCAGAATAGATCGCTTTGACGCCTTTGGCCTCCAACGCCTTACGGTTCGCTTCAATCGCATCGGCATTGCCAAAGCCATTCATCACGATATTCACCCCCAAACCCGCAAAATGCTGGGCGAGGCTTAGGCCGATCCCACTGGTTGAACCCGTAATAAGTGCTGTTTTTCCGCTAAGTGACATGGTTATTCTCCTTTGGTAATAGTCACTAAATTGTCATTTTTATTTGATAGGTCAATGTTTTATACTGTTTGGGATTTTATTTATTCATTTTTTCTTTTGGGAAAAATGTCTTTCTCTCGCAAAGGCGAGTCACAGATTATTTTTTCTAAAAGAATTCATCCAAAAATCTTAATGATGAAACATGACAAAAATTTCGCAGCTTACGCTGCACTCAGCTTTTTAGCTACATTCGCTTTAGCCATTCTTCAGGCACAAAACCCTGGAAATTGGCTAAATGGGTTCTTGGGCATTGCCCCATTATTACTAACAACTTCAGTTGCAGCTTATTGCGGATATAAAACGCAATTATCCTTGCAAGATGAAAGTAAGTTGGCAGGAATTATGGGCTTAACAGTATGCCTATCTTCATTGTTAGCAGCTTTCATGCCCGAGAAGTTGGGGCCTTTGGCAATAATGGCAATGCTTGGAGCGCTCTGCTATGCAGGGTTTTACTTCTCATGGCCTAAAACTTCTGATGAGGTTAAAGCCTAAGAAGTGAAAGCCAAATGTAAAAAAGGGATGTCATCTGACACCCCTTTTTGCGTTTATCAGCCTTTATTACTAAGCCACCGCTTCCGCATCATCTGCCGCCGCTTTATCGGCAATCGATGGGTCTTCCATCTCTTTCGCCAGTAAGCCTGCTTGCTCACGCACTTTGCGTTCAATCTCATCGGAGATTTCAGGATTCTCCTTCAGGAAGGTGCGCACATTCTCTTTACCTTGGCCAATACGTTGGCTGTCATAGCTATACCATGCACCTGACTTCTCGATAATTTCAGCTTTCACGCCCATATCGATAATCTCACCATGTTTCGAGATGCCTTCGCCGTAAATAATATCGAACTCAACCACTTTGAAAGGAGGCGCTACTTTGTTTTTCACAATCTTCACACGCGTCGCATTACCGACCACTTCATCTTTATCTTTCAACGCACCAGTACGGCGAATATCCATACGAACCGAGCTGTAGAATTTCAGCGCGTTACCGCCCGTTGTCGTTTCAGGGTTACCAAACATCACCCCAATTTTCATACGAATCTGGTTAATGAAGATAATCGTACAACCCGTTTTTGAAATCGAACCGGTCAGCTTACGCAATGCCTGACTCATCAAACGTGCCTGCAGACCCATGTGGCTATCGCCCATATCGCCTTCCAGCTCTGCCCGTGGGACAAGCGCAGCTACTGAGTCAATCACGAGTAGATCAATCGCACCCGAACGCACCAATGTATCAGCGATCTCCAAAGCTTGCTCACCTGTATCTGGCTGAGAGATAACCAATTCATCCGTATTCACGCCAACATTTTTCGCATAAACAGGGTCAAGTGCGTGCTCCGCATCAATAAATGCCGCCGTACCACCTTGCTTTTGCGCTTCCGCAATACAATGCAGGGTCAATGTCGTTTTACCCGAACTTTCAGGCCCATAAATTTCGATGATACGGCCTTTTGGAATACCGCCTACACCCAAGCCAATATCCAGCCCTAGCGAGCCGGTAGAAATCGCATCCACATTCAATGCTTCTTGATCGCCCAGCTTCATAATAGAGCCTTGGCCAAAGCTTTTTTCAATTTGTGAGAGTGCGGTGTCGAGTGCTTTTTGCTTATCCATGATTACCCTGTCTATTCTTATTAATTAATTTATTAAGATATAGTTATAGGCCGCTCTCACCCTCATGCAAGTAAAAGCGCTGAGATTCTATAGAAGCGTGATAAACCGAAAGTCAATAGACCTCAGCAAGCAAGAGCCTTAACTCTATATCTCAACACCAAAACAGGCACATCTGCAAAAAACTCACCAAATTACTCTGAAAGCCACTCTATTAAACAGTTTTTAAACTGTTTACGTTAAAGTGCATTGATGAAACATGGATTTACCCTTCTTGAGCTCTCCATTGTACTAGTGGTTATCGGATTGATCGTTGGTGGCGTTACCGCAGGACAAGACTTGATTCGCAGTGCGGAATTAAAATCAGTGATTTCTGATTTCAATAAATACAAAGTCGCGGTGAATACCTTCAAACTGCAATATAATGCCATTCCCGGTGACATGGATAATGCAGAAGATTATTGGGGAACCGCAGATATCGCAAACGCCACATGCAAAATAACCACAGTAGTTGGAACTGAAACTTGCAATGGCGACGGAGACGGTATTGTCAATGCTACTCCAAGGTCATCCGAGGAGTTTCGTTTTTGGCAACATTTGGCAAATTCAGAAATTATTGCAGGTAGATTTACAGGCACCGCAGGTTCAGGTGGAGCGTCTCATGCCGTTATTGCTGAGAATACACCGGGAAGAAACAATATTGGCTGGACTTCTCAAGATCTATTTGTCTCGCCCGGCTTTTTTGCAGGAAATGGAGCATGGTTCGCAGGAACCTATGGTAATATTTTTCGTGTCGGCGGCCAAACATCTAGCGTTTCTACCGTTGAAAAAGTATTTTCACCGCTAGAAGTACACATGATCGACCAAAAACTGGATAATGGAAAGCCTGGAAAGGGGTCTGTAATTGCTTATCATTGGAATGATTGCACAGATGCAGCAGATCAAAATGATACGAATTCGGACTATCTTTTAAGCGACGATGCGCTTAATTGCGCTATCATTTTTATCTATGAAAAATCATGATTCATGAAGCATAGCTTCATTCTATTGAGTGATTCTTCGTCACCTTAGTCACTATTAAATTGGCATTTTGATGATATCTTGATAGGCATTCACCATACGGTCACGCACCGCGACGACGGTGTTTAGCGTCAATTCCGCATTCGAAACAGCCGTCACCAAATCATGTAATTCTGCTTTATTGGCTAGCGCCTCGGTGCTTATCGCTTCAGACGTATAACCAGCGGAGCGAGCATTCTCCATTCCTTCACTCACCAAGTCAGCAAAGCTAGGGCCACCAGCACCTTCACCCCCTAAAGATACCGTATCGGCACTCTTAACCGGATCACCACCTATATTTTTAGCCTGCTGATAGGCTGCGGCTGCTTTACTTATATCCATCGTTTATTCTCCCTTAGCCTAACTATTGGTTTAACAGGCCAATCGTTTGTTGCAACATCGCTTTCGATACTTCGATAATATTCATGTTCGATTCATAACCACGGCGTGCTTCACGCATATCCATCATCTCCAACATCGGATTGACATTGGGTTGTAGAATATAACCCTGTTCGTCAGCAGCTGGATGGGAAGGATCGTATTTACGCTGGAATGGAGTTTCATCCGTATCATAGTCTGATACCTCCACACGTTCGATTCCCATTTCGCGGTCTAATTGGTTCTTAAAGGTAATCGTTTTACGGCGGTAAGGCTGATCACCGGGGAATTGCCCGACCGAATCTGCATTGGCGATATTTTCTGACACAATACGCAAACGATCGCTCTGTGCTTTCATGCCTGATGCGGCGATATGTAATGACTTTACTAAATCCATTATTTTACTCTCCCACTTTCTCTACTGGTTCCCAATCGCCGTTTTGAACATTTTTCCCACTTTGGAATAAAGATTTGTCACTTTTTGATATTCCATCTGGTTTTCGGCCACTTTCATCATTTGCTCTTCCAACACTACATTATTTTCTACGGGTGTAGTCTCATACGTTTCACGCAGTTTTTCATTCCGAAAATCTGTATGATCCTGGCCTGTATCCGTAATATGGTTTGAATTAGTCGCCCGCACACGCAGACGGCGTGACTCAACCATCGCAAGGCGATGAAAATCGAGTTTCTTCAAATCAGTCGCCTTATAGCCCGGTGTATCGATATTAGAAACGTTACGCGCCAAAACATCCTGACGCTCCGCATGATAGCCCATTTTAGCTTTCATCATTTTAAAAAGTGTAATACCTGAATAATCCATACGCTTTTCTATGCTAGTTTCATGCCAAACCCATTGTTAGGCAATTTTTACCGATCACCTAGTAACCATAGCACGTATTTAGTTAATTATTCGTTAATTTTATTAGGAATTAGGCAATTATTGCCTAATTATCACATTTTTAACCCTGTGACGGCGGTGGAGGAGGAGTGCTAGAAGCGATATTTGCCTCTTCCGCTTTGGCCTCGCGGGCCACTTCATCCATCGCTTCTAGCATCATGCGTTGCTGCAAGGTGGTTTGCTCTAGCATCAAATGACGTTGGCGAATCGCCACCATCTCTGAAAGCGAGCGTCCGACAATATAAGGAATCACCGCAAAACCAAGACCAGCCATAGCGGCGGTGAGTTGCTGCGTGGCATTTTCAGCCCCAAAATAACCACTCACAAATACCCAGAAGCCATAAAGCGCGGAAACGAACGAAATCAATAAAATGAATAAAGCCATAGTATCCTCCCTAGCAACCGATTGCATCAAAAGCAATAGGCAGCTAAAGAAAATAGATGAAACAATTATGGATTATCGGCATGGCTTTGGCACTTGCAGCAATTTTCCCCACGCTGGCCTCTCAATTAAAATCAACCCCCTCGGATGAGAGCTTCACCGTATCACGCGTGCATAATGGCAAAAGCTTTACCGTAAAAAGCGGTGAAAAAACCCGCCTTGCGTCGATTCAAGTGCCTAACATTCGCGAGACTCACGGCCGTAAGCGCCCTGGCGAGCCAATGGGCACGCAATCGCATCAGGCTTTGATTGATTTAATCCAGAATCAAGAAATTACCCTTGAATATGGCCCCCAAAAACAAGATCGCAAAGGCCGCTTAATCGGAATCATCCGTTTAAAAGATGGCCGCTCCGTACAGGAGGAAATGATCAAACAAGGCTGGGCGATCACCTACCCTTTCCCCGATTTGCGTAAACCGCTACCTAAATGGCTCAAGCTGGAAGAACAGGCACGCAAAGCAAAGAAAGGCATTTGGCAAAATAGCTATTGGGATCCGCAAAGTTCCGACGGGGTCGATACGGGCGGCAAAGAGCGCTATTTGCTGGTGGAAGGCGTGGTCAAGAAAGTGGCAAAAGTCAAAGGCGGCTGGTTCCTGAATTTCGACGATGATTGGAAAACCGATTTCACCGGCGTCATTCCCAAAGATGACGCAAAAGCGCTCTTCAAAAAATACGACGTAAAAGCATTACAGGGCAAACGCGTCCGCCTACGCGGTTGGATCTACCGCCATAATGGCCCCGCGATGGATCTTCACCAACCGGAACAGATTGAGGTCATTAATTAAGAAAAATTTAACCCTAAACACTCTATAATACTCAAATGAAACACGGCTTTACTTTACTTGAACTATCTATCGTTCTCGTCATTATTGGATTGATTATTGGTGGAATTACCGCAGGGCAAGAGCTGATCCGTTCAGCTGAATTAAACAGACTCATTAGTGAAAAAGATAGATATCTCGTTGCTATCAACACTTTTAAGTTAAAATATAATACCTTACCAGGCGACATGGATAATGCCTCATCTTATTGGCCAAGTTGTGATGGCACCCCTGCTAACTGTAATGGTAATGGTAATGGGCAAATTAACGGCATAACCGAACCCTATAGATTTTGGCAACAGCTGGGTGACTCTGGCATTATAAACGGTAGTTACACTGGCATAACTGACCCTACAGCGGGAGCATTGATGACTGGTGGATTAAATGTACCTCAAGCGCCAGGAAACCAAATTTGGAATATATTCTACGAAGTTCAATTCGCGGTTCCTTCTGCAATAGGTAAGCATGGGCTTTGTATTAATGCTAATGGTGGCGCTTACTGCGAATCTACAAATGCTGGTCTCTCTTTTACTTCAACAGAGGCAAAATCTATTGATGACAAAATTGATGATGGAATCGCTATTGAAGGAAACTTTATAAGCGCAGTATGCCTCAACTCAGATTATAATTTTGAAGAGGTTGCTGGCGACCTATCAGCTGATAACACCTATGATTTGAGTGATGACAGTCAAGGCTGTCAAATGGCGTTTCTTTTTTAATTATTTGATGATTGATGATACTACACTCTTGCGCTAACCATCAATCATGCAGACTTCTCCCCTCACGCAGCGGCGCTTTGCCAATTTTAAAGCCAATCGGCGGGGCTGGTGGAGCCTATGGATTTTTCTGGCACTTTTCTTTCTAACACTCGGCGCGGAACTAATTGCAAATGAACGCCCCCTCGCGCTTGCTTACCAAAATGAACTGTATTTTCCGGTCATCCAAACTTACCCAGAAACTGCCTTTGGCGGTGAGTTTGAGACAGAAGCCGATTACCGCGATCCTTATGTTCGAGAGCTAATTGATAAGGATGGCTGGATGCTACATCCGCTTATCCCTTACGATCATCAAACCATCAATTACGATAGCTCTACCCCTGCCCCTTCCGCACCCTCAGCTGAGAACTGGCTCGGCACCGATGATCAAGGGCGTGATGTACTGGCACGGGTGATTTACGGCTTTAGAATCTCCGTGATTTTTGGCCTCACTCTCACCCTCATTTCTTCCATTATCGGTATCTTCGCCGGTGCGATTCAGGGCTATTTTGGTGGTAAAACCGACCTCATCTTCCAACGCTTTATCGAGATTTGGGCAGGGCTGCCCGTGCTATATCTGCTCATCATTCTGGCAAGTTTTGTTGAGCCAAATTTCTGGTGGCTGCTTGGTTTGATGCTGCTATTTAGCTGGATGTCGCTGGTTGATGTGGTGCGCGCCGAATTTCTGCGTGCTCGTAACTTCGATTATGTCAAAGCCGCACGTGCACTGGGTGTATCGGAACCTACCATCATGTGGCACCATGTGCTGCCCAATGCGATGGTTTCAGCCATTACCTTCCTGCCATTTATTCTAAACGGCTCCATCACCACCCTAACCTCACTCGACTTTTTGGGCTTTGGCCTGCCGCCCGGTTCTGCATCGCTAGGCGAACTCCTCGCACAAGGCAAAGCCAATCCACAAGCACCGTGGCTCGGTATTTCAGGCTTTGCTATTCTCGCGCTAATGCTCTCGCTACTTATCTTCATTGGCGAAGCGGTGCGCGACGCGTTCGACCCACGCAAAAATTTTGCATAAAAAAACACCAAAAGAATAAAATCATTTTTTCTTTCGGCGTTTCCAAATTTTCCAAGCTAACCACGTATAGAACGGTGACTTGGCAATGATACCCGCGATTACAGCAACAAGCGCAAATCTTTCGGGCGTATCTGGACGCATAACCCATATTAGGATCGCTCCGGATATAAAATATAAACTCCATCCAACTGCTTTTACTTTGAGCAGCTCGGGACCATATTTTACGGTGAGTGCAGCAACCTTTTTAAAAAAGATCCTGACAAACTTTATTAATCTCCTCATTTTAAATATGATTTAACGATGCACAAGGCATCTGGGTGATTAAAAAAATACCCGTCATTATAACCCAGCTTCCATAAAATGTTTTTGACATTTTGATGACAATTATAAGTAATTCCGTCTAAGAATAACGCTTATGTCACGCATCGCTGTTCTTGTTCCTCTGCCATTTGATAAGGCCTTCGATTATTTAATACCCGATACTCTCACATTGCAGGCTGGTGATTTTGTACGGGTGCCCTTTGGTTCGCGTGAAATTTACGGCGTGGTGTGGGGCGATGCTGAAGGCAAAACACCGGATGCGAAACTGAAAACCATCGCCGCTAAGGCCGAGCATCTGCCACCCATGACCGAGCCGATGCGAGAGTTTATCGATTGGGTAGCGTGGTATACGATGGCGCCCAAAGGCTCAGTGCTGAAAATGGCGCTTTCCGTGCCCGATGCACTGCACACACCCGCCACTAACACGCATTACACGAATGCTGCAGAAGCGCCCCTCACCAGTAAAGCGCGTAAAACTATCGCCACGGCGCTGACCGATGGCTATGCCCGCACCGTGCAAGAAATTGTCGAGGCCAGTGGAGTCTCCGCCGGCACGATCCGAAAGTTCGCTAAAGAGGGCGGCCTCACCGCACATGAGATCACGATGGAACCTCGCTTGCCTGATTATAAGGTACAGCATAAACCGGATCTTTCCGATAAACAGGCAGCGGCAGCTAAAACCCTCCTCACCTACTTAAAACCAGAATTCTCCGTGAGCGTGATTGATGGCGTCACCGGCTCCGGCAAAACCGAAGTCTATTTCGAACTGATTGAAGAGCAGCTTAAATCTGATAGCCAAACCCTTATCCTCCTACCTGAAATCGCCCTTTCGGTGCAGTGGTTGGAGCGTTTTAAAGCCCGCTTTGGCGAGGAACCACATTTATGGCATAGCTCTGTCTCCCTTGCGCGTAAGCGCGACACGTGGCGAGCCATTGTGCAAGGCAAGGCAAAGGTTGTTGTTGGCGCTCGCTCTGCGCTGTTTTTACCGTTTAGAAACCTCGAACTCATTATCGTGGATGAGGAACATGAAGGCAGCTATAAGCAAGAAGATGGCGTGATTTATCAAGCGCGCGATATGGCGGTGGCGCGAGCGATGCGTCAAAAAATTCCGATTGTACTAGCATCAGCCACACCCTCGCTGGAAACTGCCGTGAATGTGGAACACGATCGTTATAATGTCGTGGTGTTACCTGCCCGTCATGGCGGCGCGAAACTACCTGACGTGAAACGGATAGATATGCGCGCCAACCAACCTGGCAAAGAGCGCTGGATATCCGAACCACTTGAAGCAGCGATTGCGGAAACGCTGGACGCCAAACAACAAGCGATGCTCTTCCTTAATCGCCGTGGCTTTGCGCCACTCACCCTATGCCGTGCTTGCGGATACCGTTTTGGCTGTCCGCATTGTTCGGCATGGCTGGTGGAGCATCAACATCCACCGCGCTTGCAATGCCACCATTGCGACTTTCGTACTCCATTGCCCGAACACTGCCCCGAATGTGGTGAGGTGGCTGAAGATTGTCTTGCCGCGTGCGGCCCCGGTGTTGAACGCGTCGCAGCGGAAGCAGAAAGGCTCTTCCCGCAAGCCCGCATCGCACAAATGACCAGCGATGTTCTGGCCACGCCTGAACAAGCCGAACGCCTCATCACTGCGGTTACAGCTGGCAAAATTGATTTACTCATCGGCACACAAATGATGGCTAAAGGACATCACTTCCCCAACCTTGCGCTTGTTGGCGTCGTCGATGCAGATATGGGATTAGCCGGAGGTGACTTACGCGCTGGTGAACGCTGCTGGCAACTTCTGCATCAGCTAGCTGGCCGCGCTGGTCGCGCCGAAATTCCGGGCAAGGTGTTGTTACAAACCTACCTACCCGACCATCCGGTTATGACGGCATTGGAACGCCATGACCGTGACGGCTTTTTAGAGTTGGAGAAATCCCAACGCCTTGCTGCCAAAATGCCGCCTTTTGGCAAGCTTGCCGCCATTATTTTAGAAGGCCCTAAAGAACCTATCGTCATGGATTTCGCCAGACGCATCGCACAGACCAAACCCGAACGTGCTGATGTAAGATGTATCGGCCCCGCCCCTGCACCGCTGGCCATTTTACGCGGGAAATACCGCTATCGCCTGCTCATTAAAGCCGAGCGCGTGACTAAATTGCAGGATGTTTTGCGCGAATGGCTCGCGCCACTCAAAGTTCCAAGCTCCGTCAAAATGAAAGTCGATATCGACCCTTATTCATTTTTGTAACTTTTTGTAAGTTAGGCGACTATAGGTGTTGCCACCCTCGCACCCGTATGCTAGTTAACGCGCGTAGCTGTGGATATTCTTCATGGTTGCGCAGGATAACGATCATTTAAGTATTTATTATTTATGTCTAAAAATTCTGATTCTCATGCTATCGCTCAACGCTACACAACGGCGCTGTTTGAGCTGGCCGAAGATAAAAAGAAACTAAAACCTCTCGCGACTGAGCTTGAAGGTTTAGGTGCACTCTTTGCTGAGTCTGATGGGTTTGCGCGTCTTTGTGGCGACCCAACCATCGGCAACGATGAACGCAGCAGCGCCATTGAAGCCTTAGTGAAAAAAGCGAAATCATCGCCGCTTCTTAAGAGCTTCCTCAACACCCTCGCCAGCAATGGCCGTATGGATGTATTGCCCGATGTGGTGAGCGAATTTGCCCGTCGTATGCATGAAAAGAATGATGAGCTTGTTGCGGAAGTCACTTCGGCTATCCCAATGAAAAAGGCTCAACAAACCAAGCTCGAAAAAATGCTGAAAGACCATTTTGGCAAAAAAGTAGCTCTCGAAATTCACGTGAATGAAAACCTTCTAGGCGGATTGCGTATCCGTGTGGATGGCCAACTCATTGACGCTTCTGTTGCAGGTCGTCTGCAGCGCGTAACCACTCATTTAAACGCTGGCATCCAGCAAATCGTCTAACGGATAAGGAATTAATCATGGAAATTCGTCCTTCTGAAATCTCAGATATCTTGAAGAAGCAAATCTCAGGCTTTGATACTGCAGCTGAAATGGCTGAAGTAGGTGAAGTGGTAAAAGTAGGTGATGGTATTGCGACCATTTACGGCCTGCAAGACGCTCAAGCCGGTGAGATGGTAGAATTCTCTGACGGTACTAAAGGTATGGTACTTAACCTCGAACGTGATGTCGTGGGTGTCGTAATTTTCGGCGATGACCGCTCAGTAAAAGAAGGCGATGTCGTTAAACGTACCGGTAAGATTGTTGAAGTACCGGTTGGTAAGGAACTTCTTGGTCGTGTAGTCGATGCACTCGGTAACCCGATTGATGGCAAAGGCCCAATCAAAGCGAAAAAATCTAGCCGTGTGGAAGTGAAAGCTCCCGGCATTATCGCGCGTAAATCGGTACATGAGCCGATGAGCACAGGTATTAAAGCGATTGATTCACTTATCCCTGTAGGCCGTGGCCAACGTGAGTTGATCATTGGTGACCGTCAAACCGGTAAAACAGCGATTGCGGTAGATACGATCCTCAACCAGAAAAAAGCCTTCGATAACGGCGATGAAGCTAACCAACTTTATTGCATCTATGTCGTAGTTGGTCAAAAGCGTTCTACGGTTGCACAGGTGGTTAAGAAGCTCGAAGAAAATGGCGCGATGGAATATTCTATCGTGGTTGCAGCAACCGCTTCTGAAGCAGCACCTCTACAGTTCCTCGCCCCTTATACAGGTTGCGCGATGGCAGAATATTTCCGTGATAACTCAATGCATAGCTTGATCATTTATGATGATCTTTCAAAGCAAGCGGTGGCGTATCGTCAAATGTCACTCCTACTTCGTCGTCCTCCAGGACGTGAAGCTTATCCAGGTGATGTATTCTATCTACATAGCCGCCTGCTAGAACGTTCAGCGAAAATGTCGGATGATCTCGGCGCAGGTTCTATGACGGCACTTCCTGTGATTGAAACACAAGCAGGTGACGTATCGGCTTATATCCCAACGAACGTAATTTCGATTACGGATGGTCAAATCTTCCTAGAGACAGAGCTTTTCTATAAGGGTGTTCGTCCGGCAGTAAACGTAGGTCTATCGGTTTCTCGTGTAGGATCTGCAGCGCAGATTAAAGCGATGAAGCAAGTCGCCGGTTCAATCAAACTTGAGCTTGCACAATATCGTGAGATGGAAGCCTTCGCACAATTTGGCTCTGACCTTGATGCTTCAACACAAAAGCTTCTTGCACGTGGTGCTCGCCTAACTGAGCTTCTCAAGCAACCTCAATACTCTCCGCTTTCAACGCCACAACAAGTTGGTGTTATCTTCGCGGGCGTAAAAGGCCATATTGATGATGTTCCTGTAAACAAAGTACGCGATTTTGAAGATGCACTACTACGTGAGCTAGAGGGCGGTTCAAGCGATATTCTTGACTCTATCGCGAAGGAATCAAAATTGACTGAAGCCACTGAAAAGAAACTTGCGAAGCTTTGCTCTGACGTAGCAAGCCGTTTCAAGGAGTAGCACTCAATGGCATCCCTAAAGGATCTCAAAAACCGGATTAAATCGGTTAAATCGACGCAAAAGATCACCAAAGCCATGAAGATGGTGGCGGCGGCAAAATTGCGTAAAGCACAAGAGCGCGCAGAAGCGGCACGCCCTTATGCAGAGAAAATGGAGCAAGTGGTTAACTCACTTGCCGCTGGCTTTGATGGCGATGCAAATGCACCCCTTCTACTGGGTGGCACGGGTAAATCGGATAATCACCTCATTCTCGTGATGACCTCTGACCGTGGCTTATGTGGTGGTTTTAACAGTTCTATCACGCGTTCGGTTCGCAAGAAAATTCACGAACTTCAAGGCCAGAGCAAAAAGGTTCACCTTCTTTGCGTAGGTCGTAAAGGCTATGAGCAATTGAAGATGGAATTTGAAGGTATTGTGGCCGGTCGTATTCCTGATATCACCAAGAACCTAAGCTTTGAGCAGTCACAAAACGTATCGGAAAAAATGTTCGAGATTTTCGAAGAGCATAAGATTGATGTCGTGACGATTGTTTACAATAAGTTCCAATCGGCGATCAGCCAAGAAGTGACCTACCAACAGCTTATTCCGCTGGAAGTTCCACAATCAGAAGAATCTAGCGAAGCGCCGACTCCTTACGAATACGAGCCGGGCGAAGAAGCGATTTTGGAAGAACTTCTTCCACGCAACATCACCATTCAATGCTTTAAAGCATTGTTAGAAAATAACGCCTCTGAGCAAGGTGCGCGTATGACCGCTATGGATAACGCCACGCGTAACGCAGGCGACATGATCGACAAACTCTCACTCGTTTATAACCGTACCCGTCAGGCGGCGATTACAACCGAGTTAACCGAAATTATTTCCGGCGCAGAAGCCGTATAAAAGCGATTTAGAAGGAGCAAAGCAATGGCTGCAAAAAAGTCTAATAAAGCAAAATCAGGAGTAATCACTCAAGTGATTTCTGCTGTTGTTGACGTGAAATTTGAAGGTGAATTACCTCCAATTTTGAACGCATTAGAAACCAAACTCGGTAAAGAGACGATCATTTTGGAAGTATCTCAGCATCTGGGTGAGAATGAAGTCCGCTGTATCGCAATGGACGCAACGGACGGAATGGTTCGTGGCCAAGAAGTTACCGATACAGGCGCGCCAATCACGGTTCCTGTAGGCCCACAAACACTAGGCCGTATCATGGATGTGGTAGGTCGCCCTATTGACGAACGTGGCGCGGTGAAAACTAAAGGCTCTGCTGGTATCCACGCGAAAGCCCCTGAATTTGTAGACCAATCAACGTCAGATGAAATTCTCGTTACAGGTATTAAAGTCATCGACCTTCTCGCACCATACGCGAAGGGTGGTAAAGTAGGTCTCTTTGGGGGTGCAGGTGTTGGTAAAACCGTACTCATCATGGAATTGATCAATAACATTGCAAAAGCCCATGGTGGTGTATCAGTATTTGCCGGTGTAGGTGAACGTACACGTGAAGGTAACGATCTCTACCACGAGATGATGGAATCAGGCGTAATCGATCTTGAAGGCGATGGCTCTAAAGTAGCTCTCGTTTACGGTCAGATGAACGAACCTCCCGGTGCACGTGCACGTGTAGCGCTAACGGGTCTAACACTCGCAGAATATTTCCGTGACCAAGAAGGCCAAGATGTACTCTTCTTTATGGATAACGTATTCCGCTTTACCCAAGCGGGTGCTGAGGTATCTGCACTTTTGGGTCGTATCCCATCGGCGGTAGGTTACCAGCCGACACTTTCAACCGATATGGGTGCGCTACAAGAGCGTATTACATCGACGAAGAAAGGTTCAATCACATCAGTACAGGCTGTTTACGTTCCTGCCGATGACTTGACCGATCCGGCTCCTGCAACAACCTTTGCCCACTTGGACGCAACAACGGTACTTAACCGTTCGATCGCCGAGCTTGGTATTTATCCTGCGGTAGATCCACTGGATTCTACAAGCCGTATGTTAATGCCCGATATCGTAGGTGAAGAGCATTATAACATCGCCCGTCGTGTTCAGGAAGTTCTACAGAGCTATAAGTCACTGCAAGATATCATCGCGATTTTGGGTATGGATGAGCTTTCGGAAGAAGATAAACTCACCGTAGCGCGCGCTCGTAAGATTCAGCGTTTCCTATCACAACCATTCTTCGTGGCTGAGGTCTTCACGGGTTCACCTGGTAAACTCGTAGCACTAGACGATACGATCAAAGGCTTTAAAGGCATTTTGGAAGGCCAATATGATGATCTTCCAGAATCAGCATTCTACCTCGTAGGTGGAATCGATGAAGCAATCGAAAAAGCACAAAAAATGGCTGCTGAAGCTGCCTAATTTAGAATTAGGAACTCGCATTTTTTAGAGAACACGGCAATTTTTGCCGTGTTCTCTTGTTTTTACCATTTGATCAGTTGCAAACCCTTATTGACCGTGCTATAGCACCATCGATTAATAAAAATTAAGGGTATTCAACTATGTCACTCATTTCAATTTCTGCTTTTTCAGAAGCAGCACGATCTTTAAGAGAACTATACACAAATATCTTACGTGAAAATCCAGATTCGGATCACAGCGTTTTGACCGAAGCTGTCGCATTAGGCCGAACCGGTGAAAATACTGCAAGCACTGGTGACGATGTTATTACACCTGTTTCCTCTAACAGCTATGTATTTGCTGGCCTCGGTAATGATACACTGAATGAAGGAACCACTGCTAGCACGCTAGGCGCAGTTTTACATGATGGCGATGATCATTTTATCGGCGACATTAACAATGCGAATGCGGCAACCGTTTTTGGTGGCGATGGCAATGATACATTCGTTAGCTCTGGTGATGCACTGTTTGGCGAAGAAGGCAATGATAGTTTCACCGCTGTCGGCGCGCTTAGCGACACATTACACGGTGGTAGCGGCGAAGATACCATCGATAGTGGCGAAGCGAATGATTTGGTCAGCGGCGGTCAAGGTGCTGATCTTATTTTTGCAGGCCGAGGCGATGATATCGTTAATGGCGATTCCAATAATGACATGATTTTTGGCGGAAACGGCGATCTTGTTGATCTAGACGATGGCAATGACCAGTTATTTGGCGGAAACGGAGACGACATAATCTTCGGAAACTCTGGCAATGATACGCTCATCGGTGGGCAAGATACCGTGGATCTCGATGATGGCGCCGACACCCTTAATGGTGGCGTTGGTGATGATCTAATCTTAGGTAATGCCGGAGATGATCAACTCATTGGCGCAAGTGGTAATGACGAATTATTCGGCGGCTTAGGCGATGATGTCATCTTTGGTGGTAACACTTCAGTCGATGCTAATGACGGTGCTGATACAATTAATGGCGGTGCTGGCGAAGATACCATCTTCGGTAATGGCGGCGATGATGTCATCTTTGGCGGCACAGGCATGTTCGATGAAACTGATAGCGCTGATGTTATTTATGGCGGCTTTGGTAACGATACAATCTTTGGTAATGCAGGTGACGATCAACTTATCGGTGCTCAAGGCAATGACGATTATTTCGGTGGCCTCGGCGATGATACGATTAATCTGGACGCCCTTAGCGGCAATGATGTCGTGCATGGCTTCACTGGCGAAGGTCAGACAGGCGGCGACTTGATCCGCATCGTGAGAAACCTCAATGAGAGCAATATCACTGATTTCGATAGCCTAATGGCACGCGCATCTAACCAAGGCGATGATACACTCTTTGACCTTGGAGATGGAAACACCGTCTTAGTCACAGGCGTGAGCTCTGACGAATTCAGTGCAGATGATTTTGTCTTTGTCGATGATTTCTCTGATATTCTGTAAATAGAGTAATATTTCGAAAAAAAGGCTGGGAGAAATCTCAGCCTTTTTTGTGCCTAAAAAGTAGA
The DNA here is from genome assembly GCA_964654855.1 of uncultured Rickettsiales bacterium. Lineage (GTDB taxonomy): Bacteria > Pseudomonadota > Alphaproteobacteria > Rickettsiales > JALZUV01 > JALZUV01. The sequence continues at coordinate 89,624 of CAZZJS010000007.1, forward strand.
ACCCCATAAATGCCGCTGCAGATATGGGGTAGCTCTCTGTGTTTAGAACGCAGGAAGCTTCACCGCATTCAATCTTTGAAAAAAATTCATAAGGTTGAAATTTAGATGAATTAAAAAATTACGTGAATATAGCTGCTTATATAGCGTCAATGTGTGAAGATTTTTGATGACGATTAACGTATCGCTCCAAAACTCTGCTCCAAATCGGCGATGATATCTTGTGGATGTTCGATGCCGATAGAGAGGCGTAAAGAAGCTTCGCTAATACCGCTTTCACTACGTAACTCCGGCGATATTTGTTTATGCGTGGTGCTCGCAGGGTGGACGATAAGCGAGCGTGTGTCACCAATGTTGACCACATGTTGCAACAGCTTTAGCGATTCAATGAATTTACCACAGATGGCTCTATCACCCTCTTTAATATCGAAAGTGAAAACTGCTCCAGCACCATTAGGGCAATAGTTTACCACATCTGCATCATTGGGACGGCTGACACGACTGACCTGTGGATGCTGAGATAACCACTCAGCAATCACTTTCGCATTATCAGAATGTTTTTGCATGCGAAGCGAGAGCGTCTCTAACCCGACCAAAGTCATAAAAGCATTCATGGGTTGTTGGCAGGCGCCAATATCACGAATACCAATGGCTTTGCAATGCGCAAGGTACGCTAATTCCTTAAAACGCTCATGTAGCACAATATCCGTGCAAGCTGCATTAGGTGTCGTTAGCGCCGGAAAACGATCATCCTTGCCCCAATCAAAGGTACCAGAATCAATCACCGCGCCACCAATGGCCGTGCCGGTACCGGTCAGATATTTCGTGGTAGAATGGGTGATAATATGCGCGCCATGGTCAAACGGACGGCACAGATAAGGTGAGGCCATCGTATTATCAACAATAAGCGGGATATGGTGAGCCTCTGCCACACGCGCGATGGCCTCTATATCGCTAACCGCGCCACTAGGGTTGCTGATAGATTCAATGAAAATTGCCCGAGTGCGCTCGGTAATCGCGGATTTTACAGCATCAGCATTGGCCGCATCAGCAAGACTCGCCGTCCAACCAAAATGCTGCGGGAACACATGATTAAACTGATTAGTCGATCCACCATAAAGCTGGCTCGCACCCACAATGTGATCACCTGGCTGCATCAATGGCAGCAGTGCCACTAACTGCGCCGCATGGCCAGAAGCCGTAACTACGCCGCCAATACCGCCTTCAAGCTCCGCTAATTTCGTCGCCAGCGTATCCACTGTCGGATTGCCTGAGCGCGTATAGGTCGCACCCGTTGCCGTCATTTCAAAACGATCCACCGCCGTTTGAAAATCGGGAAAACTAAAACTCACCGTCTGGTAAATCGGTGGTTGAGTCGCGCGCTGGCCATCCTCTTCAGACACACCATGCACAAGCTGTGTTTCAAAATGTAAGGGCTTGCTCATAAGAAGTGCAAACTAGCGCATTGTTTGAAAAAAGGAAATAGCCCGAGTTTATGCTTTATCTTAACGAGAATTTATGATTTTTGGAACATATGCAGCATGACCCATTACTGGATCAATTAGCCTTTGGTGGCCAACGCGATAGCCGCGTTGGAGTGATTGATATCGGCTCGAACTCGGTTCGTTTGGTAATTTACGATGGCATGAAGCGTGTCCCCCTACCTCTTTATAACGAAAAAGCCTTTTGTACGCTGGGAAAAGGCATTAACAGCACAAACCGTCTAAACCCTGAAGGGGTAAAAATGGCACGCCAAGCAATTGCGCGGCTGCTGGCAACGGCGAGGCTTAATAAAGTGGCCGAATTGCACGTGATTGCCACTGCTGCCGTGCGTGATGCGGATGATGGCAAGGCCTTTGTGAAAGAGTTAGAACGCAGTCATAAAATCAATATCGATATTATTTCCGGTAAGCGCGAAGCGAAATATGCGGCGATGGGTATCGCCTCCAGCCACCATAATGCGCAAGGATTAGTCGCCGATTTGGGCGGTGGTAGCTTGGAGCTTACTGCGCTGGAAGGGCAAGATATTCTGTACCATGATTCGCAACCCATGGGCTCGCTACGCCTAATAGATCGTGCCAAAAATAAGCCCAAATTACTGCATGAGTTAATCGATACTTATTTGAACCAAAATGAATGGCTAGAGAGTATTTCTGGCAAATATGAAACGCTTTACGCCGTGGGTGGTAGTTTTCGTGCGATTGCCAAAATTTACATGAACCGTATCAACTACCCTTTGAATTTATTGCATAATTATACCCTTACAACCAAAGATCTCACACCGCTTCTGGAAGAAGTGAGCGCCTATAGTGAAGAAGAATGCAAAAGCCTTCCTATCGCGGCTAAACGCCAAAACCAACTGCCCGTCGCCTCGCGCATTATGTTGGAGTTGCTCAAACGTAGCGGCGCGCAGCAAATCATCTTTAGTACGGCCGGTATCCGCGAGGGGCTGCTCTTTAGCCAGCTTTCACCTTACCTGCGTAACGAGGATTTATTGCTTTCCAGTTGCGATGTCTTACGCCGTAGCTTTGCCGGACAAGCGCGCTATGCACGTGAGCTGTTCGAATGGATGAATCCTCTGCTTGAAAATGAAAGCGAATCTATGCGGCGCGTACGAATGGCTGCTTGTATGCTCAACCATTTAGCACTCAATATCCAAAGCCGTAATCGAGCCTCTTGGGCTTATCACCATGTGCTACAAGCCTCTATTCGCGGCTTAAAACACCAAGAGCGCGTCGCTCTCGCGGCATCACTCTTCTTCCGATATCGCACCGTAATGGAAGAAGGTTTCAGCAGCAGCTATGAACTGCTTGATGATAAGTGGAAAAGCTGGGCACTATTGGTGGGCGCGGCAATGCGATTGGGTTATATGCTTTCCGGTGGCTCACCTGGGAACCTGTCACAAACTCAGCTACGATTAGAACATGACCGACCGAAATTGCGTCTGTCTGAACCGATTAAACCACTTAAAGGTGAAACACTAGACAGACGTCAGCATACCCTATCCGATGCTTATGTTGAGTTTATGCGGTGTTACGTTTAACGCTATATCAAGACGCTCTAAATAGCTATCACGGCTTATCTCAACCACACCAAATTGCTTTAAGTGATCATTCACATATTGCACATCAAATAACACATAACCAGCAACACACAACGCCTCGACCATCGCCATTAGCGCAATTGTACTTGCTCCACTAACACGGCTAAACATGCTCTCGCCAAAAAAAGCACCACCCAGCGTAATGCCGTAAATTCCGCCTATTAGTTGCTCGCCCTGCCAGCATTCCAAACTCTGCGCGAAGCCTTTTACGTGCAATTCGCTATAATAATCGATAATCCGATTTGAGATCCAACAACCGTCACGGTCTCGTCGGCATTGCTCCATCACACCGCGAAAATCTCGATTTAAGGTAAGCGCATATTCATGCTGGCGGAAGAGCCTTTTATTGGTTCGGGAAATATGAAACCCACCATCTAACGGTATTAATGCGCGCGGATCAGGATTAAACCACATTAATTCCGGATCATCTTCAGCCTGCGCCATTGGAAAATAACCCTGCGCGTAAGCGTTAAGCAGCATTTCTGCAGTAATTTCTTCAGTCACTTAGTACATGCTCAATTGCAACCGTGTAACCACACGCACCTAACCCGCAAATCACCGCCTCTGACAGTGCAGAAATCAAACTTTTATGACGAAATTCTTCACGCGCATGCGGATTACTAATATGCACCTCAATAATACGACCAGTGTAGGTTTTCAACGCATCATGGATAGCCACAGAGGTATGCGTATAAGCCGCCGCATTAATGATGATCGCATCGGCTTTGCATTGCTGAACCCATGTCACCAGCTCGCCCTCATCATTACTTTGTTTAAACTCCATGCTCGCTGCAGAACCCACCGCCTCTGCACACATGGCTTCAATCTCATCTAGCGTAGTTGAGCCATAAATTTCAGGCTCACGCGTACCTAACATATTTAAGTTGGGGCCATTTAGAATAAGGATGCTGCTTGCTTTGCTCATGCACTAGCCATAGATTACAGCGCAATAGAAGGCAAGAAACATGAACATTACCCTTAATGGCGAAAAGAAAACCGTCACCGCATTGACCATTACAGAACTCTTAGCAGAAATTTCTGCCCCTCCACGCGGTATCGCGGTTGAGATTAATGCCGCCATTATCCCAAAATCTCTGCATGCAGAAACAACACTTAATGATAATGATATTGTAGAGATTGTAAGCTTTATCGGAGGAGGCTAAACGCCACGGCCGCCATTTTGCGGTCCATCACGTTGCTGATTTAAACGATCAACAAAAGAGCTCGAATCATCACGACCAAAGAACATATCTGGGGCTATCTGCGAGCCAAATACATTTAACTTCTGCATTTGCACCTTGCGCGTTTGCATCAACTCTTGAATCTGCGAAGCATGTTGTGGATTATGCTGTGCTACCGCAATCATACCTTTTTCAAGTTTGGAAATAAGTGTGGAGGTACTGGAAACCATCGCCACCATATGCACTTCGCTACGCTGTGAATCACGCGCTGCTTCCATCTGCTTCCCAACCACAGTGAGGCCTTGCTTCTTCGCATCTTTAGAGGCTTCCTTAAACCCTTGTCCGGCAAGTAGCTCAAGCGCCGTGAGCGCACCTTTAATCTCTTTATTATGTGCGAGTTGTGGATTCTCTGAAATCGCCGCTGCCATAATTCGCGCCGTATGATCTGCAGATTGTGAAGCTTCAACATAGGATGGCTCGCCCGGGTAGCCTTTAATAGCGTTGCGCTTATTATTGGGATCAAGCGTATCAGCTAAACTTTCGCGTGAAGGAACACCCTGTTTCAAACTCTCAACTGTTTCGGCCACACGTGCCGCAGCCTGTGCGCCGAGTAACGTATTTGAAGCCTTCTTGGATAAAAACCCTGCCATATCGGCAATATTCATAAATTTTGGCGCATGCTGGGGATAAGTGCCGCGATCAAAACTCGCAGCTAAATTACCCACCTCAACCGTATTGAATCCTTTGCTCTGCGCAAGCTGTTGTAGGGCAGGAAGTGAGTTATATTGCTTAAAGAGTTGATCCGGATTGCCAAGTTCAACCCCTTGCGCCTTCGCCGTATCAATCAGCGCCTGACCGTAGATGATTGTATCAATCTGCGCAGCCGTCATCACGCCGAGACCTTTTGCCACCTCGCCGCCTTGTTTTACAAATGTAGATATTAACGGATTCATACCCTCTTACTATAAGGCATGAATGTTACTAATTTATGACGCTTTAGCGTAGTAACGCCCTGCTTTTGCGAGCAATCGTAAGTAAAAAGCAAAAGGTAGCGGCTTAGCTGCTCGCTTAGCTTGAAGACGCTTTAACTTCCAACGATAAATATCACGCATTAGAAGGGCTGGAAGCAGTGGACGAGATGGCAAAACCTGTTCTAACTCCGCTACCTTCTCAAAACCCTCTTTTGCTTTTGAAATAAGCTTCGAGTCTTTATCTTCGCTCCATTCTTTAGGAATATAAGAACGCTTAATCGCCGCATCTTTGCGCTTATCACGCAAAATATTAGTGAGCTGTAACGCCTGGCCTAACGCAATCGCAAAGGCATTTGCTTGTTCGCCCTCTAACCCGAAAATACGCATTGCCTGCAAACCCACCGCACCGGCAACACAATAGCAATATCTCTCTAATTCTTGTTCGGTTTGTATCTCGACAGGGTCAGAACAATCAAACTCCATACCTTGCAGCAAATCTTCAAAAGGCTGGCGTGGTAGTTTAAATTGCCAAATTGCAAGCCCTAGCTGGCGCATAATCTCATTCTCTGGCGGGCGCTGCACCGTGTAAATATTCTCCAATTCTGTCTGCCAAAAAGCGAGATTCTCGCGAGCTTGCTGCTTGCTGGGTGCTTCATCCACAGCATCATCCACCGCACGACAAAAATAATAGAGCGCTTTTAATGCATGACGCTTCTTCTTTCCCATCATCAACATAGGTATAAAGAAGCTGCTAGAGCGGCGATGCGGACGGTTAGCAGACACCGATAACAGCTCCCGTCGCTAGCATCATACGATGGAAACCACCCAACTTCACATGATGCGCCATCGGATCACTTTTGCGTAATTTACGGGCTAACCCACGAGCGAAAGCGAGGATAATCCGCAATTCCCACCGCACCCCGCGATGATGGATGGTTTTGGGCAAATGCCCTGCCTCTTTGAGTAAGGCATCCACCTCATCCAACCACTGGTTAAACACGCCACGTAATTTTGGCCCTGTTTCTGATTTTTCGAGCACTTTCTCGCTCAAACCCGCCGCAAAAATCCATTCTTGCGGCAAGTAGATACGCTCGCGCTTTAGATAGTCGCTGCGCACATCTTGCAAATGGTTTATAAGCTGCAAAGCAGTGCAAAGTGCATCCGCTCCCGTTACATCAGCATCGAACTCCTGAGAGACCTCTAACACCGCATGCCCCACCGGATTAGCAGACAACTTACAATAGCTCAGAACCTCGCCAAACGTGGCATAGCGCTGTTTCTCTGTATCTTGCCAAAAAGCCTGCCAAAGCTCATCTCCATGCTGAGGTGAGAAGGTCCTATCCTGCACTCGTTGGTAATAAGATAGCGCCCATTTCGGTAGCATTTCGGGCTGATTTTCTTGAAAGGCCAGACGGATCAAGCGCAATTGATCGCGCTTTTCCTCGCGTTTGAGCGAAGCGCTGTCGCTAATATTATCTAGCCCACGCGCATAAGAGTAAAAATCGAGAATCGGCTGGCGCCAAGGTTCAGGCAGCAATTTAGACGCCACGGGAAAGTTTTCGCCGACGCTTTCAGGATTAATTCTAGATTCTTGCATAGGAGCCACCCCCTAGATATAGTCCAAAGCATGAACAGTGCCAAGAAGACTCCGCGCATTGCCTGTGTGGCCGATACGACTGATATTGCGCAAGAGGCTTATAAGGCACTGAAAGCGCATTATAAGTTCGTCAAAACCGATGCGAAACAGCCACCTGATATTATTCTGGTTTTGGGTGGTGATGGCTTTATGCTGCAAGTCATGCATGAACACATGCATCGCAATATTCCATTTTATGGCATGAATTGCGGTACGGTTGGCTTTTTGCTCAACCAATTTCATGAAAAAATGCTGCTGGAACGGTTGGAAATGGCCAAACCAAGCACCCTTTATCCGCTGCGAATGTTTGCCCGCTGCAATAATGGTGAGCAACATGAGTTACTGGCTATTAATGAGGTTTCACTCTTCCGTGAAACACGCCAAGCCGCCAACATTAGAATAACAGTCGATCATGTGGTGCGTATTCCAAATATGGTAGGTGATGGTGTGATGGTCGCAACGCCTGCAGGCAGCACTGCCTATAATTTCTCCGCAGGCGGGCCGATCATCCCGCTGGAGGCAAACCTCATTGCCCTAACGCCCATTAGCCCTTTCCGCCCTCGCAGATGGCGCGGAGCCTTATTACCGCAAGAATCGAGTGTCTATTTAGAAGTGCTAAACCCAATGAAGCGCCCTGTTGGCGCGGTAGCTGACTCTACCGAAGTACGTGATGTAACATCGCTTTCTATCACACAAGACCGCTCTATTCCTATCAATCTCATGTTTGATCCTGAGCATCATTTGGAAGAGCGTCTCACGAACGAACAATTCATGTAGTTTTGTATCACCCCCAGCGCGCATCCTTCGCCGCAATTGGGAAAGAGGATAATTTCCTAAGCAAATACGAAGTCACTAGCAGCGAGATCATCCAAAGTCGTAAAGAGTAGGAGGATACCATTACCGCCGCCTGTCGCAAGGAAGCTGTGAGTGCCATCCGTAAAGGAAACTGCCATAAGCTCCGCGAATGTATCAATATCAGTACCATTCAAGTTCGCCTGTAAACGCAAGATATCACCCCCCGCCTGACCCGCGCCTTCAAAGCCCCAGATTGTGTCTACATTACTGCCGGAACTAAACACGAATGTATCGTTACCTAAACCGCCATAAATCACATCATTACCTGAAGCCCCTACGATAAGATCATCACCAGCATTGCCATAAATTTGATCATCACCTAAGCCACCATAGAGCGTGTCATTCCCATCAATCGGATCGGTAAAGTCACGCCCGCCAATGAGAATATCGTTACCAGAGTTACCATAAAGCGTGTCCGAACCGAGATCACCGTAAAGGATATCATCCCCATCAGCACCATCAGTCACACCACGACCCGCCACAATAGCATCGTTACCATCTCCGCCTCTGATCGTATCGTTACTGCCACCACCATAAAGCGCGTTATTCAGCTCGTTACCTGTAATCGTATCGGTACCTTCACCCGCAATGGCATTTTCTATCTGCGCTCCAAAAGCGATTCTAAACTGCTCCACACCGGCTGTGTTGAGGTAATCTCCGTCATTGAGGTTAAAGGTTACATTAGCACCAAGATTACTGGCATTGAGCGTATCGACTCCGCCGCCATCCCATAGAGAATAAGACTGATTTAAACCCGTTGCGGTATCAAAACCGTAATTCGTATTACCTGCATTATGGCTAAGATTGGCACCATATTTTAGCTGGATGGTCGCAGTATCATAGAGCTGCAAGCCCGTTACATCGTTCGTATTACCGTTATAAGACAGAACCGTGTAATCCGCATTCAGCTCATCCGCAGGGATACCATTTGCTTTCGGCGCACTAGAGTTATCCCCTAAAAAAGGATGATCTAACCCAATAGCATGACCAATTTCATGAATAATCGTATACCAACCGAAACTATTTGCCGTAATCGCATCACCTAAGCTGCTATCAATAGTGATATTGCCACCTACACCATCACCGGGGAAAAACGCATAGCCTTCGATGCCGCCAGCACCATCAATATCTTCGTTACGAAAGGCAATATCGCCATCGCCGCTTTGCACCTCAACGAAAGTGATATTTGCCACTTCCGAGAAAAGCTGAAGAATTTCGCGTGAAAGCTCCTGATTAGCTTCACTTAATGGCTTAGTATCTCTGCCAAAGCCACTTGTGCCGCTGGAACCCCAAGGCCCATTGAAACTATAGGTAACAACGGCTCCTTCTCCTAAACCGTTTGACCAAGATTGCGGAACATTAAGTGCGTTATAAACATTTGAAAGAGGGGTTGTAGAAGTAATAGCGGAAGAAGACGAAGCCGTAATCGCCTGAGCATCGTTTGCTGAAAACTCAGCATGCGAGTGATATTGGGCGTGTGAATGAGTACCCGAATGAGAATGACTGTGTGAATGAGAATGACAAAGAGTGCACATAACGACCGTTTTCCTGAATATTACCTAATCAAAACATTATAGCACAGGAAGAATTAACTAGTCGTTAAGTAATCATTATTTTTTACGACCTCCGCTTAGACGAATTCAAAATCGCCTTCATCGAAGTCACCTGTGGTCGTATTGGCGACTAAAATGCCATTGCCATCACCCAGATCGAAATATGTATGCTGGCCATTATCAACGGCGTTATTCATTAATTCGTTAAAGTCAGTAATACCGCTATCATTTACGTTCTGAAGAATGCGAATAATGTCGCCGCCGGAAGTTCCAGCACCTTCGAAATCGGTAATAATATCAGCATCATTTCCCCAACCAACGAGGTAAATATCATCACCTTCATCGCCATAGAGAAAATCTGTACCTGCGGCACCAACCAGTAAATCTGCACCGCCGCCGCCATAAATATGGTCATCACCGAGGCCACCATAAAGCACGTCAGCATCATCGGCACTATTAGCGCCTTCATCATAATCATCACCGCCAATGAGCGTATCATTACCGCCATTACCAATGATCGTATCACTACCGGTACCCCCAATAAGAAGATCAGCATCATTTGTAGCATCAACTACATCTTTACCGCCAAAAATGATATCATTACCTGCATCACCGTGGGTTGTGTCGTCGCCTTCACCGCCAATCAGCACGTTATCTAGGCCATTACCACGAATATCATCATTACCAACACCACCTACTGCATTTTCAATTTCTGCATCAAAAGCAATATGAAACTTCGCTTGGCCAATTTCATTGAGATAATCACCATCGCGTAAATCAATTGTTGAACCTGAAGTCACGCTTGCATCCACTTTAATGGTATCATTACCGCCACCATCCCAAATAGCTTGAGCAAGGCGTTCACCACCAAATTCCCAAGTCGTATCGCCAGACTCATAATCAAAGTTCTTACCGTATTTTTGCTGAAGCATATAAATATCCAACAACATTGGACCCGTCACATCAAAGCGTGAAATATTCGCTCCATCTGTATAGGACATAACCGAATATTCCGCTGTTAGATAATTTCCAGATAAGCCACCTGCTTTACCCTGAGTTGGGCTGCCATTAAAAGTATGCGGTAAACCCAATGCATGGCCAATTTCATGAATGGCAGCATAGAATGAGAAACTGTGATCCGTAATAGCCCCTAACTCAGTATCGAGCGAGATATTACCCTGCACGCCGCCGCCAGAACCACCGGCTGTCGGATTACCTGTTGGAAGATAAGCGTAACCACCAACACCACCTGGAATAGCCCCCTCTTGTAAGTTCACATTTCCTTTGCCTTGTACCTCTGTCATTTCGAGGCCTGAAACATTAGAAAACTGTACCATCATATCACGCACTGCCGCTTGGCTTTGTGCATTTAACTCGCCCACGGACTGGCCGTAATTATTCGTTCCTGATGTCCAAGATGGATCGGTAAAACTGTAAGTCACTGCAAAACCGTTCGCACCAGAACTCCACTGGCCACCACCACCTAAAGAAGTCTCAGCCTGCTGCTGCAAGGTTGCTGCATCAACATTCTGTAAGTTGGTAAAGGAAGGGTCGTTCTGAATATTATAAAAATCAGTTATCGAATGATTGTGGTTATGACCGTGATCATGACATATCGTACACATAACTATTACTCCGCAATTTTTCTCTTATTTCCCTAAGAATACAGAAGAAGTATGTCAGTTATGTTAAGGTTAGTTAAAATTTTAACAAAAAATACCTGCCGCAAGATCACCCTCACGGCAGGTATATTTAAATATTTGAATAACTAATTGTTATTTATGCAGCTTTTGTTTCAGCTGTTTCATCCACAAATTTCGCATCAGGTGCGTTTTTCATGGTTGATTTAATGCCATTCTCTGCACCAGACTTGGTTGAATACATTTGGCTTGAAAGAATAATCTGGCCATTGCCAGCCTTCAAATTCCAATGGAATTTGCCGTTTTTAGCTTCTTTCATATCATATTTGCCTTCGTCACTCGCATTTTTGCGCGTTGACTCAATACCGTTTGTGGCAGCTGCTTTAGTCGTATAGCCTTCACTTCTGCCAATTACTTCGCCATTACCAGCTTTCAAATTCCAATAAAACTCACCGTTTTTGCCAGTGAAAAGTGTAAATTTACCCATAATAAAAATCCTCCATTTTTTCTTATGCGCTCAAAACCATAGAACGCAACTTGCGAACGGTAGCCATAAAAAACAAAAAAGTAAAGGAAAGCTGGGCTTCTTAGAATGTTTTTTTAAGAACCGTGTTCAGCTTTAACTGCCAACATGCTCACAATAGCTGGCCCTAAAATGATAAGAAAGAGCGACGGTAGCAATAAAGTGATCAGCGGAATAGTCATCATCACTGGTAGGCGCCCTGCCTTTTGTTCCGCTAACATCAAACGTGTATTACGATACTCATCAGCCAGTACACGTAACGTATCAGTCAAACTCGTACCAAAACGCTCTGTTTGCAAAAGCGATGCGACAAGCGAGCGAAACGGCACCAAGTCTGAACGCTCTGCAAGGTTATTCAACGCCTTTTCACGATCATTCAGCAAGGTTAGCTCTAAACGCGTTTTATTCATCTCATCGGTAATTTCAGGGTAAGCATGGCCTAACTCTTTACAAACACGCGCCAAAGCACCATCGAGAGCTAAGCCTGATTCGGTACAAACAAGCAAAAGATCAAGCGTATCAGGGAAAGAGCGCATAAGCAGCACTTCTCGTTTTGCACGATTATTCGCTAAAAATAGATCGGGGCCAAACCAGCTGACGCCAATAAGAATACCGCTACCAATCACCTTCATCATCTTTTTAGCCAAACCGGCATCCGCTCCTGTATTCCAGAGCATATAAATAATGAGTAATGCTATCGGCGTAGTAAGCCATTTATAAGCCAAGTAATTAACGGGCCCATCAACTGGATCTACACCCGCACGATAGAATTTGTAAAAACTTAAACGACGGAATTCTTCTAAGTTAATGACTAGGGAAACAAAAGGTTCGAAAACAGCTGCAAGACCTGCCCCTCCACCATCGCGCTTTCGGTCAATTGCATCTTGCGTTTCTTCATCTGAAGGAGCAAGGCGACGCAAACGTGCCTTTAGGCTTTCTTTTTTAGAGAAATTTACGACCCACATGAGCAGCACGAAAACAAAAAAGGCTACTAAAATGGGAATCCCATATTGGATAACTGCGCCTAAAAATCCTTCACTTTTTTTCATGCCACCCTCTAAATATCAATATCGATCATTCGGCTAATAATGAAAATAGCGAGCAAGATGAGGCCAATGGCTGCACAGAGAATGATATTCCCCATCAGCGTATCATAAAGCGGTTGCAAATATTGCGGACTTGTAAATTGAATGGCGCAAAATACAAGAACCGGCAAAGCACCCAAAATCGCAAGTGTTGCCTTACCTTCAGAAGTCATTGCATCAATTTTCTGTTTTAATCGCTTACGACCACGAATCACATTCGATAAGTTTTTCAAAATTTCTGCTAAGTTACCACCGGTTTCTTGTTGAACAGCCAATACAACCACGAAGAAATGAACATCTTGCTCATCCACCCGCTTTGCCAAACGACGCAACGCATCTACCAGAGGGCGACCATAAGCAATCTCATTTACCAACTGGCGAAACTCACCTGCTACCGGGTCTTCCATATTATCAGCAATCATGCGTAATGCCGTATTAAGCGGATGACCGGATTTTACACTTCGCACGATCATATCAATCGCCTCGGGGAATTGATCAATAAATTTGTGATTACGCTTTTTGATCTCGCGATTAAAGTACCATTTAGGAACCCCATAAGTAAGTAGCACCGCTGGAACGATTGCAAAAATACCAAATGGAATGGCTAGAATTAGGGTTAGTACAACAAAAAGCCCAGCCATAATCATGAGCACAGACTTAATGCGCTGCGCATGACCTGCCTTTAAAAGTCTGGCGTAGAAACTTTCCGCACCCGGCAAGCTCAGCAAGAGTTTCGCGATTCCCGTTGCTTCTTCTTTAAAGTGAGCCGCCGCTTCACCTTCATCTTCCATTGCGTCAGATTCATCATCTGTACCGGTAGCAATTTGGTCAATAATGGATTTGGTGCGCCGCTCCCCTTTATCTGGAAGCACACGTAGAGCCGTAGCGGATAATATCAAAAATACTATCGCTCCCGTTCCAATAATAATGAATGGCTCCATGAATGTATCAATCCTTTACTACATCATTCCCGGCGAACCCGTAAGAGTCTGCGCCATTTCTTCCTCTAATCCATAGTAGCTGGCCTGTTCAATAAAGCGAGGTTTTACGCCGTTACAGATAAATTGGCCTTGTAGTTTTCCATCTTCTGACATGCCAGTGGGTTTAAAATGGAACAATGTTTGCGTAATAATAACATCGCCTTCCATTCCAACGATCTCTTCAATTTGAGTAATCTTACGACTACCATCACGCTGACGGCTAATTTGAACCACCATATTTAATGAACCCGCAATCTGGTTACGCAGAGTTGAGAGCGGCAGATTCATTCCAGTTAAGCCAAAAAGATTTTCTAAACGCGTTAAACATTCACGCGGGTTATTTGCGTGAATCGTAGCCATCGAACCATCGTGACCCGTATTCATTGCCTGTAATACGTCAATTACCTCTTCGCCACGAATCTCACCAAGAATAATGCGATCAGGGCGCATACGTAGGGCGTTTTTCACCAAAGCACGCTGAGTAACTTCCCCCACCCCTTCCATATTAGGTGGTCGTGTTTCTAGGCGCAATACGTGCGGCTGATGCATTTGGAGCTCAGCAGCGTCCTCAATCGTGATTACACGCTCACCTTCTTCAATATGGCCAGAAAGCGCATTGAGAAGAGTTGTTTTACCCGAACCTGTACCACCAGAAATCAAGATATTCAGACGAATTTGCGAACAAATTTCTAGGAAACGCACCATTTCAGGCGTCGCAGAACCATAATCAATATATTGTGATAATGGCATCTTGTTTTGTTTAAATTTACGAATTGAAACCAGCGAACCATCTAATGCCAAAGGCGGGATAATCGCGTTAAAACGCGAACCATCCGGCATACGAGCATCCACCATTGGGCTAGTTTCATCCACACGACGGCCCACGCGCTGCACGATTTTTTGAATCACATTTAATAGGTGTGTTTCAGAAGTAAAAGTCACATCAGTCAGGTTAATTTTACCTGCTTTTTCAATATAAACTTGATTGCAACCGTTCACCATAATGTCTGATACTTCAGGGTCTTCCAGTAGGATTTCTAACGGACCAAAACCCAGCACATCATCCAAGAGCGCTTTTTTCAGCAATTCATGTTGTGCTGCTGTAAGCGGTAAATTGACCTTCCCAATCAGTCCTTCAATTTCCGTATTAATCTGCTTGCGGCGCTCAGCCTCTTCAAACTTTTCAAGTTCTTCAAAATCTAACCGTTCTAGCAGTTCTTCTGAAATAAGCTGCTTCGCTTTGGTAAAGTCAGGCGTTTCAAGGTTTCTGTCTGTATAGGCTGCTTGCCTTCCCTGCGCAGCTTCTGCCATTTTCTTGCGCTGTTCCATAAGCGATTCTTGCTCGGCCAGCATTCGCTCTTGGCTCGCAACCAAGGCACCACCTGTTTGATGCTGCGCTTCTTCTGGTTGCATCACATTAACTGGCAAATTCGTTCCAGCGCCTACTGGAGGAGGAGGAGGAGGCGCAGCTGGGGAGGGGGGTGACGGAATATTACCTGCAGGAGGTGGTGTGGGAATAGAAGGCTCCGAAGGTGGAGGAGGCGTCGGAGATACAGAAGGTTGTTCTACAGGTGTAGTGGAAGCAGGTGGCACAGATCCTTCTGAAGTTACGCCAGTGCCATCCTCATTCTTCTTTTTTCCAAACATAGTTCAATCCTTTTTACTTTTTAAAGAGCGAAAAACGCGCTTCCGATGACTTAAGCGAACCCGCATCACTCGAAAGCCCCATCAACATACCTGCAAGCCCTTTTAACTGCCCTGCTAATATTGATTGACTCACTTCCATAATCATTTGTCCCTGGCTTTCCGCCGCGACAATCGTTTTAATGTCATTGGCCACGCTATAATCAATGGCATGAGAGCAAACACGCTCAAAATCTTTATCGCTAATACCTTCTTTAAATTTGGCACCGCTACGGTTAATAGCCACTTTAACCATCTCGTCCGAGATACCCATATTACGCCATAATCCAAGCAGACGAGCCGCATGAGTGATCGAACGCAACCAAAGTTGTGATACGAGAACAATATCGGTCGATGCGCTGACCGTTGCCGCTGTCCAACTTGACCAAATATGCGGCAGATCAATCACCACACAATCAAACTCAGACTTTAATGTAGAGATGAGCCCTCGAATAGTTTCAGGATTCATATCCGGTAAATATTTAAGCTCTTCAGGTGCCGCAATGACCGAAAGATTATCACCGTAAGGACTAATCATTCGGCGGACTAATGTCGGGTCTACCCCGCGATCGGGATGATCAAAAATCTCTTTAATACCGAATTGTGTATTAAGGTCGAGATTCTTAGCAACCATACCAAATTGGTAATCCATATCAACTAGCACCACCTTCTTCTGAAAATCTGTTGCCATTGAATAAGCCACGTTCATCGCCAACGTACTAGAACCATCGCCGGAGGCGGCACTCATAAAAGTAATAACCTTTTTACCGTCACCAGCATCACCGCCACGGCCCGCCATAAGCGCAGCTTTTACTTCCTGCAAATCTGCCGGATGGGTAAAGTATTCAAGAACACCAAGCTGAGTAAGCTCACGATAGAATTTAATATCGTTAATTCGACCAATCACAATTACGCGAGTACCTGCTTCACAGGATTCTGCTAACTGATCAATTTCATCAATCACTTCGCCCGTGCGAGTACCAATATCAATAATAATATAAGCGGGGCTACGTTCGCGTGAAGCCAAAGTAACAGCAGCATTCATCGGCGACCCCAGAACAACATCCGCATAAGGATAACCTAAAGAATTTGCAATTTGATTGGCAAAATTAGGATCCGTATCTTCGGGGAGCACCGCCATCACAGGACTATGTAACGACATAAAACCTCTCTTTTTATTTTATGACTAATATTTCCATAGTCTAACGAATAATTGTTAAGAAATGACTACTAAAAACTAATTTGATTCGGTTTGAATATCAAACTGAGTCTCGAAATTTGGATTCACTTCCGTTGGCGTCGTATTATACGGCTGGCGATAACCATCCATGACACGCTCTATGCGCTCTGCATCTGGCAAATCAAGCAAAGCGGGGCTCGTGAACTGGCGCTTATCAGTCACCATCTGAACGATATTACTAGAGATAGTGCAGCCTAATGTTGGATGAGGAAGGTTATACGGGTTAACTCCATTTTCAATGTAACGATTTTCACAATCGCGCGCCAACACGCGCTCATAAACAAGCGTTACCATATTGTCTGGCGATGCCACAAATACGGTTGATACCCCAAATTGCTGTAAAATTTGTTCCGCTTCGATACAAGTTGAATCACCGTCTAGGCAATAAAGTTCTGCGCGAGTTGGTTGATCTTGATTCACCCAATTGAGTAAATCATCAAGGGCTGAATAATCTGCCAGCTCAAAATTCACAACCTCAGAAGACTGATCAAGCAATGCCTCTGGATGCCCCCGCTCAAAGTAAGCTTCTGGCGGAATTGCACTACAGGCCGCTACGGAAGATAAAAGCGCAATTGCTACTAAAGATTTTAATTTCGTTTTCATTCTTTACTCCACCATAAATCCGATTGGGCCTTCAAGGCTTGGTTTTTGTGACAGACGACGCTCTTTGCCGTTAGGCCCCATTGCTGAAAGCGCACCATAGAAGAACATTTCCATATTGTTTGGCGCACGATAACGATCCGTCGGCAAGCGCACTTCATCGCTCTTAAGCGGATCAACCAAATACGGGGTTACCGCAATCACAAGCTCTGTTTCATTACGTCTAAAGTCTGTACTACGGAGCAATGCACTCAGAATTGGAATTTCATTAATACCAGGAATTTGACGCAAAGTCGTTGCCACATCGTTACGAATTAAACCCGCAATCATGAAACTTTCACCTGGCGCTAACTCAACCGTTGTTTTCGCACGACGCGTAGTGAGAGACGGTACAGCCACACCACCTGTTGCGACACCGTCCGTCGCACTTATCTCAGACACTTCAGGCAAAACAGTTAAGCGGATACGATTTTCACTCAATACGTAAGGAATAAACGAAACCGATACACCGAATGGCTTAAAGTCAACACTGATATTTCCATCATTACCGGAAGCTACCGGAACGGGGAACTCACCCCCCGCCAAGAATTCTGCCTGCTCACCCGAAAGCGCGACTAAGTTTGGTTCAGCTAAAATTTTCAGCAAGCCATCGCTCTCTAAAGCATCCAAAGAAGCACCCAAAGTTAAACTTCCTTTTGTAACAAGCGCCCCGATACCACCAAATGCGTCCACGCCAAATGGAACCGCACCCGCAATAGCATCTGCACCAGCAACCCCAGCCGATGTAAGGCCAGACAAACCTGAGCCTGTCCCCGCAACAAGCTTGTTGCCAATGCCCTGCAGATTAACACCTAGCTGCTTAACTGCATCGCGGCGAATTTCACCAACACGTACGCGAAGCATCACTTGCTGCCCTGAATTCACGCGCATGAGATTCACAATCTCTGAACGTTTCTCAGCGCTAGTGCCATCACCATCAACAAACTGACTAATAATCTCTAGCGCCTTATCAACCGAAGCCGCACCACTCACATCACCTGTAAGCGCAAGATTAGTATTCACCAAATCAACACCAATATTCTCGTAAGGAAGGAATTCACGAAGCGCCTTACGAATTGCAGGTAAATCATAACTTACTGACACCTCAATGGTTTTAATCTCATTGCGAGCCTTATCAATCAAACGCACGGTTGTTTGTCCACGATTCACCCCCACGATGGAGAGGCGATTAGGACCATGCACATGGATATCTGCGATTTCAGGATTGGCCACCATTGCCTCTGCAATTTCAGGCCCTGTTGAAACAATACGCGAGCGGTTAAGCGGCACCACAAAAGATTCCGCTATCGCAGCACCCGTCCACGCAATCACCAGCGCGAAGACCAATAGAAACTTAGTTTTCATCAGCGATCTCCACCTCTAGTTCTTCAATTTCGTTACCACGTACAATCGTGATCATTGATTTTGTCGTATCTTCTTTTTTCTTATGCGCTTTCTTCATCATATCTTCGCTATATTCAGCGTCGAAATCATAAAGTTGCGGAAAGTTTCCTGGCGGCAAACCACGCGTCAGATCTTCCTGACCGGAAGGACGAACCCAGCTAGCACCTTTATCTTTCAAAGAACGAAGCGCGAGCGAAACTTCACCTTCACGCTCTGCCAGACGCACACGCTGCGCGTCTAACTGCCCAAGCTCCAACGTTACGCTAGAAGGAAGGCGCTTCTTCTGTTTTGGATCTTCTTGACCCGCCATCGCTTTTTGGTCTATCGCCAGCACGCGCACATCAGGAACCAATATCTCTGTCACACGCTTTTCATACTGACCTTTAATGTCATCATCTTCATCTTCGCTCAGACTTGTTTCTTGTTTTTCTTTGTCACTGATCAACGTGTGAGTTAACAACACATCAACACGATCACCCGGATAAACAAAACCAGCAACCGAAGTCACTCCATTTACTGAAACCGTTACAGCGCGCATACCCGCAGGAAGCGTTGCTGCCAAGAAACTCGGATCATCAGGGTTCGCCAGTTTTGGGCGTAAAATCACTTCGCGCGGTTGGAAATGCGAACGCGCCACCATACCCACAAGCGGTGGCGCTTTATCATCCGCAACGATAAAGCCTGCGCCAACCAAATGCTGCGGCCAAGTTTGCTTATCGATCATATCTTTCTCAATAACCGTTCCGACAGGGATTTCCTGTTTCGCTACATAAACCAACTTCTCAGGGGCTTTTTTCTCAACCACCTGAGGCTGCTGCACTAATTGCTGTTGCTGCTTTTCCCCGGCCATCAAATTATAGACCAAGTACATTGCACCAACCGCAATCGCAAAAATAAGAACAAAAATAGCAGGACGCATAGGCGGGCCCCATTCCCCAAATTAGTTTTATCTATCTTCCTTTATAATGAAGTGCGGCAGGACTCATAGGTTTAGCTTTGCAAAAGCCTGCTCATTAACGATTCGATTCATCTTTGTGGGTTTTAAACAACACATCATTATTTGTTAGAGCTGCCTTTCCGGTTGTCAGTAAAGCCGCAAATGCGTATAGATACCGGCATGAATGAACGTATTTTAATTCTTGATTTTGGTTCCCAAGTAACCCAGCTCATCGCGCGTCGTGTTCGCGAGTCTGGTGTCTATTGTGAAATCCTTCCTTTCAACGTGGCAGATGCTCAAATTCGGAACTTTAAACCGAAAGGGATTATCCTCTCTGGCGGCCCGGCTTCTGTCAGCGGCGCTACCGCACCAAAAGTTAACAAACTCGTTTTTGAATTGGGACTTCCTGTTTTAGGCATATGTTACGGCCAACAGGGCTTATGCGATAGTTTAGGTGGTACCGTTGAAACCTCAGATCATCGCGAATTTGGGCGCGCTCAACTAGAAATCAAAAAAGATTCTTCTCTTTATAAAGGAATTTGGACCGTTGGAGAAAATTACCAAGTTTGGATGAGCCACGGTGATCGCATCACCCAATTACCCGCTGGGTTTGAAGTGATTGCAACTACCGAAGGTGCTCCTTTTGCCGCCATTGCAGATGAAAAGCGTCACTATTATGGTGTGCAATTCCATCCCGAAGTCGTGCATACGCCAGATGGCGCAAAGCTGCTGCAAAATTTCACCCATGATATTTGCGAATGCTCAGGTAATTGGTCAATGGAACATTTCCATACTGAAGCCATTGCTAAAATCCGCGATCAAGTAAAAGACGGTCGCGTGCTTTGTGCCGTTAGTGGCGGAGTAGATTCTTCTGTTGTCGCCAAGCTGCTGCACGAAGCGATTGGTGATAAACTGATCTGTGTCTTCGTAAATACCGGTCTATTGCGCGAGGGCGAAGGCGAAGAAGTGCGCCAACGCTATGCAGAAAATTATCAAGTACCGCTTACTTATGTCGATGCAAGTCGCCTCTTCATGCAGCGCCTACAAACAGTAATCGATCCGGAACAAAAACGTAAAATCATTGGCGAAACTTTCATCGAAGTATTCGAACAAGAGGTCGAAAAAGCGGGTGGCGCTGATTATCTGGCGCAAGGCACACTTTACCCGGATGTGATCGAATCAGTCAGCTTTACTGGCGGCCCTAGCGTGACGATCAAATCGCACCATAATGTGGGCGGTTTGCCAGATCGCATGAAGCTTAAGCTAGTAGAACCCGTACGTGAGCTATTTAAAGATGAAGTGCGCGCCTTGGGCGAAGAGCTCGGTATGGCAAGAGATCTACTCGCACGCCATCCTTTCCCTGGCCCTGGCCTTGGTATTCGCATTCCCGGTGAAGTGACGGAAGAAAAAGCCAATATCTTGCGCAAAGCCGATGCCGTTTACCTTGATGAAATTCGCAATGCCGGCCTTTATGACGAAATCTGGCAAGCCTTTGCCGTGCTGCTACCTGTGCGTACTGTCGGCGTGATGGGCGATAACCGTACTTATGAATATGTATGTGCCTTACGCGCCGTGACCTCGACCGATGGTATGACAGCGGATTATTATCCGTTCAGTCATGAGTTTCTTGGTCGCGCGGCCACCCGTATTATTAATGAAGTGCGTGGCATTAACCGCGTCGTTTATGATATTACCAGTAAACCTCCTGGAACGATTGAGTGGGAATAGAAAATGGCTAGAAAAAAACCAGACCCTGAAAAAGAAGCAGCAATCGCTGATGAATTACTGATTCGCGAGGTAGATGATGATTTACGTGCGGAGAAACTACAAAATTGGTGGCAAAAATTCGGCTCACTCCTTGTGGGTGGCTGTATCACTATTGTTGTCGCAACCATTGCATACCAAATAGCAAACTCGTATCGTACCGGCAAAGCTGAAGAACGTACTGCTGTGCTGCTAGAGGCTATTTCATTGGCTGATAAAGGCCAGACGGAAACCGCACTCACCAAATTATCACCCCTCGCAGGGGAAGACTCATCGGCGGGTGCCTTAGCGGGTTTACAAGCAGCTTACCTCAAGCAACAAAATGCAGATAATGCCAAAGCCTTTGAAGATTTAACGCAAAAAGATGATGCCCCAATCATCGCAGATCTTGCCAAGATTCAAACGCAAAAACTCGATAGCGTAGAGGAAGAGAGTGCTTTCTATCCACTCGCAACCGAGCAAAAAGCAATTGCCTTCATCAATAACGGACAAAAGCCCGAAGCACGCAAGTTACTGCTTAGCCTACTAGATCGTAATGATCTTCCAGGCAGCCAACGCCAACGTCTTAACGAACTTCTTCAGGGAGTAAACTAGATGATGCGCACCCTTCTTCTGATCATTTCTAGCTCACTGCTCATCACTCTTTCAGGCTGTAACTACCTGCCTGACTGGATCGGCGAAAAGGAAGATGAAAAAATATTACCCGGCGAACGAATTGCACTAAAACGCCGTGCCGAGCTATTTGAACCAGAAATTCCAGCCGCAGAAGGTAATATTCAACTGCCGCCAGAACGCACGAATGATGCTTGGAACCAACCTCTTGGCAGTTCTGCTGGTGTCTCCGATCATCTCACGCTTGCACAGCCTTTGCAAATAGCAGCTTCAAGCAAAGTGGGTAATGGTAGCGACTTTAACACGGTGATTATCCCTGCGCCCGTCACTGAAGATGGACGTATCTTTGTATTAGATGGCAAAGGAACTTTAAGCGCACATGATAGCACATCGCTTGAGTCAATCTGGAAATCTGAAGCCTTAATGCATGAAGATGATGACGATGCGCTACTGGGCGGTGGTCTAGCGGTAGCAGGTAAAGTGCTTTATGCGGCGAATGATGAAGGAAAAATCATCGCGGTTTCTACCGAAGATGGTCGCCTTTTCTGGCAGCAAGAGCTTAGCTTGCCGCTACGCGCTGCACCACGTTTGGTAGGTAAAACACTCCTGATTCTTTCAGCTGACAACCAGCTTCTCGCGCTGAATCGTCGTGATGGTGAGCCACGTTGGGTTCATCAGGGCTTGAACGATCAAGCAAGCCAACTTCAATCAACCGTTCCAGCAGCCGGTGGCGAAATGGTATTGGCCACTTATTCCTCTGGTGAAGTCACAGCCCTTTCGCTCACAGATGGCGCGGAATTATGGTCTGATATGCTAGCGGGAAGTGCACAAACAGCATTGCAAGAAGAGCGTTTTGGTGCGCTAAGCACGCTTATGACGCCGCGTGTTTCCTTCGCAGGATCAGCTAAATCTTTCACTGCTTATATCACAGGTAGTGGCCGCCGTGTGTGGGAGCGTCGCGTTCCACTCGCTGCACAGCCTTGGCTCACCGGTACCACGCTTTATATGCTTACCACGGATTATCAACTTATGGCGGTCAATGGCAGCAATGGTAAAATCCTTTGGGTAAAAAACCTACCAAATAAGGATGGCAAAAACACAATCCTTTGGCAGCACCCGCTTGTTGCATCCGATACGGTCTGGATGGTGGGTAGCCATGGGAAGCTAAAAGCCTTTAGCGCTCTAACAGGCGATGAAGGTAATAGCCTCGATATTCCCAAAGGCGTCGTGGCGGCTCCTGTCGTAGCCAATGGCACCCTTTATTTGATGGATAAAGGAGCGACGCTGCACGCGCTGCGTTAGGAAATTATCATGCTAACCCTCGCCCTTGTAGGTCGTCCGAATGTCGGAAAATCGACCCTGTTTAACCGCCTCACCAGCACGCGCCATGCGATTGTTGATGATCAACCCGGCGTAACCCGCGACCGCCGCTATGGAACGGGTAATATCGGGCCGATGGATTTTCGCGTTGTGGATACTGCCGGTATGGAAGGTGGCAAAGATACAGGTGAGCTACAATCACGTATGTTAGATATGACACGCGATGGCATTGAAGAGGCTGATATTGCGATCATGATGATTGACGGGCTAGCCGGTGTCACCCCAGAAGATTCCTATTTCGCACGCTGGCTGCGCAAAACCGGAAAACCGATGATCCTTGCCGTCAATAAAGCCGAAAGCAAACGCGCTCATCCTTCACTGGCCGATGCATGGGAGCTCGGACTTGGCGAGCCAGTGCCTATTTCCGCCGAACATGGTGAAGGTATGGCCGATCTTTTCGATGCACTTACCACGATCTGCCAAACTCATGAATTAGACCAATATGGCGAGAATGAACCTGAAGAAGACGCGAATACGCCCCTTCAATTGGCAATTATTGGACGACCTAATGCAGGAAAATCAACGCTGATTAATGCGCTACTCGGCCAAGAACGTGTCCTAACGGGGCCAGAGGCTGGAGTCACGCGTGATTCCATCGCCATTGATTGGCATTGGGGTGACCGTCCGGTAAAATTGGTCGATACGGCTGGGCTTCGCAAACAAGCCAAGCGCAATGAAAAACTGGAGCGCCTTTCAGCCGTTGATTCCATGCGAGCCATTCAATATGCGCATGTCTGTGTGTTGCTACTCGATGCAGCCTGCCCGCTGGATAAGCAGGATTTAATCCTCGCTGACCATATTGTCGAAGAAGGCCGCGGGTTGGTGATTGCGGTGAATAAATGGGATGAAGTTGACCGCCCTGAAGCTTGGATGGCCGCACTAGATAAGATTGTCGAGAAGCGCCTTGCGATGGTGAAAGGCGTAGTAGTTTTGCCCATCTCCGCCAAGAAGAAGACCGGCTTCAAAGATTTGATGCAAGCCGTGTTTGAAGTCTATGAACTGTGGAATGTACGTATTCCAACAGGACAGCTAAATCGGTGGTTAGATGGCATGATGATTGACCATCCGCCACCGCTAACTAAGTCTAAACGCCCAATTCGCCTAAAATATATGACGCAGATTAAGTCGCGCCCGCCTACTTTCGCGCTCTTTGCAACGCGTAAAGATAAGCTGCCGGAAAGCTATCGTCGTTATTTGATTGGTGGTATCCGCAAAGCGTTTGATCTGCCTGCAATTCCTATCCGCCTTACCATGCGCAGCGGTGAAAACCCTTACGCCCATAAGGCAAAAAAGCGCTAACCTTTATTTGTCACTACTTAGTCGTCTAGTTCACCTTTCAATATAGCAAAAGATGAGCAGCTAGTGCTTTTCGCTTCATTCTGCTACACTGGTTTTCTATGTCAGAAGGCGGTAAAGACGATTCGGAAAAAACCGAAGAACCCACCCAGAAACGCTTAGAAGAAGCGCTGAAGAAGGGACAGGTTTACCAATCGCGCGAAGTTAACAGCCTGTTTTTGCTCTTCACCTTTGCTATGATTTTGGCATGGGGTGCAGATAGCATCTTACGCAATGCGACCAACAATATGGCGCAATTTATTCAACGCCCCGATTCCATCCCGGTCGATCCTGGTGGGTTAGGTGATGTGTTAGAACAAGCAGTCACCAGTGTAGCCTGGACTATGACCGTTCCTATGCTCGCCTTTGTTGCTGCCGCTTTATTGGCTGGGCTTGGACAAAAGCCAATAACGCTCTCTGCAGATCCCATCAAACCCAAATTAGAGAAAATTTCGGTTCTTAAGGGGGTAAAGCGTATGTTTTCTATGCGCTCTATCACCGAATTTTTAAAAGGAATATTCAAAATCAGCGTCGTGGGCTTTGTCGCTTTTTGGGTGATTTGGCCGCGCGAACAAGAACTTCAACGCTTGCCAAATACAGAACTCGGCGGGTTGATGGGCTTTCTTAAAGATTCCGCCATCGCCATGCTCATTGGTGTGGTGATTGTGGTCTTCTTCATTGCCCTACTCGATTATTTCTACCAACGGTTCGAATATATGAAAAACCTGCGTATGTCGAAGCAGGATATTAAAGATGAATATAAACAGCAAGAAGGTGACCCGATCGTCAAAAACCGTTTGCGCCAAATTCGAATGGAACGCGCGCAGAAACGTATGATGGCCAATGTACCAGGCGCCGATGTTATCGTCACCAACCCGACTCACTATTCGATCGCACTCAAATATAGTCAGGATAAAATGGCCGCGCCGGAAGTGGTCGCCAAAGGTAAAGATAAGGTCGCATTCCGTATTCGTGAAGTGGCCGAGAAAAATGATATTCCACTGGTGGAAAACCCTCCTCTTGCCCGTGCACTTTACACAGTAGATGTAGAAGATGAAGTGCCACTCGAGCATTATAAGGCCGTGGCAGAAATCATCTCTTACGTTTACAAACTGAAGGGTAAGACGCTTTAAGCGCCGCTTATCCTTGCTAGATTCCTATTTTCATGCATCCTTTTGCTAGATACGAAAGGCCGTCTTCCATGAACCAACCTATCACTACCGAAAAGCCCAGCCCGTTACCTCGCTTTATGGCGATTTTTTTCGGGGCGCTGATCATCATTCTTTCGACCAGCACGCTGGTACATGAGGCTGACCGTTACGCGATTTTCCTATTTGTTCTAATCTTGCTGCTTGGTGGGCTCTTCGCTTTTTGCTATCGCTTTATGAAACAGCAGGATGAGCTCACTTCGCTTGCACGCTTTCAAACGGCCTTATTCTCTGCGGCGGCACGTAATCAATCCGCTTTCTACCTTATCTTGCGCGATGGCCAAGCAGTCGAATTTGCTGATCCTGAATTTCAAAAATCTTTCCCCGATGCAGCTTCGCTCGCACCTAAAGGTCTAAAGGCCGTAATGGATAGTTTGGAATTACCAGAAGAGGCACAACGCACGCTCAATCACGCGATCACGACTCGTCAAAACGCCTTTATCAAGGAAACGCTCGTCGGTGTAGAAGAAGGAGATTTTATCCTTTCCTATGAATCGCTCAACAAACCTGATGAATATGGCGTGTTACGCGGTCGTCCGTTTGTAGAACGCGAAACTCGCAAGAAAGACGAGAAGCCAGAAGCACAATCAGAGACGGCAAGCACAGAAACAGTAGCCTCGCCGCTCGCCGCACTCGAATCGCTCCCGTTAGAGCCCTTTATCGCCAATTCACCTCTGGCAGCAGCCTGCTTGGATATGAGCGGTAAAGTTACCAGCTCCAATACCTCTTTCCGCGAACTGACCCACACAACCGATAAACCTTCCGGCTGGCGATTTATCGAAGCCGTAGATAAGGAACATCATGCAGATATTACCGAACGGCTAGATCAGCTGACTACTGAAAATACTGAGTCAACGCCGCTAGATGTCGCGATTGAAAGCGATAAAGATCACTCTGCTATGCTTTATTTCAGCCGGTTTGAGCAGAAAAATGGTGATCCGCAAATTTTGCTCCACTTAATTGATACGACCGAACAAAAGAGCCTTGAGGTGAAATATGCACACTCGCAGAAGATGCAGGCAGTCGGCCAATTAGCAGGCGGTGTCGCGCATGACTTTAACAACCTACTCACCGCCATGATTGGTTTCTGCGACCTTCTCTTACAGCGTCACCCTGCGGGTGATCAATCTTTCGCCGATATTATGCAGGTGAAACAAAATGCGAATCGTGCAGCCAATTTAGTGCGTCAATTGCTCGCCTTCTCGCGTCGACAAACCTTACAACCCAAAATGCTCGAACTGACCGATGTGGTGGCCGAGCTCTCCAACCTTATCCGCCGTTTGATTGGTGAAAGCATCGATCTGAAAGTAGTCCATGGGCGCGATATTGGCCATGTGAAAGCCGATCAAGGACAATTGGAACAAGTGTTCATCAACCTCGCCGTTAATGCGCGCGATGCAATGGGCGATGGCGGTATGTTAACGGTTAATACAAGCGTGGTGGATATTAAAAATGCGAGTGATTTAGACAATAGCTTGGTCGCACCGCCTGAAGATGATCCGATCCAAGCGGGGAACTATGTGTTAGTGGAGTTTGTCGATACAGGTTGTGGGATTGAGCCAGACGGATTACAAAAAATCTTCGAGCCTTTCTTCTCCACCAAAGAAGTGGGTGCGGGTACTGGCCTTGGCTTAGCCACCGTTTATGGTATCGTTAAACAAACAGGCGGCTATATTTATGTGGATAGTACCGTGGGCGAAGGCACACGTTTCTGCCTCTATTTCCCACGCTATGAGGCCGAAGCCGGAGCGGCTACTGCTGCCTCAACCACCGAGATGGAAACACCGGCTGACTTAACTGGTGATAGCACTATCTTATTGGTCGAAGATGAAGAGCCAGTGCGTAACTTCGCCGCTCGTGCGCTACGTAATAAGGGCTATACCGTACTAGAAGCGGATTGTGGTGAACAGGCAATTGAAGTGATTGAGGAACATGGCGACACGCTTGATGTGATTGTTAGCGACGTTATCATGCCCGGTATGAATGGCCCTGAGATGATTAAGAAGATTGTCCCTGATCATCCAGACGTGAAGATCATTTTCATCTCTGGCTATGCGGAGGATGCCTTTACGGATAGCTTTGGCGATGATTATGAGTTCAACTTCCTACCTAAGCCATTCACACTCAAGCAGCTTGCTGCAAAGATCAAAGAAGTCGAAAGCGGCGAATAAGCTTTTCGAGCCTTAGTCCTACTCCTCGCGGAAGGCTTTGCGGAAACTATCGGTGATTGGCGTCATCAAGTAAGAGAGTACACTACGTTCACCCGTCACAATTAGGGCATCTGCTGGCATACCTGGCTGAAGTTCAATCTCTTCATGAGTCTCTAGGTCTTTCTCATCTACGCGAATACGTGCCTTGTAATAAGGCATACCATTACGTTCATCTTCAAACCGGTCAGGCGACACATGTACTACTTTACCTGCCACAGGAGGCACCCGGCGCGCCGCATAAGCAGAAAGCATCACACGTGCTTCCAAGCCGAGGCGTACCACATCAATATCTTGCGGTGATACTTGCGCTTCAACCAATAGCTCATCAATCGGCACAATTTCCATAATCGTATCACCCGGGCGAATCACTCCGCCAATCGTATGGGTTTGTAAGGCCGTCACCACGCCTGAGAGCGGTGCTGTTACCACGATACGGTCAATGATATCGGATGAAGCTTTTAGGCGCTCTTGAAGATCAGCAATCCTATCAACTGAATCACGCATTTCCGTAGCCACCTGATTGGCAAATTCATTACGACCATTGATAATTTGGATGTCAGCCTCCGCAATGGATTGCTCTGCACGCGAGATACGAGCTTTAAAATCACCACGCTGACCTTTCAAGCTCGCTTGTTGACGCTGTAAGGCTAACAGACGAGGCTTTTGGGCATTTCCCTGACGCAGTAGTTTTCGCACCGCACCAATTTCTTCATTAAGCAATGCAATTTGCTCAGAGGCAGACTGTATCTGAGCCTCAAGACCAACGATCTCTTCTCTAAACTGAATCTTCTTTTGCTCTAGAACTTTTTTCTGCCCTTGCATGCTTGCACGGCGTGACTCAAAAAGGCGCTCTTGGCTAGTAAGAATTTCTTTCAGCGTTTGTGTTGATTTTGCAGGATTCAGTAATTCATCTGGAAATGAAATACTGCTTAACCCATCACGTTCTGCAATTAAACGGGCTTCGGTTGCACGCGCCGTTTGATATTGTTTTCCAAATAGATCCAGCCTTGCACGCGCCGCCGTCTCATTCAAACGAATGAGGGGTTGGCCTGCTTTGACAGTTTGGCCTTCGCGAATGTAAATCTCGTCGACTACGCCACCCTCAAGGTGCTGAATCGTCTTCTTATTACCGGATAGAATGACCTTTCCCGGTGCAATAGCTGCACTCGCTAAAGGAGCAAATGCCGCCCATAGCCCTAAAAAACCAAACACGATAATCATCATCCAGCCGCCTAAAATGATCGGCTGGCGCGCGACATCATTGGGAGTTTGCTCATCTCCTTCAGAAGGAGGGGCCATCCAATTATTGACGCGATCTAAAGAGGCCATCAATCGTTCAAACCACGGCATGAACTTTTCGATTGGTGACTGCATAGAGTTTGCTTCTGGCGAGCTTACAGAACCATCAACAGCCTGATCCGCAGGAAGTTTAGCCGTCTCGGCTTTGAGAGGTAACGATTCTTCACCCATTATTTTTCCTTTGGTTTAGCTGTATTTGATTTTTTGACTTTCGCAGGCGCAGCTTGTGGCGCTGGCGTGTATTTTTTCAAAACTTCATCGCGAGTACCAAAATCTTTAATCATGCCCTCTTGCAACATGAGAATCTTATCGACACTCGTCACGATAGAAGGCTTATGCGCCACTAAAACAAAGGTGATGCCAGCTTTTTTCATACGGACAATCGCTTCGCGCAAGGCTGTCTCACCTTCACCATCTAGATTAGCGTTCGGTTCATCCAATACAACAAAAGAGGGGTTCTTATAGAGCGCACGCGCCAAACCAACGCGCTGACGCTGACCGGGCGATAAACTGACCGAATGAGCATTAAACTCAGTTTCATAGCCTTGCGGTAAACGCAAAATCATATCATGGCAACCAGCAAACTGTGCTGCTGCGATAATGTCTTCATCCTTCGCATCAGGCTCCATCCGTGCGATATTCTCACGAATTGTACCCGGGAAAAGCTCAACATTTTGCGGTAGATAACCAACATATTGGCCTAGATCTTCACGATTCCAGTGAAAAATATCCACGCCATCTAAACGCACAGAACCATGACTAGGCGGCAAAATCCCCATTAATAAACGTGCCAAGGTTGATTTTCCTGCAGCTGAAGGTCCAATCAAGCCTAAGCTTTCATGCGCTTTCAAAGAAAAAGAAACATTTTTTAGAATCGGCGATGAACCGCGTGGCGGCGTATAAACAAGCTGTTCCACTTGCAACGTTCCGCCTGGTGCCGGCATTTCCATCGTTCCACGTAATCGCGGCACATCGGTTAGAACACTGTCTAAACGATGATAAGCATCACGCGCAAGGATAAGCTGCTTCCAAGTGCCAATCGCACCCTCAAACGGCGCCAAAGCACGTCCCATCAAAATTGAAGCACCAATCATGCCACCCACTGTTAACTCATTCTGTAGAGCCAACCATGCGCCCACACCGATCACACCAATCTGTAACCCCATACGCACGAAACGTGAGAGCGAAACCAAAAGATTCGAACGGTCACTAGCAAGGGAGTTTAAACCTTGTGCGCGCTGACTATGCTCTTTCCAAAGCGCAGTAAGCGTTGGCAACATCCCCATCGCTTCAACCGTTTCTGCATTACGACTAGAAGCATCCGCAAATTGTAAGTTACGGTTCGTCAATTCTGTTGCATCATCTACTGGCTTTTTCGTAGAAATCTCGACTGCGACACCAAAACCCAATAGGCAAGCAGCCCCTACCAAAGAAAGTAAGCCAAGCAGCGGGTTAATCAGATAAATGGTAATAATAAAGATAATCGACCATGGAGCATCCAATAGACTAGTCACACCTTGGCCTGCAATGAAGCCACGCAATGATTGTAGCTCTCGCTGCAATTGCCCTGCATTCGCCGGAACGCCGATAGCACTATTTTCAACAGCAATTCCCATTAGGCGTGGTGAAAGAGTCGCTTGGAGCCAATCACTCATACGTGCCAGCACCACTCCGCGAACAGCCATAAAAATGGCGTAAAATACCAAACACCCAATAGCCACAAGAGTTAGCATGACGAGCGTGTTAAAATTATAGCTCATAATCACCCGATCCAACACCTGTAACGTATAAATCGGCATGGCAAGCATAAGCATATTCGCCGCAAATGAGAAGGCCGCCACCCAGTAAATTGGACGTTTTGCTAAGCCAAAAAGTTTCTTTAGCTCGCGCTCTTGTGCCTTATCAGCATTCGTATTTTTCATCACTGCCATAGTGACGCGACTATAACCGAATCACGATAAAGGGCAACCTGCCTCTTGCCAAAATTTGAATAAAGAAAAAGGCCGAAAGGTTTCCCCTTCGGCCTGATTCTTTAATGTAATTAAATATTACTTAATTACGCAGTCACGATGTCCGTTACAGTGATAGTACCTGTAAAGCCAGTAACATCTACTAGATAGTCAGTTGCCGCATCATAAGTTGCATCAGCAGCATCATTCAATACGAGGTAAGTGCTACCACCGAAATCAAAGATACCTGCAGCTTCAGCAGCAGCCAGAGCAACATCAGATGCCAAGAAGGCAGTTGCTGCAGCTGTTAAATTAGCCGCTGAACTAAAGTCGCTCGCAGTACCATCTACAAACACACTCGCATTACCTGAACCTGCAGTCGTCGTGAAGCTAAACGAGTCAGCATCCGCATCGAAGTCAGTAATAACGTCAGTGTTAGTATCATCAGATTGAGTAGCAGCTGTGTAAGTAATAACGTCTGCATCCGCACCTGTAGTAATGCTATCAGCAGCGTCACCAGACGTGATAGTATCAGCACCTGCACCTGAATCGATAGTCAAAGCACCTGTAGCACCTGTAAAGTCGAGTGCATCAGCACCTGCGGTACCTGTCACTGTTAAAGCAGCATCTGTAACACCAGCATTAACCGTCAATGAAGCAGCATCTGTTGCATCAATAGTTGTAATGCCTGTGCCATTTGTAGCTGCAGCATCAATAATAAATGCTCCTGCAGATGCTTCAATCACTTCAACTTCAGTAACGTTGGTGAATGCAACACCTGTCAAATTAGTCGCAGCAGTAAACTCCAACGTATCAACACCATCACCACCAGAAACTGTATCCATACCATCAAACTCAGTTTCATCAACGAACTGGAAAGTATCGTCTGCAGCACCACCGACAATAACATCATCACCAGCACCTGCAACAAGCACATCAGCTGCATCACCAGAGACAAGCTGATCATCACCAGCACCACCTGTTAGAGTTGCCGCTGTATCAGTTGTGTTAGTAACAAGCACTGAACCACCACCTAGCGTTAGGTTAAGGTCGCCTGTGTAACCATCAAGGTTTACAGAACCATCAATACCATCTTCAAGGAGAATACCTGCAGCTGAAGCCGTTACAGCAATCTCAGCAGCAGTTGCCATGTTAAGATCAATCGTTACAGCATCATCTGTCGAGTAGCCCTGTAGAATGAATTCTGCATCCTGACCTGCTGTGGTAGTAAGTGTTACAGTATCGTCACCAGCGGCAACATTGATAATACCTGTATCACCATCGGTTAGTTCGATATCAAGAATATCATCACCCAAGCCACCGTTAACAGTCGCATCTAGGCCACCAGCAGCAATACCATCAGAATTGAATCTGATCGTATCAACACCGCTATTACCGTAAATGGCAACTGTTTCTAGCAATTCACCGTTCTCAATAGCAATACCACTTGCCTCAACCGTGATTATATCATCACCATCACCCGTATCTGTTAGGCTGTTACCACCGTAGATAACAACGTCAGTTACGTCACCGATTGAATCTAGCTCGATAGTATCATTATCCCAACCACCAGCGATCGTGTAAGTACCACCACCGAGATTGTTAAGATTATCACCGAGATCACGGATCAAATCGTCACCACGACCACCATTAGCAAACTGCACAGTACCGGCAGAACCTTGAAGAATGATATCATCATCACCAGCATTACCATAGGCTTCTAGATTACCTTCACCTCCACGGATTGTATCAGAACCATCCAATGTATCTGTCAGACTTCCACTATTAAAACTATCGAGATTACTACCACCAAAAACAGTGACGCTACTTGTAGCGTTTTGACCATCAAGAACGATACTATCATCACCACCGTTACCAAAGATTAGAGCATCTCCGCTAAAGCCTTCAGCGGTAGTCGTCGCACCAGCATCAGCCGTAGTTGTGATATCATCAATTGTATCGTCACCAACACCAGCATCGATAGTTTGTAGCTTGCCAACGGCAATGTTACCGATATTGAGATCATCATCACCAGCATTAGCAAAGATTGTCGCATTACCAGCATGTGAACGAATAAGTTCAACACCATCAGTCGCGTCCGTTTCACCGTTACCACCAAATGCAGTTACATTTGCATCATCAGTTGCCAAACTAAAGTTTAGAATATCATCACCTGAGTTACCATAAAGAACGAGATCACCTTCAGCGGCACCAGCATTTACGGTATCATTACCTAGACCCGCAAACACAGTCGCTGTTTCGCCTGCAGCAGTTGCACCAACGGCAATAATATCATCACCTGAATTTGCAAAAACAGATACAGAACCTGTTCCGACCGTAATGTCGTCATTACCATCAGTTGTATCAGTAATGTTGGCACCACCGAAAATTACATCAGCACCTTCGCCACCATCAATTGTATCATCACCACCGAAGCCGTAAATTACATCGCCTGAAGCGGTACCGTTAAGCGTTTGGTTAGCATCATCTGCAACCGTGTCAGTTGTATCGTCACCGATGAGCACTGCGCCGCCTGCGATACTAAAGTTAGTTGAAGCGATCTCTGCCAGTTCAACACCTGTTAGAGCAACAAAACCAACACCCTCAACAAATACTTCTAGGTTAGCTCCATTCTGCAAGAATGAAATAACATCGGATGGGTATGCGAGACTCAGAACATCAGCATCTACGTCGAATGCGATAGCCTGACCTATAAAATTATCAAAATTAAATGCGACCATTTGGAAAACCTCTTCCTTTATAAATTAGTAGTTTTTAGCCAATACCCACTCGGAAGTCTCCCCGAACAAAGCTTGGAAATCACATTAGTCATAACTGGGCTCAACCGAATTGCAAGAACAAATTAGGGCAAAAATCACCGCTTACCCTCGGGTTTATCGACCTGTTGCAAAAATGCCGAGTTGCGACCCTCTTGCAACGCGCATCAGCGCTTGAATAGCGCTATTACTTTACAAATCTTAACATCTTTTGGCCCCGCGGGTGCTTCCATTCGCCTATTATCTCCAAATCCCAAGAAAGCTCGGAAATAGCATATTGAAAGTCCGCTACTCGATAATGGTACGGATCGCTCAAACTCGTCGTAATAACAGGCTCGCCATCAATCGCACCATCTTGAGGGAAAGGCTCTTTGAGGGAGTGATTTTCCGGACATAGGAAGAAAGTTGCATAAAAAGCACCCCCCGCAACCATATGCGACTCCAACTGAGCTAAACATTGGCGAATATGGTTTAACGGTAAATGCGTAAACACGGATTGCGCGATTGCAAAATCCACCGGCGCATCCAGATGCGAAAAGTCAAACTTCGCATTGGCCGCTAGGTTTATTTGCGGCAGCTTCAAACGAAGCTCATCGCTCAATTCTTGCTCATAGCCAGCCTGAATCAACTCTTGCGCTAAATCTTGCCCGTAATAGTTTCCTGCATCAAGATAATCGACGGCCAAGTGCCCAAAACGCAATGCGCCACACCCAATATCCAACAACTTATGCTCTGGCTTCAACCCTTGGCTTTTCATAAAATCGAGCTGCAGTTGCCCCATTTCATCCCACAAGCCACCAATGGCCGCACGATGGCGCCCCTGCTCGACTTCATGTGTAATCGCATTCGGATCGTAATAGGCACTCGGTTTCATAATGTTTTTACCTTACTGCTAAATTCTAAATCGGTGAGCCCACCCAAAGTGATACCCTTTACGGTGCGCGGCGTGAGCACTTGTAGCTCCATCGCAT
This sequence comes from uncultured Rickettsiales bacterium, assembly GCA_964654855.1. GTDB lineage: Bacteria > Pseudomonadota > Alphaproteobacteria > Rickettsiales > JALZUV01 > JALZUV01. Next base: position 124,556 of record CAZZJS010000007.1, read on the forward strand.
CGACTTTGCGATGCAAATAGCGCTCATCGCCATCCACACTGCCCATCACGCCCACATTCAAAAAGAACATACCGGGACATAAATGACAGGTAAAACTATATTCAACCTGCACAGAATTACCCGCTTTGGCTCGCTTTATCTTATGCTCGCCAAGGTTCAAGGTTGCCGCGGATACTTCCACACCGGTACGGTTTTTCAGCATCATCCCGCAGCAAATATCTTCTACATCCGCCTCAAATTGAATTTGATAGCGAATCTTATACTCTTTTCCCTGCGCCAGCGTCGTCACCGCTTTGCCATTTTTGGTCAGAATCTGCAAATCCTCAATACGGCCACCATTAGGCGCATATTCATGACCGGTTTTCGATTCCTTGGTCACCGTCAATTCAGGCTCCTCGCCCGTGATAATCTGCGTGAGCAGCGCCGCACGCTGATCTGCTGGAGCATTTAAATAACGATGATACTCTTCGGTAATCAGTTTTGGCTCGCCATCCATGACCACTTCGCCACTATCGAGCCAAATCACGCGATCACAAAGCTGCACAATAGCCTGCGTCGAATGCGATACGAAAAGAATCGATGTGCCACTTTCACGCATCTGCTCAATCCGGCGGAAACATTTACGCTGGAAGGCCTCATCACCCACGCTTAGCGCCTCATCCACGATCAACACTTTCGGCTGCACTGCGGTTGCCACAGCAAAGGCTAAGCGCACCACCATCCCGCTGGAATAGGTCGAAAGCGGACGATCGATAAACTCACCAATATTGGCAAATTCGAGAATGCTCTCAATCCGTTCTGCCATAATCTCCCGACTAAAACCGAGGATAGCGCCGTTTAAATAAACATTCTCACGCCCGGTAAAATCAGGATTAAAGCCAGCACCCAATTCAAGAAGCGCAGCGACCGTACCATCAATATTCGCCTCACCCGTGGTCGGCGTCAGCGTACCAGCCAAACATTGCAATAATGTCGATTTACCGGAACCATTACGGCCAATAATGCCAATGGTCTGACCGTCTTCAATTTCAAAAGAGAGCGGCTTTAACGCCTCGAACCGCTTGCCTATCGCCGCTCCGCCCGGACGCAATAAGCTCCAAAGACGCTGACGCGGCGAATCATAGAGCATATAGCTCTTCGATAGGTTATTCACGACAATGGCAGAACTCATGAAACCCTACCCCTTGAATAAAGAAGGGAGGCCAGTAGGCCCGCACGGGGCGCAATCATAAAACTATAACACATCCGCAAAGCCCTTTCTCACGCGCATAAAGAAAGCATAGCAAAATCCGGTAAAGACCAACGATACCGCACCGTAAAGCGCCAATGCCTTAAAGGCTGGCGTGCCACCCCAAAGCATCACTTCGCGTGCCTGAGTAATAATCAACGTCAGCGGATTAAGCGATAGAATCGGGCGATAGCTCTCCGGCAAAGCCTCAGGCGGAAAGAATATTGGCGACAGGAATAACATCGCCATCATGACCAGCCCAATAATCTGGCCGATATCACGAAGATACACACCTAGAGCGGCTAAGAACCATGCAGCCCCCGTAATCGCAATGATAAAAGGCAGCATCACTACTGGCAACCAAAGCGCCGTTAGGTGGAGTGTCCCCGTAATAAAATAAATCGCGCCCAGTAGAATCAACGTGGAGAATGCCAGATGGAATAATGCCGCACCGAGCGGCACTAGCGGTAACATCGGAAGCGGAAAGATAATCTTTTTTACATAATTAGCTTGGCCTGTAATGGAGTTCACAGCATTCATCAACGTCTCCGCCATCAGCGCGTGAATCATCAATCCGGTAAAGAGAATCACCGCAAATTGCCCCTGTGGCTGCCCCTCTGGCAGTGGCCAGCGCGCCTTAAACACCACCGAAAACACGAACGTATAGACCGCCAACATCAAAAGCGGGTTCAACAGCGACCAGCCAAAGCCGAGCGCCGTGCCGCGATATTTAGACGCCACCTCCCGCTTCACCAGCGAAAGATAGAGCGGAATATGTTGAGTAATACTTCCCATGCAGGAGGTTTAGCGGAAAGTTAGAAGGATGGAAAGGGGTTGGAAAAGTTAAACTGACTTAGACCATTGCTTCTGTTTAGGAGCAAAATGTTCAGAGCCTGGAAATTCAACACCGAGAGCGGCCAGTTTCTTTAATTTATCGGCACCATAGAATGTCATATGCTTGCTACCCCAATCATCTCTTTCAATGCCATTTTCTGCGAGAAATTCTTTCACAAAACCGTTCTGATACACCGCCTTTGCAACACCACTAGGAGCGCTCATACTCAAAATTAATCTCTTTCCATCATAACCAACCTCTACAGTAGAAATCAGATTATTTAAATTCCCAACAGCAATAGACTTCTTCAAATCATCGCTAATTTCGTCATCACCTTACAAGATGATCATCTAAGATATCATTCATAATAGCAGTCCTTAATTAGCGTCATGATAACATGGAATTGTTACCTTAACGTTAATAAAGCATATTCACAGACTTAGAGAATAATGAGGCGAGGCCAGTAGGCCGAGCGAGCCATCAGCCCGCGAAAGCGGTGTTCCATTTGAGCGCCAGTAGCGCGCAGAGGGAACAAAACTATAACCGCTTTTTCGCGCGCTCTGCGCGCAGAAAAGCCGGCTTAATAAGCTTGGCGACGACCTACTCTTCCACACCTTAAGATGCAGTACCATCGGCGCTAAGAGGTTTCACTTCCGTGTTCGGGATGGGAACGGGTGGGGCCACTCTTGCCATAGTCACCAAGCTAATTAAACCGGCTTGTCGGCCAGTCTGAACGCGTAAGATACGCACTGAGACTGTATTTGAAATAGGTTATTCTGAACTTTGTGCTGTTGCTAGCCATTTGCTAGTCAATTCAGCGATATTGTACAGTTTTTACACTGTATACGTGCAATTCAAGTTGTCTAAAAAACTTAAATTCAATCGAGCAATTAGTACTGGTTAGCTTCATGCATTACTGCACTTCCACACCCAGCCTATCAACGTGGTGGTCTTCCACGGCTCTGATAGGGAAATCTAGTTTCGAGGCGAGTTTCCCGCTTAGATGCTTTCAGCGGTTCTCCCTTCCGTTCGTAGCTACTCGGCGATGCTTCTGGCGAAACAACCGATACACCAGTGGAACGTC
>CAZZJS010000008.1:0-70384 GCA_964654855.1 uncultured Rickettsiales bacterium
GTAATTGTTATGGCCATTATTTCATACTCTTTGTTTCTATATGATTCCTATTATGGGGTGAGAAGATTAATATCTGTTAAACATTAGATGCAATTGTTCCTAAAATATTAGTTAAAGCAGATAATCTCGGATATTTTGGATATTTCTAAAATACGTGCTGACTATCGAAATCTGCTGCGGTGAGGTTTGTAACTCCATCGACTTGGATGGTGCTTCCATTACCGAAGGTAAGGATTGTGTTTGCACCAACCACTGAAGTGGTGAAGTCATTATCAAAATCGAACACATAGCTTAGATCAAATTGGAAAGAAGCTGTTAGATCTACGAGATAAAGCAAGTCAGTTCCTTGTTGGAAGTCTGAAATCCTTGCATCAATGACAGCATCAAAAGGCGTGAATACAAAGATATCTGCACCAGCGCCGCCAGTTAGTACATCATCACCGGAACCCGATACGATAATATCATCTCCAGCACCACCACTGAGCTCATCATCACCTCCATTATCAGCACCACCTGCCCCTTCATAATCCGTATCAACGATGAAGTCATCACCATCACCACCATCAAGCACATCATCGCCAACGCCGCCTTCAACAAGGTCAGCGCCATCCCCACCATTTACGATATCGTTATTATTACCACCATGGACAAAATCATCTCCATCGCCACCTTCGATACTATCATTGTGAGCACCACCATCGATCGTATCGTTACCAATACCGCCATCAATATCATCATCATTGTTACCGCCATCAATGATGTCATTACCAGTACCACCATTGATAGTATCATTGTTGGCATCACCATTGATCGTGTCGTTACCAGCACCACCATCAATGCTATCATTGCCCGTACCACCATCAATATCATCAGCACCAGCACCACCATCAATGGTATCTACTCCTGCATCACCTGTAATAATGTCATTGCCATCACCACCTGTGATAAAGTCATCATTATTTCCGCCTTCTATGGAGTCATCATCAGCACCACCATCAATACTATCATTACCATCACCACCAAGGAGCGTATCGTCACCTGTACCACCAAGGAGCGTGTCATTGCCGCCTTGACCATTAAAGTTATCTCCAAAATCATGCCCCACGGTTAGAGTACCAGCGTTCCCCAAATTGTAAGGAGAAGGAGCCGTTAAACCAGCATTATAGTTACCTGTTGCAACTAGATTGCCATTTATGAAAAGTTGAATATTTGCTAGCGTTTGCACGGCTAAGTGAGTAACCGACCCACCTAATAGAGTAAGGGCACCTGATTCACCACCAACCTGCCAAGTTATGTCAAGGGGGTTTGCGCCATTATAAGTAATGTTCCAAATATATTCGAGGTTTCCATCACCATCAACATCCTGATGTCCAGTCATCTTATTACGCCTTTCGTTACGTGTTCTCTTATAGTTTGATTATGCACCGGAATAGTTAACATCTGTTTACTAATAGGTACAATTTTAGATAAATTGGCTGGAATTGATGTGGGCGAAGGAGATACCAGAGACATCAGTGGAGAGTGACAAGGTACGCTCTGAAAATTAACTACAGCAGAATCATGAAAGTGAAGCTTTTGCAATATTCGCTTTTTTGCTCGTAAAAAAGATTTTTACAATTCGGTTACAATCGCCCCTTTTTTTGTGAACAAGCTTTATCTGTAACGTTTTTTCCATCGCTGCCGAATAGGTAGGTATGAAACAACTTACTTATCTTTCTCACAAGGCGGTGCGAGGCAGTGAATAAGAAAAGGAAATTAACAATAGTTCGTAAGAGCTATTGTTAAGCACCTTGTGGTGCATACTCATTAAATGAGTGAAGGAATAATATGAAAAATTTGCGATATCTACTTGCCCTTTTATGTGTGTTATTTCCGTTAGCGGTCATCGCTAACCTTGGTCAATCGCCTGAGTTATATAAGGCGAAACAATTGGTGCAGGGTAAGCCACAGGAGGCCCGCCAAGCATTGGAATGGATTGCACAGCGTGGCAAGCCAGATATGGCGGCGCATTTGATCACTGCTTTGCGCTATTCCGCTTTACCGAGAGATGAAATGATGGCCGCTTTGCGTAAAATTACAGGACATTCAGCAAATAGCTGGTTTGATTGGATGCTTTGGCAAGAAAACCATGCGGAGATTAAGCCGCATCCGAGTATCACCTATTTCAAATCAGGCTTATTTTACAGTATCGACCCCGCTTTTAAGCGGTTTTACCGTCCAGAAATGAGCTTTGATATTCGGCCAGAGGAAGTCGTATGGGGTGGTGTGCGTGTGGATGGGATTCCTGCATTGGATAATCCAAAGCATATTGCTGCGAAAGCGGCGAGCTATCTACGTGATGATGATGAAGTATTTGGCGTTTCCATCAATGGCGAGACCCGCGCTTATCCGCTGCGTATTATGGGCTGGCATGAAATGTTTAACGATGTGGTTGGTGGAGTGCCCGTTAGTTTAGCTTATTGCACCCTATGTAATGCAGGAATTCTATTTGAGGGTGACTATCAAGGGCGCGAAAAATGGAATATCCAAGAGCCTTTTACCTTTGGTTCATCTGGGTTCCTCTATCGTTCCAACAAATTAATGTATGACCGCCAGACGGATTCGCTCTGGAATCAATTTACGGGCGAGCCTGTTTCAGGAAAATTACGTGGTTCAGGTATTAAATTAAAGATTCGCCCTGTTGTCATTACAAGCTGGGGAGAGTGGAAAAAGCAGAACCCTAATACGAAGGTGCTGAGCTTGGATACAGGTTATCGCCGTGATTATGGCTCTGGCGTGGTGTATAAGGATTATTTTGCCTCTTCAGAACTGATGTTCCCAGCATTGGGGGATCGCAGCCGTACATTAGAAGGAAAAGATCAGATATTCGGCCTGCGTCTAACCGGCGGAAATAAAGCGTGGCCACTATCTAAATTCACAAAAGGAACAGTGATTAATGACAAAGTTGGCTTAGTTGATGTCGTGCTAATGGGCGATGCAGAGAACCGCACCGTCCGTGCTTATGAGCGCAAAGGCCTGAACTTTACTAAAGCACTTGTCAGTGATGATGGACGACACTGGAAAATGACCGAAGAAGCCTTGGTTGATGGCAAAGGAAATCGCCTAAAACGTCTACCAGGCCATATCTCCTATTGGTTTGCTTGGGCAGGATATTTAGAAAATTAACGAAATAAGTAGAGGGTAAGATGAGTAAAGCAAAGGTATTTTTGAGTATAGCTTTTCTAGCTGCCTTAGCAGCTTGTGCCCCTCGGCCTACGATTCAAGATATTCAAGCGAGACAGCCAGATTGCGGTAAAGCACAGGAACAAATAAAGATGCTCGATGAGGAAATGGTTTCGACCACCCAGCGTGCCATTTCTGGCGTTAGATCCGTCGTGCCGTCACTCGCCGTTATTTCATTACTTTCCGAGCAATATAGCACGAATTATCATATTGCTGTCGGACGATATAATAAAATTCTAGATGCTAAAATAAACGAAATCAAAGCAGCCTGCTATTAGAGTATGCAGATTGTTTGTTCTCACATAATCAAATGAGAATTAAGGCTGTATCGAATAAAACTGCTGTTGAGAAGGTTCATAAAGTAATGAATCTCAGTGTTTTGCTGAAATAATGGTGGGGATACAGGAGCCTACACCACCGAATTTCTTATAACCTATTCAATAACATAGAAACTTTATATCACGTTCATCGTAACAGTGCAACGTAGCATTAAACGGATTGGCCAGTGGTGGTGTCGTAGAGGGAATCTTGCAGCTTATCGCCTAACTTATGAACTTCAATCTCTTGAAAATGTACTGCCAAACAAAATCAGGAGTCGAACCCGCAATATTAAGTAATCCTAAATTCGTTGCATAAACTTCTCTATTAAGCTCAAGTTAAAGGCTCAAAGGGGGCATGCGGGGGACAAGGGGTACTCTGCGGGTTACGGATATGTGCTCGTGTGGAAATTCTAAAAATTGGTTTTTGGGAAACCTAGCTCAGATACAGCTACACTTCAGATGAGTCCCTACATACGACACAATAGCTAGTATAAAAAGTCCGTATGGCACTCCAAAATCTAGAAGTATCTTTTTAGTTTTGGCATATTTTTCAGCGATAGCCAGCATATTAGGGCGCTCCGGAACTTGAGTAAAAGTCTTCAAATCAGCTGCTGCATTTCCTAACTTTAGAAGGAAGCTATCTTGAGAAAAACCGTTAGGTAGTTCCCTGTTTTGTAAAGATTTAATTGCTTCATCATCTCTTAGTATGTTCCAAAGAATAAAATTTCGGCATTCAAGATCATTATTTTTCATACCAGAAAGTGATAAACCTTTGTAGGGCTTAGCTTCATCGTACATCTTATGCAGTTTTTGTAAGTCTTTATAATATTGAATAGCAGGCTCTATAACCTTGGCATTAAAATAATCTGTCCTCGCAGCAACCCAGTATGAAACACTCCCCCATGAAGCCAGAAGACACAAAGCCATCAAAACATTCTTCTCGGAGATTGTTACACCGGAAATTGTTAAACCATTCGCCGCAAAGGTGGCAATATCAAGTGAAAGAGCGATGATAGCTATACTAGCCCCCATAAAGATAGCTCGATTTCTGCGGGTAGAAGCACTCAAAGGGTCATAGGCCATGGGTAAAACTTTTAGTCAATTTCATATCACTCTCTAAATAACTGAATCACTCGCTGTATGATACCCTGATCATCAATATAGACATAACCGTCACTGATATTCTACTGCTGCCAAATCGTTATCAAATCATGCATTTTTTTAATCTCCATCTTAAGGTCTGGGGCGAAATCAGAAAGCTTCTTCTCATCACCCCAAGTATCTACTATCTTTCTGGCTCGTTGCTTCTTACGCAGTGAATTAGGAGCAGAATCTTGGGACTTTTGGTCTAAATAGCTCTCAATAGTTTTGAGCTGCGTATCACCTTCAGCATACCATAAACCTAAGTTATACCCTTCCTTACTCAGCCGCGTGACTTCATCTTTAATAAATCGCTTTGCGGAGAAGAAGTTCGATATATCGATGACTTTATCCTTATCCTCTTTAAATACAGCATCACTGTCTATAACGACATATGCATTTGGGCTGAAACTAAACATTTGAATAATTTTTCTTTCTTCAACACCTTCATCACCACCATTTTTGATAAGACAGAGACTATCTAACAATGCGCCACCATACATCTGAAATTCATAATCTTGTCCACATTCAAAAGATTCAAGAGCGTTTTCCTGAGCATACATTGAAAGCCATTTTTCAATATATATAACATCCGATGGACCCTCTACCCATATGACCCCATTACATTGCAAAATATCTGAGCCTTTGCACCCTAAATCCAATAGTATCGAATGGGCATTTTTGTTAATTCTTGTGATTTTAGAAAAAAGAGTTGTCATCTTCATTACCCCTTTTTCTTTCTCCGCAGGATTATAACCATATGTAGGCCTTTGACCGAGCTTGAAATTACAGTCGTTATTCATCCACGCAGCTTTAACTTTGTAAATTGCGGCATTATCTCCCATATTTATGAATTCTTGTATTAATACTGGGGAGTGAGATGCTATAAACAACTGCTTTTGAGTGTTTTGATTTTTTATTTCAGCACCTTCCATATAGTGTTTTTTGGAGTAATCAGGAAGAAACTCTTCCCAAAAACTCTCGATTCTTTGAATGCTAGGCGATGATGTTTTGATATCGTTAGCGTCAGTTGCCATCCAAGCTAAAATTCTGAGCAATCGCCTTATAGCTCGGGGCTCTAAATGTAATTCAGGTTCCTCAATTAACAGGCAGCTTCCTCTATAAAACTGCTGTATAACTTTAGCAACATTCAGCATGCCATCAGACCATGAATTCTTATCAAAACTACCTCCTGAACTATGAGATCTGCTTTGTCCTTTCTCATCGAGAGTATGACGCTCAATCAATACCTTAGAAGAAACAGAGATTTCTCTCTCAAATATGTAACTAAGAGCAAAACTTAAGTTAACGTGCTGTTGGACGGGCTCATCAATAATTATCTGCGGAATGGACATGAGAAATTCAGCTTCTGACCAATTAGGAGAAATCAGCTTTACTTGCCTTTGAGCACTGATTTTTCCCGAAATAAGCTCACCATTACGAAAACTGATATTTTGCTCTATTCCTTTATGGTCATCGTATTCAATATTAATATCCCCCATATAGTTGCCATTATCACTGCTTCGCTTACACCTAAAGTCATGCTTCAATTTTACTATATGAGTTTCAACTATTCTTTTGTTCGCACCATTTTTATGCGAAACAAGCGTTGAGCCAATAGATTCAGAATACGTCTCTATATTAGAAAGCACCCTGAATATATTGCTCTTTCCAGCACTGTTCTTTCCAATCAATAAATTGAATTGCCGAGCATCCTCTAGCTTTTGCTGATGTCTTCCAAACGATAGGACGTTCTTTAGGGTAAGGGACTTTACGAACATATTATTAAGACTATTTCAATGGCTGGGATTTTACACGCACTTCGCACCAAGATGTTTACAAGGCACTTTAAACAAACCACAAGTAACAGCCAAAGTCATCGTTTAGGTTCTTAAGAAAGTAGCAGCTCTCTAACATTGCATTAGATAAAATAAGAGAGAGGTGAGTAGTATAGGCTTGGATTTCTGGTTATTTAGTCTTCCTGTAGAATATAGTTATCGAATTTCGTCATAACTTTCATCCAACTCTCACCACATTTGTCTTCTAAGCCCTCTTAAAGCCTCTTATCACCCAAGCTAATATACTTCCCAGTGCGTATAGGGTTAAAGCAGTTATGAGCCACCACTTAAAAAAGAACCATATGTACTTTGCACGCTCATACACAAGCTGACTTTCGACCATTTGATTCCAAGAGCTTATAGTTTTTTCAATACACTCACTTAGCTTTTCAGTGCTGCATTTTCTATAACTTTCAATGTTTAAGTGTACAGAATAACGTAACTTTTTATTGTGCTGCAGAATGATGTTTCTTCGTTGCTCTGACTCTGAAATGGGCTCTTTATCATTCTTGACCGCTGTCCTCCCTATCGTGGGTTCTGGAATCTTAGAGTTTGAAGAATCATATTCATATACATTAATGTGCTTACGAACTTCTCTTGGTAATGAGAGCAACACTTTTTCTTCAAAATCATGCTCAACAGGCATTTTGGGGTATTGACGATAAGCGTATAACGAAACAAACACGAACCATGACAGCGATATCACAATCCATAGCCTTCGCCAGCCATTCAAATGCGGTAACTTAAATTTCAATTTATTTACTCCTATAGGTCTCTATTTTTGCTCTAAAGCAAGATCTGCTGGTGACTGGGGAGTTTCAAAACCTACTATATAAGAGGTCACATTAACCTTTGCTCAAGGAGCTATTGTATACGCCAATGTCTCCCCAGCCAAAGCTAAGGAGTACGAATGACGGCCGCACAAACCGTATATAGTAAGAGGTTGAAAAGCCCCGCGCAGCCCTATTTCGACTACGCAAGAAGAGGATACATACCTGCGACTTATTAGCAAGCATGGATGAAATACCATGGTATGATTGCTTGAATGAAAAAGGACCATAGTTGATCTATCGTGCGCAATGAGTTATATTGGGAATTGAAGTAAAGGGCTCTCTTGGCTCGCCTATGGGGGCATATATTATATTTAGTGTAGGTAGCCTTATCTTGCCCCTTTAAACCTCCTGCAGCCATGCTTATAATGCGTTTAAACGTATACTAAGAATTATAGGCATCATCTTGACGCTTGCTGAGCACTAATCTACTAGAATGCCGTTATTTAATCCATAAGAACACCTAAAGTGCTATATTATATAGTAAATAACTGGGTTTATGTATATGAACTGCCTGTGCTGAAGAGTGATCCTTTGTTTTAGTGTTTCTTAAGCTGTTGATACTTAGAAATAGTTTTTCTGAGGAGATAGCCTTATATGCCCAGAAATAGCATTAAGGTATATTTATCATAACCTTATCTCTATTCTTGCGATCAATCAGGGGAGACTATCGATAGTTAATCTCTTCTTTAAGAATTATACCACTGAACGCATTTACCACTGAACCTTCTGAATACACTAGGTTATTCTAGGCGTTCCTAGTAATGAAATACTAAGCTATTCCCAGTATATATCCTTACAATAAAATAATATCACAGAGCTTATGTTCTATAGATTAAATCTTACTCTTAGGATCACCTAAATTTGCTCTAACCCTTTATAGAACTTTAGCATATTATCTATCACTTGTTCATTGCTCCTATTCTGACCGAATTCTTTCTTTATGATAGTTTGCTTCCCGGGTGATAGCTTCATTAATCTATCTAATGCCTGATCTTCTATGACTCCTGTCGGATAATCAGCTTTAAGAGGCTTCTTACCCTGTCTAACTTTAGGCTTTAGGTGCTCTCCTATGAACTCATAGAAAGTTGTCTGGCCAGTTTCTTGCCAGATTGTTTGGCGCGCCCGTTGCTCGTTCGAATGCGCAAAGAGTTGAATAATAAGCTCTTGATAGTTGCCCCCTGCATCATCCTCTTTAGAGCTATAATAGTGCCTATCATCTCCTTTAATGCCATCTATGCGCACAGAACGTAGCTCTTTCTGCCCAAAATCCTTAGCGGCTAGGCGCATGAATGCTTTCTGCATTCTCTCTTTCAGCCGCTCAGCAACACTAGCTCTGCATATGTAACTATCATGAATGCATAGAATAGGCTCTTTTTCTCTAATGAAGGGATACAGAATAGCCTCTGCGATCTCAGACTCATGATACATGAGCTCTGTGGCCATACCGGTGCCAAAATAATGAGCAATCGGTTGATGGCGCATTTGTAGCTGACTGATTAGGAGAGAGGTATCAGGATGATCAGTGGGATAATCTTGAGGGTTTTCTCGTAGTTCCTTAGCGATGCTCTGCTTCACACTGGCCATGCTCTCATTATTAAGCAAGCGCATGAAGATCATCTTAAGCAGGCTTCTAAAGAGCTTATCCTGTATTTCATTACCTGTTTTAGGGTATTGAGGGAGTTCATATGGATCACCTATCTCATTTGAGTTAAGCCCCTCCATCGCATAAAGGATGGCGAAAAACATAGCGCGAAAATCCAGCTCTACGGTTTCCTCCCCATTGATGATAATATAGCGCCTGAGATTGCTTTTAACGCCGAGCCACCATGCACCATAGAAGCGCCCACCTTTCTCAAACGATCCATCATTATAGACTCTGTGGCATTGCTTGCTCGCAAGGTTAATGCGCTGGCCGATAGCAACATGTTCAAACTTTATATCAATGTCGATATAACTACGCTCTAAGAGTTCATTATAGCCTTTCAGAGCTGCACGTAGTGATTTCGTTTTATGTGTGTCATCATACTCTATGATGTTCTTATTGCGCTCTGCGTTACCTTCTGTGAGCTCTTCTCCATCCTTGTTCGATTTCTTTAGGATGATGGTTTCACGGTTAGGATCTCGCTGCGCATCACGAGCAGATAACTTATAGTCATGAAAGACTGCTTTGAGCTTCTCAGTATGGCGAATACGGGTAACTTTACCTCGCTTGGTTCTAGGGTCATGATACCCTGTATGTAGCTCTATATACTCAAGCTTATGAAGCCAATCCACAGCTCTTCGGAGGTTACGAATAGATAGATGAAGCTTATTATAACGGCTTTCGACATTATAATTACTGTTTCCCAGCATTATACCAATATAGCCTTCAGGGTTCGTCAAATAGTTGTTAAACAAGTCCAAAAGCATAACACGCAGGTGCCTCTCGAACTTTCTCCTATCGAAGCCACTTGTATCTAGTGTCAACACCTCATCATAGATATGCTGGGTCACTCTCTTAGCTTCAGGATAATCACTCCACCGATGTACATCAAATGGACGAGAGTTATTCAAACGCTCCCCCTTCTTTTCATGGCTTTCAAGTTCTTCACCTGTTCCCGGGGTATATTCTAAATTAGTCATTCAAAACCTCATCCAAAAAGCTGAAATCAAGCTTCTGCATCGACTCGTTGAGTTGTTTGTCACTTAAGCTGCTACCGTAGTTTCCTGATACACTGTTGTCTAACCAGCCACCTAAGGCACCAATTGCATCATGGCCTAATTCTGCTTCTCTCATGGCATCCCTATAACTGTGTCTTAGAGAGTGAAAGCAATCCTTTCGAGGCTCGTTCTTGACACCAGCCTTTATCTGTTGCCTTGCAAATACCTTACTGTAAGCATCTGCTGGGTCTTTAGGGCTCATAGCGTCTTCGAATAGATAGCCCGTATCACCGCTTAGAGCCTTCATTTGTTGAAGGTAGTCGAAGAATCCATATTTACTTAGTGTGCTATTAACGGGGATCTTTCTGACCGAAGCAGACTTCTTAACTCGACGGTCTTCTCTATACTTAATATTGAAGAACCATAGGTTCTTCAATTCCTCAATTTCTTCCTTCTTGATGAAGAGAATCTCGCTTAAGCGTGTTCCAGCGCATAAAGCAATGAGGGGAAGCCAGAATTTGTACTCTTGTTTACGGTGATTCTTAAAGCCCATTACTCCATTTTCTGAAAATAAGAGCTTCAATTGGTCATGAGTTAAAGAGTTTCTCTTATTCTTAGCCTTTTCTTCTTCATTTAAGCGTATTCCTTCCGTAATATCATCAAAGGGTATTTTAAATTCCCTGTGAATGAACTTAAGTAGTCCCCTAAAATCCCTCATATAGCGGTTTGCTGTATTTGGAGATAGACGTTTGATAGAGTCGTCTTCTTTTGTTTGTGTGATGATTTCCTTAACGGTTTTGTTTGGGAATTTTTTAGTGATGTTGCTTGGTAAATGACGCAATGCATTCAGGAGAGTGCGGCTGGTATCAATATCGTACTCAAATACTAATGAATGAGGGCTTAAGACCTCTAGCATGACTCTCTGGTGAGCCTCTTTCTTCTTGCGTGTATCTTCGCTCTTTTGCTGATTCTCTGGTACGCTATTGTATTTATCAATGGCTTCTTGAAGGGTGACTCTGGGAAAATCAAGAGCATTATTCAGATCATGAGTTGCATATCGCTTGCTAGGGTCAAGGCGTTTGTAAACTGCCTGAGATAAGCTTCTAACCTTTGTTTTTCCCATTCCATCTTTCCAATCCCCCTCATTTCGTTTTCGAATAGTGTGGATGGATTGCACCTTTGCTTGCAAGAGCGCCATGCAGAGAGATTCAAAATTATGCTGATGTGAGGGCGTCTCCTCATCAAGTTCAATACCAAAGAGAGAAAGTTGATCATTGGCTTGTTGATGCATGATTTCCCAGTTGCCTTCGATAATAGCATCAAGGTATTTTTGTTGATACTGAGCATCGCTCTTCTGATTATATTCTTTATAGGCTGTTACTTGTTCCGGTGATAGGTTTTCTAAGAACTTACGATTATGAGGGCGTGTGCCTTCATCATGGGTGAGCATGAGGTGATAGAATTTTTCACCTATCTGCTCAATAATCTCATCTGTCAGCTCTGGTTTATGCGTCATAATGCCTAATTCATGCAGGATTTGAGAAGTTTGCTTCTTTGCATAATAGGTTGCTTCTCTGTAGCTTCCAGTTTTTAAACTGCGCCACACCTCTTTTTTACCAATTGTAGGCTGTAATTCTTTGGGAACATAGACGCGACAATAATAAGTTCCATCGCGTTTTACTAGGTTTGCTTGGAGTGCCATCGTAACACCTTATCGTAACAGTTAAACAAAACTGCTATCAAACAAGGCTATTAATATATAAATATCAGCATATTACGAAGAAAATGGTGGAGGATACAGGAGTCGAACCTGCGACCTCTTGAATGCAAATCTTAATTTATATAAATACCCATAAATCACTGTAGGTATATTAGAAGATATTTATCAATGGCTTAAACCCATATATTTTGTTCTTGTGGTATCTATAGAGGTGTGCGAAGTTCTATGTGTTGGTGCCTATTTGGTGCCTATAATGGAGATAAAATGTCAAATACAGTGAATATCACTAAGCGCTTTGTGGATAGCAAAGGGGCTGAACCGAAGGATCAAACCTATTGGGATAGTGCTATCCGAGGCTTTGGATTGAAGGTAACTCCGAAGGGGCGAAAAGTCTATTTGTTCAAATATCGCAATATGGCTAAAACTCAGCGCAAAGCTACGTTGGGAGTGCATGGCAATATCACATGTGAGCAAGCGCGTAAAATCGCGCAACAATGGTCGCATGAGGTATCACAGGGTAATGACCCCGCTGGCAGAAAACAGATGATAGGCGAGTCCCCTACGATTGCTGAATTATGTGATCGATACCTAAATCAATATGCCAAACACTACAAAAAAGAGAGCAGTGTTGAATTTGATAGAATTCAGATTGAGAAGCGCATTAAGCCATCAATAGGCAATTTGAAGATAGCAACGATAAACCAAAATGATATTACGCGCTTACACCATCAAATGCGTGAAACACCTACCCAAGCGAATAGGGTTTTGGCTGTTCTCTCCAAAATGTTCAATTTGGCCGAGAAATGGGGTTTGCGCCCCGATATGACGAATCCGGTACGAAACATTGACAAATACCCCGAAAAAGCGCGTGAGCGATTCTTATCGCAAAAAGAGGCGCAACGATTGCTTGCAGTGCTGGATGAAGAGGAGGAAATGGGGATTGAATCGATTTATGTTATTTCTCTCATCCGTTTGTTAATTTTTACGGGTGCGCGATTGCGAGAGATTATGCATGCAAAATGGGAGTGGCTAGATATGAAAAAAGGCTTTCTGCATTTGCCGGATAGTAAAACGGGCAAAAAAACGATTCAATTATCGGCACCCGCTATATCAATATTAAAGAAACTCCCAAAGCAGGAGAAAAATCCTTACATCATTTGCGGAAAGGTTGAGGGGATGCCTCTAAACAATGCGCGCAAGCCGTGGCTGCGTATTCGTCAAAAAGCAGAACTCGAAGATGTGCGCTTGCATGATTTACGGCATAGTTTTGCTGCCTTGGCTATTGAGGCAGGAATACCGCTTTACCATGTTGGGAAATTGTTGGGGCATAAACAATCTCGCACAACAGAGCGCTATGCACACTTAGCGGATGACCCAATCAAAGCAGCGGCAGAATTAGTAGGAAAGCAGTTGGATAGCCTCAATGGATAAATCTGCTTCTTCAGCACTAATAAAGATCATTATGGCGACGACTCAATCGCTGGTGAAAGATGAAAATTCTCACCAATCTTATTTTGACATGAGAAAGCAAATAATTCCCTATTTCTGTAATCTCAATGATGAAAAAAAATTGGAAGCTATTAAACTGCTTGAGGCGGAGTTAGGAGGAAAAGATATTTTGCGTCTGCTTGTGCCAGATCAATATATCGCCAATCTCCTTGCCGTATTAAATGCTCATTATATTTCAGCCTCTAATGGTGTTTCTCTTGCAAATCTGATTGAGAATCTTGATTCATACCTGCTACCCCAACAGGGGAGCCTACAATCAAAAGCGCGAAAATTGCTATTAGGGTTTATAGCGACCCAGTTAAGAGAAAATGATGCAACACTAAATGGTGCATATCTTATTTTAGGGGATATGTTCAATACTAGCGAAAGTGATGTTAAGCGGGGCTATAAAGAGTATATTGAAAGCGACCTCCACCGTAATGATCATGCGTTTCAATACCATTTATTGCTGATTTCATTTTGTATGCTTGAATGTGCTAGAGAAAATTGGCGATTGTCAGAATTAGAGCTTTCAAGCGAGCCATCTTCCAATAAACGGGAAAAGTTAAAAAAAGCCTACGGTGCCTATGATAAATGGCGAATGAATACGATGATAAGTAATCGTGATGAAGCGCGTGAAATGCTGCTCTCTGACGAGCCGTTAGTTGCCAAATTTATGCGACCGGAATTTGTAGATTTGCTTAATACGAAGCAAGCAGATTTCACGAATGAAGAAATTATCGCTATTTTAATGTTGCGTATATTTCAAATTGAAGATGATTCACCTATCAATTTGCGTTCAGCATTTTCATTAGATGAACCTGTGTCAAAGTCTTTGGCCTAGGTTCAAAGTTTTTTGCTCACCTAGCCAAAAGGTTTGTTCTCCCAGTATTTTAGCATTGTTGGAAGGCGATAAGCGTCTCCACAAATGTTGAAATCAATAATTGGGGAAAGAACCATGCAGAAAAAATATTATTCACCGAAAGAATTATCGGAACTGTGGGGCGTGTCGGAAAATACGCTTCGCAAATGGCGCTGGGAGGGGAAAGGGCCAAAATTTGTCAAATTAGGTGCGCGGGTGGCATATCGTGCGGTCGATATTGACACTTATTCGGAGCAAAACCTTCATTCATCTACCACCTTAGCGATGGAGGAGGATCATGCCTCATTATAAGCTAAATTTTGATGCAATAAACGAGAAAGCGCTACAGCACAGTTTTGCCATATTGCGGCGTTGGTTGCCGGATGGAAAGATTGCATGCGGAGAATATATTGCGCGTAATCCCAAACGAGCAGATCGCAAGGCCGGATCGTTTAAGATCAACCTCACTAGCGGAAAGTGGGCAGATTTTGCAACGGGAGATAAAGGCTCAGGCTTTATCTCATTGGCATCCTATCTTCATAATCTTGAAACTTATGAGGCGGCAAAGCAATTAGCGCAGATGCTTGGGATGGTGGGGGTGAGTCATGACCAATAATGTCTCTTTTGCTCCACTTGATGAATCTGAAAAGGAGAATCAAGCGCCTAAATCAAAACGAGATACGCTGTGGGAGCCTATCTTTCCAGTTCAAGAGGGTGTTATTGAGCCTTCAGGGATGAAACACCCTAAGCATAATGTAGCAGTATCACAAGATTGGCCATATTATGATGAGCAAGGCCGATTGCTCGGTTATAATTTACGGTTTGATTTTGAGGTGGATGGCGAGTCTGAGAAAGATTATAGGCCTTATACCTATTGGAAAAACACTCAAACGGGCGAATGCCAATGGAAATTTAAGGGGTTCCCAAAGCCAAGGCCGCTTTATGGTTTGGATTGGTTGGCATCGAATCCGCACGCTACCGTTATTATTTGCGAAGGTGAAAAGTCAGCCCTCGCACTACACAAGGTTGTTGGTGGCGATTATGTTGCGGTTACGACCGGCGGCGAGAGTTCAGTCAAATATGCTAATCTCATGCCCCTCAAAGATCGAAAAATTATCATCTGGCCGGATAAGGATAAAGCAGGTTCGAATTACGCTAAGCAACTATATCAACGGCTGATGGGTGAATCCATTGCCGGTGACGTTTCAATTATTGGGCCACCAACCGATAAGCCGGAAAAATGGGATGCAGCAGATGCGATAGAATATGGCTGGGGAAAAACAGAATGCCTAGCCCTTATAGGGAATGCACAAACAGTTAAAATTCCCTATAGGGAAAAGATTCCCTATAGGGTTTGCGAGAAGGGTTTGTATTTCTCACCACCAGCCAAAGAGGATGGTACCCCCAAGGATGAAATATGGTTATCTGACCCTATAGAGGTGTTAGCACAAACTCGTGATGAAAAAGGGCATGAATGGGGGCTATTACTTCGCTGGAAAGATGCCGATCATCGTACTCATGAGGAGGCCTTTTCCAAAAAGCATTTTGCGGCATCGGATGGTAAAGCACTGATTGAGCATTTGCTCGATCGAGGGTTAAATATTTCACCTAATCGCAATAATCGGCAAAACTTCCTCGCATATCTTCAAACAGTCAAACCACCTCGTATGGCAACTAGCGTGACCAGAGTTGGTTGGAAGGATAGCTTTTATATGCTGCATGATGGGTGCATCCCTAAGAATGAAGAAATTTATCTGCAAAACGCTGCGATTGAGCATGGCCGTTTCAAGCCAAACGGTACGTTGCCGCAGTGGAGAGAAGAGATAGGTCGCTATATCGCCGGTAATTCTCGGCTTGTGCTATTTGCATGTTCGGCATTTGCTGCGCCTTTACTCAAAATAGCAGATGAAAAAGAAGGTGGTGGTTTTCATCTTTACGGCGGCACCTCGGTCGGTAAAAGTACCGCCTTAGAAGTCGCGGCTAGTATTTGGGGTGATCATGATTACATTCACCAATGGCGTAATACGGATAATGCCTTTGAGGCTGTTGCACTTGCTCATAATGACGGTTTGTTATGCTTAGATGAATTACACCAAGTCGATCCAAAAGCCCTAGATAAAATCATCTACATGATCGCCAATGGCCGCCCTAAAGGTCGGATGCGTAAAGATACTACGCTCAAACAGGCAGAAAACTGGCTAGTATTGCCCTTATCGGTCGGTGAGGTGACGGTCGAACAACGGCTTGCTGAAGGTCAGATCAAAGCGCATGGTGGTATGGAAAGCCGTTTTGCGACCATTGCTGCCGATGCCGGAAAGGGTTATGGTCTCTATGATAATATCCATCATTTTACCTCAGGCGAACAATTAAGCGATCATCTCAAACAAGCTAGTAAGCGCTATTATGGTGCTCCCATTCGTACCTTTATCGAAAAACTAGTACCCATATCGCATGAGGATATCAAAAGAGAGCTATTGCAGCACCGTGACGCATGGGTGGAGCGTTATGTCAGCTTAGATATCAAAGGGGGTCAAATAGGCCGTGTAGCGAAGCGCTTTGGCTTGCTCTCTTATGCCGGAAAACTCGCCAATCAGTTTGAGATATTAGGTTGCGGTCAAGATGCGATAGATGAGGGGCTGAGTGTTTGTTTCAGTGCATGGCTTTCTGAGCGTGGTACGCTTGGTGATGTTGATATTTATCATGCGATTGAGCGCATCAAAGCATGGTTTAGTAAATATGCTCATAACTCGTTCATTACTCTTGGCAGTGAAGAGTTAGATCAAGTTCCTCGTACCATGCGAGAACAGGCAGGTTTTAGCCGTTACATCGACAATCAAAAGCAATTCATTGTGACGGATAGTTTCTTCAAAGGTGAGTTTGCAAAAGGCGTGAATGAGAAATCTCTCGCACGTGAACTCGTCAATCAAGGCTATTTATTGCAAGATGGCCAGCAAAATACAAAAGTACCGGTGCGTATTCCAGCCCCTCATAGCAATAATAAACCACAGCGCCGGTACATCTTCACACAAAATATAATCGAAAATGAATGCTGTAACAGCGTAACAACTGTAACAGAGGAGGAGGTGATATGAATATCAATCAGTTAGAGTGAATCACTTCGTTACAGAATCGTGGTTGGAATCTGTAACCATTGTAACTGTTACACTCGTTACGAAATGGAATTAGCAGCCTGTAACGAGTGAAAATAAAATAAGCTATTGATATACAATAACTCAAAAAGCTTGTTACAGCCGTTACATGGTTACAAAGATTAAAACTTAAATGAATAACGAAATAAAAGTTATTTAACGGTAATGGATGAAATGGCGGAAAAGTGAGTTTTTATTTCGTCATTTCCCTTAGGGAAAAACAGTTTTTGCACTCCCTAAGGGAAATCCTGCGATAGTGAGGTTTCGCTATATATAGAAATCAAAACAGTAAAAAGAACAGTTTAAAACTGTTTTTAAACAGAAAAATAAAAGGAATTGAACAATGATACGATTAGTTGCAATGGCGATGGGAGTGGGTTTTGCTGCTATCGCCGCTAAAATACTCGAAACGGAAAAAGAAGCTCCTATTTTGGATGAACCTGCCAATATGGAAAACGATGGTGAAATGAAAGACGAAAACGCCTATCAGCGCGGAGATCGTTTTTTCTGCCCCGATACAGGAATAGAGCTACAAGTTCGCGCTGTCGGGGGCCGCCCACGTAAGAATGAAGTTTGACGCAATAGATTAATCAGCGTTACACTTTTACCGAAAGGTTTTCTTCTGGCCAAGAGCGGACATTCAAGCTTAATTATTTTGTAATTTATTGCATCCTTCGGGATAGGTTTTTCCTACCTCCTTAAATATTACATCCTCTGCTGTATGAACTTTAAGTACTTTCGCTGTTTCTAGGCAATCTACAATGGCCAAGTCAGTGCCTTCAATACTCACTGTGACTCCCATACTGGCAGCCCATGCTTTGGAAGCTGTACTAGCCACAGAATGGGCATTCCAACCATCTCGAAGCTGAGTCTGTACTTCTACGATGCGCGGCCTTCCAATGCTTTCCAACTTATTTGCAATGATATTATCTGATAACCAAAAATATGCAGATTCTCCACCCCAGCTTCTAAGCAAAGGTTTAACACCACAATGGTTAGCTGATTTTGGGGTTGTAACCGTCCAAAATCGATTTGATCTGCTATCTGCTTGTTTTTGGAATGGACTTTTTTGCAAGATAATATCAACTTCATTTTTTGTTAAAAGTTGTTTGCTCTTGAGGGTCTTTAGGCGTTGGTGCAAGCTATCAAGCGTGGATGCAGTTATGCGATCTTTCATAGACAATACCTCATCATCCAAGAGTCTTGTATAATGCCACACACGTATTGATCTCTCTAAAAACATGGGGGTTATAATATGTTCTAATGCTTCGTTGTAAGCTGCACTGTATTGATTTGGTTTTAAGCTTTCATATGGATCACTATTTAAGTGCTCATCCATTAAGCGCTTTTCTTCACTAAAATAATTAGTAATAAGGGCGGAACAACTAACCAATAAGCTCCGAAGCTCATTATCAAATGTTTCTGGGTTCCAGCAATCCATCAACAACCCTCAAACTGACTCTGAACAATCTCTAATTCATCGCATATAATTTCACAAATGTGGCGAAAGTGAGAAGCATATGTTTCATGCTCACTCAATGCATCCATTGATAATTGCTCAGCATCACTTTTTGCGCTGTGCCCTTTCGCTTTGGTTCGAATAAGTTGGGCTGTACGCAATCCATTTAGTTTCAGTGGCTCTTCTATCTCCTCATTCGAGTTAATGACTTTCTCAAGAAGAGATAGGCTACCTTCTTGTTTATCGAAAGTGATACTCCTTTCCCTTAACCGTTCACGTAAATCCTTTACTACAAACCCCTCATGAATAAGTTGTGTAAGAGCTAGAAATGACTCCGCCCACTCATCTCGGCTTGAGGTTAGCGGAACTGTAGCGTTATCAATTAGCCGGTCATCTTTAAGTTTCCACCAAGAATGTTTATTTCTATTCCAATCACGAGAAAAATTCTTAATTTTTTCTAAAGGGTCAACGAATGATACAAACTGCCCTTCAAAATCATTTACAAATGCTCTTTTTGAAATAGAAGCTTTTGGTTCCTCATTGTATGAGAGCCAATGCAATAATTCCGATTCAGGCAACCTACGTAAATAACACATATACGCGAATACTTGTCCTGCCTCATTCACATCAAATGCCTCAAGATACCATGCTGCCCTGCAATGGATATCTCTCTCCCCTATGGTATATTTATCCTTATCAGCTTTATATTTAAGCAATACTTCTGGCTTGAAAAATGCAGGTGAAAGCTCAAATGGAAGGTCGTTATTTTCGGTTTCAAAATAATTCACTGTTTCTTTAGGGTCTGTTGATATTTTCCTTACCCGATGGTTTCTCCAGTCATAAGCAATAAACTCAAAATGATTCGTATCTTTCTCTCCATAAAAACCACCCTTCATATCAGAGAAGATTAATGACTTAGATCTCCTTGGCCGAACAATCTGAACCCCTCTGGTATAGGCAGCATCACCATTTATTTTTTGTCTGTAAAACAGTGTACCATTAATATCGAGAATAGCTTCATCACCACCTCCCCAGCTCGAAAAGTTAGACCTATCAAGCAATGTAAAATCAAAAAGTCTTACCAAGACTTGGTTTGAAGCAGCAAGATATGAATCGAGAGACGAACGATCAAATGTAACTAGTGAAATTTCATTTATCGAATTTCGTTTTGTAATTGATACACATGGCTTAAGGTCTCCTTGCTCATCAAACTTACAATAACCGCGCTGCTCAGGTCGCCAGTGTAAACCTTCAAGGTGAGCGTACTCCTGAGAAAGTTCAAAGTAATCTCGATCTTCACCACTCCAACCTTCAAAAGTTCTTCCATAAATGAGATGAGAGCCTTTAGCTAAAATTTTTGAACCAGTTCCACTTGCTCCACGTTCAACCCATATGTCATCTCTTCCACCGCCCCAAACATAGCTTGCAGCAGATACATATGGATTTACACTCCACCCCAACAAGTCATCTTTGTCTAATGGGTTCATAAATTCTTCAGGAACTACCATGCCATAAACAAAGCTGTACTCAGCTGCTCCATAGACCACTATTTCTTGAGATTTTGTATTATTTTCAAGAAACCCAAGATGTGCTTCGGCTTGAACCCACTCCGCCATAGTTTTCTTTTCTGACGGCAGCTTATCAAGATTCACAAGCTTCTCAGCAATTTTTTTATGTTCAAAACTTGGCATGATTAATAACGCTATGTCCTTATATTAATCCGAATTAAAAGGTCCGCTTTGGATCGAAAGAAGTCACATTACAACTTTATATATACATAAAGGAGCTGCGCCTAATAATATTCTTTGAGCAACTTTTTCACTGAAAAATTAGAGGGGATTAAATAATCATATTGAGAGGTGAGTTCAATTCAAATTAAGGATGGAAATAATTTCTCAGGGGCCGCAGTCCTTTCTTTTAAGGCTGCGATAATTTGAAAAAAGGGAGCGCTTCTAGTGACAGCACTCCCCCTTTTTTAAGGTTAATCTAATTAGCTAAACTAACGTCTATTTCTAGGGTTGTTATTTGGGTTAGCTGGTTTGTCTTTTTCTGCAATAATTCTTTCATATTGGAGCTTTTCATCTAACCATTGCTGGCGCTCTGCATCAGATTTCCAATTCTTTTTCTCTAGAAAGACCTTTGTTTGTTTTGGGTATTCTTGCGCTGCACCAGATGCTGCATCAACAATAACGCCAATACCACCACCAAGGATAATATTTCCTAGGGTGGCACCCTGAAATTTCTCTTCAACGACTGTCACACCATCATTATACCCAGCTTTCTCACATTTTACTGTAAGAGGGCCATCTCCTTTATTAACCATCGCGCTATCAGGAGTGGACTTGATATAATAACTTCCGCCTGCGGAATCCTTCAAGTCGCAGCTTGAGCCGATTGCATACGGAGTCTCAACAGTGATTTGTTGAGTTGTACCAGTAGTGATAGTTGCACAGGCGCTAAGCCCTAGTACAGCGGGTAAGAGAATTAGTTTTTTCATGCTTCAGTGTTCCTTATGGGTTGTAATTAGTACGTTATTTTTAGGTTTAATGGCAGTGGTATGGCTGAGAGCCTGCATGGCAGCATTTCCCTTGAGGGGAGTCCTTACGGCAGCCCCCGCCGTGTGCTAAAGCAGTTCCGATAGTGAATGTTAGAAGTATGGCTACAGTTATGATTAACCTCATTTTACGCCGCCTTTTATTATATATAATTTATCAAAGTGTTACTCTAACGATAGGCTAAGAATAGTCAATTAAGCTAATTATCATTCCTGTTAAAGATGTAGAAGGGTAGCCCTATGAAGGTTAAGTAAACATAGATCATCGCCAGAAAGGTAGCACAAGGGTGACGCCAATTAAATTCTAGATTTATGAAATCGCGGGAAGCCGCTTTAGTGTCGGTTGCGGGAGTAGGATTTAAACCTACGACCTTCAGGTTATGAGGTTCATCAAATGATGTATATACCTAGAATGGTGCGGACATTCTACGGGTGCCTATTTGGTGCCTAGAATTTTCTAGAAGGCTGGCTATAACTATGTAAGTCACTGAAAAATATGGTGGAGGATACAGGAGTCGAACCTGCGACCTCTTGAATGCAAATTAAGTAACTCGTGATATCGCCACGTTACTACAAATCATCCTAGGTTTCCATAAGTTACTAATTTATATAAATTAGAAAGGATTTTCTCATGACAATTACTGCTACACAATACGCTCTGTTTCTCTCTATTTCCCTTATTATTCCCTTATTAATTTGGCTGACTTCTTTAATAAGAACTGCTTTAATAAGATTATGCCCAAAGCCAAACTTACTAAGCGTTACATCGAATCGTTACCCTTCATGGAGAAAGGCCAGCAGCTCTACTGGGACACAGAAATGAATGGCTTTGGCGTATGTGTTGGCAAAAAGTCAAAAAGCTATTTGGTGCAACGTGATGTACATGGTCGTGGAGTGCGCTATACGATCGGCAAGCACGGAATATTTACTACTGAACAAGCACGTAAGCAGGCACAGCAGCTTCTAACACAAATGGCGCAGGGTATTAACCCCAATCAAATTCGTGAAGAAAAGCGCATCAAAGGCATGACGTTGGCTGATCTGTGGAAGCAGTATGAAGAAAATGCACGTACACGCCTTACCGCTAATACACTTTATGTGTATGAGAAGTTCGTCACTATCCAGTTTGCGGATTGGCTAAATAAGCCCGTTGCAGAGCTTACTAAAGAAATGATGGTCAAGCGCCACCGCAAGATTACCGAAGAATCAAGCAAGTCGATGGCAAATAGCTCCATGCATACGTTACGCGCACTCTATAATTACGCTATGATAGAGAATGAGAGCTTAACTAACCCTGTTGACGTACTTTCGCAAAAGAAACTTTGGCATGCGACAACAAGGCGACAATCGGTTATTAAAGAGCATCAGTTGGCTGCTTGGTATGCTGCGGTGATGAATCTGCAAAACACAACGATTCGTGATGCGCTGCGTTTTCTGCTATTTACAGGTTTACGCAAGATGGAAGCGCTAACGCTCACATGGGATCAGGTGGATTTAGAAGCTAAGAGTTTCAAGGTGCTAATCACCAAGAATAAACAACCGCTAGAGTTACCACTTAGCGACTTTCTATACGACATGCTGCTGGTACGTTCTGAGCATAAAGGCGACTCACCCTATGTCTTCCCCGGTGGTGGAGCAAAAGGTCATTTAGTAGAGCCGAAAAAAGCAGTGAAAGCGGTTATTCAAGAATCAGGTGTGGATTTTATGATTCATGATTTACGCCGCACTTTCATTACCACGGCAGAACGGCTTGATATATCGGCCTATGCATTGAAGCGGCTCGTGAATCACAAGAACAGTAATGATGTGACAGCGGGTTATATCGTGATGGATGTAGAGCGTTTGCGTAAACCTATGGAAGAAATTGCATTGTATTTCTGCGAACAGGTCAAAAGTGCCAAAGAGATAATTGTATGAGTGTTGTAAAGCTGGAGCCTAATGAGGCTGAATATATTGAAAAGGTGAAACAAAAGAAGTGCCAACTTGATAGTTTTTTGCGTAACTGTTCTTACGATCCTAATAGCCCATGGGGAGAGCAATTTGCGTACTGGGCTAAATTTAAAGAAATAGTTGGAAACTTTAACAATGACCTCAGCTTTTTAGCCTCCATGCGTGCTAAAGAGTTTCTAGTTGAGCGGTTTAAGGGGATTGAGCTTGATATGGGAAGTAAACCGCAGGGCGCAAAAGGCTTAGATATTGACGTTCTTACAAACGAAAATGAACGAATTATTGCTGAAATTAAGACCACCGTTCCTTATCAACTTAATTTTGGTGCCAACCAGAAAGTGTCAATTAAAATAGATTTGGAAAAACTACGCACTGCAGAAGCAGACTACAAGTTTATGATGGTAACTAATCAAGAAGCGTACGATATTTTGTGCGGAGAGGCATACAGATTGTTAACTGAAGAGATTGAAATAATTTGTTTGTTTTAGCTTTTACGAATTGTAAATTTGTGACTTCGATATAAATAATGCTCTGATTAAAGTATCCTGTAAAATGCCCTGTTGACCTATTTGCTTATATAAACAATAAGTAAAGAAATGGAGATCAGTAATGAGTAAGTCGAGTGCCGTCAGAATAAAAACAAAACGCAATACTTTAGGTCTGACGCAGAAAGAATTAGCTATAAAAGTTGGGTTAAATGAAAATGGTGAGAGAACTGTAAGAGGCTGGGAAAGTGGCCAGCATAAACCTAGCGAAAAGAAGCTAGCGGAAATACTTAGCATTGATGCAGCCTATCCATTTAAACATGATGGCAAGACTGAGAAATTTAGATTTATTGACCTATTTGCGGGCATCGGTGGAATACGACTTCCCTTCCAACAAGCAGGTGGGAAGTGTGTGTTTAGTTCCGAATGGGATCGTTTCTCACAACAAACTTACCATGCTAACTTCGGTGAAATGCCAAGCGGTGATATTGTGCCGATTAAAGCCTCTGAGGTTCCAGCACATGATGTCTTACTGGCGGGTTTCCCATGCCAAGCATTTTCACAAGCTGGATTGAGAAAAGGGTTCTCTGATACTAGAGGAACTATGTTCTTCGAGATTCAAAAGATTCTTGCTTACCATAAGCCTAAAGCCTTTCTTCTTGAGAATGTTAAGCAGTTGAAGGGGCACAACAAAGGGGAAACCCTTAAAACTATACTTTCAATTCTACGTGGTGAAAAAATTGCAGAAATACCTAATGACGTAAATATGAGCGAGGAAGCCAGAGAATCTCTCTCGACACGTTTAAATTACGAGGTGGACTTTAGGGTGATTTCTTCAAACTTATTCGGTGTCCCGCAAAAAAGGGAAAGAATCTATATTGTTGGATTCAACAAAGATAAATTTTCTTCACAACTAGATATGGATAAATTCTTTTCATCCTTAGAGAAGTTCCATTGTGAAACTGTACTGGGTGATGTTCTTGAAGAGAATTGCACTGTTGATGAAAAACACACGATATCTGACCGTTTGCTTGCAGGACACGAAAGAAGGAAGCGCGAGCATAAAGCGAAAGGCAATGGCTTTGGTTTTAGTCTCTTTGATAAAACTAGCAAATACTGCAATACAATCAGTGCTCGGTACTACAAAGATGGGTCAGAGGTTCTGATAGATCAGTCTGATATTAATGCAAACCCTAGAAAGCTTACCCCTCGGGAGTGCGCTAGGATTCAAGGTTTCCCAGAAAATTATATCGTAGATGCAGTATCGAATACGCAGATATACCGTCAATTTGGCAATTCTGTTTCAATGCCCGTGATTTCTGCAATTGCCCAAACTTTGGTTGATGTAATGCTTTCAGAGTGTTTGGATAGCAAAAGCAAATTGAGTAAGTGAAAATTAATGGAGATAAAGTGTTAAATCCGATAAAAGATCTGTAAAGGCATGTTTTAAGGAGTTTTACAGATGAATCTTGAAGATCTAGAGGGTTGCATAGGTAAATTAAAGCAAGCGCTATCGACTGTTGATAATAAAAGCCCTGTTAAAATTAGTGAACAGGCTTGGGAAAAAGTTATTGCTGGATACAGCTCCTTATACCCGAGAGACAATGTATTTGTAGTTGATGGCCATACATTGGTCACTTCCACGTCCGAAGAACTCTCAAAGTATATCAGCTGTCAGGAGATACCTGTGTGGTTCTCAGCTTTAGGTTATTTTAAAGCACTGAAAGGTTACAAAGAAGCGCTTGACCAAATTGCCCAAAAAATGGGATTCGGAAAAAGAGATGACACAGAGGCTCGTGAAGTCTTTGCTTTGCTGCCTGATACCGACTGGCGAGTCAAACTTAAGTCAGAGCATGTACAGTTGATGGATCAGGTTATTGATTCTATATTTACTGCTGGTGACGCAAATAAGATTCAGCGCTTTATAAGTGATGGTGAGTGGTCAGGAATACACAAAAATGGTAAAACGGGCCGGCATTTAGAGCGAGACTTTGATTGGGCAGAGTCTGCAATAATGAAAGTAGTTGGTGTCACACAAACTGCTGCTGCCGGCAGGTTCAATTTATTAAAAGTATTAGATAATATTGAATTTAATCATTCAGACCTTACATACGGATCTACCCTTCCTCAACTTGTTACTAAAACTAGCGAAGAACGCTTAAAAAGCGGTCAAAACGAGATTTTTTATGGAGCACCGGGTACTGGTAAATCTTATGTAATCAATCAAAAATGCGCTGCAAATAGTGCAAATGTAGTACGGACTGTTTTTCACTCGGATACTCAAAATAGTGATTTTATAGGAGCTTTAAAGCCAGCTACGAATGTTGATGGTGGCGTGTCTTACCGGTTTTCTGCGGGGCCATTTGCGCTTGCGTTGTTAAGAGCTTACCAGAACCCTTCTGAGATGCATTATTTGGTCATTGAGGAGCTTAACCGTGCGCCAGCAGCATCTGTGTTTGGCGAATTATTTTTGTTATTAGACAGAGATGAAAGCGGCGCTAGTCAGTATGATGCTGACTTTCCATCCGAGGAATTCCAAAATTGGTGGAATGAAAGCACTGGAACTACTGGTGAAAAGTTAAAGCTACCCTCCAATCTTACTATATTTGCTTCAATGAATAGCGCAGACCAAGGGGTCTTTCCATTAGACACAGCATTTAGACGTCGCTGGATGCAGACGTACGTTCCCATTGATTATGGAAATGCATCTGAGGGGAGTGTCGAAATTTCAATTGATGGCCCTGACCCTGTAAAGGTACAATGGAGCAAGTTTGTAGAAAAATTGAATTACTATCTAACAAATCAGTTGGGTGCCAGCATTCCAGAAGATCGCTTGGTCGGTCAAAGATTCTTATCACCTGCTGACTTGGAAGATGGCAAGCTCCCTGGCAAGCTTCTTATTTATCTTTGGGATGATGTTTTGAGACACCATGGTCGTGAGATACTGTTCAGCAAGTCGATTAAAACCTATGGAGACTTGGCACTTAAGGCTAATAGTGGTGATCTAATTTTCTCGACAAAATTTATAGAGATGATGAGTGAGTAGCGAATCACCACTGATTCTTTATGATAGGCTCTCTATCGATAGTCTTCAGGATAAGTATCGGCCTTATTACGATTTGTTATTAGATAAAGACCCCCTTTCCATACAAGGAAAAAGAAGGTTGCATTTCTGTGGTATGGTATGTCCAAAAGGTGAGGCGCCAGCACTGTTTGTACCGCGAGGGTATGATAACAGTGAGGGCATAAGTGGAGCAAAATCTATAATGCAAATGCTTGCCAAGTACGGTAAGCAGCTTCCTAATAGGAAAGGAGAAAGCCATCAAAGTGATGGTAACTCTGCATTCGCTTCTCTTGTTCTTGATATAGCTACGGATTATAAGCAAAATGGATTGTTCAGCCAGAGGGTTAAAATTAAAACAAATGCGCCTAAAGCTACTGATTGGAAGAGAACACTGATAAAGTGCCTGCCTATGTTTTCTAACGATGGTTCGCCAGTTTATAGTCGAACCGTAGGTAATAAGTTCCTTGATCTTGCGCATAATGATCTAGCAGTCATGCAAGCTGCTACTATTTGTGAAATAATTGAAACTCATGGCTGGTGGCTTGCGATAGATCAATCGGCAATATCCATGTTATCTAGAATCCCAAAGCCACGAGTTCCAAAAGAAGCGTATGCGTCAAAGCTTCGTCGTTTCAAGCAGTTGCTATATGATGAGTACTCACTTTCATTGGTAGACAAGATCATTGCATATTGGGAATATGATGCTGGGCAGCATGATGGTAATATGCTCTGCGGCTTAAAAGATTTTTCATCTGTTTGGGAAAAGATGCTCAAAGACTTGGTAAGTGATGAGTCCAGTAAGTGGAACAGCTTAATCGCGAAGCCTGCCTATCAAGATCAGAATAATAATTTGAGGCCCCGTAGTAAGGGAGGGGTTATTGATATTGTGGTAGAGGGTACAGATCGTATTGTGATCGCGGATGCCAAGTATTATGATGCATCAAGTGCGGAGAATGCACCAGGCTTGGGAGATATCCTTAAGCAGTCTTTTTATGTGCAAGCCGTCAGAAAGCTCATCGTTGATAAGAATATAGAAAGCTACTTTGTGTTTCCTGATAATCAACGAAAGAGCTATCTAAAAGAAACTAGTTTCACAGATATAAACATTAAAAGTGTAAATGGGTTGTCTGAAAAGACTAAATGCCTCTACGTGCCTATGAACACAGTTATTAACCGGTATATTCAGGATGAGCGGTATAGTTGGTTACCTCCTCAGTGATGATAGCTTACAGTGCACTCCATTGTTTGATTTTGGTTAGACGATATGAAAAAATGCTGTTCAGCGTGACACTGAACAGCATTTCAAGTAAATTCCTTAATTAATAAAACTATTCATAGCACCATTGAGAAGGTCTCGGGTGAGTATACAAATTTTTAGTGATAAACAATTCTATGTCTTTAAGACGATAGCGTATACAACCTCTTGAAAAATATACAAACGGAAGCCCTCCAGCCGGCCCATACCCTGTACAACGCCCGTAAGATAGTGAAGAAGGGCTGATATGAAGAATTTCAGAAACCTCTTTAGTGGTTAGTAATGTTTTTTTATTTTGCTGCATGGCTTTAAATCTCCTATTGTTCACCGTTAACAAAATGAAGATCTGGAACAAAGTTGTACCCTTATCCAGATCTTCTGGATTAAGGTTACAACTGACGCATGTATATGCTGAAGTTACTAAACGGTGCCCTAATGCAAGCTTTGCTTGCGGCTCATAACTCGCCCTAATTTAAACACAAAATATCATAGTCAAAAAATACGTCAACTATTTTTGGACTGACTTAGTGTCTTAGTTAACGGCTTATCGCAATGGAGCCGCATAGGAGTTTGCAATTCTCATTTTCTGAAATATTTATTATCTGAGTAGGATGAGATACAGCAGAACAAAAACAATCAAATTTTCCTTGCAACATACTAATTTGGCATATTTGCTTTTGCAGCAGGTATTGAAAGTACTGTGGATGCAAAGGGTTGATCGTTTGGAGCAATCTTTGCCTGTTTTTATCAAGACGCCGTCTTCGTAAAGTGATGGGAGTTTTGCGTAGATTGGGCGTTTTACACCATCAATGGATAGTTTTGAGCATCTTTGGCGTAGCGGGTATCATACGATTAATCGAAGCAAAAAAGAAAATCCAAATTAAGAAATTAGTATCTAACGAACAAACTGCGCAGAAATTTCAGGGCAGGATTTCTTGGTTGGTTTCAGGGCAAAAAGCACAAAAAAAGCAGCTTTTCGGCAAGAACCAAGTGTTACTAACATACCCCTCAATCCCCATAGTCTTCTCTATTCCTATGAATAGCTAACTATCAATTCCTTTCAATCTAACTCCCTTTTTATCATTACACTGGAATACAGAATCACTTTTAGAAAAACCTGTGAATGTTGATACAGCAAATAGCACTCAATCACTGCAATAGCAGCTTAATGTGTAACATGCTAATTTAACAATGAAGGAACGATGCAAATGAATGATATGCATGGAAGGAGGTTTTAATCCTGCGCAAATACGTCCAGTGGACGCCAAACCAATCAAGGCTAGCTTTTGCACACTGAATCGACATAATATCGTTTATAGAAAGAAAAGCAGATGCTAGAGATAAAACTGAGATTGTACCATGACAGAATCCACCATTGCTTGCCCACAATGTTCTCACAAGATTGAACTTACTTCATCGTTGAAGGATTCTTTAGCGGCACCTTTATTAGCGGATGCGCAGAAACAGTTTGAAGAACGCCTAGCACTTAAAGATACAGACATCGAACAACGTGAAGCGAGTTTGCGAGAACAACAACAAGCCATTAAAGCGGCACAGCAGGCTATCGATAAGCAGGTGGAAGAGAAGTTAGATGCAGAACGCGCTAATGTCGCCAAGCAAGAGGCTGACAAAGCCAAACGTGCCGCACAATTAGACATACAGGCAGAGAAAGATAAAGCCGTTGAGTTACAGGAGTTACTTAGCCAGCGTGACCAGAAGCTAGAAGAAGCCCGCAAGCAACAAGCTGATTTTTTAAAGCAACAGCGCGCGTTGGAAGAGAAAGAGCGTGAAGTCGAACTAACCATCCAAAAGCAGGTAACAGCGACACTTGGTCAAGAACGCACGAAGATGCAGCAGGAAGTAACGGCAGCTAGTGAATTAAAGCTACGTGAGAAAGAAGAACAAATGGAGTCGATGAAGCGCACCATTGAAGAGTTAAAGAAAAAGGGTGAGCGTGGATCACAGCAACTTCAAGGTGAAGTCGTGGAGATGCAGTTAGAAGAAGAGTTACAAGCTCGCTTTAGTCATGATGTGATTACTCCTGTGCCTAAAGGTGAGCATGGCGGTGACGTGCTGCAAACCGTTTGCCAAGTTACGGGCATAGAGTGTGGAAAAATCTTATGGGAAACTAAGCGCACCAAAAACTGGACAGAAGGCTGGTTATCTAAACTGCGTGATGATCAACGTGCAGCTAAAGCAGAAATTGCTTTGATGATGTCCTACGCTTTACCTGCTGATGTCCAAACATTCGACCAACGTGATGGTGTTTGGATATGTGCACCACAATATGCAGTGCCGCTTGTAACAGCGCTACGTCATACGTTATTGGAAGTTGCTAATAGCAAACAGTCGCAAGTGGGTCAGAAGTCGAAGATGGAATTGGTATATGCTTACCTAACGGGGCCGCAGTTCAGACACCGTGTAGAAGCGATTATTGAGAAGTTCGATGACATGCAAGCCGATCTAGTCAAAGAGAAGCGTTTTACTCAAAAGCAATGGGCTAAGCGCGAAACGCAGATGCAAGGAGTACTAGACTCCACTATCGGTATGTATGGTGACTTACAAGGTATTGCAGGCAAAGCGTTGCAAGAAATTGATGGGCTGGATGTTCCGTTGCTAGAAGCTGATGAAGAAGCGGCGTAGTCTGTAGTAAAGGAAATTACTGTCATCGGTGCGGCACAAAAAGGGCGACCCCGAAAGACCGCCCTTAGGTTTGCAATTTACACTGCTAGTTAAAGTTGGTGGGCGTTACGCCCAGTCAATTTCCCCTGAATTATAGCGCTTCATACCTTTGAAGATAAAACGATTTGAATACCCTAGCGCATCCCAAAAAGTGTAAACTTCTTTTACCTCTAAATCCTTCATAGGATTCCCTTTATTATCAAGATTAACGAAATTTGTTGTAGGATTAATATCAAACCCTTTTTGTTCAAGGTAGCGCTTAATAGAATAGGTTGCCACACGATAAATTCCCATCATAGCACGTACGTATTTGGGACTACCTGGTTTGCATTGCAAGGCACGAATCTTTTTCCCTTCAAGGTTAAGATTCTGCAATTTAACATGCACCCTATAAGGTGGATAAGAAGATGCCGAGTGATCATTCTTACAGAATATTGTTTTGATGCTGTCACGAATTTTGTTTATGTCATCCTTTGGGTCGCGGATTAAAAACCCGTGCCAATGTAAATGACCGAAGCCATACTCGTGTTCACCGTGGGGGTAGTTGTATGAAATGTCGAGTCCTAAACCAATGACTACATTCTCTAGAGCTGGATGACGACGAATGCGGTCACCTGTTTTGCGACATTGATCTGTAGAAAAACTCCGTTTTATGTTTGGTAAAACCTTTTTAAGTTTTTCTGCTGTTTCTGGTAGACGATCAATGGGTATTGCATATTTCGGAGGAATAATAGTCATATGGTAAATTGCATCTGAACGGCAAGTCTCCACTAAACGAGTCATTTGATATGCATGACTCATACGTAAATATGCAGAGCAAGCTGGACAAATGAATTGATCGCATGGCGTATGGTCCGACAATTTATTACGATTTGGGTACATCTGATTTTTCAGCATAAAGTTTGCTAATTCGCACTCTTTCAGCTTGTTTAGCGCCTTATAAAGACGCTTATCAATTTTAAGTAATTTTTCTGTTTTCTTTATATTACGAATGATCGACTTTGCAGATTCAAAGCCTTTCTTTTTGTCTTTCTCACATACAATCTTCTTATTCTCCTGACGAGTAAATGCATTATATTCACGCATAAGAGCAAACGCTTCTTTCCCATGGTTTTTTAGAATACTCTCGGTCAAATTTTGCTTTTTTGGTTTGGGTTTCTTGACAGTCATTACGCACCCCCATTCAGTTGGTTGAGGTTATCACGAAGATACGCTTCAACATCGCTGCGGTGATAGCGGACAAGTGAGCCAATTTTATGATACGGAAGATTTATGCCTAAACCGCTATAGCGCGACTTCTGTAAAGGCTTCACTGAAATACGAAGATAGTGAGCGACTTCCTTTTCAGTCATTAGATCATGCATCTCAGACAGGTTCTTGGTTTGTGCCGTGGATAAGGTTGTTGCTTTAACCGCAAAGGACAAAATCTTGTCGATCAGCTTCTGTACACTGAAGCGTTCGGGTTTACCTTCTTCATTGATAAGCGTCATAGGTTCAACAGGTTCTTCGACGCGGACAACACCAAGTCCATCAAACTCCTTGTGATAGGTGATACGGGTAGTCAATGAGGACTTTGCCCCATAATTAATGTGAATCATGATATGATTCCCTTCTGCCCACTCAGGTTTCCGGAATCCCATGTAAAAGCGAGTGAGCATGCCCTTTAATGGGTATACTCACGGAACTTAAAGCATTTGCTAGAAGCGGCTTTGCCTAAAAGCCTGTCGTGTACAATCTAAATTATTATCAAACATGTTGCTTGAAAGAATTTAAGTTAGGTAGATAACTTTGGCTTAACGCTACCCTCATTAGTACATGCACGATCATACACTAATATCTGTTAAGGAGTCAAGATTTTGGCATGCTGTTTTTTTACTAAATTTAGCAAACGCTTTATGAAGACTCAGGTTTTCCAAATATTTTTTCTGCATCAGTAATTTGCTGATACCAATAGTCTTGCTGTTCTGCTGGCTGTGAAGCTACAACTTGAAATATTCTATAAGCGTTAGCACTCACATCTTTGCTTTCAGAATCAAACGAGAATAAATCACGCATCTCGACACGTAATAGTCTTGAAGCTTTATAAGCGACTTCAATAGGGCAGCGATTCTCACCGCGCTCTATGCGTGAAATATGTTCTTTAGAAACGCCTACTGAATCAGCTAATGTTTGCTGAGTAATTCCCGCAATACCGCGAAGCGTTTTCAGGCGTTTACCAAATAGCTTTAATAATTTTTTCTTTTCCACCGCAATATAATCGCATATTGCCACTGAACTTCCACGCCATTTACTGTTGATTTTAATGCAGGTTTTGCTAAATAATCGTGATAATTGCCTACTTGTGGCGATACCTAGAAACAAAATGGTGAAATATGATGCCTAAGATCGAAGAATTATCGCAGCTAAATGAGCTACGTAAACAGGGGGCTTTAAGCGAAGCTGAGTTTGAAGCGCAGAAGAAAAAGATTCTGGAAGGTGATGCTGAAACAGCAGAACGAGCTGCATCAGAAGAAACATCCAAGCAAGGTAAGTCCAAGTACGTAAACTGGGAAGATGTACCGCTAAAGCATAAGTTCTGGCTCCATATGTTGTTGGGATTGTTTGCAGGGCCGCTTGGGGTGATCCCATTTGCGCTATTCCCATCCTATATGAAGAACAAAAAAGGCGGCGTTGATCGGGCCGGTAAAGCGATGAAAGCTCTCTTTGCTTGCGGCTTTGTTATTTTGTGGGTGATTGCTGTTTTTAATCCAAGTTCTGATTTTACCTTGCCGTTATGCGATAGTGCCGCAGTGGAACAGACGCTTGGTCAGTTAGTCGCAAACGGCCCACAAAGTAAACTGGTGAATATCAAGCTACTGCAAGTCACGAATGCCGCAGAGATTTCTTATGATGCACAGCTTCTTGAGCGCGCTTGTACTGCTGATCTACTGTTAAATACAGGCAATGAGTCCGTGCGCTTTAAAGTCACTAAAGGCAAAGCGTTTGGCACATTCCTAGTGCAGACATTCTAAGTTATGCCCAGCACCGATGAACTGATTAAGCTGAGTCAACTGCATCAGGATGGCATCCTAACGCAGGAAGAGTTCGAAGCTGAAAAGCAGAAGATTCTAAATGTTACGCCTACTACGCAAAAGCATGTTCCAGCTTCGGAAGTCGAAGTAACGCTGCTGAAAGGCTGGGATGATATACCACTGCGGTGGAAGCTGTGGTTCCAGCTTATAGTGAGTATTTTCCTGCCGCTAATAGGATTGTTGTTGATGGTGTTCTTACCCTCCTATTCCAAGACAGAAGATGAAAAAGCACAAAAGGTTAGGAATACATCAAAGAGCATTTATATGGTGGCCATTCTAGCTGCATGGGGGCTGTTTGTACTAGTGGAAAGCGTAACCTTCCCTGAATGTGACAGCAGCAGGGTAATAGAGCGTTTAGACACGCTTATCGAGAAAGAGCCTTTATTGAAATTCGCTAATATTAAGCCGCTATGGCATGTGGTAGTGTCTGAGACTTCCTATGATGAAGGTGCTGGCAAGCGTGTTTGTAAAACAGAAATGCTGCTGGAGAATGGCAAGGACTTCACAATACGCTATGAGCTAATAGAAGAAGTCACTGAAGCGGGCGCCTTTTCGATAAACTTGCTCTATAAGTGATGCTGTCATAGATGACTAATCTGTAATTCCACCAGTTTTATGAATTGTAGGCTGGTGTTTCTTTTGAATCTCAGAGGCAATTTCTTGCGCAAGTTTGTCAGACACTTCATTAATTGCTAACTCAGCTGCTTTGCTACCATCGTTGGAGGTGAGACAAAATGCGATTTGCTGTTTAGGCAATAACACAACTTTAGCACGGTTTAATGTATTGCTACCGTCATGTGTAAGCACCGCGCCGTTATTTAAGGAATGCATTCCAGAGCTTGTATAGGCACTTCCTTGCCCTGTTAAGACTTCTTGCGAGTGATTTAACGTATAGCTGTTTTCCATACGGTGCTGCAAAAACTTCATCCAATCTCCCATAGAGGCGTGTATTCTTCCCGCTGCATCATAAAGTGACGGGTTGTCCTCATTAATGGCTTGTCCGTTTTCTTTACTGTGTCCCCAAGGTTGGTTTGGAATATCGGACGCAGAGTCTGCCATTGAACCAAAACCAGCAGTTTGCATGTTGAGTGGTTCGAATATCCTTTCTGTGACCAGCGTCTGGTAGCCTTTGCCTGTTTGTTTTTCTGCTATAGCGCCTAACAAAATGTACCCGACATTACTATACTCAAATTGATCTTTTGGAGTGGGAG
Source organism: uncultured Rickettsiales bacterium (assembly GCA_964654855.1). Taxonomy (GTDB): domain Bacteria; phylum Pseudomonadota; class Alphaproteobacteria; order Rickettsiales; family JALZUV01; genus JALZUV01. Next base: position 34,941 of record CAZZJS010000008.1, read on the forward strand.
GCGCATCACTCAGAATGTTTGATATAATGTCCTTTTTATCCAGACTCATATCTCCTTCGTAATTCACCGCCAATCCCGCTGAATGTGTGAGTAGTTGAGAAACCTTGATGTTCGCAATATCAGGATGCAATGGTTGGTCTGTAAAAATATCTTCTAAACGATCAGATAACTTTAGACGATTTTCACCAACCAGTTGCTGTATAAGAAGCGCACTGACAGCTTTACCGCAAGAGCCAAAGTGAAATTTATCATCCGTGGTAACAGGGGTTTCATTTCCACGCTTACGAACCCCCGAAGCAAAACTACTAATTTGTCCATCAAATAAGACAGACACGCCTAATGCTGGCAAATCATGCTCTTTTCTTTTTTGCTCAATTATCTCTTGCGTGCCTTCAAACATACAACTTTATTGTAAATGAAAAACCTTACAGTTTGATTAAGCTCATCTTAGTTAGCACTAGTGCTACTGCCTTACGCTGTAACAGCGTATAAGCGCTTTATCTTCTCCACTATTAATAGTCATGCCTTCTGTAGCAAAGTAATGGTGCGCTTTGCGGTATTGCGCTTGGGTTAAATGTTCTGCTGCTACGTTAAATGCAGCAAGGGGTGACTCCATGGCATAGGGAAGCTTTAGAAAATGCGATGCAGCAATGGCGAGATTTCCTTTTAAAGCAGCAGAAGCGGTGGCAATGCCGTGCCTTTGCCAGAAGCAATCTTTGTTAGGGGCTGAAAAACGGTGTATGGCAGAGATAGCAATATCGACTTGTTCTTGTTTGATCATGTTATGCCAGCGGGTAATGAGCTGTTGGCGTAACGGGTTTAATAGCTTGTTACTTCCTTGGTGCAATTGTCCCTCATGATAGATATGCCGCATGTATTTCTTACGTGGTGAGAACGCTTCTATTGGTTCATTCAGGCCAAACATATCATAACAAGCACATAGCAAGGCACGATGGCCTGAGGATAATGTCACGACACGGTGCGGACTATCATAATCTTCGCTATAGCCGGCAATAGAGGTGCCTTTTCCAGTACCGTTACTGTCCCGATCTGTAGGAAACACCTTTCTGCCAATACCTATAATGCCGCTACGGTTCCAAGCGATACAAAGCTCATCTCCGCTTTCCCAATCGCTGGCCTTAGCGCTATCAACGCCGCAAATAACCGTAATATCAAGATAGCGCGTATGAAGCTGTTTTGATGCTTTCTGCAATGCTTGTGCAAACTCGGTTACTTCTAGCGCTTGCTTGCGTCCTGCATAATCCAAACGACCACAGGCAAAGGGAGCAAAGAAATGGCCACCGGGCAGCACTACTGCATGCAGCTCTTGCCAGTTAGATTTTAGGATGGTTTGGACGGATTGTTCCAACAGTGCAATACGCTGGGCATTAATGTTAGTGTCTATGGCTTTATCGCCAGAAGCACAGATCGTTACGATATTAAGTGGCTTCTTGGTATTTGTTTCTGGCATAATCGGTTCCTTTTGTTGTTATGCCCCGAAGGCTACAAAAGGCACAAAGCCCGTCAATTCGTTGATGAGCAGGCATGAGTTGGCTATAGTAATGGCAGAAAGTTTCGATAGTGGCGTTGCTTCATAACAAGAGTAAACAGGTAAAAGCGCTAAAAACGAGTCTGGAACTACCCCACAGCACCCTGCGTTTCTACGTCTGTTCCTTATTATAGCCTTATTAATTTGGAAGCGAGCATTCTTCGCTGATCGCGTGACGACCAAGTAAGCTATTGAACAATATTATGAAATAATGGTGGAGGATACAGGAGTCGAACCTGCGACCTCTTGAATGCAAATCAAGCGCTCTACCAACTGAGCTAATCCCCCACAAGCAAGAGACGCACTATTTGCCGCGATTGCGCTCTTGTGTCAAGCGAAAAGCGGGCTGGTATTTCTGCTCTGCTTTTGTATAAGTGCAATATGCGTTTTATCTTTCTTATCTTCTTTCCCGTTTTTCTGATTGTGCTGGGTGTATATGGTGCCGGTTCATCGCTTCCTGTGCAAAATACAGTGGTGCGAGGTGTTTCTCTTCCCATCCCTCAAGATAGGCTATGGGAGCTTTTAACAGAGTTTGAAGCGATGGGCCAATGGCATGAAGAGATTACTAAAGTGACGGCCCTTCCGGAGTTGGAAACAAAGAAAGTATTATGGCATGTGACTGAAAAGGATCAAAAGTCTTACGTGATTGTGCCTAGCTATCAATCAAAACCTGATATTTTCAATGTAGAATGGGTAGAAAATAGTCTGCCTTACCAAGTGCGCTGGGAAACTAGTTTGGTAGATAAAACGCCAAAGCCGAAAGAAAAAGAGGAAGTTGCGGCGAAAACTTTTATTAAAATTACGGAAACTTCAAAAACCTCTAACCCATTTGTCCGATTCTTTATTCAATATTTTGTGGGTTATGAAACGAATGTTGAGCAGTATCTTCAGAATTTAGCTAAACATTTTGAAGTACCAAAATCAGAAATTAAAGAATTGATGGCATAATGAGTGATAAAGCCCAGCAATTATTGAAAATGGCGCAGAAGTTAGGTGCTGAGAGTGCCGATGTACTATTTTCTAATTCAACCAGCATGAGCGCTTCTATTCGTTTAGGGAAATTGGAAGAGCTAGAGCGTGCCGAATCCGGTGGTATTGGGTTACGCGTATTCATGGGTAAGCAGCAAGGGGTGGCCTCAGGCAGTGATTTACGCAGTGAAAGCTTGTCTCAGATTGCAGAGCGTGCCGTGGCGATAGCTAAACAAGCGCCTGAAGACCCATATGCTGGGTTGCCAGAGCAGGAATCGATTGCGAAAGACTGGCCACAGCTCGATATGGTAGATAAAGAAGAACCTGAAGTAGATTGGTTGCTGGAGCAATGTCGTGAGGCAGAAGAAACAGCCTTGGCAGTGAAAGGGGTGACGAATTCCGAAGGTGGTAGCGCTGGTTATAGCCGCGGTGATATCACCTTACTTACCAGCGATGGCTTTAGTGGCTCCTATGCCAAAACCTCCTTTAGCTTGTCGGCGAGTGTGCTGGTGGGGGAAGGTACAGGCATGGAACGTGACTATGCTTATAGTGCTGCACGTCACCGTAAGTTATTGAAAAGCGGCAGGGAAATTGGAAAGGAGGCAGCAGAGCGTGCCCTCAAACGACTCAACCCAACCAAGAAAGAAACCTGTAAAGTTCCGGTGGTTTTTGATCCGCGTGTGGCTCGTGGATTGGTGGGTAACTTTACCAGCGCCATTTCGGGATCTGCCGTTGCGCGTGGGACATCTTTCTTAAAAGATAAAATGGGTGAACAGATTTTTAATTCTAATATTACTATTTTGGATGAACCTCATCGTGAAAATGGGTTAGCTTCACGCCCTTTTGATGGTGAAGGTTGTAAGAGTGAGGCGCTAACCTTGGTAGAAAAAGGTGTATTAAATCATTGGTTGCTCGATAGCCGTTCAGCGCGTCAGTTAGGCTTGCAAACGAATGGCCGTGCAGCGCGAGGGCTTTCTTCAGGAACTTCCCCTACAAGTACGAATGTGACATTGAAGGCGGGTGAATTAAGCCCTGAGTCTATAATTAGCGAGATTGAAGATGGTTTCTATGTGGTCGAAACTTTTGGTATGGGCGTGAATCTTGTAACAGGTGATTACAGTCAAGGTGCGAGTGGTTTTTGGATTGAAAATGGCAAGCTTGCTTACCCTGTGAGCGAAGTAACCATTGCTTCTACGCTGCCAGAGATGTTTTCAGAGTTAACAGCGGCGAATGATTTAACGACAGAATATGCAACTAATACGCCGACTTTACGGATTAATGAGATGACAGTAGCGGGAAATTAGCCAAAAGAGCTAAAACCTGCTAAAAGCGCAATCATGCCGTTTGAGCAACAAGAGACAAAAGATGGAAAAACGCTGCTAAGGCGTTTGTACCACGATTATTTAAAGCTCTTTAAAGGGCGCATGGTGTTTGCTGGCCTTTTGATGGTATTGGTGGCTGCTACGACTGCGGCTAATGCTTGGCTCATGCAGCCCGTGTTGGATGATATTTTTCTGAATAAGAAACGCGAGATGCTCACGTTAATCCCGATTGCGGTATTGGTGATTTTTACCGTCAAATCCGTATCTACTTACGGGCAGAATTTAATTCTCCAGTTAATGGGTCAACGCATATTAGCGACGATGCAACAACAGCTTTATCGTCATCTAATTCATGCCGATATTGGCCTTTTTGCGCAAGCTTCATCTGGTCGGTTGATTTCACGCTTCACTAATGACATTTATATTATGCGCCAATCAGTTTCGACGCTCTTTACGGGTATGATTAAAGAAGTGCTGACCTTGATTTTCTTGATTGCGGTGATGGTTTATCAAAGCTGGCAATTAGCATTGATCGCGTTGGTGATTTTCCCCGTTACCGCTTGGCCGATCATGCGTTTAGGTAAGCGCATGCGTAAGATTTCTGGGCAGACACAGGCGAATTTAAGTGAATTTGCGGGCCAGCTAGATGAGACTTTTGCCGGGGTTCGCTTAGTAAAAGCCTATGCACAGGAGGATCGTGAGATTGAAAAGGCCAGAGGCATGATTGAGTCGCTTTACCAGCTTTATGCGAAAGCGGCGAAAGTGCAGGCAGCTGCATCGCCGATGATGGAGCTTTTCACTGGTTTTGTGATTGCCGGTATTATCGGTTGGGGTGGCGTGCAGGTGATGGATGGAACTACCACGCCAGGTATGTTCTTTAGCTTCATTACGGCGCTAATTATGGCTTACAAGCCAGCTAAAACCCTTGCAGGTATGAATACGCAGCTTCAAGAAGGAATGGCAGCGGCGAGCCGGTTATTCTCGGTGTTAGATACGCCAACGATGGTGGTCGATAAGCCAAATGCTTCTGAACTTAAAGTGGGTAAAGGGGCATTAGAGATTACGAATGTGAGCTTTAAATACCCTGATGAGAGTGGTATTGAGAATGTTTCAGTTACCGTTCCAGACGGTAGTTCCATTGCTTTAGTGGGGCCATCTGGTGGGGGTAAATCAACTTTGATGAACTTACTCTTACGCTTCTATGATCCACAGTCGGGCACTATCTCCGTAGATGGTACCGATATTCGTGACGTGACCCAAGCTAGCTTACGACAGCATATTGCGCTTGTAAGCCAAGAGACGGTTTTATTTGATGATACGGTGGCGGCGAATATCGCGTATGGTTTACCTGATGCCGATCAAACAGCGATTGAGCAAGCAGCGAAAGATGCAGCAGCGCATGACTTTATTATGGCGATGCCAGAAGGTTATGAAACACGCGTAGGGCCACGTGGAGTTAAACTCTCAGGCGGCCAAAGACAACGATTAGCCATTGCGCGAGCCTTGCTGAAAGATGCGCCTATTTTACTACTAGATGAAGCAACTAGCGCGCTGGACACACAGTCTGAGTCTCTAGTTCAGGCAGCGATTGATCGTTTGATGAAAGGGCGAACTTGTGTGATTGTGGCGCATCGTCTTTCCACGATTGCTCATGTAGATAAAGTCTATGTGATGGATGAAGGGCAGATTGTTGAATCAGGTACTCATAAACAGCTACAGGCTAAGAGAGGCTTATTTGCGCAACTTTACACAGCTTAGCCCAGTCTCTCTTGATATATAAGGATATAAAGTTATGCCGCGCGGCGGTTCGTCCCAGCAGCATGGCGTGAGAGCTTATGCATAAGGTTGCGGCAGGTCATTTCTGGTGCAACGATACCACGCTTTGCTTCACGTTCTGCTTCTAGCAGCGCGCTAACCGCTCGTCGTAAGCCTGCTTCATTCCATCGCATAAGTTGTTGGCTGATAAGCGGCTCTTGCTTAAAAAATACGCCATGACGGGTGAAAGCTGCTTTCTGAGCAATGCCATTTGCCATCATTGCTTTGATACTTAGCAATTTTTGCAGATGTGAGGAAAGCATACGGTAAATACCGATAGGCTGGATGTTCTCGTTAAAACAGCGGGTGAGTGCATTCTCTAGCCCACCTTTGCCGCCACAAACAGCGTGGAAAAGTTCATCTAATGTATGATCCTTATTATCGCCGCTGAGCTTGCGTGCCAGATCGGCGCTTAGGCGGCGTTCCTCGCCTAAATAAAGATCAATCTTTTCAATTTCTTGTAGCGTAATCGCACGATCATTGCCGAGGCTATTTGCTAGCATCGGAATGACGCCTTGCTCGCAAGTTACATTGCGCTCTCTTAAGCCCTCAGCCAGTACTTGTGTTACTTTTCGAGCATCATCACGATAACAAGCAAGGGCGGCGAGAGATTTTTCTGCTTCAAATAATTTGCGCAATTTAGAGGTCGGTCGTAGCTCACCTGCCAGTACGATAAGTGGCCAAACGGGTTTTGGTTCATTCAAAAGTATGGGTTCGATGATTTTTGCATCATCGCTACTGGCTTGGCGTAAAATAACCAAGCGATCACCTCCCATAAGGTTGAAGCTGCTCAGCTCGTCAGAGAGGCGTGCTGGGTCCTCAGATAGACTATCAGAGCTTATTTCCGTAAGATCGAGGGGATCGTACTTTTGTCCTAAGAAATGAGTGATAAGCTGTCGACTTTGGGTGCGGGTTTGCCCTTCATCTGGGCCATAAAGCAAAAAGGCGCGACAATCTCCGGGGGTCTTGAGGAAGTTTTCTTGTTGCGCGGGAGCGATTTTCATTGAGTGCGCCCCTTTAAATGAGTCACCAGTTCCATCGCGATGGTTTGTGCTAATGCGTTAATACCGTTTTTGCGTGCATCGCGTTCTGCAATAAAAGTTGCAAAGTCAGAATCGGACACATTATAGCTTGAAATGCGCTGTGAGTGTTTAGAGAAGATCTTCTCACCGCTCGCAATGTCAAGCAGTTCAGAGGTTGATTTTAGCACCATGTTGTAGCGAGTAATTTGTGCATCACGCTCAATGATAATCGGTTGTCTAATTTCTTCTAACTGGCTCACCAAGTGATAACGAGGCTCAGGATACTGATTGCCCGGATGCAACGCATCTTCTAGTGCAATACGGTATAGCTGCGCCGTACGGCCCTTTGTTGGCACTTCCACCTTGATCATTTCCAGTAGTGGACTCGATTCCGCCACTTTAGTGCCGTGCACTGGTTCAAACCCGCAAGCACAAAGCAGGAAGAGTGAAAGAATGATCGCCAAAAATCGCATAAATAACATCTAGCGGCTAAGTGCGATTAGGTAAAGCTATGTTCTATAATCTGCGTTGATTGAGATATAGCCATTCGTAAGATCACAGCTATAGGCCGTGAATTGTCCATCTCCGAGTCCAATATCAACATGGATAGCGAGCTCTTGTTCTTTCATATATTGCGAAACAGTTGCTTCATCATAAGCGGGATGACGTTGACCTTTTTGCGTCAGTAAATACTCGCCAAAGCTGATTTCAAGCTTATCTCGGTCAGCTGCACCGCCAGATTTACCAACCGCCATAACGACGCGACCCCAGTTAGCGTCTTCACCTGCAATGGCAGTTTTAACGAGTGGAGAGTTGGCAATGGCCATGGCGATGGTTTTAGCATCAGCATTAGAGGCAGCGCCTTTCACATTCACGGTAAAAAACTTCTTCGCGCCTTCACCGTCGCGAATAATGAGTTTGGCGAGCTCTAGCATTAAACTTTGCAATTCTGTGCGGAAAGTAGCGAGATCATCGCCACTTACTTCTGCGCCTTGGCCGGTAGCAAAGAGCAATACCATATCGCTTGTAGAAGTGTCTGAATCGACCGTGATGGCGTTAAAGCTGGTTTCAGTGCAATCACGAAGCAACTCTTGTAATGTCTCAGCGCTTATCTTCGCATCCGTAGCGATGAATCCGAGCATGGTAGCCATATCAGGGGCAATCATACCAGAGCCTTTGGCGATACCGTTCAAGGTTACGGTATCAGAGCCTATCTTGAAGCTACGAGTGGCAAGTTTTGGGAAAGTATCCGTTGTACAAATCGCCTTAGCAGCTTCCTGCCAGCCAGTATGGCTGAGATTGTCATGAGCATCAGGTAAAGCGCCGATGATATTCTCATAAGGCAGTGGTTCGCCAATCACGCCGGTGGAAGCGACAAAACATTCTTCCTGTTCGCAATTAAGAAGTTGAGAAGCGGTTGCGAGTGTTTGGTTCACCGCCATTTCACCCAATTGACCGGTAAAGGCATTGGCATTGCCTGAATTGATAATGAGCCCGCGCGCTTGACCGCCTGCTACGTGCTGTTTACTGCGCAAAACTGGTGCTGCTGAGGTTTTGGATTGGGTGAAAACGCCTGCTACCTGCGTTCCTTCTTCAAAGGCCATAAGCAATAGGTCTAGCGCTCCTGATTTGCGAATACCGCTGGCGATAGCAGCCATACGGCAACCAGCAATAGGTGGTAACTCAGGATATGTTTTAGGTGCCAGAGGCGAAAGGGGGAGGGGCATTATTTTTCCTGAATTTCAATCGGGAATTTTAATTTCTTACCCTTTGCATCGCGATAATCAATTGTCGCTCCTTTGAGCAAGTCTTTGATATATTGCTGATTGGCTTCTTGACGCATTTGTTCTTCAATGGTCAAACGTGCTTCTTCGTAGGGAGGAAGTGGAATATCACGCTTTTCATGCAGCTTGATAATATGCCAACCGAAAGAGCTTTTCACCGGCTCGGAGATTTGATCTTTTTCCAGTTTAAAAGCAGCTTCAGCAAACTCTTCAACCATTTGCTCTTTATTAAAGAAGCCCAAATCGCCACCCCCTGCTGAACTACCCACATCAGCAGAACGACGCTTTGCAGTCAGTGCAAAGTTAGCACCATCATCTAAGAGCTTTTTGATCTCTTTAGCTTCTTCTTCGGCTTCCACCAAGATGTGGCTTGCATGCGCTTGCTGGTTGCCTTTCAGCTGGCTGACCATCTCATCATAGCGCTTTTTTACAGTTTCTTCCGGCGTATTGATGGTACGAACACGTAAATGCTCTTGTACTAACACTTGGCGGCGTGCGGCTTCGATCTTTTCCATGATATCGCGGCGTTCGTGCAACTTACCTGCTTCGGCATCTTTCAGCATCAATCGCTCGCTTACAATACCGCGCACGACATTACCTTTGATTGCCTCACCGAACTGATCGATCGGTGGAGCCGGCTCATCCCCTGGAAAAAGTCCATCCCAAATTTCTTGTACTTGTTTGTACGAAATTTCCTCACCATCCACTTTCAGCATGGTATAATCTTTCGCAAAAGCGGGGCTAGTCATGATTAGAGCTGTTGAAACAGCTAATGCAGTTATTAGTCGCATGGTAAAATTCCTTTATGTTGCGTTTCGATATGCCATAAAATTCCCATACTGGCAATCCATGACTAGACTTTTCAGACAGAGCCATCATATTCGCCCTATATGGAATTCTTGCGCAAACTCTTTGGATTAAAATCGACCGATATGGCGATTGATCTCGGTACGGCTAATGTTCTGGTTTACGTAAAAGAGCAGGGGATTGTGCTGAATGAACCTTCGGTCGTCGCCATGATCGAGGATAATGGCAAAATGTTGCCCTATGCGTTCGGTAATGAAGCGAAGTTGATGCTGGGGCGTACTCCGGCGAAGATTGAAGCGATTCGCCCAATGCGCGACGGAGTGATTGCCGATTTCCGCTCCGCTGAGGAGATGATCAAATATTTTATCCGTCAGGTGAATAGTGGCAGCAGCTTTTCGCGCCCGTTGATTATCATCTGTGTGCCTTCTGGTTCCACACCGGTGGAGCGTCGCGCCATTCAAGAATCTGCAGAAGCGGCAGGTGCACGCGATGTCTGGTTGATTGAGGAGCCGATGGCTGCTGCTGTGGGCGCTGGCCTGCCGGTCACGGAACCAACCGGCTCTATGATTATTGATATTGGCGGTGGTACGACGGAAATCGCGGTACTCTCGCTGGGTGGAATTGTCTATTCACGTTCCGTGCGTGTGGGTGGCGATAAAATGGATGAGGCAATCACCTCTTATGTGCGCAGAGCCTTTAACTTACTGATTGGTGAAGCAACCGCTGAGCAGATTAAAAAACAAATTGGCTCGGCTCTCCCTCCTTCTGATGGTTCTGAAGGTGCGACGATGGAAGTAAAGGGTCGCGATTTAGCCAGTGGAGCGCCGAAAGAAATCATCATGTCCGAAGCGCAAGTAGCAGATGCATTAGCCGATCCGCTCTGGCAGATTATTGACGGAATTTTAGTGGCGTTAGAAACGACGCCGCCGGAACTTTCAGGTGACATTATTGAAAAAGGTGTGGTTGTGACAGGTGGTGGAAGCTTATTACGCCGTTTTGCACAGCTCGTCTCAAACGAAACAGGGCTTCCTGTCTTTAACGCCGAAGAGCCGCTTTCCTGTGTTGCGCTGGGGATTGGTAAAATTCTTGAGAATCCTGCCGGCATGAAGCACGTTCTGTTCAAGCAAGATTAGTTTTAAGTAATGGTTCCCCGGTGCGCCTGCTGGCGCGCTTCGATGGAACGCCACTCCGTGGGCTAATGGCTCACTCGTCTGCTGACTCATTTTTTGCCGATAATATCAAGGGAGATCAGCAGGGCGAATAGAGTGAAGAATTTGCGTAAACGAAAAAAAGCCCCGCCAGATGGCAGGGCTCTAAAGCAGTTCAAGCAAGTTGCAGGATACGTTTTCGATTTTGCTCTCATTTAGTCGGTTCCTTAGTCCCTTGCCACAATATATTGTGTTTTGGGTGCGTCGAAACTCTATGAATAGGTATATAGAAAATCGTAAATCTCTCAACGAGTCATTTCTGCTTATCCACAATTTTATCTATGCTTGTGGAGAAAGAGCTCTAGCATTTTGTTTTTTAGGATTTTCCTAAAGGCTGTTAGAAAGGAATGGGAAAAGAGAGGTAATTGCCTCAACCCCCAACATGAGTAGTAATGTGGTGAAAGTTACGCCTACAAAGCCAATAATGGCACCGACAATGACAACGATGCCGTCGCGCCCCAGCATGCCAAGTGCCATGATAAGTGTGCCTATACCGGGTAGAAAATTCGTCATCGGTAGAGGTACGGCGATGGAAATCGCGAAAATCAGCCAGATAAACCCAACCGCCCGCTCACCGGTTTTGCTGCCTGTAAAGGTAAAGCGTGGGTGCAAGAATTTTTCTACCCATCGTAGGCGCGGTGCGGCGATGCGCACGACCTTATCAATCGTACTTTGCTCCATTGATTTAGTACGCAACCATTGAGGCATCCATGGGCTATTTTTGCCCCACAGCATTTGCACGGCAATGAAGAGTAGCGGAATGGAGAGGATGGTTGATCCGCCCGGTGGAATAGGCACAGGTACGCAATTAGGCAGTACTAGCACCAGCATCAACACCGCAAAACCGCGATGGCGTAGCCCATGTAAAAGTTGATTAATTGTGATGCGTGAAGACTCACGATAATGATCCGCCATTTTCTCGAGCGTTTGGGAAACAGGCTCGGAAGTATCAGTACTTTCAAATAAATTTGGATCTTCAGGCATGGTGTGAGATTGATGATTTTCGCATATTATTACAGTAGCAGAGCAAGCGCGATAAGTAATACAATTAAACTATAATGGCTCAGACTCAAAAGCCAATTCCAGCGCTTAATATCTGGTTTTTGTAAACGAGCGATACCATTACCGAGCCAATCCCGTCCTAATAAGTCGAGATAGTAGCTGCTAGGTCCGCCCAGACTAACGTGCATTGCTTCAGAAACCGTAGCGATAATAGCGGTATGCGGCATTAGCATTTTTTCAAAACCTAAGCGTAGTGCGGGTAGAGGTTTTCCTTTGCTGATGAAGAGTGAGGCAAAGCTGATAATACCAATTCCTAAAAGGCTCGCAGGAAAGAGAAATAATTTGGCAGCGCGGCGAATAGAGAAATCAAACCCCGTTTGAATGCTCATGACCGCATTGCGTAAAGCAATGATCGAAATTATCATAAATACGCCTGACCAGCCTAAGATAACCCAGCCTGTTAAAGGCGCTAAGATATCGTGTAGGAGTCTGATTCCGTCAGATTCAATTTCATGACGAAACTGCGAAGCATCGTCATCTTTGGAAGAGGAAGAAGCTTTAGGTAAAGCCAAAAACACAAGAGAAAGTAACAATGTTTCGAGATAATCATTCTGTAATCGGTCAAAAACTTTTTCGCAAAAGAAGCCAAAAAGGAAAGCAATCAAAAGCACCATGAATAGCAAGATGCGCCCACGTATTCGCAATGCGCCGCTGGAGCGCTCTTTGCGGTTTAATCTGTGAGCGAAGTTGGTGCAGCCACTACGCCATGCTTCCAGTGGAGAAGGAATGGCAGATAGAAGCTGTAACTTCTTGTCTGCCAGACGAAGCAAAAGCGCAATCAAGAGCGCTAATGCTGCAATAAGACACAGAGAAGCAAAACTATAATCACTAAGTAGCATTTAATTACCCTAAGAAAATCTCAACACGACGGTTCTTAGGTTCGACTGCATTGTCACCTTTGTCAATAGCTGGATCGGTTTCTCCAAAGGCAAAATACTTTAAGATATTTGCAGGTATACCACCTGCAACAAGTGCCTCTAATACGCTTAAAGCTCTTTCTTCCGATAGGCTCATATTATAATTCTCGCCACCGCGGCTATCCGTATGGCCGTGAATCAAAATCTCGGAAGGCGCGTTATGCATAACATCTGAAATTACTTGGTTCACGATTTGAGCTGAAGCTTCATTAAATTGGGTTAAATTATAACCAAAATAAACAAGGTAGGCAGTGTTGTTCGTAGGCGGTAGCTCTGCTTCTTCTGCCTCGAGCCTGACAAATTCTAGGTCATTTAGAGCATTATGAAAGCGAGTCTCGCAATGTGAAATGGCATGTTGATGTACATTTTCTTCTAGTTCTTCCAACCAGCAATCAAAAGCAAAGGTAGCTTCCGCAGATTCTTTTGGAAATTGCTGACGGGTTCGTTCATTCGTCATACTCAATAGCTTCTCACGTGCAGCGGCTAATTCCGGTTTGAGGTCTTTGGCAATATTCCAACTTTTTATCTCTTCTGCGGTTACGGTTTGCCCATAGCCAACCATTAGGCCTTTTTCAGCAAAATAACTCGAATCCGTCCAGTCGTGCCTTTGCGCTTCTTTCTCGCTAAATTCAAGATAATGCTGGGTAAGGGCAATAGCGTAAGGGGTGCCGCGAGGTGTTACCTGACGCAACTCCTCCAAACTTGCTGTTGTGGCACATGCAGATAGTGCCATCAGCAATAAAATTGCGCAAATAATACGCATTTTCCCCCAACCATTTTCTTTTAGGGTTAGGCAAACTGCATATAAGATGCAATTAATCAGGCTCATAGAATGAAAAAATAAGCAATAAAGACTGTGAGTGTTTCACTTATGCCTTACTCAAATTGTTATCGGCGGCGGGGCGGCAGAGGTTTATCGGTGGTGGCTTCATCATTACCGGCACGAAAATTTTCTGGCGAAAGCTTGGATTCTTCTTTTTTAAGATGTTCCTCAAATTCGTGAATTTCAGGCTCAAGCAACTCATTTTCATCCACTTCCAAGTTTGCTCCCGCCTCAAGGTTCAAAAGGCTGATTCCAAGGTTTCTGATATGATCGGTTCCTTTTTCTGAAAGGGTTTGTATGAGGGGGTGGTTCTTAGAGATAAGGTTTTCATTCTCCCAGATGCTTGCTTCTTTCCCCATTGAGGTTTGTAATTCTGAAATTTCAGAACGCACTTTTTCTTCGTATAATTCATAAGCTTTTTCGTATGACAGGGCTAATCCAGATGATAAAATCGTACCAATACCCTGTATTGTACGGGTAAGGGCTATGGGATTTGTGTGTTCTTCTGACTGAATATTCATAGCGTTAAGCAATGCTTGATGAAAACGAAGCTCTTCCTTATGGCCATCACCACCGTTTGATTTTTCCATGTGCCCGCCATCCATGAAAAAACGTGCAGCGACGGTACGAAATTGAATGGTTTCATCAACGATCTTAGATCGAACGCTTGCAGGAAGAATATGCCATTCAATCGGTTCGGTCATAGTCTAAACTTGGCTGGTATCCAAATCACCCCATGGCTCGTCAGGGCCGAGGAGGAGTTCATTATGCGCAGCGCCTGCCGGAATCATCGGATAGACATTTTCGTTCTGACATACGCGCATATCCACTAATACAGGACCATCAATCTTCAGCATCTCTTCAATGGTGGCATCCACTTTGCTTGGATCTTCGCATTCGAGTGAGGCAATACCATAAGCTTCTGCCAATTTTTGGAAGTCAGGTAGCGATTCCATATAGCTTTCCGAATGGCGATCGCCATGGAACATTTCCTGCCATTGGCGTACCATACCCATATAGCGGTTATTCAAGATGAAAATTTTGATCGGTAAACGATATTGCGCGATGGTGGAGAGTTCTTGAATATTCATCATGAAGCTGGCTTCACCTGTGACGCAGATAGTGAGTGAGTCTGGATGCGCAACCTGAACACCCATCGCAGAAGGTAGGCCATAACCCATTGTGCCGAGGCCGCCGCTGCTCATCCATTTGAACGGTTGGTCAAATTTCAGATATTGTGCCGCCCACATTTGGTGCTGCCCCACATCCGTCGTGTAATAGGGCGATTGCTTCTTTGCGAGCGTATAAAGGCGCTGTAAGGCGTATTGTGGCTTGATGATCTCGTCGCCCTGCTCATAAGAAAAACTTTTACGTGCACGCCATAGTTCAATCTCTTTCCACCAGCTTTTCAGATCAGCGGAGTTAGGTTTCATGCCTCTTTCTCGCCATGCTTTACGCATTTGACGGATGACCGTGCCCGCGTCACCTACAATCGGTACATCGACTTCTACATTTTTATTGATCGAAGAAGCATCAATATCGACTTGAATCTTTTTTGAGTTTGGTGCGAAGCCATCTAGCTTACCAGTCACGCGATCATCAAAGCGCACGCCTAGGCCAATCATCACATCGCATTCATGCATGGCCATATTCGCTTCGAGCGACCCATGCATACCCGGCATTGCCAAGAACTGCTCATCTGTGCCCGGATAAGCGCCCAGTCCCATAAAGGTAAGGGTAATAGGGAAACCCGTTTCTTTCACAAATAGCTGCAATTCTTCGCAAGCAGCCAAACCAGAATTGATTAAGCCGCCACCGACATAAAAGAGAGGCTTTTTCGCTGCAGCAATGAGATCCATCGCTTCGTTAATACGGCTCGCATTACCCACTGTCTTTGGATTATAGCGTTCACGGCGGAATGTATGACTATGGTCATAGTCGCCCAGCTCGTTGAGAATGTCTTTAGGTACATCAATTACTACAGGGCCGGGGCGGCCAGTGGTGGCCACATGGAAGGCTTCATGCACGATGGCAGGTAGGTCTTCAATGCGCTGAACGAGGTAATTATGTTTGGTGCAGGCACGCGTGATGCCCGTTGTATCTGCTTCTTGGAAGGCGTCTGAGCCAATAAGATGGCTTGGTACTTGCCCCGTAATACAGACCATGGGGATGGAATCTAGCATCGCATCGGTGAGCCCTGTAATGGCATTAGTGGCGCCAGGACCAGAGGTAACGAGCACGACGCCCGCTTTGCCAGTAGAGCGGGCATAGCCTTCTGCTGCATGGGTGGCCGCTTGTTCGTGACGTACCAAAATATGGCGTAAGTGATTTTGTTGAAAAATCGCATCATAGAGCGGCAATACTGCGCCACCCGGATAACCGAAGATGGTGTCTGCACCGCAATCAATCAGAGATTTAATCACAATTTCTGCGCCGGTCATTTCCTGAGTAGTTTCAGTGGCGTCGGATGAATGAGTCGCGCCTGTCTCTTTGGTCTTTTTCTGTGCGGTCATGGTCTTTTACTATCGCTTAACGGTTTTAGAACAGCGAGTTATAGCGCGAAATCCTGCGTAATACAACCATTTGCGATTGCTTTTGCTAGCTGAACCTTGCATTATCCCCGCAAAATTAAGGAGACTCCTCAATGGGAAAAGCAACAGATGATATGAAATTTGCAACCAAAGCCATTCATGGCGGGAACGATACTGATACTGCCTTTGGCTCGCCGCAAACGCCTATTTATCAAAGCGTTTCGTTTGAATTTCCGGATGCGCAATCTGCGTCAGATCGCTTTAATTTGCGCGAGTTTGGTCAGGTTTACAGCCGTCTTACCAACCCAACGACCGATGCGCTAGAAGCTCGCCTTGCCGCGCTTGATGGTGGTGTAGGGGCGATTGCTGCGGCTTCTGGTCATGCGGCACAGATGCTGGCTTTCTTGCCAATGGTTATGCCCGGCGATCACATTGTGGGCTCTAAGCGCCTTTATGGTGGCTCAACCAGCCAGTTGACCAATACGTTCCCAACCCATTTTAACTGGCAATCAACTCTCGTAAATCCGGATGATGTTGATAATTTTGAAGCGGCTATTCAAGAAAATACCCGCGCTATCTTTATTGAAGCATTGGCGAATCCGGGCGGCGTGGTGGTCGATATTGAGAAAGTGGCTCGCGTAGCTGAGCGCCACCATATTCCGTTGATTGTCGATAATACTTTGGCAACGCCATATCTGCTTCGTCCGCTTGAGTGGGGTGCGAATGTAGTGACTTATTCTACGACTAAATACCTAACTGGTAATGGCTCTGCTTTAGGTGGAGCGATGGTTGATGGCGGTAACTTCGATTGGGGCAAAGATGACCGTTTCCCAGCTTTGACTGAAGGTTGTGGTGCTTATCACGGTATGAAGTTCCACGAAACCTTTGGCGAAATGGCTCTGTTTGTTCATGCAAAGGGTGTGGGTTTGCGCGATATTGGCGCTTCTCAACAGCCAATGAATGCATGGCTTACTTTAAATGGTTTGGAGACGCTGCCGTTACGTATGGATCGCCATTGCGAAAATGCACAGAAAGTGGCTGAGTGGCTATCTTCGCATGATCAAGTGGATGCTGTGACCTATGCAGGTCTGCCCGATAGCCCGTATCATGCGCTTGCGAAAAAATACACGCCGAAAGGCCCTTCATCGCTCTTTACGTTCGATATTAAAGGTGGCATGGCTGAGTCGGCTGAATTTATTGAAGGCTTGAAGCTCTTCACCTTTGTAGCAAATTTAGGAGATTCTCGCAGTCTTCTCATTCACCCTGCCAGCACAACTCATAGCCAACTTTCGCCAGAGCACCGTGTGGTAGCAGGTATCACGGATGGTACGATGCGTATCTCTGTTGGTCTAGAGGATGCGGATGATATTATCGCTGATCTCCAACGCGGTTTTGATGCAATTGGCAGTGGTTTACGCAAAGCTGGATGAGCTTAGAATCCTTCAGCGTTGCTAGAACTTATTTCCCGCATGTGAATTTATTGCGGGCATTTGCTGCACTTTCCGTGTTGGTTTATCATGTGATTGAGCATTATGCGTGGCATGGTTTCCCACTTGGATATGGGTTGATTTGGTTTCGTATCGGCTGGATGTCGGTAGATTTATTCTTTGTGATTAGTGGCTTTGTGATCGCTTGGTCGCTTATCCAACTACATGCCCGACATACGCAGTTTAAGCCTTTAGCGCGCGAATTTTTATGGCGGCGCTTTGGCCGCATTGTGCCGCTCTATATCGTCACGATGCTGGTCTTTGCTGCCGCAGTGCAACCTAGCTTATTTCATCTCTCTGCATGGGGGCATTGGTTGGCGCATTTAACTTTTCTGCATCCGCTTCATCCGGCAACTTTTGGTTCGATTAATGGCATTAATTGGTCGGTCGGCATTGAGGTGCATTTTTATCTTTTTGCACTAATAACGTCACCTTTGTGGGTCAAGAGAAAGGCTCTGAGTCTATTTATTATAGGTATTCTTGTGGCTTGGATGCTGCGCGGAGTTGCATGGGTAGGCGCTGAACAAATAGGCTGGGTCGGTGGGCAACTATTCGGTCTTATGGTGCAAATGCCACTTATGTTAGATGAATTTGCTGCTGGTGCGGCGATAGCTCTGCTTGTGCATCATTACCCGCTGGAGAAATGGCCAGGAACCATGCGTCAGCAAGGAGTCGTGTTGGGCGGTGTTTTACTCATTGTTATGATTGCGGCCTTTAAGACTTATTGGCTGGATGCAGATTATTGGCATAATCCTAAGATGGTGATTTTCTGGCGCAGTTTAATGGCAGCTGCATTTGCGCTGCTAGTCGTTTTCTTCGTTTGGTTGCCACCGTTAAAGAAGCCAAACTTCCTTTATCGAACCCTCTATTATCTGGGCGATATTTCTTATGGCATTTACCTTTGGCATCTAGCAGTGATATTGCTGCTAAAACCGTATTTTGCCGACAGCCCTGCTCAGTCGCTTTTGATCATTATACCTTGCGTTCTTGCCCTCTCAGCCCTTAGCTGGCACTTTCTTGAAAAGCCGATGATTAAGTGGAGTAAGGCAAAAAGCCTTACTTCTCGTAATGTTTAGCGACCATATCGTTAAGTAAGCGAACGCCGAAGCCAGTCGCACCTTTCGGGCAAATATCGAAATTCTTGCTCGCTGTAGCCACGCCAGCAATATCCAAATGTGCCCACGGAACATCATTTACAAAACGCTGTAAGAACTGAGCGGCGGTGATGGAGCCGCCCCAACGACCGGAGCTGATATTTTGCATATCAGCGACGGGAGAGTTGATCAGCTCGTCATATTCAGGGCCCATTGGCATACGCCATAGTCGTTCATCTGTTGCTTTAGATGAATCTAACAAGCGCTGTGAAAGCTTATCATCGTTTGAGAAGAGTCCACCAGTAGTCTCACCCAATGAAACGAGAATCGCACCGGTAAGGGTGGCGAGATTGACCATAAATTTCGGTTTATATTTATCTTGGCAATACCAGAGGCAATCGGCCAGCACGAGGCGGCCTTCTGCATCGGTATTGAGGATCTCGATGGTTTGGCCAGAAAGTGACGTCACCACGTCTCCTGGACGGCTTGCATTACCGTCAGGCATATTTTCTACAAGGCCAACAATACCGATCACATTTGCTTTGGCTTTACGCTTAGCCAGCGCCATCATCAGGCCGACTACGGTACCAGAGCCACCCATATCCATTTTCATTTCTTCCATGCCGCCAGAAGGCTTGATACTGATACCCCCTGTATCGAAGGTCACGCCTTTACCAATAAAGGCGATAGGCTGGTCTTTCTTTTTGCCACCCTCCCATTTCATGATGACCATTTTAGATTCTTTGACGGAACCTTGGCCGACGCTTAATAGAGAGCCACAGCCTAACTTAGCCATTTCTTTTTCGCCAAGAATTTCGATCTTCACGCCGAGAGGGGCGAGGGTTTTATCAATGAGTTTGGCGTAGCTTTCAGGCTCAATCACATTGCCCGGTTCATTCACTAAGTCACGCGTGAAGAAAGTGCCATCCAGCACCTTATCTTGAATGCCATAGGCTTTTTCTGCCTCGCGTGAATCATTTGTGGCGATGGTCACACTGGTAAGGCTTGGCTTATCCGCAGCTTTTAGCTTGGTCTTATATTTATCAAATCGGTAAGATTTGAGCTTAAAGCCGATCGCAACATGCGTTGCGATTTCTGCATCAGAGAGCTTACAGCCTTTAATTTCTGGGTTTAAAGCGCTCGCTTGCTTAACGCCAAGACGATTAAGTTCGCCTACAAGCTTCCCGCCAATTTGCTCTAGGCACGCTGCGCCGAGGTCTTTGCCTTTGCCTGTGCCGATCAAAATCAGTTGCTCATATTGCAAACCTTCGGGTGCGAGAATAGTAAGAAGTTGCTTCTTTTTCGCTTCAAAGCGGCTGCTCGCAATAGATTTCTTGATTTTTCCATAGGCATCGCGATCAATATCACTAAGCCATTTGGGTAGCGTGCGGCCTTCAGGAACCAGTAAAATAAGGGCCCCACGAGCCGTTTTAGCTGCAGGTTTGAAACGTGAATTTTGAGCAAAAGAAATTTTCATAAGCGAAAGCCTCATCCGTTAATAGTTTAAAGATGATATTACCCTAACGCTCGTATAAGCGAAGGCAAGCAAATTAGGAGAGAAACCCTTTAAGAGGCAGCGGCGACTTCTTTTTCCTGCTTGAATGCTGCAGGGCTAACCTTCTTTGCCGTCTTTTTGGCTGGTTTAGCCGCCTTAGAAGCTGTTTTTTTCTTAGCGGCTTTCTTAACGGTTACAGGTTTTTTCGTCGAGTTTTTCTTTTCTGGCTGAGTGCGCAGCTCATTCACACGCTCATCAACTTTATCAATTTTGAGCGTTTTGAGTAGATCGCGAACTTCCTGACGCGCGGTAATGTGCGACATAGAAACATTCACATTATTGCTCACGTCCATAATGTCGAGCACTGTAAGGCCTTGTAGGAAAAGCTCACGGTAAATAACACGCTCGCTAAAGCCCGGTGCAACGCGGAAACCAATACGGCGCGATAGCTCCGTAAGCACTTGGTTCATATAGCGTTTATTGCGAGCATCAATTGTCGTGAGACGGTTACGCATGACGATCCACTCGATGCTACCACCATCGCGTTTCGCACGGCTAAGCTTTTGTTCCCACACCATTTCTGAATAAATAGAAGGGCGAATCACACGCATGGTAGCGCCATCGACCGTCGCCAGAACGTCAAGATCGACGAAACTATCGTTGATCGGTGTAATCACTGTATCAGCGTAAGAGTGAGCAAGGCGCGATAAGTACGTATCGTTACCTGGGCTATCAATAACCACAAAGTCATTTTCTTCCATCAAGCGTTCGATACCGCCTGTGAAGCGTTCATTTTCGTCTGATTGTGCATCATCTACGATGTTAAACGGGCTCTTCTGAATGACGAGATGGCTAGATTCCGGCAAGCTCACATCCTGTTTGCGGATAGTGTGCTTACGATTTTCCATATAGCGAGAGAGAGTGCGCTGGCGCGAATCAATATCAATCGTACCGACTTTAAAGCCAAGGCGAAGCAAGGCCACAATCAGGTGCATGGTAGTGGTCGTTTTACCCGAACCGCCTTTTTCATTTCCCGTTACGATTACGTGTGCACGTTTTTTGTTCAATGCTGGGCCTGGCGCGGATTTGGTTTCCGTCGCTGCCGCTTTTTTAGAGCTAAATAGTTGCATGTTCCCTCGTCTCGTTTGTCTTTTATATTTTTATTATTAGACAGAGCCGAAAGTTACGCTATTTTGCGCGGCGAGTAAAGAGGTGGATAAAAAAATGTCTGATGATGTTCCTAAGTTGTTGAAAGTGGTAGTCATATCGGGTGGTGTGATGCTTTTAGGTGGCTTTTTATGGGTTGGTGCGGTGGTTGCGCAACGCGCGAGCGAAAGTGCGGCTTCGATAGCAGATAAACCGGTAGAAAAGAGAATAGAACAAGTGACTGACTGTGCAGAAATTACGCTCCCGCGTTTTTCCGGTGCAAAGGTTGAGTTCAAGCAAGGCGAATGGCACGTGGCTACATCTCGTGAAATTCGCCGCTATAGTGAGTGTGGTGAGTTATTACAAAAAGCAACTCTTGCGCGAAAATAATGACAGTTCATCGCATTTGAGACAAATGTGACAGGTTTTTTAACCAAACTGTAATCATTTTTTTCACACACAAAAGGTTGGTTTGCCTTTGTCTAAATTTTGGATTTTAGGTTGAAGAGGGTAATGGCGGCGTTGGCAGCATCAGCACCTTTATTCTTTTCATTCACCTTGGCGCGGGCCCAAGCTTGGTCGCGATTCTCAACGGTGAGAATGCCATTACCTATAGGTACTTGGTGGAAAAGCCCTAAATCCATTAATGCGCGGCTGCTTTCGCCGGCTACTACATCATAATGCGCCGTTTCGCCGCGAATCACGGTACCGAGCGCGATATAGCCTGCATAGTTGCCGCTTTCAATGCTATAGCGAATTGCTTGTGGAATCTCGAGCGCACCGGGCACTTCCACTTCATCATAATCATGGCCTGCTGTTTCTAAAGCGGCTTTCGCGCCTTTGAGTAATTCATCTGCCAGGTCGCGGTAGAAATTCCCGCTTACAATCAAAAATTTAGTCATGAGGAGGCTTTACGGCTTTCTCCGTATAATTCCAAGCTAAAAACGTCTTTTACGTTCGGCACGCCATTTCAGGCTTTGTTCATCTAGCGGTTCCAGCGGGCGGGCGCCAGTGACCATATCTTCAGCCAGATAGACGGCCTTGCGTAGCTGAGCTTCTGATAAGTGCATGATGGCGGGTTCTTTAAGCTTGTCATACCATACGCCTTTGCAGACATGATCTAGGATAATGCGCTGAAAAGCGGCAGTTTCGTCTACTTCCCAGCCCCGCTGAGAGGCTATCTCCGGTAAATCCTCATCGGTTGCCTGCCAGTAGCGTTTACGCAAGCTTTCCATGCGCATCTGCTTGTTCTCACGGCGTTTTGTCGCTTTCTCATTGTCAGTCAAACTCATAACGGTTAAACCCATAGCATGGCTTGGACACGTGAACAAATGGCACAGCGCGCGGCCGAAGAATTGCGCGATGGATATTATGTGAATCTGGGGATTGGTATGCCCACACTAGTGGCGAACTATATTCCCGATGGAATGAGTGTGACACTACATTCAGAAAACGGCATGCTAGGCATGGGGCCTTTCCCTTATTCCGATCAGGTGGATGCCGATTTGATTAATGCCGGCAAGCAAACTATTTCGCAATTGCCTGAGTCTGTCTATTTTGATTCGGCAGAATCTTTCGCGATGATCCGCGGTGGGCATATTGATTTGACAATTCTAGGTGCACTAGAAGTAGCGCAGAACGGTGATCTTGCCAATTGGATGATTCCCGGCAAGATGGTCAAAGGCATGGGCGGCGCGATGGATTTAGTCGCTGGCGTGAAGAAGATCGTTGTGTTGATGGATCATAATGCCAAAGATGGCTCGCCCAAATTGGTGAAAGAATGCGCTTTGCCGCTTACGGGCACGCAAGTGGTGAATATGATTATCACCGATATGGGTGTGTTTGACATTGTGGACGGTAAATTGCGTCTGGTGGAATTAGCTGAAGGGGTGAGCGAAGCTGAAATTCGCGAATGTACCGAGGCAAATTACGTGACGGCTTTGTCTGAGGCTGCTTAATAGTTGAGAATAAACCCTGCATCAAATGCAGAAAACCCTAATAACACACCGATGATTTGGAATAATATCCGGTGGTAGACATAATAATGCATCGTATTGCGCGCGGTGAATCGAACAATGTAGTTCAGAATACCGCTTTGAGGTGCCCATCTACTTGGTTTGACTTCAAAATGGTAAAGTACCCATACGGTGTAAAACGTTCCGATGACCATAAAAGCATTTTGGAAGATATTAAATTCAAACCATAATAGCTGGTAACCCAAAAATAACAGGGTGGTTAGAATCGTAAATGCAATTAAGTCTCGGCTATATAGTTTTCGGCGAATCATATCGCCCATAATAGCGAAGCAGACGCCCAACGTGCCATATTCAAAAAGCATAGTGCTGGGAAGTGAGAGCATTATACAGGCAATAAAAATATCAAAGGGGCGCTTATCAATAGTGCCACGATCTTTTAGCCAAAAAACGATATATCGGCAGATAACAATGCTTATGAGTACGTTTAAAGGGAATATGCCGCCGCCGGTTAGGTAATTAATGATTGCCAAACCAATGGCAAGCCAAATGATTTCACCGCCCAAAACGCGTGATTGAGAATAGCCTGCAAGAAAGAACCACATCGGTACACAAATACGGCCAATAGCCCTTAGCCATTCAGCATTCTCATCCATGAGATAAGCACCAATATGGTCGATTGTCATAATGACCAAGGCAATAAATTTTAGCCAATCATAGCTATTTACAGCCGAACCGTAGCGCGAAGCGCGTTTATGCATGTCGGTGAGGTTAGAAAACTGCATTAGAATTTATCCTTCAATTACAAACATGCCATCGACCTCTACGGCCACGCCAAAAGGTAGCTGTGCGGTATTGACGGCAAAACGGGCATGTCTGCCTGCCTCTTCGCCGAAAATCTCTTTGAATAGAGTCGAAACGCCATTTGCGACGGCAGGAGCATCGGTAAAATCTTCCGTAGAATTGACAAAAACTCCTAAACGCAGCGTTTTCTTCACTTTATTGAGATCTCCACCACAAGCATTTTTTAGATGATAGAGTAAACTTAATCCGCAAAGCCGAGCACATTCTTGCCCTTCTTCAACTGAGAAGTCTTTGCCCAGCTTGCCAATATGGCTTAATTCGCCATTTTGCATTGGTAGTTGGCCAGAAATGGTCACGATACCATTATGCTCAGTATATGGCACATAAGCCGCACCCGGTGCTATTTTTGCCTCAGGCAGGGTGATTCCTAATGATTCAATTTTAGCTGTTATGCTGGACATGGTACGCTCCTAATTGGTTTAGATTAATAGTTTATTAGGTTTTTAACATTAGGTTG
This sequence comes from uncultured Rickettsiales bacterium, assembly GCA_964654855.1. Taxonomy (GTDB): domain Bacteria; phylum Pseudomonadota; class Alphaproteobacteria; order Rickettsiales; family JALZUV01; genus JALZUV01. The sequence goes on from CAZZJS010000008.1 coordinate 59,266, forward strand.
AGAGTAGATAAACGGTAAAATGACAATTCTAAGACAAACTCAAACTATCTAGGTTTTTGTCATGAGACTGTCACATTGCTGTGCTAGAGCTTAAATGTTAAAGCAATTATTTTAAGGATGCGAGGAGTATAAAATGAACGCAAATACATATACAAACGAAACAATAGAAATGCTATGGCGCGGTACGCTAGCCATTGCAGCGGTAGCTATTTTTGCCATGCTACCATTAGAAGTATTGGCAACAACAGATAGAGGTGCTGGTACAGCACTGGATAATGTTCTCTGTAACATTGTCAGTTTCTTCACCGGTGCAGTAGGTAAAGGTATCGCGACGATTGCCTTGATTATCATTGGTATTGGTGCACTTATGGGTAAAATCTCATGGGGTATGGCCCTTATCGTAGCGCTAGGTATTGCGCTCGTATTCGGTGCAACCACATTGGTAGATGCGCTTGGTGCAAGTGAAGGTGGCACGACCAGTAGTGGTTTAGGTGCTTCAGATTGTACTACTGGTGGTTACGGTATCGAGGGTGTTACTTGATTTAACCTTGATAACCAAACAGGAAAGCCCTGCCTCACGGCGGGGCTTTTTTGTTGCCGTATTTTTGCTCAAAGATTGTCACAAAAGCTTAACACTTCATTTATCCACAAGTGGTATAATTTATGAATAGAAAAATATTGATGAAATTAAGAAGGTAGATCATGGTAGGATTTGATGATTTTAAACAAGGACTAAGAGGTGCAATAACAACCTATGGATTGACCGCAGCCATGACTTTTGGCGGTGCAGCGGGAGCTTTATCAAATACAACGGCACCTGCTGATCTTAACAATGTAGATGCGAAGCATATCTTAATTAATCAAGGCGATCCAATTAAAGGTCTGCAAAAAGGGTCACTAGAATATCTTTATGCTGAGGCGATGATTTTGCATGAAGCAGGAAAAGAAGATTTATTGGAATATATCTTTAATGAAATTAGGGAAAAAGAAAAAGCAGAGAGCATCACAGAAGCCGAAAGGGAAGGTGCCAAGAAAAAAGCAAGCGAATCTGTGGATTGGGATAATCTAAAATATGCAGATATTGAAGACGTTGTAGAAGACGTTAAAGAGCGTTCTGAAACAAAAGTTATTTCGGCTGCTGATATCGCGGCGGTTAATGAAGCACAGCAAGATGCTGCCCCTGTAGCTCCAGAAAAAACATATAATGATCAAGCTTACGGTGAGGCTGAAGAGCCTGCTTCTACTATGACTTATCAAGCAGAGCCCCATAAAGATGATGTGGTTGTGAAGGAAGGAAAAACTTACGATTTATCAAAATATAAGAAACAAACGACCTTTTACATCCCTGCGGGTGTGAGTGCAAAATTTGAGAATGCATTTTTTGATGCACATACTTTTAAAACTGGAACGCAAAGGTTAGGCTTTGTCGAAGGTGGTAGGGACGGTGACTTTGCCTATGTTGTTCGTGATGATCAAGGTCGAAGCAAAGGAGTGATAAGCTTTAATAATGCAAAAATGAGCAAAGCATTTTCTGATATTTCTCGTCAAAAAAGGAGAGATTCAAATATAAGTGATGAATTGGAAAATCTAGGTGAACAAGCGGGCAAGGTGATAACACGTCAGCAGACAATAGATGCTGCAGCGGACAAAGTGGTACCCTCTTTCTTAGGACAAGTTCTCAGTTGGGCTGGCAAAAACAAACGTGAGTTCGAAAATGAATTTGAAAGAGCGGATCCTGCTAAAGCTGAAAGCGCCCGTCTTGCTTTCCGTACACAGAATGGAGATATTCCAGAAATCTTACCTGATAAAGAAGCAAAAAAACCAATAATTGGGAATTCTCAAGGCTCAATCGATGTGGAAAAGATCTTAAATAAAGGTGATGATACCTATCGTGGTTTGGTTGATGGCAGTTATGAAGCGCAATATACTGCAGTGAATGTTGCCCAGATTCAGCAGAAAGAGCCAGAAAAAGGTAAGTGGCAAAAGTTACATGAAGCTAAGGAAGCCAAGAAAGCTGAAAGCCAAAAGTCATCGGATTATTTCCGAGGAATGTCCTAAAAATCACTGCACGCAGTGGATATTGACAATCATCTCGCTGGCCATGCGCTCTAAATAGCCTTGGCCATGCTGTAGCGCCGAATGCATCGTCACCGTATAGACATTCTCACCTTCTAGGAAATTCCATAAATGCGGCAAGCTGATTGCGAGATCGCTATTGCCCATATTTTCCACACGGCCGCTAATGACGTTGGTGCGTGTAAGTTGCGCTTTACCCATGACTACGCCAATCACATTGCCGCTTCTATCGAGTAAGGGGCCGCCACTATTACCTTGGCGCGCAGAATCTTCAAATTGCACCCAGCGGTCGCTGCCCATCGGGCCGATTGTATCTTTCACTTTGGAATGACTCACTTTGTAAATGCCGGTTTGCCCATGCTTTTCGGGATAGCCAATCACGAGGAGCTTCTCGCCTTTACGAATCGGAATGCCTTTCTCACGGATGGGTGCAACACGGGGAGGGATCGTACTGGTCTTTAGCAAGGCAAGGTCAATATCCGCATCGACCTTAATAACTTTTGCTTGTGTCGGGTTAACGGCCCCACGAATCCGCACTGTATCGCAGCCTTTCACCACATGCTCATTGGTGATAATATGCCCAGCTTTGCTTATGAAAAACCCTGTGCCAGATTTATAATATTGCTGCGCCTGAGCGGGAAAGGCCAAAAGCGCGAGGATGCCGAGTGTATATAATGGGTGTTTCATTATTTCAGTATATCCTAGTTATTGGTCATTTTGATTAAAGGGCTCTCTCTTTATCAGAGAACTGCTCTTTCCCATTCTCTAAGACAGATCGTATACAGGCAGTAATGATACCACCCTTTTGATCCATTCGCTCTGCTTTTTCTAGAAGCGTTTCCATTGTTGCTCGTGTTCTCTTTGCATCTGGATGGCCAATCGCTTTTGCGCAGCTTTTAACATGCTCAACGAGTGTATTTACGAAGGATTCCTTATCTGTAGCCATGCTAAAGCATTGATCAATAATTTGTTTTGCATTCATTTCTTCAAGCACGATAGGCTTACCCGGTGCTACATATGCAGTTTTTTTGACAGGAGGCTCTAGTTTAGTAATGGTAGGCTTAGGTTCTATTGGCTTGAGCGCAGGTATGCTTTTTTTCTTTTGCTCGGGTTTTGGTGGAATCTTCACATCAAAGCCAATAGAGCGTTCAATCTTGGCTAAAATTTGTTCGGCACTTGGAAGTTTTTCATCTTCTTGGCTGCACCAGGGAACCTCTTTTTTTAGAAGTTTTAGGAATTTTTTATTTTCCTGTGTGACGATATGTTTTTTAGTTGTTCCCGCAAGCCTTTCTTGGTTCTTTTCCACAATGAATTTGGTGGTGATCGCAACGATTGGTTTTTCTTTTAAGAGCGCTTCAATCAACCCTTCCCCTGTTGCATTATCTGTGGGCATGAAATTGTGATCAGGGGCTTCTGCTGCGGCAGGTTTTGAAAGTGGCAACGTTTGATGGCGATTAAAAAATCGTTTGAGCTGTGTTTTAATTATTGAGGCTTCTGTTTTGCTATAACCATTCTCAAGCAGTGTAAGGGTGAACTCCCAGTCTTTGACTGTATCTGTGCCTTTAACCCCAAACCCTCGGTTGCGATTCGCAAAGGCATAAGCCTGTCGCGCTATTTCACCCTCTTTAGCTTCTAATGCTTTATAGGTAATATAACCGGTTCTTTTTTCTAGGCTTTTAGCCATCCAGCAACCTGATTAAGCGTCTGCTTCTTCTTTACGGGGTTTGCGTTTTTTCGGCTCAGGCTTGTCGAAATCAAAGACGAGTTCGTCTTTCTTCAGCACGACTGTTACCGTACCGCCTTTAGTCAATTTACCGAAGAGAACTTCATCCGCCAATGGTTTCTTGATCTTCTCGGTAATGAGGCGAGATAGCGGACGAGCGCCGTTCTTACGGTCATAACCTTTTTCAGATAACCACTCACGTGCGTCTTCAGAAAGGATAATCTGTACGTTACGCTCTTGTAGTTGACCTTCAAGTTTCGCGATGAACTTATCGACCACATGGTTAACCACTTCGCCGTCCAAGTGAGTGAATGGCACGATAGCATCTAAACGGTTACGGAATTCTGGCGTAAAGAGACGGTTAACTGCTTCCGTATCTTCGCCTTCGCGTTCGGTACGGCCAAAGCCGATAGGAGCGCGTTCCATATCCGCTGCGCCCGCATTACTGGTCATAATGATGATTGCATTGCGGAAATCGACGGTTTTGCCATTATTATCAGTAAGTTTGCCGTAATCCATCACTTGAAGGAGGATATTATAAACATCCTGATGCGCTTTTTCGATCTCATCGAGAAGGATTACGCAATATGGGTTTTTGTCGACTGCATCTGTCAATACGCCGCCTTGCTCATAACCAACATAGCCTGGAGGGGCACCAATTAGACGAGCTACTGCGTGTTTCTCCATATATTCTGACATGTCGATACGAGTCAGCTCCATACCCATTGCTTTGGAAAGTTGTAGAGCTACTTCGGTTTTACCTACGCCGGTTGGGCCGGTGAAGAGGTAGTTACCGATTGGTTTCTCAGGTTCGCGTAAGCCTGCACGCGCCATTTTCACGGCAGAAGCAAGTTGTTCAATCGCATTATCTTGACCAAATACAGTGAGCTTGAGGTTCTGTTCAATGTGTTTTAGTTGTTCAGTATCGTCTGAAGATAAAGACTTACTCGGCATCTTAGCGACTCTCGCGACAATATCTTCAATCTGGCGTAACCCGATAGTTTTACGGCGTTGGCCTTCTGGCAATAGCATTTGCGCTGCACCTGCTTCGTCCATCACGTCGATGGCCTTATCAGGCAAGTGGCGGTCATGAATGTAGCGTGAAGAGAGTTCCACGGCAGCTTTGATGGCTGCAGTGGTGAATTTCACCTTATGGTGCTCTTCATAGTAAGGCTTCAAGCCGCGCAGGATCTTGATGCTATCTTCGATATTTGGCTCAGCTACGTCGATTTTTTGGAAACGACGCGCAAGCGCGTGATCTTTTTCTACATGATTGCGATATTCTTTGTAGGTAGTTGAACCGATACATTTGATCGAACCACGCGCTAAAGCTGGTTTTAGCAAGTTACATGCATCTAAAGCACCGCCTGAAGTCGAACCTGCGCCCATAATCGTGTGGATTTCATCAATAAATAAAACTGCACCAGGAAGTTTCTCAATTTCTGTAATTACGGCTTTCATGCGTTCTTCAAAGTCGCCACGATAGCGCGTTCCGGCAAGGAGCGAACCCATATCGAGTGAGAAGATTACGGCATTTTTAAGCACATCTGGCACTTCACCGCGTGTGATACGAAGGGCGAGGCCTTCAGCAATCGCGGTTTTACCCACGCCTGCCTCACCCACATAAAGTGGATTATTTTTGCTACGGCGGCAAAGCACTTGAATGGTGCGCTCTACTTCTTTTTCACGACCAATCAGAATGTCTGTTTTACCTGATTCAGCTTTCTTATTGAGATCAACCGTATATTGAGCGATTGCTTCTTGGCTGTCTTTTGCTCCTGTTTGTGCGGCAGTGCCGAAAGCGTCCGCTGTTTCTGTCTCGCGTTCGTCGTTTTGGTTTTCATCTTGCTTAGCAGGTGTGCCTACGCGCATGAAATCACCGTATTTCACAATACCGTGGCTGATATAGTTGACCACATCAAGGCGGTTAATATCTTGTTCTTGAAGGAAATAAACTGCATGGCTTTCGCGCTCTGAGAATAAGGCGACAAGTACATTCGCGCCCGTTACTTCGCTTTTGCCAGCCGATTGTACATGGATAGCCGCACGATGGATCACACGTTGGAAGCCAGCCGTTGGTTTTGCTTCATCAATGCTATCTACCGCAAGTGCGCTTAGGTCATTTTCGATGAAATCAACCAATGCATCTTGCAGGTCACCAAGGTTTACACCGCAACCACGTAAAATAGGCGAGGCATCTGTATCTTGCGTAAGCCCTAATAATAGATGCTCTAGTGTAGCATATTCATGGCCGTAATCTTTAGCTAGGCCCAGTGCGCGGTGGAGTGTTTGTTCCAGATTTTTAGAAAGCATAATTTCCTCGTTGTTACTCTCTAACTTTATCGCCAAACTCTTAACATGACGTTAGCAGAAGCTTAAAAAAGGGTTAGGATGTAAGAAAAAGTGAAATTTTTTGGTTAAGGAGCTTCCTCTTCACTATAAAGTAACCACTTTTGGTTATAATTTGCTTCAATGAGTAATTTACGAGATAATTTATTACAGCGGGCACATAATGCGAGTTATGCAGAGCGCCTACAGTTGGTAAGAGAGTGCCTTGCCGAAGCGTCTCAACAGCAATTTCAAGCGATGCAGCATGTTCTTGAATTTCACGATAGCCTAATCCTGCAGGCGAAAGAGCGGGGCTACGACGATTTACCTGATATTATTTGTGCGGCTCCGTTTGAGCAAAAAATAAAACATTATGTTCAAACTGCTCCTGCAGTTGAGATCATGGGTCTGGAGCCGGATGAATTGGTGGGTTCAATCGCTATTGCAGATCGAGATATTACCGATAATAAAGCTCTATTTAAGCAAGGCATTTCTGAGGTAAGAGGCTATCTGATAGATTTGGGTGAAGAAGAAATCTTCAACCACTATTTAGCATTAACAAATGGTTTTGATAAGGTAACAAAGTGGACGATTCGTGCCAATGCTATTTTAGGTAATAAACTTGGTACAGGTGAAGTACAAAATGCAAAGAAACTACTCAAACGGCGTGTAAGGGAAGTTGTGAACGCTTTGAAGGTTTCAACCTCAGCAATTCAGAATTACTGTACTCGTATTATCAAGCATGCAGATGAGCTGGGCATTGAGGGGGAGTTGCTAGATAGTGTTATTGAAAATACCGAATCGTACGCAGGTTTAGATTATGATGCAGTGTTACAGGAGACGATTGAGTCGATTGAGGGTGCTTTAGTAAAACCAGAGCTAGATCGAGCAAGTCTAGAGATTGAAAGCGAACTTCAGGAGGACCTTAGAGCTTTAGAGAATTCTAGCAATATTTGTGCAATGTTTTTCACGAAAAAATTGAGTGAGGAAGTGCGCAAGGATCTATTAAAGTCAAAGGGTGAACTGACTGATGCGATGGACCAGTTGCGTGAAGTAGAATTTAAGCAAAATAAAGATCGAGGTCAAAAGCGCTAGTTTATGCGTCTTTTTCCATTACGCATTGAAGGGGATGGTCATTCTGGCGAGCGAGGTAAAGGGTTTGATCTACTTTAGTTTCAGCAACATCGCGGGTGAAAACACCGCATAGGCCAGCGCCTTTATTATGCACCTGCATCATGATAGATGCCGCTTCTTCGGTGGATTTATGGTAGATATTTTCTAGCACTTTCACGACAAAATCCATCGGGGTAAAATCGTCATTGAGCAATACGACCTTATAAAAAGACGGGCGTTGCAGCTTTTGCTTTGGCTTAGCTTCCAGTACATCCGTATCGCCGTCACCAGGCTGCGCTGGTGGCAATTCTTCCGCTTGTAATTTAGTAGAGTCTGCTTTCATTCACCTTTCTTTATACCGTAAATTCACTTTTGGCAAAAGAAGGGTTGTGATTATTGCGCCCCGCTACTTTCTGAGGCTGCGTCTGCTGCTGGTGGGAGTGCACTGACAGAATTATCGTTTTGAATTTTCTTTTGGCGTTTTTTCAATGTGTCTCTTGCATTTGGCACGGTGAGGAGCGAACGAGGTGCCGCCTGCGCTTGTGGCAGTAATGATAAATGTGATCCACGTAATAAGATAATCTCAATACGGCGGTTAAGAGCTGAGATAGGGTCGTCGCGCAAAACAGGGTTGCTGGAAGAATGTCCAACAATTTTCTTTACCCGTGCTTTGGTCATTTTGTTTCTTTCTAAGAAACGACGAGTTGACAAGGCACGGTCGGTTGATAATTCCCAATTAGAGTATTTCTTGTTGATTCCCGCATAGGGCAGCGCATCCGTATGGCCGTTAATCGAAAGATGGTTCGGCAATTTACGAATGATGGGAGTCATTCCTTTTAGAATTTTCTTACCTGCATCGCTAAGCTCAGCGCTTCCAGGTTTGAACATGGTATATTTATCAGAATCGCGAAGCTCAATTTTTAATCCTTCTGGGTTTTGTTCCATTAGGATATTTTCAGTAAAATCTCGTAAGTTGGGGTCTGACTCTACGACTTGAGCAATTTCTTTCTTTGCATCTTCGAACAGAACGCTTTCTTCCTCGCCATCCAAATTCGTTTCGGCACTATTATCGGTTACTTCACCAGAATCGGGCTGTTTGATAACGAGATTCACCTCAGACGTATCATTTCGAGAGGTGCCGCTTTCCGTCGTGACAGATTTACCGCCAGAAAAACCGATACCTTGCGAATCTCTCAAACCGACTGTCGGGGTGAAGTACTCTTGAAGGCCTTTTTTCTGCTCTTCCGAGGCAGCTGCGATTAACCATAATAACAAAAAGAATGCCATCATTGCGGTCACAAAATCTGCGTAGGCTACTTTCCATGCCCCCCCATGATGGACAGGGCGGCCTTTTTTAACCTTTTTAATAATGATGGGAGGTTGGTTTCCGTCAGCCATAATATTTTCTGCTAGTCGCTCGTGCCGGTGCAAGCGTCTTCAACGGTTTTAAAATCTGGCCGTTCTGCTTGCGGAATCACATTACGAGCAAATTCGACAGTGACGGCCGGTGCGTTTCCTTTTAAATGGGCTAGAATTCCAGCGCGGATGCATAAAGCATACTGATGCTCATCATCAAGGTATTTCCCAATGAAACTACCAATAGGGCTCACTAAACCATAGGCAAGCAGGATACCAAGGAAGGTTCCCACCAGTGCTGCACCAATGAGTTTACCTAAAATTTCAGGTGGTTCGCTGATGCTACCCATCGTAACGATTACGCCAAGTACCGCTGCTACGATACCCAGTGCTGGAAAAGCATCACCCAGCGTTACCCATGCATGAGAAACAGTATGGTTTTCATGATGAGTTGCTTCCAAATCAGCATCCATCAGGCTTTCAATTTGATATTGATCTTCCATCCCCATCGTCATGATGCGCAAATAATCGCAAAAAAAATGCACCGCATAGTGGTTTTCAATAAAGCTAGGATATTGCGAAAACAGGTTTGAATCTTTCGGCGCTTCAATATGAGACTCAATCTCTAGCATTCCTTTGCTCTTAATCAGTTTGAAAACCGTATATTGCAAAGAGAGTAGATCAACATAATCTTGTTTTTTGTAAGGTGAACCTTTCAGGAGATATTTAAGCACTCCAAGGCATCGCTTCATTACCTTAGGCGGGTTGGCAATCATGAAAGAACCAATGGCGGCACCACAAATAATGAGCACTTCCGTTGGCTGCCACAAGACTGCTAGGCTTCCACCATGTAGGGCGTAGCCACTGATAACAGAGGCAAAAACAACTATGAAACCAACAATAAATAACATTGATGCCGTCTTTCTTTATTTCTACTTACTTTTACACATCTTTACACAGGAAGCGATTCTCATGCCAATATCGATCACCTTGGCAGGTAATGATGAATAAAGCGTTAAGGTTGAAGAGGGAATTTGGCCACAGGTTAGGGGCTGCATTTTTCGTCCCGTTACGATTGTTATCGCTCCAGTTACGCGACGCGCTGCTTGCTGATGGCTCAGCTCGCCTACTGACTTGCTCCTTACATAGCGGGAAAATAATTAGTAATTCTTAGGTGTGTACTTGGCTTTATTGAGCATAAAAGCTCTCAACTCATCCACAAGTAAATCCAAAATGGGGATAAGAATGCACCTTTGACTGTGGTAATTTACGAGAAATTTAGTGAATCTGAGGGGTGGGAGGCATCAAAACCGACTTTTGATTGTGGAAAACTGAAAATTTTTAGGACGCAGGTGAGATTTCTGCGTGCGGCAAATAGCTGGAAAGTAAGCATTTTTTAAAAATGATGGAAAAAAGATGCGAAAAGGGTGTTTTGGGTGTTGACGGTTCGAAAAGTCGAGGTTATAACCACCCTCCCTTCAGCGGGGAAACACTAGAAACGAATACGCTGATGGATGTTATTTGAAATTGTTAATAGGTTATTCTGACATAGTAATATTCATGTTTGGTTTATATCTTGAGGCCGTGTGCCGATGGAATACAGAGCGAACGATAAGTGAATATTACAACAACACATGCGGGTGCCACTCAATCGTTATCCCGAGTGGCATTTAAAAAACGCATGAGTTGATGTTGCTAAAAATTTGCTTGAAAATTTGACGATATATAGAACAATTTTTGCTCTGTATACGTTGTAATTCAAGTTGTCGTTACGGTTACAATTTATTGTAACCATAATAAAACTCAAAATATGAGAAGGGCATCTGGTGGATGCCTTGGCATATGCAGGCGATGAAAGACGTGATAGGCTGCGATAAGTCTCGGGGAGGTGCCAATACCCTTTGATCCGAGAATTTCTGAATGGGGAAACCCACCTCTTTTGAGGTATCACTTACTGAATACATAGGTAAGTGAAGCAAACCCGGTGAACTGAAATATCTAATTAGCCGGAGGAAAGGAAATCACAGAGACTCCCTTAGTAGTGACGAGCGAAATGGGATCAGGCCAGTGATTGTTAGTTAAGAACGAAAAACATCTGGAAAGTTGTACCATAGTGGGTGATAGTCCCGTATCGGTAGAAATTCTAACAATCCTTGAGTAGGGCGGGACACGTGTAATCCTGTTCGAATATGGGGCGGCCACGCTCCAAGCCTAAGTACTCGCATATGACCGATAGTGAACCAGTACCGTGAGGGAAAGGTGAAAAGTACCCCGATGAGGGGGGTGAAACAGTTCCTGAAACTGGATGCTTACAAGCTGTGGGAGGAGACATCTGTCTCTGACCGCGTACCTTTTGTATAATGGGTCAACGACTTACTCTATATAGCAAGCTTAAACCGCTAGGTGTAGGCGCAGCGAAAGCAAGTCTTAAATGGGCGCATGAGTTATATGGAGTAGACTCGAAACCGGGTGATCTAGATATGAGCAGGTTGAAGGTGCAGTAACATGCACTGGAGGACCGAA
>CAZZJS010000009.1:0-67267 GCA_964654855.1 uncultured Rickettsiales bacterium
TAGCAACACTGCTCATGGCAGTTTTTATGTTTTTACTATGAATACCATACTCACCGAGAAACTTAGCAATCTGACGCGGCGCGATTACCCTGCCACGATTATAAGTGAGCCAAGGACGTTCTTCATCATCGCATAATAACTCAATCAACTCCTTGGTCGTAAAGCGCGTATAACCAGTAGTTTGAAATAAGGTTTCAATATCAGTAAGCAACTCCGTACCCAAGCTAGTCGCTGCATTATCATAAGCCGATAGCACTTTAGCAGCCTGCATCGCCTTATCAGGCCACTCACCACCAGCAAGTGAAGCAATCGCGAGTAAAGGCTCCCAATTATCAGCCGCTCTATCTGCAATGCCCGTGGGTAGCTCAGGACGCAATAGTTTTATCGCATCTTGATTATCTTCTGCAAAGCGTTGGAGTTTACGACGCAAGGGAATGAACTTCTCATCATCGCAGTAACGCAACTTCTCTGTCACCTCACCCGCCAGTTTACGGCGTAACTCAATCACAATAGATCGGTCATGTAGCGTTTCAGGTAGTTTGCCAATCAAAGCAATCGCCTTTGCTCCCCATGTACTAAAGCGCGTTGGTTCATGGTCATCACCGGTAGTACGAATCACAAAAGCCGTAGGGCGCGTATGGCCGCTATTGATAACGCCTCGTAATTCTTCTGCTTCACGAATGAACGTATCAGCTTCATCAATCAGCATAGTAGGTTGCCATAGCTCAATACCGCGAAATAATGCCGCCGGTGAAATGTTAGCCGTTGGTAATGCCTTAGAGACTAACTGACTCACCAATGACAGAACGGTGGTTTTACCGCATTGTTTCTCTGGCGAGCATATCGCTAAGATGGGTGCAATCTTCACCGCATCAATGCACCATGTGAAGGTTACCCATAAGGCTAGTGCCGTATCAGCATGGTCAGGCAAGATTGCATAGCGCTTAAAGGTGGCCGTGAGTTCGTTTAGAAGCTCTTCACCCGATACTTCCTCCGACCATGACTCTACTGGAGGGAATAGCTCATTACTGCCAACCTCATTGGCTTTAGTTTGCGCTTTATGCTCTTTAACCGCTTTATCAAGATCACCCTTCGCAACGCCCATTGCTTTAGCTGCATCTTTAGCCTGCCTTGCATAATCTAGCGGTGGAAGCTCTGCCAAGCGCGCAATAATGGAAGCATCGTCTTCTTCATCTTTCTTTTTTACCGTGTCAGAAAACTCATTCAGTTGTTGCTTCACCTCTTCTAGCCCCTGCAACCAATATCTCCTTATACATTAGAAACATGGCTGTTTAGTTTACAAACTAGCTCACAATTCGTTATAAGAGGCTATGGTTATTCAAACTGATTCTTATCGCGTCCCAGACGGTCAATCGCTTTTGTTGCATGACTGGCAGACACTAAGCTCTCCTTTCTATCAGAATAAGAAAGACTATAAGGCGCTACTCAAAACGAATGTAAAAGCACTGAGCGAACTTCAACAAATGCTTTATGCGCATGACAAGCACTCATTATTAGTGGTCTTTCAAGCAATGGATGCAGCAGGAAAAGACGGCACGATTCGTCACGTATTTTCTGGTATTAACCCGCAAGGGTGCCAAGTATCTAGTTTCAAAAAACCAAGTGACGAAGAGCTAGACCACGACTTCCTCTGGCGCACCACTAAGCAGCTACCAGAGCGTGGCTGTATCGGTATTTTCAACCGCTCTTATTATGAAGAAGTGCTGATTGTGAAAGTGCATCAAGCTATTTTGAAAGGGCAAAGGCTACCAGAAGAACTGATTAACGAAAAAATTTGGCAAGAGCGCTACCAATCTATCCGTAGTTTTGAGAAACATCTAAGCCGTAATGGAACGAAAGTCGTGAAAGTCTTTCTTCATCTATCGAAAGAAGAGCAACGCCAGCGCTTCTTGGCACGGATTGATGAGTCAGAGAAAAATTGGAAATTCTCAGAGAGCGATATTAAAGAGCGCGGCTATTGGGATGATTACCAAAAAGCTTATGGTGAGGCGATAAGCGCCACCAGCACCGAAGAGGCACCCTGGTATATCGTGCCTGCAGATGATAAGAAAAACGCCCGACTAATAGTTAGTCAGGTATTACGTGAAACGCTGGAGGGGGTGAATATGAGCTACCCAGAGCAAAAGCCGGAACGTATTGCAGAGCTAAAAGAAATCCGTAAACAGCTTACGAGTTAAGCTACCTGCATGTTACGCGTGCCAGAAGGTAACTTTACCTTCAAGCCATCCAAATCATCAGACATGATAATTTGGCAGCCTAGGCGAGATGTTTCAGTCAAACCAAAAGCAAGATCTAGCATATCTTCTTCATCTTCAGTTGGTTCGCTAAGCGTAGCAAAATAAGCATCATCTACAATTACATGGCAGGTAGAACAAGCGAGTGAACCTTCACACGCGCCTTCTAAAGCTACTTCATTCTTATGCGCCACTTCCAATACGGATTGACCATTTGGTGCATCAAAAGTTTTCTCTGTGCCGTCTGGCAATACAAAAGTGAGTTTTGGCATAGTTTTATCCTATTTCTTCTACGTTTTTTCCTTCTAGCGCATCGCCAATGGCGCTGTCCATTCTTCTTTGCGCAAATGGGTAGGCTAGCTGTTCTAGTGTTTTATGTGCTGCATCAATCGCGTCACGGTCTTCACCTTTACAAACCTGCTGTAGGTCTGTGATGGCTACAGGTAGTTTTTGATTCTCTTCTTCAGTCAGTAAAGAGGCGCTTTCTTGCATTGCAGAATGTAAATCGTGGATGAGACGTTCTGCCTCTACCCTCGCCTCCGCTAGCAAACGCAGCGTAATATCTTCGCGTGCATGCTGCATTGATTCGCGAATCATACCTTCAATCTTTTCTGGTGGTAGGCCGTAGGATGGTTTCACCTCTACCGTTTGCTGGGTGCCCGTTGTTTCCTCCTGAGCACTCACGCTGAGCAATCCATCCGCATCTACGGTGAAGGTCACTCCGATACGTGCTAAGCCTGCCGTCATAGGGGGAATATCTTTTAGTGTGAATTTTGCCAGTGAACGACATTGATCCACCATTTCACGCTCACCTTGCAGCACATGAATTAGCATCGCTGTTTGCCCATCCTGATAGGTAGTAAATTCTTGCTTTGCTGAAACCGGAATCGGGCTGTTACGGTGAACCACCTTCTCAATCAAGCCGCCCATCGTTTCTAAACCGAGCGATAGCGGTATGACATCAAGCAATAAAGTATCTGATCCTCGCGTGAGAGCTTTAGCCTGCAAGCCAGCGCCAAGTGCCACCACTTTATCAGGGTCAATATCCGTCAGAGGCGCTTTGCCGAAGAAGGCTTCAACCGCATTACGAACCGCTGGTACGCGGGTTGAGCCACCCACTAGCACTACGCCTTTCACTTCATCTTTCGATAATCCTGCATCGCTAAGGGCTTGCGTACTAGATGAAATCGTTTTGGCAATGAGTGGTGCAATTAACACTTCAAATGCTTCTCGCGATACATTCCCAACCTTATCTTGTGTTGAGAGTTGTTCTTTGACTTTACGTGCTTCAAGCGCAGGAATCATAAACTTTTCAGCAATGGCATTATCAAAATCATCACCGCCGAGGGCGACATCTCCATGCGTCGAGAGCACTTGGAACACGCCCCTTTCCATCCGCAAGATAGAGATATCAAACGTACCGCCACCTAAATCATAAATTGCATAAATGCCTTCAGCTTGTGCGTCTAGGCCATAAGCGAGAGCAGCGGCGGTAGGCTCGTTCACCAAACGTAGCACCTCAAGACCCGCCAAACGAGCTGCATCACGAGTCGCCGTACGTGCTGTATCATCAAAATAAGCAGGAACCGTAATTACTGCTTCTTTTACATCATGGCCAAGCTGCGACTTGGCCAGCTCTTTCAAATAACGCAAGATATCTGCGGAAATCTCTACTGGCGTTTTACCGCCCGCGACTTCTGTAGCTGCACCTTCTGCAATTTGGCGTTTGATAGAGTGAATTTCTTTCCCTCCAATTTCAACGATTGATGGATGAATCATATTACCTGCGGCATCAGCCACATAATGCGACTCACCTTCTTCATCCAGATAGCTAACGACCGAATGAGTCGTGCCTAAATCAATGCCGACAGCCAGTAATTGCTCATCAGCATGCGGTAGCGGCGTAGCGCCTGGCTCGTGAATTTGAAGTAATGCCATCTTTAAGCGGCCAATCCTTTAACTTTTTTGGTTAGGTTAGTAATGCTCTTCTCTAAATAACCCAAACGAATGACGGTTTGTTCATCAACAAGTTGAGTTAACAGCGATAGCAACTTCTCACGCTTTGCCTGTAATTCACCTAATAGCTCAGAAGCCTGAACTCCTCGCACTTCCTCAACCGCTTCGTTCCATTCCATCACTTCCATTAGCAGCATATTATCAGGCTGTACCGTTGCATGATCGCCTTGGACTCTAATGCCTTTTACTTCCAGCAAATGTACGGCACGTAGATAATCATCTTTCAATATGCGATAAGCATCATTCGCAGTGGCCGATTCCAACGCAGCCATTTGTTTTTCTGCATCGGTTTTACCTGCCTGACGGTCAGGATGACTGGCCTGCTGCGCCTGTAGATAAGCACGATGCAGTGCATCCGTATCTATCGTGAATGTTTCATCTACGCCAAGTGTTTTAAAATGGTTTTGCATGATTAAACGTGGAAGCTTTCACCACAGCCGCAACGGCCTTTTTCATTAGGATTGGTAAAGGTGAAGCCGCTTTCTAGCTTATCATCTTTATAATCCATCTCAGTGCCGAGGATAAACATGATGGCTTTCGGGTCAATCAGCACTTTCACGCCTTGCGCTTCGACCACTTCGTCAAATTCGCCTACCTCATCAGCATATTCCAATGCATAGGACAAGCCAGAACAGCCAGCCGTTTTCACGCCAATTTTAATGCCAGCCGAGGGTTTACCCCGACTCGCCAAGAGCGCCTGAATTTGTTCAGCCGCTGCATCGGTAATTTGGATTGCTGCGGGAAGTGCCATGAAGTTACCTTATGCCGCTTCGTTCTTCTCGCGGTAATCAGTCACTGCGGCTTTAATCGCATCTTCAGCAAGAACCGAGCAGTGAATCTTTACCGGTGGAAGCGCGAGTTCTTGCGCAATTTCGGTATTTTTAATTTCTGCGGCTTCGTCAATGGTTTTACCCTTCACCCACTCCGTGATGAGTGAGCTTGAAGCGATTGCAGAACCACAACCAAATGTTTTAAACTTCGCATCTTCAATCACGCCATTATCAGCGACTTTGATCTGAAGCTTCATTACATCACCACAAGCAGGTGCGCCCACGAGGCCAGTGCCTACATTCGATTCTTCTTTATCCATTGACCCAACGTTGCGTGGGTTTTCATAATGGTCGACTACTTTTTCGCTATAAGCCATGTTTAAATCTCCTTAGTGAGCTGCCCACTCAATGCTGTTAATATCGATACCTTCTTGCGCCATTTCCCATAGAGGGCTCATTTCGCGCAAGTGGTTAATGCTTTTCTTAATTAAATTGACTGCGTAATCCACTTCTTCACGTGTTGTGAAACGGCCAAAGCCAAAACGGATAGAGGTATGTGCTAAATCTTCACCCACACCAATGGAACGTAAAACGTAAGACGGTTCCAACGAAGCAGATGTACAAGCCGAACCAGACGATACTGCCAGCTCTTTAATCGCCATAATCATGCTTTCACCTTCAATATAGGCAAAGCTGATATTTAAATTACCCGGAATGCGTTGTTCGCGGTCACCATTTAGATAAACATCTTTCACGCCATCGAGAATCTCTTTGCTAAAATAATCAGAAAGCTCTTTCACATGCTTATGATCTTTTTCCATCTCTTCACCCGCGATACGCGCTGCTTCACCTAAGCCAACCACCATTGGTGTTGGTAGAGTGCCCGAACGGAAACCACGTTCCTGACCGCCACCCGAAAGGATCGATTTAATACGAACCCGCGGACGACGACGCACATAAAGTGCACCAATACCCTTAGGGCCGTAGATTTTATGGCCTGAGATAGACATCATATCGATATTCATTGCTTCAATATCGATTGGCATCTTACCGAAGCTTTGCGCGGCATCTGTATGGAAGAAAGTACCATTCTCGCGGCATAGTTTACCAATTTCAGTGACCGGTTGAATTACGCCAATTTCGTTATTCACCATCATGATAGAAACGAGCAGCGTATCTTCACGAAGAGCAGCTTTCAGCTCGTTTAAGTCAACCAAGCCATTTTCCTGCACTGGCAGGTAGGTAATATCAAAACCTTTTTGCTCTAAGTACCGACAGCTCTCTAGCACGCATTTATGTTCGGTTTGCGCCGTGATGATATGTTTCTTCTTCTCACCATAAAATTCGGCCACACCCTTAATCGCAATATTATTTGATTCTGTCGCACCAGAGGTGAAAACAATCTCTTTTGGATTAGCGTTGATTAGCTTCGCTACTTCTTCACGTGCAATCTCAATCGCCGCTTCTGTTTCCCACCCATAAGCATGGCTACGCGAGTGCGGGTTACCAAAGGTTTCAGTGAAATAAGGCATCATTTTTTCCAACACACGTGGGTCCATCGGCGTTGTCGCCTGATTATCCAGGTAAATTGGGAAGCGAATATCGCCATGTTTTGGCATTTCGCGCTCTATGTTTAATACGTTAGTCATTTTATATTTTTTAATACCTTACTAATTTAGTCGGATTATAGCAGTCATATAATGGAAATACCAGTCAAATGCAAGGCCAGAACATTACAAATTGGCAGGATTTATGCGGCTTGCGAGTGATTCGCAATTAACTTTTCCCAGGCTTCTAAAAATGCCTTAATTTCCAATTCTGTTGTACTCCACCCCATAGAGATGCGAATGGCAGAAGATGCATCTTCTTTATCATAGCCCATAGCTTGCAATACATGACTAGGTTCAATACGGCCTGAAGAACAAGCTGAGCCGGCACTCACGCAAATACCTGCTAAATCCAAATGCATCAGTTGTAACTCGCTAGATAGGCCTGGGGTAATTACTGAAACTGTATTGTTCACTCGCCCTGCCCCTTTCGCAATTAGCTGAGATTGTGGCGATAGCGCAAATATACCCTGCTCTAGCTTCTCGCGTAGTGGTGTAAGCTCAGCCAGTTTAGGTAAACTCTCAATCAGTGCAGCAAAGCCTATAATGGCGGTGATATTTTCGGTTCCAGCGCGGCGGCGCTTTTCTTGTCCGCCGCCAAGCATTTCCGAATTTAGTTTCACATCATTCTTCACAATTAGCGCACCTACGCCGACTGGACCACCAACCTTATGAGCCGCAATAGTCATCATATCAACGCCTAATGTGGTAAAGTCGAATGGTATTTTGCCGACAGCCTGAACCGCATCGCAATGCATAAGCCCACCATATTTATGTACTAATGCAGCAATTTCTTTAACGGGTTGAATCAACCCTGTCTCATTATTTACGAGCATAACCGAAACAAGCGCAGGAGGGTTTCTTTTAAGTTCATCTTCCAGCGCAGCCATATCTAGCAAGCCAGTCGCTTCTACGCTAAGCATCACTGCACCTTCGGCTGCTTTTGCAATTTCAACGATGGAGGAATGCTCTGTCGCGGCAACCATCAGCTTACGCTCTGCAATGCCTTTAAGCGCGAGGTTATTTGCTTCGGTTCCATTGGCCGTAAAGATAATTTCATCTGGCCAGCTAGAGAAATGATTGGCAATGGTGCCACGCGCATTTTCCAAAAGCTGTTTGGCTTTGCGCCCCATTACATGCACAGACGAGGCGTTGAGCGGTAAGGTTTCAACTTCCGTCATTGCTTCTCGTACTTGAGGCAATAATGGTGAAGTCGCATTATAATCAAGATAAATGGACAGATTCATGAGGCACACTCCTCATTTATTTGAGCCAGAGTGCGAGAACCTTGCGTAAGGCTTCCGAGTGTAACACTCGAAAGATATTCGCTAATTTGCTTGCCTAAACCCTTCCATAGTGAGTGAGTTAAGCAGCGAGAGCTTTTTACCATGCATCCACTTTTAGGATCGCCATCGCAACGCGTCATTTGTAACGATTCATCAACCGCCTCAACAATGGCTAATATTGTTATATCGTCCATTGCTTGGTTCAGAACATAGCCGCCGCCGGGGCCACGAATGGATTTAACTAGCTCTGCCTTGCGTAATTTGGGTAATAACTGCTCCAAATAAGAAAGAGGTAATTCTTGACGTTCTGCAATATCAGGCAAGCTCTGTGCCTGCCCTTGTTCAGAAAGCGCCAAATCCACCATTGCCATTACCGCATAGCGAGTTTTCGTTGTGAGTAGCACCTCAGTGCACTTCCCAGCGACTTACCGATTCTACATCGCTATCGCCCAGCATATTTTCTAGCTGTTGCATCCGTTGCTGAAGTGTTCGGATCTCCACATGCATCTCGCGAATCGATTTGATGAGCGGATCATCTTTACCCGCTGAAACGCAATAAGCGTCAAAAGTTTCACCTTCTTTTTGTTTGCGTGCCGCAACAGAATGCGCAGGTACTCCCACCATCACTGCTTCAGCCTCAACATCACGCACCACTACAGCATTTGAGCCAATACGTGCACCTGAGCCGATGGTAATAGGACCCAGAAGCTGTGCGCCTGCGCCTACGATCACACCATCTTCAATAATTGGATGGCGTTGTTTACCTTTTTCAGAACCATCAGGAGCTACGCCGCCAAGCGTCACATCGTGATAGAGCGTGACATCGTCACCAATAATCGCAGTTTCACCAATAACGGTTCCAAAACCATGATCTACGAAAAAGCGCTCGCCAATTGTCGCTCCAGGATGGATTTCAATCGCGGTAAGTAGACGGCCAATATGTGAAACGAACCTTCCCAACAAAAAGAGCTTACTTTTCCAAAGCCAGTTAGATAGGCGATAAACCTGTAAAGCTTGAAAACCCGGATAGCAAAAAATCACCTCCAGTGTTGAACGTGCCGCAGGGTCACGATCAAAGATGACTTTAATATCTGATTTTAGTCGCTTAAGCATTGCAAACCTATCTACTTTCCGTTAATTAACCCCCTTACTTTAGGAAGTCGTTGCGGCCATTTATCACAAAAACACGGTAAATCCCAGCAAAACCTTACTATTTTTATCAACTATTGGAGTGTATTCTCACCCATGCCAGATATTATTATCCCCGGTCCTGAAGGACGTATTGAAGCTCGTTATCATCATGCTGAACAGCCCGGTGCTCCTATCGCAGTCGTACTTCACCCTCACCCGCTTTATGGCGGTACAATGAACAATAAAATCGTTTACCATCTTTACCATGCCTTTGTGCGTCATGGTTTTTCGGTCATGCGTTTCAACTTCCGTGGAGTAGGTCGCTCTCAAGGCACTTATGACGAAGGTATCGGCGAATTATCCGATGCGGCATCTGCGCTTGATTGGCTACAACAGCAAAACCCAGAAGCTTCGACTTGCTGGATTGGTGGCTTCTCATTCGG
Source organism: uncultured Rickettsiales bacterium (assembly GCA_964654855.1). Classification (GTDB taxonomy): domain Bacteria; phylum Pseudomonadota; class Alphaproteobacteria; order Rickettsiales; family JALZUV01; genus JALZUV01. The sequence goes on from CAZZJS010000009.1 coordinate 9,509, forward strand.
CTCATGGATTGCGATGCAGTTGCTTATGCGCCGCCCTGAGATTGAAGGCTTCCTCACGGTTGCCCCTCCAGCAAACTTGTATGATTTCTCATTCTTAGCGCCATGCCCATCATCAGGTCTTATCATTCAAGGTAATCGCGATGAGATCGTCCCACATGAAGATGTGATTAAGCTGAAAGAAAAAATCATCACGCAAAAAGGCCGCGTGGTTGATTATACAGAGGTTAATAATGCCGATCACTATTTCCGTAATCAGTTAGACGAGCTAAACAGCGTTGTTCACGAATATATGACGGGCCGCCGCGCTGAGTTTACTGGCCGCCGCCAGCCGCCTGATAAGCGCCGCCGTCAATTACCTCGCGAATAAAATGAAGAAGGCCGGCATATGCTGGCCTTTTTTATGACTTACGAAATAAAATAAACCGCACCACCACTGACTGGGCGCTCTGCTCCCGTTGTTTCAGGGAAAGTGAGTGGTTTACGTTGCAAGGCACGCGCAGCAAAATAAGCAAAGGCTTGGGCTTCAAGCCCATCATTATCCCAGCCAAGTTCACTGGCTAAAACGACATTGCCGCAATGTTTACGGAGCTTCCCAACGAGTGTTTTATTATGGCACCCTCCGCCACAGAATATCCACTGCTTCGGCTTATCAGGAAAATATTGCGATGAAAGAGCGATACTACGCGCGGTAAAGGCAGTGAGTGTTGCTGCACCATCTTCTAACGATAAATGCTCAATAGGCGAAAGCGAGAAAGCATTACGGTCTAGCGATTTCGGATAAGGTTGCCCAAAATAAGGATGACTTAGATAATAATCTAACATTGATTCATCAACCTTACCTTTTGCAGCAAAAGCACCACTCTCATCGCATTGCATATCGTCGCGATGTTGCTTCACCCAATCATTAAGCAGCACATTACCCGGCCCTGTATCAAACGCGCTAATACGGCCATCTTCGCTAAGCCAACTGATATTCGCAATTCCACCAATATTAATGACTGCTAGCGGCTTGGGTAGTTCCTTCGCCAATGCGGCATGAAAAAGCGGCACAAGTGGAGCGCCCTGCCCACCTGCGGCAATATCAGCACTCCTAAAATCATTTACGACTGTAATGCCTGTTTTCTCAGCAAGGAGTGCACCGTTACCAATTTGGATGGAAACACCATCCGCAGGGCGATGGTCAATCGTCTGCCCATGAAAGCCTATGACTTCCACTTTCTCATCAAAATCGGCGATAAGTTTATTCACCGCTTCAGCATGCAACAAGGTAATATCACGTTCTAACACGCCTCTATCGGGTGATTCACGGTAAACCCCACGATGCAAACGCTGTTGCATTTCGGGCGTATATGGCAACGTTAAAGACGGACCTTGCTCCAACACAGACTCGCCATCAGTCAGAATCGCCGCCACGTCAATTCCGTCTAGCGAGCTGCCACTCATTAACCCAATGGCCCAAATTGGCGTATCGTTCATATTGCAATCTCCTCCTACCTGAGTACAACAGAGGCTATGACATTCCAATCCAAATTCTTGAAGACCCTCGCTGAACGCGGCTTTATTCATCAACAAACCGATGAAAGTGGCCTTGATGCCTATTTGGCCGAACATGAAAAGAATGGCACAAGCGGCGTCTGCTATATTGGCTTCGATTGCACAGCCAACAGCCTGCATGTAGGCAGCTTGCTACAAATTATGACACTACGTTGGTTCCAGCAATGCGGCCATAAGCCGATTGTCCTACTGGGCGGCGGCACCACCAAGATTGGCGATCCATCCGGTAAAGACGAATCCCGCAAGCTACTCGATGATGCGGCGATTGAGGCGAATAAACAAGGCATTCGTCAAAATTTTGAAAGCTTTATTGATTTCGATAATGCAGAACTCGTCGATAATGCGGAATGGATTGATACGCTAAACTATCCGAACTTCCTGCGTGAAGTGGGCCGGCACTTTTCCGTCAACCGTATGCTCAGCATGGATAGTGTAAAACTCCGTTTGGAGCGTGAGCAAAATTTAAGTTTCTTGGAATTCAATTATATGGTTTTCCAAGCTTATGACTTCACTGTGCTCGCCGATAAATATGATTGTCGCCTACAAATTGGCGGCTCTGACCAATGGGGAAATATTACGCAGGGTACAGATTTAAACCGTCACACCAGTTCCGCTAAAGGCGAAGATACGACCAAGCTCTTCGGCCTCACCACCCCGCTCATCACCACTTCATCCGGTGCAAAGATGGGTAAAACGGCAGATGGTGCGGTTTGGCTAAATGCGGAAATGCTCTCGCCTTATGATTACTGGCAGTTCTGGCGCAATACTGAGGATGCAGATGTAGGTCGTTTCCTCAAATTCTTCACTGATATGGATATGGCAGAAATTGCCAAACTCGAAGCCATGCAAGGTGCGGAGATTAACGAAGCCAAGAAGATACTCGCCAATGCAGCTACAGCTCTCTTACATGGTGAAGAGGCCGCTAAACTTGCTGCGGAAACAGCTCAGAAAACCTTTGAGCAAGGCACGGTCGGTGATGATTTACCAGAATTTACGGTAAGTGCCTCTGAATTAGCCGAGGGCATCCCCGCTTTCAAATTATGGCAAATGGCAGGGTTGGCATCATCGGGCAAAGAGGCACGTCGTTTAATTCAAGGCGGTGGCGCTAAATTGAATGATGAAAAGGTCGAGAATGAAATGTTCGCGGTAACGGATTCAGCCATTACGGGTGAAGGTTATGCGAAACTCTCCGCTGGTAAAAAGAAACATGCGATTTTACGGATCGCCTAAACTTAAGCGCGCTGGTTTTCTACTTTAAGCTTTTCTTCTGCCTCACGCATATTAATCACCTGCGCACGATGACCGCCTTCGCTTTTATTTAATTGGCTATGGTGCATTCCACGCTGCTTTTGTTCTATTTCAATTTGTTTCATTTGAGCATAACGTTCTTCCATAGTCGGGTGAGTACTGTAAAGCCCATGCGCTTTTGTATGCGCTGCTGGTAATGGTAAATTGCCATCCGTGTGTGGAATTTCCATCGAGGTTGGTGTTAAAGCATCCGGATAGTTTTCAAGCTTCTTTAGCGCACTCGCCATCTTCTCAGGCTTTCGTGTGATCCAAGCCGCTTCTCTATCCGCTTTCAGCTCTTGATAGCGTTGTCTCGCATGTAATGGAATGCTCGTTGCTTTGTTAAATGCCCATGCTGCACCACCAAATGTAAGTGCATTAACGATAGGGTTTTGTAAAGGCTTCCAGATATGCTTCATCACTTTATGAGTCGCAAGCGTAGCAAGCCCAGCCGTAACGGCATAATACCCTAGCGTAACCATCATATCGGTTTTGCTATGTTTTTGATGTGATATCTCATGCGCCAGAATCACTTCGCGCTCATCTTTATCCAAACGTTTGAGCAACCCTGTTGAGATAACAATCGTACCTGTATGCACAAAAGCAGCATTAGGAACATCTTGTTCGTAAAGCACGACCTTTGGCTGATTAGGCATTTTCTCTAAATGATAAATTTTCTGTACTTGCGCCAATAACTCGCTGTCTTTTTCTTGAGTTGCTACGCGATAGCTACGTGCTCCAAGCGCCTGTAAGCCCATTTTCTCCCAATAGCCGACACTATCATTATGCGGAGAAACCGCATGCGATAAGGCGCCGAGCGCAGAATAGAGCTTTGACATCATGCCATAAAGCTACAGCAACACTGTTACAGCTTCATGACGAAACAACAGAAAATACTGATAATTCAACGCCTTTTGCGCATAAAGGAGCCTTTTTTCCTCCGACTGGGGAAATAATCTCTTTTTTCTGGATCTTCAGCAGATTCCTCTGATTTGCTTGCCTCAGAAGCCTCTTTCTCTTCTTTTGCTTCTTGTGATGCCTGAGCTTCCATCGTTTTTACGTCATCTTCGACTTGCTTTAATGCATCTTCAGCGGTTTTTGCGTTCTCTTTATCTTCTTTGCTAGAAGGTGTAAAAATGTCAAAGAAGCCTCGCAAGAACCCTGGCGTTAGAGCTGAGAGTGGGTTCACTCTAATTTTAGGGTCTTCGCTTTTGCCTTTCATGCTATAATTCACAGCTACTAGCCCTTCTCCTCCGGTCAAAGCTTTATACACATTGCCGATTAAAGGAATCCCACCGAGCACTGTATCTAACAGCTTTGCCGGAATAACGGCGCCATCAACCTTTAGCGTGTCAGGTTTTATATCAAGCGAGCCATCTGCAGTAATACCAACCGAAGGCCCTACTGCGCGAGCGTCTGTGATAATTAATTTTTGTGTATCATACTGGAATGGCACGACCATTTTTTGAAAACTCAAACCACCACCTGACATGGCATCCAATATGCCGGTAAAGGTTGCCACGGTAAGTAGTTTTGCCAAAACTGGGATACCTTTTACATTGAAGTTATCGAGTGTTAGGCGCCCTGCCATTGGGCGGTTAGGGAGTTCATCTTGATAAACTGCATTAAGGCTTAAAGCCCCATTTCGCATATCCCCGAACAAACCAGTAATTCGCAAAATACGGCCTAAATCGGGTGTACTAGCAGAGAAGTTACGTTTCCCGCCGACTGAGCCTATTTTTGCCTTAAAAGGAGTGTCACCCGTACGAGTATTCAGAGAGAAACTCTGGCAGCGCTTCTTCTTACATTCAGCCTTAAATATAGTTCCTTCTAAAGTTCTTTCTTTTTCGAACCGAACAACATCGAGGGCAATATCTAACTTCACATCAGGAATACGGGTTAAACGCTGAAAGGCAGATTCAGGCGAACCTTGCTTTACCTTTTCATTATCCATAAACGGCTCAAGATCTAACATCGCTCCTTTTACGTTTAAATGATGCGCACCTGCCTTACGCACATAATTGCCGGTAAGGCTTGTCCTACCAAACTTCAGGCAGTTAATTTTACTTCTTAAAACTGTTCCCGTCTTTTGGCTGACATCTAACGAACCTGAGAAGTTAAGCTGCGGGTCATTGACTAAAAGAGAGGATAAAATGACACGACCATTACGAGTAGTTCCACTAGCTTTTATACTACCGTTTTGACCGGCTTTCTTGCGTAAGTGTAAATCAGGTATAGAATATCCCATTTGGTTCGTATCTGCATTGAGTGAAATTTTAGACTTCTTGCCCTGCCCTTTTACCCAATCCAGCTCTAAATCAACTGCACCAGATAAATATTGATTCACTTCTTTGGAGGCTAAACCTACAATAGATACAGGCAGATAACCTGAATAGTGATAATCTTCGGTCTCTTCATTTATCGTAATTTCAGTATCAAATGGTTGCAGGTTAAATTTTCCACTTGCTGAAAGCTCAACACCGCTATTATCTGCTTTAATCTTCCCGTTAAAATTCGAAAGATCTGCACCTTTTGCCAGCCCTACATAAGAAATTTTTTGTAAATCGCCTTTTAGGTGGAAATCCACTTCATCTTCAACTGGCGCGACTTGGTCAATTACTTCCATGGAAAGCACACCTTGTAATCGACCTTTCAACTTATTGGGATCAAGAGGAAGAGAAGGTGGAGGTTTGTAGGGTGTGGATTTCATAAATGTTAGCACATCACCTATTTGTGCCGTTAGCGGAACATCTATCAAAATTTTCACATTAGGAACTAATATATTGGGAATACGCACCCTAGCTATTGGATAAGCACTGAGTGAGTGAAGCTTTGTATCACGCAACATCTTTACCGAATCAATTTCAGCTAAAAGAGTTTGCCCGGCAAATATCACACGACCATTGGCGTTTTTCACTTTCGGAAAACCCTCGACACACTCAATGATCGAGTCTTCAATATGCAACACTGCATAAATGCTGTCTTTGGGCAGCATCTCTTGTTCCAAGTCTTCTGGTTTTAAATTGATATTGAATTCTGCTTTTTTAACGGTTGCTTGATGAATGCTCGTTCTAATCCAACGATACGCATCTTTGCCGACACCTTGTGGCCAATTTTTCTTTAAAAATGGAAGATCAAATTCACCTAATGTGCCACGCGCAAGAAAGCTCGGCTGATCAAGAGTGCCTCCTACTTCTCCTTTTATTTTAAAATCAGCTAATGCTTGACTCTTGAGATTAAAGTTCAGTTTATGGATGGTATTTGGAAATTGAATTTCAGACGTAATTTTCCCTGAAAGCGGCACTTTTCCTCTCGCTAATTTTGCTAATTCGTGACTTGCTTTGGCAAACTGTGACAAAGTAACTTGATGTACATTTACGTCGGTTTTTAATCGCTTATCATCATGCGCATAGTGAAAGCTTGATTGCAGCAATGCAGGTTGATTTCGTTCATTTTGATAAGAAGTAGAAATACTTCCGCTTACTTCTTCTGATAGTAAAACGGAGTCAATATGTGCCGAGAAAGTAGGCAACTTAAGTGCAAACCCCGTAAGTTCACTTTTATATTCCATCGAGGCATTCGAGATATTAATTCGCCCAATACCCAAACCAAAAAGGTGCTCAAGGCTAAACTCATCTTTTCCTTTGGCCTCTGTTGGCTTTTTCTTTGCAGCAAAAAAGAGGGAATCTAAACGCGTTGGCGCTGCTTGTTCGCGCGTATCTAGGTAAAACACGCCCTGCTTATCTTGCAAAATCGCAAAATCGGCACCTAAAATTTCAACGATACTAGGAACAAACTTTCCCTGTAACATCCCCCAGAAGCTTGGGGATATTTTTAGCTCAGGAATATTGATGAGAGCTTCCCCTTCTGGATTTTTGAGCTTGAAAGATTTGATCGAAAGCAAAAGGGGGGCTTCAAATCCTTCATTTTTCAGAACGACTTTATCAAATTGCAGATCATATCCCGCCTTGGCGAAATCAAGATCAAACTCTTCCATCAAAACGGGCACATGGGCCGTCATATCGCGCGGCATCCAGCTAATCCAAGCATACAGACCGATCACAACACCCAGCACTAATGCTAAAATAATGGCAAAAGTAGTGTCTAACCAATTGAAGGTTTGTTTAAGCATTGAAATTCGCTAGATTACCTCAAGTTTTACAAAGACCGCTATATTGTCATGGTGCAACCTCATTCCGCAAGCATAAACACAGATTTTCTGCCTAAACCTTATCAGGTGACTCCAGTCCCAGAGATGTTTTCGTCCCATGCTGACAGTCCTATTATGGCTCTTTTGGAAGTGATTTATGGTACATCGCCTTATTTAAGCAAATTGCTAGATAAGCACCCCACACTTGTCCAATCTTTTGTTGATCATGGCGCCGACGGAGTATTTGACTCACTAGACATTCACTTCTCCACGGCTTCAGAAGTAGAATTCATGCGTGACATTCGTCTTTATAAACAGCAAGCGGCCTTAATCATTGCGATGGCAGATATCGCAGGCATTTGGTCATTGGAGCAGGTGACGGAAGCTTTAAGTAAGCTCGCCCAAGTAACATTGCAAAGCTCGTTCGACTATCTCATTGAGCATTATACACACAAATATGGTTTGCAGATTAAAGAGCCTGAAAAAGGTTGCGGTATTATCATGCTGGCGATGGGAAAGCTTGGTGCGTATGAGCTTAACTATTCCAGTGATGTTGATCTTATCTTACTCTACGAAGCTGATAAGCTCTCTTTATTCAATCAAAAACCAATCACCACTATCTTGAACCGAATGGCGCAGGATCTCATCCGCCTAATGCAAGAACGTACAGCTGATGGTTATGTGTTCCGTATGGATCTACGCTTGCGACCTGATCCTTCCAGCACTCCCTTAATGTTAAATACGGAAGCAGCCTTTCGTTATTATGAGAGTGTGGGGCAGAATTGGGAGCGAGCAGCATTCATTAAAGCTCATCCAATTGCAGGCGACATAGCAGCAGGCGGCCGCTTTCTTGAAGAACTCAAACCCTTTATTTGGCGCAAAAGCCTAGACTTCGCGGCGATTGCAGATATTCAATCCATCAAACGACAGATGGATCGTGCCTTTGATAATCTCGAAATAGAGATTGCGGGCTACGATGTTAAAAAAGGTCTCGGCGGTATTCGTGAGATTGAATTTTTAGCCCAAATCCATCAACTCATCTGGGGTGGAAGAAAGGCTGACTTACGTTCTCGTCATACCTTAGAGACATACTCAATCTTACTCGAGAGAGAACTGCTGACCAAGCAAGAAGTCAGCACTCTATCTCAAAATTATCAAACTTTGCGGATGATCGAACACCGTTTGCAAATGCTACATGATGCGCAAACCCATCAAATCCCGCTACAAGAAGAAGATCGAACAAGGCTCGCTCTTTTCTGTGGTTACGAATCACTTGAAGCATTTGAAATAGCCCTAACCCAAATTGCTGTTGAAACTCACACGATCTATCATGAATGCTTTAATGAGGATGAATCCTTAGCAGGTGGCGGAAAACTATCCTTCACGGGAGTTGGCTATGATACAGAGACGCTTAACACTCTACGTAAAATGGGCTTTAACGAGCCTGAAACTATTTGCGACACGATTCAATCATGGCATCGCGGTTCGATTGCCGCCATGCGTTCAAGCCGCTCACGCGAGTTGCTGACAGAACTTACCCCATCTCTACTTACTCATATGGCTAAGCAAGCGGATGCAGATGCTACTTTTAAACGATTTGCCAAATTCTTTTCTAAATTACCTGCAGGCGTTACCCTGCTCTCTTTTCTTTATAGTAACGGGCCACTACTAGAAACTTTCATCAACCTGATTGGCAATGCTCCCCAACTAGCTGATACTTTGAGCAAGCACCCAGATTGGATGGATGCCCTACTAACGCTAGGACAAAATAAAGCACTCGAACAGGCTTCCTTAAATTCCACCACGCATTATCGCTTAATGAGCCATCAACCGGAGGAAGCGGCTAGCTGGTTGTGTCGCTATCGTGCGGAACATGAATTTGTCATGGGTTGCCAGGTGCTTGCAGGAACGCTTGATCCACTAGAAGCGATGCCTGTTCTCACACATATTGCTGACACTGCCGTTAGCGAACTAAGCCAAAATGTGATTCAAAAATTTGAAGACCAATATGGCAAGATCGCAGGGAGCAGCTTTCACATTGTCGCCTTAGGTCGCTCAGGCACAAAAACTCTGACTTTTGGTTCGGATCTCGATTTACTCTTTTTATATGACGCACCCGATAAGCTCGCAGAGTCAGATGGGCAACGTAGTTTGGGCATTTCAGCCTATTATAATCGTTTGGCACAACGCATATTAGGGCAGCTTAATGCGATGACACCAGAAGGGCGCCTCTATGAAGTGGATGGCCGATTACGTCCTGCCGGCTCCGATGGGCCATTAGCGGTAAGCTTAAAAGCACTGAAACGTTATTATGATAATGAAGCTTGGGTGTTTGAACGAATGGCTTTGCTGAAGCAACGCCTTATTTTCTCTTATCCGGAGCACAGTGAGCACGTGAGCAATCTGCTTCACGATATTTTACAGCAACCGATCAACGCTGATAAAGTTCAGCAAGATGCTTTAGACATGCGCAAACGCCTATGGGGTGAGTTTGGTACAGATAACATCTGGAGTATGAAGCAAACTAAGGGTGGGTTGGTCGATATCACCTTCATACAGCAAGTGCACAAGTTACAACAAAAGCAACTTTCTGATGAAGAAAATAAAACTCTGCTAACCTCACTCAATTTTCAACAACATGTGCAATCTATCTTACGCCTGTGCCATGACCAGTTTGAAGAAGAAAAATTTTCTTCTGGCCTCAAAGATATCCTCGCACGCAGTCTTGGATTAAAAGATTTTAATCAAGTGCGAGAAGGCTTGCGCGAACATCAACAAGCCAGCTATACCATCTTTACCCAAACAATAGGAGAATATGGATGAGTTCCGCTGCACAAAAAATTGCCGATAATATGCCACAAATAGGTGCAGAAGCCCCTGCAGTTAATTTACCAGACGATCAAGGTGAGAACGTTTCTCTGGCCGGCCTTAAAGGAAAGAATATCGTGGTTTATTTTTATCCGAAAGACGATACACCTGGCTGCACAACCGAAGGCAAAGATTTTCGTGACCTTTACGCCAAGTTCCAAGCAGCCAATACAGAGATTTTTGGCATCTCTAAATGCCCTGTCAAAAAGCATGATAAATTTAAATGTAAGTATGAGTTTCCTTTTGCTCTACTTTCGGATGAAGAAGATGATGTGTGCGAACGCTACGGAACTTGGGTAGAAAAGAACATGTATGGCAAAACATATATGGGTATCCAACGCGCCACCTTCTTAATTAACCCAGAAGGAAAGATCGTTGCAAGTTGGCCTAAAGTGAAAGTAACTGGCCATGCACAAGAAGTACTAGAAACTGTTTCTTCCCTTTAAGCTTAAGTGAAAATCCTCATTCTCGGTTCCGGTATTATCGGGGTTACGACGGCTTACGTCCTAGCCACCCGGGGCTATGAGGTTGAAGTGATTGATCGCGCTGCCTCTCCGGGGATGGAAACAAGCTTCGCCAATGGTGGGCAGCTCAGCTATAGCCATGCCGAACCTTGGGCAAGCCCAAGCACTCTACCTAAAGTGTTTCGCTGGATGTTTGATGATACCGCACCCCTCGTTTTGCGCCCACGGTTAGATTATCAAATGCTGCGCTGGGGGCTAAAGTTCCTCAGCAACTGCACGCAAAATGGACTAGAACGAAATACCGTTACTCTCCTTCGTTTAGGCCTATATAGCCGGAAAATGATGCACGGTTTAGTCACAATGACTGGGGTTGATTTCAATTATCAGCGCGACGGTATTCTCCATATCTTTTCTCAAGATCAGAATTTTGAGAACGCCAAAAGGCAGGTGGAGTTTCAAGAAAAGCTTGGGTGTAAAGAAAGAATCAAAACTGTTGATGAATGCTTGCAGATGGAACCATCTCTCATGCATAGTAACTGCGATCTTGTAGGCGGTATTCACGCGCATATGGATGAGACGGGAGACATTAACCTCTTCACCGCTGGCTTAGCTGAAGTGTGTGAAAAAGAACATGGAGTGAAATTCCACTATAACACCACTATCAACAACATCCGTAAAAAGGGTGACCAGATTGTTGCTGTTGAAACCGATAAAGGCGAATTTACTGCCGATAGTTACGTTATGGCGCTTGGTTCTTACAGCGCGATTCATATGCGTAAACTTGAGATTGATGTTCCCATCTACCCAATGAAAGGCTACAGCCTTTCATTAAAAAGCAATATGTATGCCCCTTCTATCAGTGTAACGGATCAAAAAGCGAAAATGGTCTTTAGTAAATTAGGTGATGTAGTGCGTATCGCAGGTACGGCAGAATTTGCAGGATATAACACAGCAATTAAGAACCGCCGTATTGAACAACTCAAACAAGCGGCTAAAGGGCTTTTCCCTAAAATGGTGGAAGCTGATCCCACCTATTCTGAATGGTCATGCCTTCGCGCATCTACGCCGGATGGTCCACCTATTATTGGTAAGTCGCCCATTCAAAACCTATTTCTCAACACAGGCCACGGCACATTAGGTTGGACACAAGGCGCTGGCAGTGCTTTTCTTCTCGCTGATGTGTTAGAAGGTAAAGAAACTGAAATCAGCCTCAATGGGATGGAAGTGGAGCGTTACTTATGATGATTCCTCCAGTAGTAAAAGCGCTCAATCGCAATGAGCGCGACATTTCTTGCGCGATTTGGAATGAAGAAGCAAAGTCTGATAGGACGCCTATTTTCTGTATTCACGGCCTTACCCGTAATGGCCGCGATTTTGACTATTTTGCTTCTGCTATGAGCGATAAACGCGCTATCTACGCGCCAGATGTGGTGGGGCGCGGCAAAAGCGAGTGGCTACCCTCTGGCGAAATATACAGCTATGACCTTTATGTTGAAGATACACTCTATTTGTTGGATGAACTTGGCTTAGACCAAGTGGATTGGCTGGGCACTTCTATGGGGGGCATCCTTGGTATGCGTATGGCGTGTGAATATCCGGATCGTATTCGTAAGTTTGTGGTGAATGATATTGGCGCGATCGTTACTTTGGAAGCAATGCATATGCTCAATAATTACGTTGGCCAGCATATGAATCACCCATCAGAAGCGGATGCAGAAGATTACCTTCGCATTTGCTATGGAGCATTTGGGTTAAATAAAAGCTGGCAGTGGGATCACATGTTAGAACATAGCGTTACAGCCACTAACAATGGAGGCGTTAGACTGGTTTATGACCCTAAAATCATCAATGGCATTCAAGATGCTGAGGGTAAACTTATCCTAACCGAAGACATCAACCTTTGGCCATTTTGGGAAAATATCACTCACCCCACCTTGCTTTTACGTGGTCAAGATTCGGACTTTCTAAGTGCCACGATGGCAAAAGAAATGTGTGAGCGTCACGCAGATGCCACATGGGTAGAATTCGAGGATTGCGGCCACGCTCCCGCGCTTATGGAAGATAGGCAAGTCCATGTAGTGAGAGATTGGTTAAATCATCCAAAATAAATACTCACAGCCATTGTTATCCCGCTTCAACTGCCCTATATTTAATTTATGACGGATATCCGAAATATTCCTTTATCTCCGCTCGGCAGGCCTATTGAGCAGCCGCAACAGCGCCCTCAAGGAAATAATCCGCAACAGAATCAGCAGCAAAGCACGGCAACCGCACGTACTAACCCTAGACAAGCACCGCTTAACGTACTGCCTTCTGATGAGGCTTTAAATCGCTTAATCAATCGAGCACAAGAAGCACAAACTCAAGGTCAAACGCTTGAGCGTGGGTCAATCCTCAACCTCATTATTTAAAAGATAAATTTATGTCCATACAGCCTATGAATTGGGAGGACCCGCTCCTTCTTGACGCAGAACTAACTGATGAAGAACGTATGATTCGTGATTCTGCTCGTGAATATTTCCGTGGAACGCTCTTTCCGGGCATCATTGAAGCAAATCGCAACCATCATTTTGATCCCAAAATTATGCGTGAAATGGGCGAGCTCGGTTTACTTGGCTCTACGATTGACGGTTATGGTTGTGCCGGCGCAAGTCATGTCGCTTATGGCTTAATCGCCCGTGAAATTGAATGGGTCGATAGCGGTTATCGCTCTGCCCTTTCAGTGCAGTCCAGCTTAGTGATGCATCCAATTCATGAATTTGGCTCTGATGATCTAAAAGATAAATACCTACCAAAACTTGCAACAGGCGAGTTGATCGGTTGCTTTGGCCTAACTGAACCAGATCACGGCTCTGACCCAGGTAGCATGAAAACGCGGGCTACTCGCAAAGGTGATAGTTACAGCCTGACCGGTAATAAAATTTGGATCACCAACTCCCCTATTGCCGATGTATTTGTCGTTTGGGCAAAGGTTTACGGTGATGATGCCCTAGAAGATGGCACGATCAGTGGCTTTGTGATGGAAAAAGGCATGCAGGGGCTTTCCGCTCCTGAACTTAAAGGAAAGCTCTCGCTTTGTGCCTCTATCACGGGTGAAGTTGTGATGGATAATGTTGAAGTTCCAGCTGAAAATCGTCTGAATGTAACAGGTCTTAAAGGGCCTTTTAGCTGCTTGAATAAAGCACGTTACGGCATTGGCTGGGGCGCAATGGGTGCGGCAGAATTCTGTATGCAGGCCGCTCGCAACTATACGATGGAACGTATGCAATTTGGTAAGCCATTAGCTAGCAATCAGCTCATCCAGAAAAAGCTCGCGGATATGCTAACCGAGATTACCCTTGGTTTACACGCTTGTTTACGTGTTGGTCGTATGCTTGATGAAGGCACTACTATTCCTGAAACAATCTCTATCATTAAGCGCAATAATGCTGGTAAGGCTCTTGATATTGCCCGTGTTGCACGTGATATGCATGGCGGCAATGGCATCTCGGATGAATATCATGTGATGCGTCACTCAGTGAATTTAGAGAGTGTGAATACGTATGAAGGCACGCATGATGTGCACGCGCTCATCCTAGGCCGTTCCATCACAGGAATGCAGGCTTTTCAGTAATTATTAGGCCAACTGTTTCGACAGCTCTGCATCAATTTGGCGGAGAATCGCAAGATGATCTGGACGAATCTTGGTGGCCTGTTCTGTATCTTTCAGATTAAACCATTCGCGTGCGACGGTGTTCGCATGCTCATCACAAGGTTCATCAAATTCACAATCGCCCATAAGCCCTACCGGAAAAAGCCACATTGTCTTTAATGCTCCAGTAGAGGCCGATTCAAACGCCGCCTGCCCCCATTCGGTGACTTCAACAATATCATCTAAACGTAAACCAACCTCTTCAATCCCTTCGCGCAATGCGGTTACGATCACTGGTTCGAGACTTTCAGCACCATACTGACTTAGCTTCTTGGAACTTCTATAATCTTCCCACTCACCAGTAGAGGGATTCTTAATCTCACGCGTCCCTTTACAAATTTGAAACCCGGGGTCACCTTTCTCAGGCATCATTTCGGAAGGCTTAAACAGATAATACTCAATCCCGTTATCGCCTAAGCGATAAGGCACCACACCCGCTTTATGAATATGTGTATAAGGCGGTTCCGGCCAATGCAGCTTCTCTCTTAAGCACGGTATAATAAACTTTTTACTCGCTTCTTCCGCTGCTTTGCGCATTTCATCTTTTGTCATCGCTATCAACTTAGGCTAATGAGGTTAATTATGTCTGAACTATCGCATATCAAACAATGGATGCAAGAATTGCAAAACATTGCACGGCCTCTAATCGCCGATTTATCACAGGTTGATCACAAAACAGACGGTTCACCGGTGACAAAAGTCGATAAAACGCTTGAAGAGTTTTTGCGTGAAAAAATTAAATCTGAATTTCCTGAAGATGGAATCATTGGCGAAGAGTTTCCACCTCATCAACCAGAAGCAAAACGCCAATGGATTATTGATCCGATTGATGGCACTCGCGCAATGATAGCAGGAGTACCAACATTCACTACTCTTATTGCCTTGTTGAATAACGGTATTCCACAACTCTCTATGATGCTGCAACCCATCACAGGCGAAACATGGTTTGGGGATAATAAAACAGCCCAATATAATGACCAACTAGCGCATCGCCAAAAAGTGGAGACATTAGCGTCTGCAATCTTTTCCACTACTTCGCCGCAATTATTTCGTGAAGCAGATAAACCCGTCATAGACTCCATCATGCAAAAAGCACGTAACTGCCAATTAGGTGAAGATGGCTATGCCTACGGAAAGCTCGCTAAAGGTGACATCCATTTAGTGATTGAGTCAGGCTTAAAACCCTATGACTTCCTACCACTTGTACCAATTGTCATCGGTTCAGGTGCAATGATGACAGATTGGCAAGGTCATCCCCTCACCTTAGAATCAAACGGAGATGTCATCGCTGCCAGCAGCAAAGCCTTGCATAAACAGGCATTAGCGCTATTAAACGCGCATGACAGATAAAAAACTCACTATTATTGGTGCCGGCCTAGCTGGCAGTGAAGCCGCATGGCAGGCAGCCAATGCAGGCATTAACGTCACTCTTATTGAGATGCGCCCCACCCGCGAGACCTTCGCCCATCAAACACAAGATTGCGCGGAGCTTGTATGCTCCAACTCCTTTCGCTCAGATGATGCGACACGCTCGGCTATCGGCTTGTTACATGAAGAGATGCGCCAACTCGATTCTGTTATCATCCGCTGTGGCGATGCAAGTAAACTCCCTGCCGGTGGTGCATTGGCAGTAGATCGCGATGGTTTTTCAGCGATGGTAACACAAGAGCTTACCAACCATCCCAATATCACCTTAGAGCGCCGTGAAGTGACAGAACTTCCTTCCGCTGACGAAGGCATGTGCATTGTCGCAACTGGCCCCCTCACCTCCGATACTTTAGCCGATTCCATCCTCGCGCATACAGGTGAAGAATATCTCTCCTTTTTCGATGCCATCGCACCTATCGTGCTAAAAGATTCTATCGATTTTGAAAAAGCATGGTTCCAGTCGCGCTATGATAAAGGCACGGGCAAAGATTACATCAACCTACCGATGGATAAGGAACAATATGAAGCCTTCATCCAAGCGCTCAATGATGGCGATAAAACCGAATTTAAAGAATGGGAAAAAGATACACCTTATTTTGAAGGCTGCTTACCGATTGAAGTGATGGCTGAGCGCGGCCCAGAAACGCTACGCTGGGGGCCGATGAAGCCTGTTGGCCTGACTAACCCTCATAACCCTACCGTCAAAGCGCATGCGATTGTGCAACTTCGCCAAGATAATGCACTCGGCACACTCTTCAACATGGTAGGCTTCCAAACCAAGCTTAAATGGGGAGCGCAGAAGGAAATCTTCTCGACCATTCCTGGATTGGAAAATGCAGAATTCATTCGTCTCGGTGGCATTCACCGTAACACCTTCATCAACAGCCCCATCTTATTAGATGAGCAACTACGCCTAAAGAAACACCCTCACCTTCGTTTTGCAGGGCAAGTGACGGGCGTTGAAGGTTATGTCGAATCCGCCTCTTCTGGCTTAATGGCAGGGCGTTTTGCGGTTGCGGAATTACTTGGACAAACCTTCAACCATCCGCCGCAAGAAACGGCTATCGGCGCGTTAATGGCACATGTCACCACCGGTGCAGAGGCTCAAACTTTCCAACCGATGAACATTAATTTTGGCCTTATTCCTCCACTAGAAACACGAGTAAAGAAAAAAGAACGTAAAGAAGCTTATTGCTCTCGCGCGACAGAAATCTTCAGAAACTGGAAAGAATCAGGGGCTGTAGCGGCTTAAATACCTTTATTATCTGCCTTATGCACTCACTCTGCATTCGGCGTAGCAGCCATTTTTTTTAGATGGGTTCAATTGAGGCCAATTGCCAAGGTAAAGAAAATAAAAGCAATACTAACAAAAATGGTAGTATAACAATATTCATACTTTTGTGCTTTATTTGTTAGCAACGCGTACATTGATATTATCAGCGTGACTGGAGATAAAATCGATATAATTAAAAACAAAAAATAAAAAATGGCTCCAAAAAACCAAAACTGAAAAGAGAGAAAATCAGATTCTAACTTTGCTAACAAATAAGACAAAAATGTAAATATAGCGACATATACATAAAATTTCAAAAAGCTGTGAGGACTATCATTTTGCATATATCAACTCTCTCCCTGTTCTCAATTGAATTCTATAAAATTTATACTTAAAATATAGCTTTAACAGATGTTTCTACTATTGAAGAGGCTTATTATAGCTTTCAAAAGTTAAGCTGCTTGAGCCTGGTTTGTTAACGCCGAAACTCCCGGCAATTCCTTACCTTCCATCCACTCCAAGAAGGCACCACCGGCTGTGGAGAGATAGGTAAACGCATCAAACAAGCCACTATGTGCGAGTGCGGCGACAGTATCGCCACCACCGGCAACCGAGTGCAATTCACCCTTTGCCGTTTGAATCGAGGCTTCACGTGCGAGCGCGACCGTGCCCATATCGAAGGGAGTATTCTCAAAGGCACCGAGCGGGCCATTCCACACAAGACTATTACATTCGCGAAGAGCCGCGCGCATGGCATCCATCGTTTCCATCCCGACATCCAGCGCCATTGCATCATCCGGAATCTCACTTACGGGCACAATCTTATTAGGCGCATGCGCCGCAAATTCTTGTGTAATCACCACATCGCTTGGCAGCACGATACGACAATTTTTCGTATCCGCTTGCCCAAGAATATCTTTGGCGGTCTCTAACAAATCAGGCTCATAGAGCGATTTCCCCACCGAATGGCCTTGGGCCGCGAGGAAGGTATGCGCCATCGCGCCACCAATCATCAAAATATCAACTTTCTCAAGCAGAAACTCTAACACGCTCAGTTTCGTTGAAACCTTCGCACCACCAATCACTGCGCCTAATGGCCGTTCTGGCACATCGAAAATGCTACCCAACATTTGCAGTTCATTCGCCATTGAAGCACCCGCATAAGCAGGTAGATAATCTGCAATTCCCACCATTGAGGCATGTGCCCGATGCGCGCAAGAAAAGGCATCATTCACAAAAATATCACCATTGGCAGCTAGTGCTTTCGCAAATTTCGCATCATTGGCTTTTTCTTCCTTATGAAAACGAAGGTTCTCTAGCATAACAATCTCGCCATCTTGCATAGCAGAAACAACTTTCTCTGCCTCCAGCCCCACACAATCCGGAGCAAATTTAATGGGTCTGCCAAGTGTTTCACTCATGAGATCAATCAAAATAGAGAGTGATAATGCCGGATCATAAGTTCCATTCGGACGACCAAAATGCGAAAGGATAATCACCTTTGCACCACGATTAGCAAGTGATTGAATCGTCGGAAGTTGACGTTCAATCCGCGTCATATCGCGCACTTTTGCCCCTTCCATCGGCACATTCACATCCATACGAACAAGCACTCGCTTGCCCTTAACATCAATATCTTCAAATGAAGGAAGGTTTTGCACTAGCCGTGAACCTTCGCCATTAATGCTGTCACATCCAGCATACGGTTCGAAAATCCCCACTCATTATCATACCACGCAGCGATACGCGCCATTTTTTCACCTGATAGGCGTGTGCCTGTCGCATCAAAAACAGAGCTTGCAGGATGATGATTAAAGTCAATCGAAACAAGCGGTTCATCCGTATAAACCAGCACATCAGATGAGGCAGCTTTTACGGACGCATTAATTGCATCCACGGTCATTGGCTTTTCGCTATTGAAGGTAAGATCAACTAAAGAAACATTTGGCGTTGGCACGCGCACAGCCACACCATCTAGTTTGCCTTCTAGTTCAGGAATCACAAGGCTGATCGCTTTTGCAGCGCCCGTTGAGGTCGGAATCATCGAAACCGCAGCAGCACGCGCACGGCGTAAATCTTTATGCGTTGCATCTACGATATTTTGATCGCCCGTATAGGCATGAACAGTCGTCATTAGGCCATTTACGATACCGAACTCATCATTCAACACTTTCGCCACCGGCGCTAGACAGTTAGTGGTGCAGGAGCCAACGGACACAACATTATGCTCTGCTTCCAAAGCTTCGTTATTCACGCCATAAACAACTGTTGAATGTGCATCCGGCGATGGAGCGGAAACAAGCACGCCCTTAACCTTGCCATTCATATGACGGTTACATTGCTCAACGGATTTGAAGATACCCGTACATTCCAGCACATAATCCACATCCCAGCCGATATTCTCAGGCTCGCGCTCATGCGTAAGCTTGATACGTTTGCCGTTAATCAGCAAATCTTCACCATCAGCTTTTACTTCACCACGAAACGCACCGTGAACAGAATCATACTTCAAAAGATGAACGTGGGTAGCAATGGGTGCAGGCCCATTAACAGCCACAAGTTCGATATCATCACGCTCAGATTCCACTAGTGCACGTAAAACACAGCGTCCAATACGGCCTAATCCATTAATACCAATTCGAATTGTCATGCGAGATTCCCCTTTAGTGTTTTGTTAATATGCTTATGATAGTTTCTAGAAAAATACTCAAGGAGCTTTTTGCATGTCTTACTCATTACCCAAACCTTCGGAACATTCATTTGACGACGAAGGTTACACAATGGATAGAAACTTAGCCCTTGAAGCTGTTCGTATTACCGAGGCCGCAGCACTCGCTGCCTCCAAATGGATGGGGCTAGGCGATGAGAAAGCCGCCGATGCTGCAGCTGTTGAAGCTATGCGTAGCGTCCTTAATAGCCTTGATATGGACGGTACCGTAGTAATTGGCGAAGGTGAGCGCGATGAAGCCCCTATGCTCTATATTGGCGAAAAAGTTGGCTCTACAAAAGGCCCGCAAGTAGATATTGCTCTTGATCCATTAGAAGGCACAACCACTTGTGCCGTTGGTGGTTTTAATTCAATCGCCGTACTTGCGATGGCCAGCAAAGATGGTTTTTTGCACGCTCCTGATGTTTACATGGATAAAATTGCTGTCGGTGCAGGCTTACCTGATGGTGTCATCGACCTTGATAAATCTCCTAAAGAAAACCTCGAATCTTTAGCAAAAGCGAAAGATTGCGACGTAGCTGATTTGGTCGTATGCGTCCTAGACCGTGAGCGCCACCAAAAACTTATCGCTGAAATTCGTGAAGCAGGTGCGCGCATCCTCCTCATCTCTGATGGCGATGTCACAGGCATTATTGCTACCACAAAATCAGATACGAATATTGATATTTATATGGGCATTGGCGGCGCACCTGAAGGCGTACTCGCCGCGGCGGCACTTCGCTGCATTGGTGGCCAAATGCAAGCGCGTCTCCTGTTCGATAATGACGAACAACGCGCCCGCGCCAAACGTATGGGCATCGAAGACTTAGATCGCAAATATAATATGCACGATATGGCAAAAGGTGAAGTAATGTTTGCCGCTACAGGCGTAACCGATGGCCCTATGTTAAAAGGTGTACGCCGTATGACAGGCGGTGCAGAAACGCATTCTATCATCATGCGCAGTAAAACCGGCACCGTCCGCGATATTCACGCACATCACAACTTCAACCGTAAAACGTGGGTGGATAAGGCAGAGTAAGGAGTTAGCGAAGAATCCGTTGCATTACGGCAAAGTCAAAATCCTCTTTGCCGATAGAAAAAGGCTGTTCTCCGATAGTTCTGAAATCAAATTCTCTGTAGAAGTTTGCTGCCTTTTGATTCTCCTTCAAGACGGATAACCAGATAACAGGTTGATTAACCTCTGCAATCATTTCCTTCATGAAAGCGCGCCCTATTCCTTGCCCTTGAAAATCATTAAGTAGATAGATCTTCTGAAGTTGCGAGCATTCTTCTATGCTGGCTGAATCACAGGGTGAAACACGCTTGATTTTCATATACCCTATCGGCAATTCGTCTTTAATTGCTAACCAATAAAGGTTATTTTCTTTTAGCAAACTCTTTCGAATTTTTTCGACCCCAAAAGTCCGCTCCAGATAATTCCTAAGATCATCTGAATATCGAAAATAATGAGAAAATGTTTCAGAAAACGTGACCCTGCCTAACAAAGCAATAAAAGTAGCATCGTTGACAGTAGCTCTCCTAACGAACATCTAATCCTTCAAATCTTCCCAGAAGTCTTTAACGCGACTGAAGAAGTTTTCGGATTCAGGGCTGTTAGCCTTGCTACTCTTATCGCCTTTAAACTGCTTGAGCATATCTTTTTGCTTCTTGCTTAAATTCACGGGCGTTTCAACCGCTGCATGTACATACATGTCCCCGCGCAAACCACTGGAGCGCATGACAGACATGCCCTTATCTTTTAGACGAAATTGACGACCCGATTGCGTTCCAGCCGGAATAGTCACCTTTACCTTGCCGCCTTCAATGGTTGGCACTTGCACACTACCACCAAGCGCAGCCTCGGTCATTGGCACCGGTACACGGCAATGTAAATCCGTTCCTTCACGCTGGAAGATCGGATGCGGTTTGATATTGAGGAAAATATAAAGGTCTCCCGCAGGCCCCCCACGCATACCGGCTTCACCTTCACCACTTAAGCGGATACGTGTTCCTTCTTCTACGCCAGCAGGAATCGTCACCTTCAAAGACTTTTCTTTACGTGTGCGACCTGATCCAGCGCAAGGCTTACATGGGCTTTTAATAATCTTTCCAAGCCCTTGGCACGTATGACAGCCACGTTCGATTGTGAAGAAACCTTGTTGAGCGCGTACTTTACCGCGACCATTACAAGTGCCACAGCTCTCCGGCTTAGTACCTTTTTCCGCTCCGTTTCCATCACAACTGCCACAGGTAACAGAGGTGGTTACCTTTACCTGACTTTGCTTACCTTTAAAGGCATCTTCAAGTGCGATACTTAGATTGTGGCGCAAGTCAGCACCGCGCGCAGCGCCACCACCTCCGGCTCCACTACGAGCTTGAGCACTGCCAAAACCGCCGCCGCCGCCACCGAAAAGATCTTCAAAAATATCGGAGAAGCTACTACCACCAAAATCGAAACCACCCATGCCGGGGCCACCAGCGCCGCCGCCCATTCCTTGCTCAAATGCATCATGACCATAGCGATCATAAGCTGCGCGTTTTTGCTCATCTTTCAGAACATCATAAGCGGCAGAAACTTCTTTAAATTTCTTCTCCGCTTCTTCATCACCTTGGTTTTGATCCGGATGATATTTCATGGCAAGCTTACGATAAGCAGACTTAATCTGCTTCGCATCCGCATCACGGCTAACGCCGAGTAACTCGTAATAATCTGCCATTTATCCCCCGAGAAGAAAGGGGCATATTTCAGCCCCTTTAGCTTCTAGCTAGTCGTCTTTTTTATTTTCGTCGACTTCTTCAAATTCGGCATCAAGAATTTCTTCTCCGCCTTCTGCTTCTGTTGCTTCTTCTGCACCGCCTTCAGCCATTGCGTCGCCTTCTGCACCTTCCTCTTGCTGAGACTTGTAAATAGCCTCACCTAGCTTCATTGATGCTTGCTGTAGCGCTTCCAACTTCTCTTCAATCACCGCAGCATCTTCGCCTTCCATCACATCTTTCACATCTGCAACAGCCGTTTCGATGGCAGATTTATCTTCATCCGAAACTTTATCGCCATATTCATTGAGATTCTTCTCGGTCATATGTACGAGGCTTTCAGCTTGGTTCTTTGCTTCCACCAACTTCTTGCGTTCTTTATCCGCTTCTGCATTGGCTTCTGCATCTTTGACCATGCCTTCAATATCATCATCCGATAAACCACCAGAAGCTTGGATACGAATTTGCTGTTCTTTGTTTGTGGCTTTATCTTTCGCCGTTACATTCACCAAGCCGTTCACATCAATATCGAAGATTACTTCAATCTGCGGCATACCGCGTGGTGCAGGAGGAATACCTACCAAATCAAACTGACCGAGTAATTTATTATCCGCAGCCATTTCACGTTCCCCTTGGAAGACACGAATCGTTACTGCTGATTGGTTATCGTCCGCCGTTGAGAATACTTGTGATTTCTTCGTTGGAATGGTCGTATTACGCTCGATAAGGCGAGTAAATACACCGCCCAATGTCTCGATACCAAGTGATAAAGGTGTTACATCAAGCAGAAGAACGTCTTTTACGTCGCCTTGCAATACACCACCTTGAATGGCTGCACCCATGGCAACCACTTCATCAGGGTTAACTCCTTTATGCGGCTCCTTCCCAAAGAATTCTTTTACCTTCTCTTGAACCTTAGGCATACGCGTCATACCACCAACAAGGATAACCTCATCAATGTCAGATGCTTTGAGCCCTGCATCTTTCAATGCTGCTTCACAAGGTTTCATTGTCCGCGATACTAAGTCACCTACGAGAGATTCCAATTTAGCACGTGAAAGCTTAACATTTAAGTGTTTAGGGCCAGCCGCATCAGCGGTGATGAATGGAAGATTCACTTCCGTTTGCTGCGTAGACGAAAGTTCGATCTTCGCTTTCTCTGCCGCTTCTTTCAAACGTTGAAGCGCAAGCTTATCTTCACGTAGGTTGATGCCTTGATCTTTTTTGAACTCATCAGCCAAAAACTCAATGATCGCCATATCGAAATCTTCACCACCAAGAAACGTATCACCATTGGTTGATTTTACTTCAAATACACCATCGCCAATCTCAAGAACAGACACATCGAATGTACCACCACCAAGGTCATAAACCGCAATTGTTTGACCTTCTTTCTTATCCAAACCATAGGCAAGTGCAGCAGCTGTTGGCTCGTTAATGATACGGAGCACTTCAAGGCCAGCGATCTTACCAGCATCTTTCGTTGCCTGACGTTGCGCATCGTTAAAGTAAGCCGGAACCGTAATCACCGCTTGGTCTACTTTCTCACCTAGAAAGCTTTCCGCCGTTTCTTTCATCTTCTGCAACGTAAAGGCTGAAATTTGGCTTGGGCTATATTTATCGCCAGCCGCTTCCACCCATGCGTCGCCATTATCTGACTCAACAATCTTATACGGAACTAAATCCATATCCTTTTTCGTCGTTTTATCATCAAAAGGACGACCAATAAGACGCTTCACCGCGAAGATAGTATTTTCAGGATTCGTAACTGCCTGACGTTTTGCAGGCTCTCCCACTAATTTTTGGCCATCATCCGTGAAAGCCACCATTGAAGGCGTTGTACGTGCACCTTCTGCATTTTCAATTACTTTGGCTTCTTTGCCATCCATTACGGCCACACATGAGTTGGTGGTCCCTAAGTCAATTCCGATTACTTTTCCCATAAGGCTATCCCTTTGATTTTCATCAATAGTTTATTTATTGATGGTTTAGATATAGTGAGAGCCCTTCGGCAATACAACCCGCTAAGGTGAATTTTTTGTAATAAATTTAATTCTGCCGCTTATTACGGAACTGCTGCGCCCATCCTACACGGTGTAATTGTTGCGGGCGAGTCATGGCCAGAGCATCGGCTTCGACATCTTCGGTGATGGTGCTGCCAGCGCCGACTATCGCGCCATCGCCCACTTCAACCGGTGCTACAAGTGCGCTGTTAGAGCCGATGAAGGCATGATCGCCAATGGTTGTACGATATTTTTGAAAGCCATCATAATTACAGGTGATTGTACCCGCACCAATATTGGCATATGCGCCTACATGAGCATCGCCCACATAGCTAAGATGATTCACTTTCGCGCCTTCTTCTAAATCGGCGTTTTTAACTTCAACAAAGTTACCAATTCTCGCACCTTCACCAATATTCGCACCAGGGCGCAATCTTGCATAGGGGCCAATAATCGCATCTTTAGAAACATGCGTCCCTTCAAGATGTGAGAATGCCCGGATACGTGCGCCGGACTCCACCTCAACACTTGGACCAAAACAGACATTCGGCTCAATTATCACATCTTTATGAATTTCCGTATCGTGACAGAAAGTCACCGTTTCTGGAGCCTGCATCGTCACACCAGAACGCATGATATGGTTTCGTGCGCGAATTTGATAAGCATTCTCCGCTGCCGCCAAGTCTACACGATCATTCACGCCAAGCAGTGATTCTTCTGATGCCTCAACAACTGCGCAGGTTTTACCTTCTTTTACGGCAAGCTCTACCACATCCGTTAGGTAATACTCGCCTTTCGCATTATCATTTTTAATCTCGCTTAGATAACGGAATAGGTCTTTTGCATCTACGGCCATCACGCCAGAGTTACATAGATTAATGGCACGCTCTTCGGCATTAGCTTCTTTAAACTCGACAATACGCTGCAGGTTACCCGCATCATCGCATACAAGGCGGCCATAAGCTGCAGGATCAGCTGGGCGCATTCCTAACACCGTCACAGTAGCATCAGTGTTAATCATCGCACGCAATGTTTCGACTTCAATCAAAGGTGTATCGCCATAAAGCACAAAGACCAAGCCATCAAACCCTTCCAGTGCCTCTTCAGCAGCACGCACAGCATGGCCTGTTCCTAATGCTTCATGCTGAATGGCCGTATTTGCATCATAATCTAGCTTGGCAATCATCTCGCCAACTTTCGGCATTTCAGGCCCAACAACGACCATCATCTCTTCTGGCTTAAGCTGGGAGGAGGTTTTTAACACATGCCCAACCATCGGCAACCCGGCCACTTGGTGCAACACCTTAGGTAAAGGTGATTTCATTCTTGTTCCCTGCCCTGCACACAAGATCACACAAGCGATAGATGGTTTTTTCATAGCTTCCAGCCTCAAAATTGCTTACAATTCTTCCTAATAATAAGAAATTAGGGAAACCATGCCTCAGATACCAGCCAATTTTGTGATGCCGGCACTTATCGCTTTAAGCGGCTTATTGCTTGTGATGCTTTTCACCCATTTTTACCGTACAGGCCGTATGCGACACGTCATAAATGCACAACGTGAGCATATTATCCGCCTTGAGACCGAGGCCGAAGCATCGGATCGCTATGGTGATACTTTCAAAGATGCCGCGCGCGCAAGCGTGATGGCCGTAGGACATGAACTTTCTAACAAGTTATTAGAAGATCATAAACGAGAAGCCGAAGCGGTGAAGCAATCGCTTGGACAAAAGACAGAAGAGCAACAGCAAAAGTTTCTCAAACAATTTGGCGAGCTTTCAAACGCTGTGGCCAGCATCAATGAGACCAGCAAACAAACGCAAGATAAAGCCGATACATTATGGCGTACGATGTCCTCACCCGGCACGGCGGGGCAATTAACCGAAGTATCATTAGAGAATCTTTTACTTAATCTTGGCCTGCAAAAAGGCACTGACTTTGACCTGCAAGCCAATTTGACCAACGATGCAGGAAGCAACTTCCGCCCTGATGGTATCGTCTATCTACCGTTTGAACGCTTGATGATTATTGATTGCAAAGCCTCTAAATATGAACTCGAACTTGCTGCCGCTGAAAACGAGCAAGAACGCGAAGTTGCTGAAAAGAAATTCAGCCAATCTATGCACAAACACATTACCTCGCTCGCGCAGAAGAACTATACTGCCACCGTAATTGATGATTATAAACGCCGCACTGGCAACGCCCCTCATCCACAAATTATCAATGTAATGTATATCGCTTCTGACGCCGCGGTTTCACGTCTTGATAATATCGATGGCAGCTTCCGCGAGAAAATGCAGAAATACGGAATCATCGCGGTTGGACCTGCCGGATTACATGGCTTATGTAGCATTGCTTCCATGCAAATTGCCGAGCTAAAACGTGATGAAAATCGTGAAAAAATTGCTAAAGAGATTGAGCGGATCCTTGCTGGCCTCGCCATCAATCTTGATCATTTGGAGAAAACAGGAACGCATCTAAAACGCGCCGCAGAAAGCTATACCAAATTCACCTCTTCTTATAACCGCACCTTATCGCCTAGATTACGCAACGTCGAAAAACTTGGCATCTCAC
This sequence comes from uncultured Rickettsiales bacterium, assembly GCA_964654855.1. Taxonomy (GTDB): domain Bacteria; phylum Pseudomonadota; class Alphaproteobacteria; order Rickettsiales; family JALZUV01; genus JALZUV01. The sequence continues at coordinate 36,265 of CAZZJS010000009.1, forward strand.
CTGAAGGAAATAAGAAACTTCCCGGAAAACTTTTAGGTTTTGAAATGCGCGAAGCCAATGAATGGATTGATGGCGAAGCCGAAGATGCGGATAATGTAACTTCACTGGAAGATAAACGAAAGAGTGCCTCTTAATGGAATTTCCCGGACCCGAATGGCCTGAACTCGAAACGATAAAACTAACCGATGGCCGTACCCTCGCCTTTCGTCGTATTGGCGCGAAGGATGGTAAACCTGCTTTATTCTTTCACGGCACACCCGGCTCACACACCCTTGGCTTTATGGCAGGCGATGCAGCCGAGCGCGCAGGCTATCAACTTATCTGCCCTGATCGCCCTGGCATTGGCGATTCTGACTTTCAGGAAGGTCGCGAGTTACGCCATTATCCTTTAGATATCATCCAGCTACTCACGCAGTTGAAGATTAAAGAATGTGGTGTTATCGCTATCTCAGGCGGCGCACCTTACGCCTTCCAATGCGCTTATGACTTACCCAACCAAATCCAGTTTGTGGTAAATCTTTCGGGCTGGCTTAGTTTTGGACGCTCTGAAGCTCAAGGCATCAAGCTCCCCAAGCCCATAAATGCGTTCCGTTTAATGTATAAAAGCAAATTTAGCGTTCCCGCTGTCGGTAAACTCACCGAATATACGGTTAATAAACAACCTGATAAATTCGTCGCACATTTGCGCAAGACTCTCCCTGCTGAAGATGTAAAATTGATGGATGTCGATTTTTATAGAGAGCTTTTCCTGTATGATTTGCAAAATGCCTATAAACAGGGATGGAAAGGCCCTGCCATTGACGGAGCGCTCCAATTTGGCGATCAACCTTTCGCCCTACGCGAAGTAAAACAGCCCACCATTATGCTACATGGCACCGCTGATAGCGTCGTGCCTTACAGCATGGCTGAAGCCTATCAAAAGAATTTACCCAATGTCGTAGAATTTATCACTGCTCCCGAAGGCGGCCACCTATGCGCAGCAACCGAAGAAGATAACGTGTTTGCAGCGATTAAGGGAATGGATATTTAACGACTAACACCTCGTGTAATCGTATTACTAGTTTCATAAAGCTCTCGAAAAACAGGAAATTCTACTAATTTATCTTTCAGACGAGACATTCGCATCTTCACCGCCGATTCCCCTTTACCATACTCTGCAGCCAATTCTTTGAGAGGCTCTCTCTCCAAATAATGTCTTTTAAAAATATCTTTATCGATTGGATTCTCTACATTTTCATCAATCGCTCGTTCCAACTCAGCTTTCAAATCTCTATTCAAAGCAATCGATTGCTCTTTATCACTTTGAGAAGCTGCAACATTTTTCCAAAAATCTTCACGCTTCAACTCGACGATATTCCGCCTGAATGCTCTATGTTTATCAACCACCGCATTATAGACATAAGTATGCAAAAGCGTTGATGGCTTTACAGAACGAATTTCTTTTTTACTCAATGTTAGCAAAAAATTTGTCGTAACATCTCCAAAAAGCTTATCTTTCTCAAGAGTATTTTCAGGACTCTTATCATACCCTCGATAAGTGGCTTTTACCAACCTCGGCATCATCTCTGCAATTTCGGTAAAAGCTGTAGAGCTATTCGTCTGTACGTATTGACTGTATAATTCGTTTAATTTGTTATAACTACTCATTCGAGAATTATACCTGAATTATATTACGAACACGTGACTTATATTAATTAACCTTAATAATCTAGCGATTTTGCTGAGAAGTATCTATTTGAACTTCATTCTTCAAACTATCGGTATAAGTACCTATTGAATCGCGCGCAGCTTCGGAATGTTTTTTGAGAATTTCATCCAAATAAGCACCGTTCCTAGTTTTTGTAAGAGTTGCATCTTCCGTTTCTGTTGGAGGCGCAACATCCTTAAAAACATTTAAAAGCTCGGGGCGTCCTAAATCTGATTGTGGAATTTCACCTGTCGCATAATAACTATTTGGATCAATACCGCCGACAGAATAGCTAATCAAACCGCCATTAGGTCCCACTTCACCAAATGTATAGGTGCCATCCTCAAGCATCCTCGCACCTGCTGGAATATTATTCATCACTTCAAATTCTTCTGGGTTAGCGATAACATACGACTCAGCAGGTGGCTGCAGCACATCCCTAACACTATTATTTACAGGTTGCTCTACCGAGGAGTGGCTAGGCACCTCCGGTGTTTTGACTTCTACTTCCGGCACAGGAGGCTTTGTTGCATGAGGTGCATCATACGTTTCTTCTACATGAATATCTGCTTTATGTTCATCTACATGTTCGTGGTCAGCGTGTGTATCCGCTCCGTGATCATCTGCATGATCCCCGTGCGTACCATGGCTATCGCCATGCCCTCCATGCTCACCTAAACCATGATCGCCTACAACAGCGCCCTGTTCCATCGCATTTTTAGGTAAATATTCTGAAATTTCTGGCCAGTCACCACTGATAGCGGCACCAATAACAGAACCTAAAATACCACTAATCAATGCATGCTTAATACCTGTACTAACCACTGTTGCAGCATTTACCTTATGTGCATTTGAGAGTTGCTCTGGAGTTGGATTACCAACCGTGGCATAAAGCGCTGCCTCTTGCCTTTTACTCTCTTCCTTTGCCTTCTGGTGGCCGTGATACAAGCCAACCAACCCTGCCGCCAGCATTGTCACCATAATTGGTGTTGCTAAGGCCGTTAACCCAGCAGCTGCGACTGCAGTCCCCACTGCCATTCTGACAACGGCGAATACTGCAACAGAGGCAATCACTGAAAAAAGGAAATCATTTGGATGATCGGCTACATGACTAGCAAATTGTTTCACTTTGCGTGAAATTGCGACCGGCCTATAGCCCGCTTTTGAACCGTCTTGAATATACAAATCAGGCTCTTCTGGTGCGGCAACAAATGGATTAACTGGGCCAGACGCAGAAGTTGCAGACAGCTCAGGCCGTCCTGCAATCACCTCTTTCCCCGCTTGTGCGGTAATATCGCCCACTCTGCCTCCATTCACGTAGTTACTCTCGCGAATAGTATAATCGATTTACCCCCTCAACCGAAGGAGGCTTTTGTTAAGATTAGATGACAGCCAGCGCTCCTAAGCGGCCTTTTTACTGCCACCGTTAGAGCCTTTTTTCTTAGACAAATACGGCTTTAACCACTGACCAGTAATTGAGCGTTTCTCTTTCACCACTTCTTCTGGCGTACCAGCAACCACGAGTTCGCCGCCTTTATGGCCGCCACCGGGGCCGATATCAACGACCCAATCGGCCGTTTTGACCACATCGAGATTATGCTCAATAACCGTCACCGTGTTACCTGCATCAACCAAACGATGTAATACTTTCAATAGTTTAGCAATATCTTCACTATGCAAACCTGTTGTTGGTTCATCAAGGATGTAAAGCGTACGGCCTGTTGAACGTTTTGAAAGCTCGCGCGCCAACTTAATACGCTGTGCCTCACCACCCGAAAGCGTGGTAGCGGATTGACCAATGCCAATATAGCCCAGACCAACCTCTTCCAATGCTTTGCATTTTTCCGCAATGGATGGATGCGCTTCAAAGAATTTAGCCGCCTCCTCTACTGTCATATTCAAAACGTCAGAAATGGATTTATCTTTATACGTCACTTCCAGTGTTTCGCGATTATAGCGCGCGCCTTGGCAGACATCACATTTCACGTAAACATCGGGTAAAAAGTGCATTTCAATTTTGATGACACCATCACCTTGGCAAGCCTCACAGCGGCCACCCTTCACGTTGAAGCTGAATCGACCAGATTTATAACCACGTGCTTTCGCTTCTGGCAATTGCGCGAACCAATCACGAATCGGCGTGAATGCGCCTGTATAAGTCGCAGGGTTAGAGCGCGGAGTACGCCCAATTGGCGATTGATCAATCTCAATCACCTTATCGATAAACTCAAGGCCCGTAATCTTATCATGTGCACCCGGATGTGCTTTACTTCCGTGGAGTTTGCGCATCGTCGCCTTATAAAGCGTTTCAATTGTGAGACTTGATTTTCCGCCTCCTGATACACCTGTAATACAAGTCAGCGTAGCCAATGGAATAGTCACATCAATATCTTTAAGGTTATTCGCACGAGCGCCTTTAATGGTAATCGCCTTAATCTTCGACGTTTCACGACGTTTCTTCGGTACAGCGATTTCTTTTTTACCCGAGAGATACTGCCCCGTAATGGATTTTGGATCATCCATCACTTCCTGCGCCGTGCCTTCTGAAACGATGATACCACCATGCACACCTGCACCTGGTCCCATATCAATCAGATAATCTGATTCTTTCATCGTATCTTCATCATGCTCAACCACCACGACCGTATTACCAAGGTCGCGTAGGTTTTTGAGTGTACTTAACAGGCGCTCATTATCACATTGATGTAAGCCAATCGAAGGCTCATCCAGCACGTAAAGCACGCCAGAAAGGCCAGAGCCAATTTGCGAAGCTAAACGGATACGCTGCGATTCACCACCTGAAAGCGTACCAGATTCACGGCTAAGTGTTAGGTAATCCAAGCCCACATTATTGAGGAAACCTAAACGAGCGCGTAGTTCTTTGAGCACCTTCTCACCAATTTGTTGATGTGTTTTGCTAAGTTTCTTTTCAATCTTAATGAACCAATCAACCGCTTCTTCAATCGATAAGCGACAAATCTCACCAATATGGCGATCTGCCACTTTCACACAGAGCGCTTCTTTATTCAAACGATAGCCATCACACGCTTCACATGGGCTAATATCTTGATATTTACCCAACTCCTCGCGCACATAATCGCTTTCCGTTTCTGCAGCTTTACGCGTGAGCGAGGGGATCACTCCTTCAAACGGCTTATTGCTCGCAAAGGTACGCAATCCATCATTATATTTAATCTTTACAACTTCTTCACCAGAACCATAAAGAAGCACTTCTCGTATTTCTTCAGGCAAATCTTTCCACGGGATCATTGGGTTAAAGCCGAAATGCTGCGACAAACCTTCAATCGTTTGCTTATAATATTTCGTTTGCGTGTTCGCCCATGGTGCAATCGCATCATCCATCAGTGATTTCTTAGGATCGGGTACGATCAAATCAGGTACAAAGAAAATTTCTGTTCCTAGGCCATCACACTCTTTACACGCACCATATGGGCTGTTGAATGAGAATAAACGTGGCTCAATCTCATCAATCGTAAAACCACTTTCAGGGCAAGCAAACTTGCTTGAAAGCAAGATAAACTCGCTCTCTCCGCCTTTCTTGGTGGGCAATACTTCAACCATCACAAGGCCGCTACCGGTATTTACCGCTGTTTCCATTGAATCAGCAAGGCGCACCTCAATATCGTCTTTAATCACCAAACGATCAACGATGACTTCAATTTCATGCTTCTTATTCTTATCGAGCTTCGGCAGCTCATCATCAAATTTATAGACTTCACCGTTGATACGAACACGCTGAAAACCCGCCTTTTGCGCCGCAATCAACTCACCATGATGCTCACCTTTACGGCCACGCACCACCGGGGCTAGCAGATGGAACTTCGTGCCTTCAGGCAATTCCATCACCTTATCTACCATTTGGCTAACTGTTTGGCTTTCAATCGGTTTACCCGTCGCTGGGGAGTATGGAACACCAATACGTGCATAAAGCAAACGCAGATAATCATAGATCTCCGTCACCGTGCCCACAGTTGAGCGCGGGTTCTTACTAGTCGTCTTTTGGTCAATTGCAATAGCAGGTGATAATCCAGTGATGCTTTCCACATCTGGCTTATCTTGAATATTCAAAAACTGGCGCGCATAGGCAGAGAGGCTCTCCACATAACGGCGCTGCCCCTCGGCATAGATAGTATCAAATGCTAGCGAGGACTTACCAGAACCAGAAAGCCCCGTCACCACCACCAATTGATTCTTAGGAATATCTACATCTACATTTTGCAGATTATGTTCTTTCGCGCCACGGACGCGGATAAAAGGATCACTCGGATTTTCTAATGCTGACATATTCGCCTTTGCTTGTACTTCTTTGAAGGGCATGCACTCTAGCTAAGTTTCCACTGGCATACCAGCGATAATTGCGCTATTCCTTCACAAAATTAATAAAAATAAAGTGAGGGCAGCATGGCTGGTAGCATCAATAAAGTAACTTTAATCGGTAATGTGGGCAACGAACCTGAGATTCGTCAGACTCAAGACGGCCGCGAGCTTGCCAACCTTTCTATCGCTACATCGGATAGCTGGCGCGATAAAAACACCGGCGAACGCCGCGAAAAAACTGAATGGCACCGTGTAGTAGTCTTTAACGAAGGCCTTGTTAAAGTGATTAAGAATTACGTTCATAAAGGCTCGAAACTTTACATTGAAGGCGCACTTCAAACGCGTAAATGGACAGGTAATGATGGCGTTGAGAAATACACAACAGAAGTGGTTCTCCAAGGTTTTAACGGCAACTTGACGATGCTAGATAGCAAAGGTAGCTCTGGCGGGAATTATAATCAAGATAATGGCGGCTATAACCAGAACCAAGGCCAGCAACAGGCGGCATCGCCGGCATTTGGTCAAGTGCCAAGCGGCAATGCAAGCAACGCTCCTGCAGCCGCGCCTGAATTAGACGACGAAATTCCGTTCTAGTTTTGAGGTTATCCACTCATGGATAAATTAAAATTTTGGGGTGTAGCGGTTGGATTTATCGCCTTTTTATGGCTTTTATCTCCCGATCCTGAGGAACCTAAAACAGGAACCGACTTTACCCAAACTGAAGCCACAATAAGAGGTCAGGATGGGCTTAGCATTCCTGATCCGCTCAGTGCACCACAAACAATGTCCTTTAAAACGGGAAAGGTGCCTATCACAACGCGAGGCGGCACCCTGCCCCTTGTTTTGGGTTTTGCTCACACTTACCAGCAACAATCAGCAGGGCTGATGCATTATCGCATTTGGCCTAAATATATGCATGGACTGCTCTTTCTTTTTGAACAAGAAGACACATACAGCATGTGGATGAAGAATACTTATCTACCCCTCGATATTGCTTTTATTGACCGCAATGGTCGTATCGTTGAAATTACAACCAATACCACGCCAGAGTCTCAATTGCCGATTAAGGCACCTAAACCAGTATTAGCGGTGCTAGAAATCCCAGCGGGGAGTGCGAAAAAATGGAATCTACAAAAAGGCGATCAATTACGTCTCAAATATTTCCGTTCTTCCTTGCCAGCCTCGCGCTAATTTTTCTCTCATGGCAAGCAGCGGCATCCTTTGTTTATGCTCGCACACCAGTGACGATTTATCCTATTGCCGCACCAATTGACGTCAAACAAGCACGCTCTGGATCTGATCAGGCTCGTCCGCGCATTCACTCGCTAACACCGATCGAGCTAACAGCAGAGATACGCCCTGCCACTTCTTTTCAAAGCCCCTCTATGTATCTGACTCAACCGTTAGAAGGCAATCAAGCCTACCTCATTCCTTTGCCAGACTTAGAGCGCGAAGCAGCTCAAAAAGTGCAGCGACGCATTCGCAAACAAGAAACGCTCTATCCGATTCCAATCCAAAAACCAGAGGCACCCAAAGAAACCGCACCATTACTCAACACAGAACTTGCCAACCGCCATCGTATTGAACCGGCTAATGTTTATAGCGCCGTTGATGTGATTGCGATTAATGCACAAGGGTTCATTATTGAAATTTGGCCTAATCTAAATTTAAGCCAGCTCCAAGCCCCATTGCTTTTACCTAAACATAGCCATGCTGTGCTTTACTTAGCGGCTAATCGAGCTGGTCAGTTAGGCATTACTCCGAAAGATCGTATAGAAAATCAACTTTTCACTCCGCCACCGGTATCGCTTCAATAAGCACATGCGCTTGGGCATAAGGGTACTCATCGCTCAACGTTAAATGGATAACTGGCTTATAACGGCTTTCATCAACTAGCTGATTCAGCTTCATCAGCGCGCTACCTTTAAGCTCTAGCGTGGGTTTGCCTGAAGGCAAATTCACCACGCCCATATCTTTATGGAAAACTCCTTCGCGAAACCCGGTGCCTAACGCTTTGGCGCAAGCTTCTTTCGCGGCGAATCGTTTCGCATAGGTGCTAGCCAATCCATTACGCTCTCCCCCACCTTTACGACGTTGGGCTTTTGCTTGCTCTGCATCGGTGAAGACGCGATTTTCAAATCGCTCACCAAAACGCTCCAACGATTTTTCAATTCGGCGAATATCTGTCATATCATGTCCGGTACCGACGATCATACTCGCGCCTCTTCCATCAAATGCACCATTTGTTTAATCGCCGCCGCTAATCCGAACGATACCGCTTCTCCTACCAAAAAATGCCCAATATTCAGCTCTACTACCTCTGGCAATGCGGCAATGGGCATCACATTATCAAAGCGCAACCCATGCCCAGCATGGCACTCTAACCCTAATTCAGATGTTAGTTTTGCTGCTTGCGTTAAACGCTCCAGCTCGCCTTCAGCACCTTCTGCATAAGCCCCTGTATGCAGCTCAATCACAGGCGCACCGATAGCAGCACTGGCCTTAAGTTGTATTTCGCTTGGATCCACAAACATGGAAACCCGAATACCCGCTTGCGTAAAAGGCTTTATATATTCCGCTAATCGCGCTTGCTGGCCAACCACATCTAATCCACCTTCGGTCGTCACTTCTTCACGCTTTTCCGGCACAAGGCACACTGCATGTGGCATAACCTCTAGTGCAATTTCCTGCATTTCATCCGTTGCAGCCATTTCAAAATTCAACGGCACGTCCAACTCTGCTTTCAAGCGGCGCATATCCTCATCACGAATGTGACGTCGGTCTTCGCGCAAATGTGCAGTGATACCGTCTGCTCCTGCTTCTTGCGCCAATAAAGCTGCTTCGACGGGACAAGGGTGTACGCCGCCTCTCGCGTTACGCAACGTCGCTACATGGTCAATATTCACACCGAGTCTAAGCATCTCGCTTACTCCTGATACCTTTCCACTGTTTGCACCGTTTTAAGGTTCCGCATACTGGCAATAATATGGTTGAGATGTTCAGTATCGCTCACTTCCAAATCGACCAGCACTTCAAAGAAATCGATATTACGGTTGATGATTTTGAAATTAGTAATATTCCCTTCGTCGCGAGCAATGGAATTAGCGATTGAAGCTAGCCCACCTTTAGAGTGACTCACATTAGCGCGAATACGCCCAATATGCCGCGTTTCGCCACTACTATCCCAAGAAACATCAATCCAGCGTTCTGGCGTTTCCGTGAAATTATCTAATGTATCGCAATCAGTCGTATGGATGGTCACACCGCGCCCCGTCGTCACAATGCCCACAATCGTATCTCCCGGAATAGGATGGCAGCAGCCCGCATAATGAATCGCCATGCCAGGAATCAACCCGCGAATCGGCATTGATTCCTTTTTAGGTTCTTTCTTACGGCTAGTAATCCGCTCAAATAGATTAAAATCTTTTTTCTTCTTTTTATTCGCCTGCTCTGGCAGCAGCAGATCAATCACCTGCGTACGGTTCAGAATTCCCTCTCCCACCTCAGCATAAATATCATCCACTTGCTTGCGGTCCATCTCTTTGAGTAATGGCTCCAGCAATTTATCGGTCAGGTCTTTACCTGATTCCTGCTTATAGAGCTTGCTAAGCAAAGATCGCCCTAGATTCACATATTCATCACGCTGGCGAGAGCGGATAAATTTACGAATTTCTGAACGAGCCTTACCTGTAACCACAAAACGTTCCCATGCAGGCGATGGGGTTTGCGTTTTATTGGTGATAATTTCAATTTGATCGCCATTTCGCAAACGTGTTTTAAGCGGCACAATCCGGCCATTAATTTTCGCACCTACGCATGTATTACCGACACCTGAATGCACAGCATAAGCAAAATCAACTGGAGTCGCCCCACGCGGTAGAGACTCAATATCACCCTTTGGCGTAAAACAAAATACCTGATCATGGTACATTTCAAGTTTGGTATTTTCGAGAAAATCTTCAGGATTGGCGGCCTGTTCCACAATCTCTAACAACTCACGAATCCAGCGGAACTGCTTACCATCCTTAGCAACCTGCCCTTGTCCATCGCCCTTATAAGCCCAATGCGCTGCCAAACCATATTCGGCAATATCATGCATATGATGCGTACGTATTTGCACTTCGATACGCTGTTGCTGTGGACCAATCACCGACGTATGCAGCGACTGATAGCCATTTCGTTTTGGTGTAGAAATATAATCTTTAAAATAGCCCGGCACTGTATGATAAGCTGAATGGATAAGCCCTAGTGCGTGATAGCAATCAGCTTCATTCTCAACAATAATACGATAAGCAATAATATCGCCTAGCTGTTCAAAGCCGATATTTTTACGCTCCATCTTTTTCCAAATAGAATATGGCTTTTTTTCACGCCCAAAGACTTCGTAATTCTTTAAGCCACCTTCTTTGAGCTTTCCTTCAATTTGCAAGCGGCTCTTTTCAATCGTCGCACGCCCTTTTTCACGAAGAAACTTTAAGCGATTTGTGATTGATTCTCGCGCCTCAGGAAAAAGTTGTGTAAAAGCTAAGTCCTGCAATTCTTCTTTAATACGCCGCATCCCGATTCGTTCTGCCAAAGCGGCATAAATCTCGATCGTCTCACGCGCGATTCGTTTGCGCTTCTCTGGTTTTTTAATGTAGTGGATCGTTTGCATATTATGCAGTCGATCAGCAAGCTTTACGATCAGCACTCGCAAATCCTCTGACATTGCCACGACCAGTTTACGGAAATTTTCTGCCTGTTTAGAATGGACAGTATTGGTTTCTAGCTGAGAAAGCTTCGTCACCCCATCAACGAGTTTAGCAATCTCCTTACCAAATAATTCTTCAATCTCTTCGAGCGTAGCATCCGTATCTTCCACTGTATCATGCAAAAGCGCCGTGATAATGGTCGAAACATCTAACTTATAGTGAGTGAGCACCATCGCCACCTCTAGCGGATGCGTAAAATACGGATCACCCGAAGCACGCGTTTGCGACCCATGTGCTTTCATCGCAAACACATAGGCACGATTGACCAAATCCTCATCTACACCGGGATCATAGGCCTTAATTTTATCAATTAACTCATCTTGACGTATCATGCCATATCACCCTAACCGCATCGACGCGGGAGTAAAGTATTCTCGTATATCCCCCGAGTAATTATGGGTAAATAAAGCCGCTCACCTTGTAAGGTGAGCCAAAATGTCCGCCATGTGGGTTCCAAAACACCGCTTGCGACCAATCGCCAGCTTTGGATACATCTTTCACTCGCATATAATCATAAGCCATCATCCGGGTTTTACGGTCCCACCCCCAGTTAGTATGCGTCACATTAATTTCACGCTCATTCACAAGATCGGTCACAACGGCTAAATGGCCTAGCGATAAGCGCCGCGTTTTGGAAAGCACCATTACCGCTCCCGGCTTTGGGTCTTTAAAACGTTTTTCTGGATCTGCCTGACGCCACCAAGTATGCGCATCACCACGAATTTGAATACCAGAGGCACGGCGCGCAAAAGGCACACACTGCTCATGTTGATCGGTTTTCTTTCCTTTAGCATATGGCGAGTAAACAACAGTGTGAGTCTCACCACCACTACGACCGTCAAAATAGCTGCAAGACGTCAGCAAAGTAAGAATACAAAAAGAAAGTAATAGTCGCACGAATACCCAAATCGCTGATTTAAACAATTAAACTCATCATGTAATAGATACAAAAAAGGCTATCGGTAAGCTTCTAAACTCATCCAATAGCCTTTTTATGTATTTTTCTTAGACTAGTATGCTTTTTTAACGCCTGCAGCCATTGCCTTCTCAGCATTGTCTTTCGACATCATCGCACAAAGCGTTACCTTCTCGTCGCAAGGGCAAGAACCCTTCGCCATAAAGCCGCCTTTTTTTGTTTGGTGCATTTCAGGGTTTTTCATTTCAACACCCTTTTTCTTACATTTTACGCAATACGCTGAAACCATTTTCGAACTCCGTTATTTTTGTTATTCTACCTGTACCGGTACATCCTAACACATCTGACACCTGAAAATCACATTTTTCTTTTAGGAGACTATAGAGTCGCTACAACCGTCATCTCCACCCAGCATTCTGGTTTTGCCATAGCAGCTTCTACACAGGTGCGCGCAGGACGCGGGGCTTCGCCTAGCCACTCCCCCCATATCGCATTCATGCGAGCTGCTTGCGAGATATCTTTGATATGAATCATCACATGGAGCATTTTTGTTTTATCAGAGCCTACTTCGGCCAAGTGATCGTCAATACGCGCCAATACCTGACGGGTCTGCTCTTCTAAATCTCCGTCGTAGCTATTAGCCACCTGCCCACACAGATAAACCATCCCATTATGGGTAACAATACGGCTAAGTTTTTCACCACTACGGTAACGTTCGATTGTCATGATCGCTTCTCTCTTTATCAAAATATAATACTTATTTCACACTTAGAGGAATGGCTGCACGTCTTGCACACCATTGGAACTAATCATTACACAGAATTAGTGAAGATGAAACCGATACTTCAAAGCACATGGGATGATTTACGGATGGCAGCTTAAAAAGCGAATCAATCAAAAAAAAAATCCATGCGGCACACAATTCCTTGAGTAGAGAGGCCGTATGACTCGTCAGTTCCCGGATTAGTATTACAACCTGTAACAGTGAACCCATCTCTTCCAAAAACTTTTCCTGTATCCGCTATTCCGTCATCCATTTTACTATCAATACTTTGAGCGTCCGCAGCGGATAAAGCGGCTAGATTAAAATTGTTACCTTCTGCACCTAGAGAAACTCTATTACCAACTTTGCCAAAAATTCCTGTTGAGGTATACCCAAATTTATAACCAGCTCCACTGATAGAAGAAGCGGGGCTATTGGTTAAGTCGGAGCGAGGATTGGCCGAAACTGCTAGGCCATTGTAACTACCTGGTATTATTTCAGATAAACTAAGGTGCTGCCACGCTCTTATCGTTTCATAAACTTCGTCGCCAGACACCGTATCTGTAGCCTCAATGGTCGAATCACCAATACAATAGAAAGCTCTAAAAGCGTAAAGCCTTGTTTCATACTTCTTACACTATCAGGAAATGGTAAAAAATTGATTAAAATAGAAATGGCTGGGGTACCTGGATTCGAACCAGGGATCACGATACCAAAAACCGATGCCTTACCACTTGGCCATACCCCAGCACCGGTGAGTCTTTTAGCTCAAACTTTTCGCTACGGCAAGCTTGTTTCGTGCTTTATCCACTCTAAATAATGTGGATGTCCGTCAAGAATGGGCCAAACTACCACAGATGGGCAATCATAGGAATGTAATTTGGTGATTAAAGCGGTTGCTTGGCTCTGCTTATCCGCTGTCGTTTTCATAATGGCGCTGCACTCAGAAGCCTGCTCTCGCTTGCCTTCCCAGCGATAATAAGACGTCACATCTGAAGATAAATTCGCACAAGCGATGAGTCGCGCCTCCAACAAAGCATCAATAATTTTCTTCGCCTCTTGCTGATTCGGAAAAGTTGCATAGAGGCTCACATAATCGGTCATGAGGCCTTCTTTCGCTGTTCGCGCAGCTTCGCCCAATATTCGAGGCGCTTTTGAATATCGCGTTCAAAGCCACGCTCGACTGGCTGGTAATATTCTGGCGACCCCATGTCATCGGGGAAATACTCCTGCCCGCTATAGCCATCAGGCATATCGGGGTCATATTGATACCCCTCACCATAGCCGACCTGTTTCATCATTTTAGTGCTACCATTTAGGATATGCGCAGGTGGCATGAGCGAGCCATTCGCCTTCGCATCCTTAGCAGCGGCTTTATACGCCACATAAGCCGCATTCGATTTCGGCGCGGTTGCCAAATATACAACCGATTGCGCCAAAGCCAGCTCTCCCTCCGGTGATCCTAGGAAAGAGTAAGCCTGCTGTGCTGCCATACATTGAGTCAGCGCATTGGGATCAGCCATGCCGATATCCTCAACCGCCATACGCACTAACCGGCGCGACAGATAGAGCGGATCTTCGCCGCCATCCAACATACGGCAGAACCAATAGAGCGACGCCTGAACATCCGAACCTCGCACCGCCTTATGCAATGCCGAGATCAAATTATAGTGGCTATCTTGATGCTTATCATAAACGGGGGCACGGCGACCTATAAACTGCGCGAGCGCCGCTTCATCCATAGGCGTGTCACCGCTCGTAGCAAGCACCTCTTCCGCCATATTGAGGAGCGCACGGCCATCACCATCGGCCATTGTCACGAGTGCAAGCTGCGCGCCTTCGGTTAGCGGTAGCTCCCTGCCCTCCGCTTCAGCCGCACGAGCAAGAAGCGCTAATAGTGCCTCATCGTCCAAACGTTTCAGCACCACCAGCTTGCAACGTGATAGCAATGCGGCATTTAATTCAAAAGAGGGATTCTCCGTCGTCGCGCCGACCAGCGTGATCGTGCCATCTTCCACCACTGGCAAAAATGCATCTTGCTGGGCGCGATTAAAGCGATGAATCTCATCGACAAATAGAATAGTGCGTTTGCCATCTTTTGCCATTTGGCGCGCTGCTTCAAATTGCTTTTTAAGGTCGTTCACGCCAGACGTGACCGCCGAAGCACTCATTAACTCGCAATCGCTCACATCGGCCAATGCCCGTGCGAGGGTCGTTTTCCCGCAACCTGGAGGCCCCCATAGGATAAGCGAGGCCACTTTACCACTGGCGAGCATTCGGCCAATCGCGGCGTCTTCAGCCAGCACGTGATCTTGGCCGACAATCTCTTCGACTGAACGTGGGCGCAGCCTATCCGCCAAAGGGGCCGTATTTTCTGTTACCGCTGCGAGTAAATCCATTATTGCAGGTTAAATTGTTTGAGCATTTGGCTCAACACTTCTGAAGGCACAGCAAAACCAATCCCGTGACTACCGCCTGATTGCGAGAAAATCGCCGCGTTGATACCGACAAGCCTGCCCTGCATATCGACTAAAGCTCCACCTGAGTTCCCCGGATTAATCGCCGCATCAGTTTGAATGAATGCCTGCGATTTCGGAATCTTTTTCGATAGCTCGCCGACACCACGTGCTAATGCTGAAACAATACCACTGGTCACTGTCTGGCCGACTCCGAAAGGGTTACCAATAGCCAACACCAAGTCGCCCACCTCAAGCGAAGTAGAACGAGCGAGCGGTAAATAAGGCAGCTTAGTACCTTTCGTATCCATCATTAAAATGGCTAAATCCGTTTCTTTATCCAGCGAAACAATACGTGCGGGGTATTCACGCTTATCATTCAGCACTACGGTGATTTCATCGCTTTGCGCGACCACATGGCTACTGGAAACGAGAATTCCTTCAGGATGCACAATTACGCCAGAGCCTAACGACTGCACCACACGTTCCTGTGTCAATTTTCGGCGATCAGGCTGCACACCAAAAAAACGACGAAAGACCGGATCATTATAAAAGCGAGCTAAAGGTGTTGCTACTGTCACACGGCGTTTCGTATAGATATTCACAACCGCCGGAGCTGCTTTCTTCACTACAGGCGAGAATGAGAGCTGCACTTGCGCCGGAGCCGTAGGCACTAAACGCTGCTGCGCCTGTGCCGGCAGCATAAAATAGAATACAAAAAACGCTATAAGGGAGAATAACCGCATGAAGAGTTTATAAAGCTCTCAACGAAAAAGGCCACCCCAAAGGGTGGCCTTTTAGAATAACTCCGTCGAGCTATTTTAGCTTAAGCAGTAGCTGCTTTAGCAGGTGTTTCTTCAGCCGGAGCTTCAACATCATCAAATGTTTCTACTGGGCCTGAATCTTGACCTTTAGCTGATTCGTCGCGATCAACAAGCTCGATGATTGCCATTGGCGCATTATCGCCATAACGGAAACCCGCTTTAAGTACGCGTACATAACCGCCTTGACGATCTTTATAGCGTTCAGCAAGAACATCAAAAAGCTTCTTCGCTTGAGCCTTATCAGCCAATTGCGCAAGCGCCTGACGACGATGGTGCAATTCACCTTTTTTACCCAAAGTGATAAGCTTCTCAACGATAGGCTTAAGCTCCTTTGCTTTCGGCAATGTCGTTTTGATTTGCTCGTGCTTAATCAGCGATGAAGCCATATTCGTCCATAGCGCCTTACGGTGCGTAGAAGTACGATTTAGCTTACGGCCTTTCATGCGATGTTTCATGATTTAATCTCCAATATTTCCTAGAACCTAGTATGGCTCTTCGTATTTACGTGCTAGCTCTTCGATGCTTTCTGGCGGCCATTCCGCTACATCCATACCGAATTTCAAGCCCATGTTACCCAATACATCTTTAATCTCGTTCAATGACTTACGACCAAAGTTTGGCGTTTTTAGCATTTCAGACTCAGACTTAAGAACAAGGTCACCAATATAAACGATATTATCATTCTTCAGGCAGTTAGCTGAACGAACAGAAAGCTCAAGCTCGTCTACTTTCTTCAGCAGATAAGGGCTGAATGGTAGTGCGTTCTCGTCTTCTTTCACTTCTTGCATTGGCGTATCTTCGAAGTTGATGAAGAGACGAACTTGATCCTGCATGATACGTGCTGAAAGTGCGACAGCATCTTCCGCAGTGATAGAACCATCAGTTTCAACAGAAAGCGAAAGTTTATCATAGTCAGTGCGTTGTCCCACACGTGCGTTATCTACTTTGTAGGATACTTTACGTACTGGGCTAAATAGTGCATCGATTGGAATCAAACCAATTGGAGCATCTTGTTGCTTGTTATCTGCTGCACGCACATAACCACTACCCACTTCAACCGTTAGTTCCATATCAATTGAACCGTCTTTATCCAAAGTACAGATAACAAGATCCGTGTTGATGATTTCAACATCAGCTGGGCATTCGATTTGCGCAGCCGTTACTTCGCCAGCACCTTTTGCCTTAAGCGTCAATTTACGACGTTCTGGCGACTGTGCTTTAATACGAAGGTCTTTAATGTTCAAAATGATGTGTGTTACATCTTCACGTACACCTTCAATTGA
This sequence comes from uncultured Rickettsiales bacterium, assembly GCA_964654855.1. Classification (GTDB taxonomy): domain Bacteria; phylum Pseudomonadota; class Alphaproteobacteria; order Rickettsiales; family JALZUV01; genus JALZUV01. The sequence continues at coordinate 53,283 of CAZZJS010000009.1, forward strand.
AGAGAATTCGTGCAATACACCTTCAATCTTTACAGATGTTACTGCAGCACCTTGCAAGCTTGAAAGCAAGATACGGCGTAGCGCGTTACCTAATGTATAACCAAAACCACGCTCTAGTGGCTCTGCCACTACATCAGCACGGCTAAGAGATTTATCTTTCGGCAACACATCAATCGTGCTTGGTTTGATTAGATCTTGCCAGTTTTTATTCAAAATAGCGGACATTTTTTAGTCTCCGTTTACTTATTTCAGTAGCTCCTCTTATCAGAGAGAAGCGAACATTACTCGTTACGATTAAACGCGACGGCGTTTTGGTGGGCGGCAACCATTATGCGGGATTGGCGTCACATCTTTAATCGATGTTACGTTCAAACCTGCTGCTTGCAACGCACGAAGAGCTGATTCACGACCACTACCAGGGCCAGTCACGACTACTTCAACCGTCTTTAAACCGTGTTCCATTGCTTTCACAGCAGCATCATCAGCTGTCACCTGCGCCGCAAATGGCGTAGACTTACGAGAGCCTTTGAAACCTTTATGACCCGCAGAAGACCAAGCCAGCGTATTGCCGCCTTTGTCTGTTAGGGTAACAATGGTGTTATTGAAGGTTGCAACGATATACGCCTTACCTTCAGGAATGTTCTTTTTACCTTTACGCTTAGCGCGTGTAGCAGCTGCTGTGGTATTCTCTGACATAATGCTATCCTACCCTATTTTTTCTTACCAGCGATTGCCACTGCTTTACCTTTACGCGTACGCGCATTGGTATGAGTACGTTGACCACGTACCGGCAGACGACGACGATGGCGTAAGCCGCGGTAGCAACCTAAATCCATCAAACGCTTAATGTTCATACTTACTTCACGACGAAGATCACCTTCTACAGTGTAATCGGCATCAATGGTTTCACGAACCTTGATTACTTCATCATCGCTATAATCTTTAGGGCGTTTACTTTGGTCAATTCCAGCTTTCGCAAGGATTTGAGCAGCAAACTTTGGACCAATACCATGAATATAAGTCAGCGAAATAATTCCGCGCTTATCATCAGGAATGTTCACACCGGCAATACGGGGCATAATATCTCCACAAATTAACGTTTCTTGGGCCTCTTCCAGCCACAGGGAGCCGGCACTATAGGAGGAAACAAGGGGAAGTCAACGGGTATTATGCAGTATCAAGTAGTTTTTCTATCTCAACTGTGACTTCTTCAATCGACGCCATCGCATCGACCTGTTTCAGTACATTCTGCTGTTCGTAATAAGGCAATAATGGCGCTGTCATATTGCGATAAGCCTCGAGACGCTTCGAAACCGTCTCAGCATTATCATCTTTACGGCGCGTGAAGTTAGTAGAGCCACATTTATCGCACACACCATCTTTTTGCGTAGGCTTGAAGTTATCGTGATATCCTTCACCACAATCGCCGCAAGAGAAACGCCCTGAGATACGCTCGACTAATGCTGCTTCATCTACTTTGAGCTCTAACACCATATCGAGCGTTAGAGATTCGCTTTCAAATAACCCTGTTAACGCTTCAGCTTGTGCTGTTGTGCGCGGGAAGCCATCCAAGATAAAACCTTTAGCGCAATCATCTTCTTTAATGCGCTGGTGGATCATTTCGATCATAATTTCGTCAGAAACAAGCTGACCTGCACTCATAATCGATTGCAATTCTTTCCCTAACGCACTTCCTGATGCAACAGTCGCGCGCAGCATATCACCTGTGGAAAGCTGCGGGATACCTAATTTATCTTGAATAACTACCGCTTGCGTTCCTTTCCCTGCACCGGGAGGGCCTAATAGAATCAAAATCATTTATATTTACCGCTTTTTGCCTTTGTTACCGCGTAATTTTGCTTGTTTCAGTAAGCCTTCATACTGATGAGCAAAAAGATGAGACTGTATTTGCCCGACAAAATCAAGGATCACATTCACTGTAATTAATAAGCTGGTACCACCGAGGAACAATGGCAATGAATATTTTGAGATGACGATCTCAGGAATCGCACAAACAAAAGCAAGGTATAGCGCGCCCACCACAGTGATACGTGTCGTCACATAATCCAAATATTTTGCCGTTTGCTGTCCTGGGCGAATCCCCGGCACATAAGCGCCATTCTTTTTCAAATTATCTGCTGTGTCATCCACATTGAACACTACAGCCGTATAGAAGAAAGCAAAGAATATCACGATCAACGCATAGAGCGTTACATAAAGCGTCGATCCATGCTGCAAATAAGAAGTCACAAGCGTGAGCCATTCAGGGCCATCGCCGCCACTGTTAAAGCCAGCAATCGTTAGTGGGAATAATAGAATCGAACTTGCGAAGATGGGTGGGATCACACCCGACATATTAATCTTAATCGGCAGATGCGTATTCTCACCTTGATATTGCTTATTGCCCACCTGACGTTTCGGATGTTGAATCACCACACGGCGCTGTGCACGTTCCATAAATACGATAAACGCAAAGAGTGCTACAAGACCAACGAAAATCAACATCAGCATTTCTGTCGCAATCACTCCAGTACGACCCATCTCGAACATACTGGCAATCGCTGCGGGGAACTCCGCGATAATACCCACGGTAATAATAAGCGAGATACCGTTACCGATACCACGCGCTGTAATCTGTTCGCCCAACCAAACGAGGAACATAACCCCACCTACAAGCGTTGCTGTTGCTGTAAAACGGAAGAACAAGCCGGGGTCAATCACCGCTGAAGAGCCGCTACTACCCGTCATACTCTCCAAACCAACCGCAATACCAAACCCTTGTAATATCGCCAAAACCACCGTTCCATAGCGCGTATATTGGTTCATCTTGCGTTTACCCGCCTCACCTTCTTTCTTCAAAGCGGCTAAATGCGGTGATGCCACCGTCATAAGCTGCAAGATAATCGAGGCAGAGATATAAGGCATAATCGTCAGTGCGAAAATCGTCATACGGCCAAGTGCACCACCCGAGAATACGTTAAACATTCCCAATACGCCGCCTGATTGCTGTTCAAAAATCTCCTTCAAGATGAACGGATCAATGCCCGGGATCGGAATAAACGACCCTACCCGCGCAATGATGAGTGCACCCATCACAAATAACAGACGTTGTTTTAGTTCAGTCGCACGCGCGAATACGCTTAAATCCATATTCGCAGCCATTTTTTCAGCAGATGAAGCCATAAATCGTTCTTTTTCTTAGTGTTTGTCTAACATTTGAAAGATCTTCCAAATGTATCACAAAAGCTTCTATCGGTTATGACACTTAAAGTGAACCCCAAATATTCTCTAAACAAACAAAAATGCCGCCTCGAATGAGAGCGGCATTTTTAGATTTGAAACTAAAGGACTAAATTAGTCAGCTTTCTTTTCAGCTTTCTTTTCAGCTTTCTTTTTAGCCGGGCGCGCAGCATCATGCTTTGCAGCTGTTGCGGTTTTCTTTTCAACAAGTTTCAAAGAACCGCCCGCTTTGCTCACTGCTGCTTCAGCAGATTTTGAAGCTTTCGTCACTTCAATGTTTAACTTTGCCGTCAACTCGCCTTTGCCAAGCAATTTAATGCCGTTCACGTTTTTACGAGCCAAGCCTTTTTCTACCAAGAACTCTTCAGTGATCTTGTCAGAAGCTTTGATGCGTTTGTCATCAAGCGCTTTTTGCAGCATGCCAGTGTTGATGGTTGAATATTCAACACGGTTTGAATTGTGGAACCCACGCTTCGGTAGACGACGGTTAATTGGCATTTGACCGCCTTCAAAACCTTTAATCGCTACACCTGAACGTGACTTCTGGCCTTTGTGACCACGGCCAGCAGTTTTACCAGTACCCGAACCAATACCGCGACCTACGCGTTTACGGTTCTTCTTAGCACCATCATTATCTTTTAATTCGTTAAGTTTCATCATAACCTCTCTAACGCCGCTGGGCAAAGCGACTCGCTAATTTAAATTTGCCCGAAACTTGTGTAAGGCGTTTATTCGCCTTCAACCTTTACTAGGTGGTGAACCTTATTAATCATACCACGAACCGACGGAGTATCTTCCAACGTGCGTGTACGGTTGATCTTGTTCAAACCTAAACCGATAAGCGTCTTGCGCTGTGAACCTTCACGGCCCGTCGCACTTGCGATTTGCGTTACAGTAACGGTTTTACCTGCAGGCTTCTTAGCCGCTGCTTTCTTTGCTTCTGCCATGATCTGCCTCTATTCTTCGTTTGAGTCTACAGCATCGAAATCATTGCCATCACGACGGCTTACGATATCGCTTACTTTTAAACCACGTTTTGCTGCAATCGCACGCGGAGAACGTACATCGCTCAGTGCTGTTAGCGTTGCTTTCACCATGTTGTAAGGGTTAGAAGTACCCGTTGACTTACAAACAACGTCTTGTACGCCAAGCGCTTCAAATACTGCACGAGAAGGACCACCTGCGATGATACCAGTACCCGATGGGGCTGAACGCATTACGACGCGACCCGCACCATAGCGTGAAGTCATATCGTGGTGAAGTGTACGACCTTCTTTCAAAGGCACACGAACCATGCTTTTCTTTGCAACGTCAGTCGCTTTACGAACAGCATCAGCAACTTCTTTTGCCTTACCTTTGCCGTAACCGACTTTACCTTTACCATCACCTACTACAACAAGGGCAGCGAAACCGAAACGACGGCCACCTTTTACCACTTTTGCTACGCGGTTGATTGATACAAGCTTCTCAACGAGACCACTATCGGCATCGTCACGTTGCTGCTGTTTATTAGGTGCTTGAGTATTCATCTTCATTCTTTCCTTAGAATTTCAATCCAGCTTCACGCGCAGCTTCTGCCAACGCCTTCACACGGCCATGATAGATAAAACCACCACGATCAAATTTTACGGTATCAACTTTAGCTTTCTTCGCACGCTCTGCAACGAGCTTACCAACAGCTTCAGCAGCTTTTATGTTGCCACCATATTTTAGCTTAGTTTCTTTATCTTGAGTTGATGCAGCGGCAAGCGTTGTGCCTGTCGTATCATCAATAACCTGCGCATAAATGTGGTTAGCCGAACGGTGAACCGATAGACGAATCGAACGTGCGCCACCTTTTTTACGAAGCTGGAAGCGATTGCGCTGAGCGCGGCGTTTAAATTGATTAGACTGAGCCATGTTTTACCTACTTCTTCTTTCCTTCTTTCATGCGGACATATTCACCCACATAACGAACACCTTTGCCTTTGTAAGGCTCAGGCTTACGCAAAGCACGAATCTCAGAGGCCACTTGACCTACCAATTGCTTATCAGCACTGGTGAGCTCGATGATTGTTTGCTTATCAACTTTAGCTGAAACACCTTCAGGCAGTACAAAATATGTATCGTGACTATAGCCCAAAGAGAGGATCAAAACATTACCCTTAAGCGCAACACGATAACCAACACCGCGTAGCTCAAGTTCTTTTTTGAAACCTTCTGTTACACCAACTACCAAGTTATTGATGTTGCTACGAGTGGTTCCCCACATCGCACGAGCAAACTTGCTGTTATCGGCTGGAGTAACAGTAACACCACCCTCTTCCATCGTAACTTTAACGTTACCAAGAAGTTGAGTCGACAGTTCGCCGCCTTTACCTTTTACAGTGACTTGCTTTTCTGTGATATCAACAGTGACACCTTCAGGAACTGCAATGGGATATTTACCTACGCGTGACATTTTCTTTTCCTTAGAATACTTCGCAAAGAATTTCACCGCTTACGTTCTTCTGGCGCGCTTGCGCATCAGACATAACGCCTGCAGAAGTCGAAACGATAGAAATACCGAGACCATTATGAACTTTAGGCAGATCCTTAACCGGCGAGTATTCGCGGCGACCTGGCTTCGAAATACGACGAATCTTACTGATTACAGGTTGATCCTCGTGGTATTTTAATTCGATGTTTAACATCGGCTTTTGCTCAGTGCCTGTCTTTTTGTAGCCAGAGATATAACCCTCAACCGACAAAACTTCACATACATTTGCATTTAGCTTTGAATAGAAAGCTTCCACCGTATGCAAACGAGCCTTTTGGCCATTGCGAATACGAGTAAGCGTATCAGAAAGTAAATCGTTCATTGCCATGATAATATTCCTTTTCTACCAGCTTGATTTCACAAGGCCGGGAATCTGACCAAAGTTGCCAAGTTCGCGAAGCGCGATACGTGACAGGTTGAACTTACGGTAATTACCGCGTGGACGGCCTGAAAGACCGCAACGATTGCGTACACGAGAAGGTGAACCATCACGTGGAAGTTCATTCAACTTCAATTGCGCGTCAAAACGCTCTTCCATTGGAAGATCGCGATTCATAATCGTCGCTTTAAGTGCGTTACGTTTTGCAGCGTACTTAGTCACCTTACGGCGACGCGTGTTATTCTTTTCAACTGAACTTACTTTAGCCATTCTCTATCGTCCTTTTTACGCGCTTTGCTGTTGTGGTTTTTTGAACGGGAAGTTGAAAGCCGTTAGCAACGCACGCGCTTCGTCGTCATTTGCTGCTGTGGTAGCAATCGTGATATTCATACCGCGTACTTTTTCCACTTTATCATAGTTAATTTCAGGGAAGATAATTTGCTCGGTTATACCGAAATTATAGTTACCTTGCTTATCAAATGATTTTGGTGATTGACCGCGAAAATCACGAATACGTGGCATTGCGATATTGATCAAACGATCCAAAAATTCATACATACGGTCGCCACGAAGAGTCACTTTACAACCAATCGGCATACCTTCACGTAGTTTAAAACCTGCGATAGACTGACGTGCTTTCGTGATCATTACTTTCTGGCCCGAGATGGCTTCCATCTCAGCTACAGCGCCTTTAACCACTTTGCTATCTGCAACAGCGTCGCTCAAGCCCATATTAAGTACGATTTTATCCAATTTAGGCATTTGCATTTTGTTCTTAAAATTGAACTCTTTCTGCAATGCAGGAACGATTTCTTTTTGATACTGTTCTTTTAAACGAGCGGTCATGGTCTTACTCAGCAATGTTTTCTTTAGTTTTCTTCACAGTACGAACTTTCGTACCATCCTTAAGCGTCGAGAAGCCAATGCGTGATGGCTTGCCATTCGCATCGTAAGCTAGATTCGAAAGATGAATCGGCGCTTCTTTTTCTTCGATGCCACCGGCACCCATGTGACTTGGCTTATTGTGACGCTTCACTTTATTCACGCCGCTTACCAATGCACGGTTATCTTCAGGGAACATCTTTAGGATCTCACCTGTTTTACCTTTATCGCGACCTGTCGTTACGAGAACATTATCGCCTTTTTTCAATTTAGCAGCCATTATAGAACCTCCGGTGCCAGAGATACGATCTTCATAAAGCCACGTGCGCGAAGTTCGCGAACCACAGGGCCAAAGATACGAGTACCAATTACTTCATCTTGCTTATTCAATAATACTGCCGCATTTTTATCGAAGCGAATCGCCGTACCGTCAGCACGTTTCACTTCTTTCGCAGTACGTACGATAACAGCGCGGTGAACTTCACCTTTTTTCACTTTGCCGCGTGGGATCGCTTCTTTTACAGACACAACGATCACATCGCCGACAGAAGCGACATTACGGTGTGATCCACCCAATACTTTGATACACTGTACTTTACGTGCACCCGAGTTATCGGCGACTTCCATGGTTGATTGCATCTGGATCATAGCTTAACCCTTATTTCCTACTTTTCGTTCGACTCTCTTAAGCAACTGCTTCGAGAACTTCCCATGTTTTACTTTTCGAGATTGGCTTACATTCGATAATGCGAACTTCCTGTCCAGTCTTGAACTTATTTTCAGCATCATGCGCTGCATATTTCTTCGTACGTGTCATCGTCTTGCGATAAAGCGGATGCTTAATACGACGGCTTACGAGAACAGAAACGGTTTTATCCGCTTTGTCTGAAACAATAACACCTTGTAAAATGCGTTTAGGCATAATTCTAATTCCTTTAATTTACTGCTTACGCAGCGTCTTTCTTCAACTGGCTAAGTTGCGTTTTAATACGAGCCACAGATTTACGCGTCTTGCGTACTTCTGAAGTGTTTTCTAATTCACCACCTGCCTTGCGGAAGCGGAGATTTAATAACGCTTTTTTTCCGTCGCGCAACAAAGAAATGAGTTCGTCGCGTGATTTACCTTTTAAATCTTCAGTTTTGGCCATGACTAAGCGTCCTCTCCAACACGTTTTACAAATTTTGTTTTGATCGGAAGCTTCGCAGAGGCACGTTCAAATGCACCGCGTGCTACTTCTTCCGTAACACCGTCAAGTTCGAACATGATACGACCTGGCGCTACACGAGCTGCCCAGTAATCCACTGAACCTTTACCTTTACCCATACGAACTTCCGCAGGCTTGCTTGTAACAGGCAAGTCAGGGAAAATACGGATCCAAAGACGACCAACACGCTTCATGTGGCGAGTGATCGCACGACGAGATGCCTCGATCTGACGTGCAGTCACACGCTCAGGCTCAAGTGCTTTCAAGCCATAAGTACCAAAGTTAAGCGTTGCACCACCCTTAGTGTTACCGTGGATACGGCCTTTATGCTGCTTGCGGTATTTTGTTTTCTTAGGTTGTAACATTTTTTTACTCTAATTTTATTACGTTAACTTAAGCAGCAACACTTGGTGTAGTCGTTGCAAAAGTTTCTTTATTATCGTTGTTCATGATCTCGCCTTTGAACACCCAAACCTTGATACCAATGATACCGTAGGTCGTGAGTGCGCGTGCTATACCATAATCTACATCTGCACGCAAGGTATGAAGTGGAACTCGACCTTCGCGATACCATTCCATACGCGCGATTTCCGCACCACCGAGACGACCGCCACAGTTAATACGAATACCTTCAGCACCTAAACGTAGCGCTGACTGAACTGCACGCTTCATTGCACGACGGAAAGAAACACGACGCTCTAGCTGCTGCGCAATTCCTTCTGCGATGAGTGTAGAATCAAGCTCAGGCTTACGAACCTCGACAATGTTAAGCGTTACTTCACCGTCAGTGAGAGTAGAAAGTTTCTTGCGGATACGATCAATATCAGCACCTTTCTTACCAATAACCACACCAGGGCGAGCTGTGTGAATCGTCACAATCGCTTTTTTGCTTGGACGCTCAATGATAATGTCACTGATACCAGCCGTCGCCAGCTCTTTTTTCACGAATTCACGAATTTTGAAATCTTCGTGTAGAAGTTTCGCATAGTCGCCGCCTTCAGCGTACCAGCGAGAATCCCAAGTCTTGTTAATACCTAGACGTAGACCAATCGGATTTACTTTTTGTCCCATTATTTACTCTCTTCTTCACGTAGTACAATTGTTAGATGGCTAAACGGTTTTTCGATAGAAGCACCACGACCACGTGCACGAGCACGAAAACGTTTCATCTTCATCGCTTTGCCGACATAAGCCTCTTTAACCACCAAGTCATCAATATTGAGATCATGGTTATTTTCAGCATTCGCAATCGCAGAATCGAGAAGCTTTTTAACATCATTAGCAATACGACGACCACAGAAAGTCAATTGTGTGCGCGCTTGCTCTACCTTCATGCCGCGAATCATTTTCGCAACCTGATTTAGCTTAATTGGGCTAGTGCGCAAGTTACTCAACTTGGCTTTAGCTTCATTAGGCTGTCTTACAATAGCATTCTTACCCATGATAAAACCTATCTCTTCGCTTTCTTATCAGCACCATGCCCAAGATATGTACGAGTTGGAGAGAACTCACCGAACTTATGTCCGATCATTTCTTCACTCACCAATACAGGAATGAACTTTTTGCCGTTATATACACCAAAAGTAAGGCCCACAAATTGTGGCAAGATCGTAGAACGACGCGACCAAGTTTTAATCACTTGGTTACGACCACTGTCACGAGCAACATCAGCCTTCTTCAACAAATAACCGTCAACGAACGGACCTTTCCATACAGAACGTGTCATATCACTTAACCCTTACGCTTCTTCGCTTGATGACGCGTACGTAGCACAAGCTTGTTAACTTTTTTCTTACTGCGAGTTTTCGCACCCTTCGTTGGCTTACCCCAAGGAGTCACCGGATGACGACCACCTGATGTTTTACCTTCACCACCACCATGTGGGTGATCAACTGGGTTCATCGCAACACCACGAACGGTTGGGCGAATACCCTTCCAACGACTACGACCCGCTTTACCAAAGTTTTGGTTTTGGTGGTCAGAGTTTGAAATAGCACCAATCGTTGCCATGCAGTCACCCAAGATCAAGCGAAGCTCACCAGAACGAAGCTTCACTTGCGCGTAACCAGCATCTTTACCCACGAGCTGAGCATAACCACCAGCCGAACGTGCAATCTGTGCACCTTTCTTAGGCTTCATCTCAATGTTATGGATGATGGTACCCACTGGAATGTTTTTCAGTGGCATCGCGTTGCCAGGCTTTACTTCAACTTTTTCGCCTGCTTCTACTTTATCACCAACAGACAAACGCTGCGGAGCAATAATGTATGAAAGCGTTGCATCATCATACTTAATAAGTGCGATGAAAGCCGTACGGTTTGGATCATACTCGATACGCTCAACTGTTGCTGCACCTGCTTTAGTACGCTTAAAGTCAACCATACGGTATTTCTGTTTGTGACCACCACCAATGTGACGTGTAGTAACACGACCAAGGTTGTTACGACCACCCGATTTAGTCTTACCGCGAACCAAGCTCTTTTCAGGCTTACCCTTGTACAGTTCAGAACGGTCAATAAGAACCAGTCCGCGCTGTGCAGGCGTTGTCGGATTATATTGCTTCAATGCCATGTTAGTTTACTCCCGCCATCGTATCGATGGTCTGTCCTTCAGCTAGCGTTACAATCGCTTTTTTGCGATCATTTTGCTTACCTTTTAGTCCGCGGAAACGCTTTGTTTTACCGTGAACTGAAACCGTGTTTACTTTCGTCACTTTCACGCCGAATAGTTTCTCAACTGCTTCACGTACTTCAGTTTTTGACGCATCTGGATGCACCTGAAATACTACCTTACCTTGCTCAGAAGCCATAGTTGCCTTCTCAGTAATGATAGGATTTTGAATCACATCATACAGTTTAGGGTTTATCGCTTGCTTCTTACTCATGCAGCTAACCTCGCTTCCAAATCTTTCAATGCGTGCTCTGTGATGATCACATCGCCGTGGCGTAAAATATCGTACACATTCAAACCACCTTGAGCGATCTCATCGGTATAAGGAAGGTTACGAATAGACTGTGTAAATGCATCTTTCGGGTTATCACCACGAACGAAAAGCGGCTTTGTTACACCTAGCTTCTCAATTTGCTTTTTCACATCAGCTGTACTTGCTTTTTTCACTACCAACGTATCCACCACTTTGATTTGACCTGCAGCCATCTTTGCAGATAGGGCAGACTTCAAACCAAGTGCGCGAACTTTACGCGGCAGCTTGTGAGCATGACTACGAACGCGCGGACCAAATGTCGTCGCACCCGTACGGTGCTGTGAAGCACGCATAGTACCACGACGCGCATTACCTGTACCTTTTTGGCGGTATGGCTTAGCCGTTGTACCTTGTACATCGCTACGTTCTTTAGTTTTATGTGTGCCCTGCTGCTTGCGCGCCTGCTGCCACAATACCACGCGATGCATGATATCGGTGCGAGGGTCAATGCCGAACACATCCTTATTTAGCTCTACTTCGCCAGAAGCTTTGCCTGTTAATGATACGAGTTTCAGTTTCATCGTTACTATCCTTCACTCTTATCTGTGTTTTCAGCCTTAGGTGCTTCTTCAGCTGCTTTCGCACCTTTCAAACCTGCTGGATGAGGAACATCCGCTGGAAGCGCAAGCTTCACGGCATCTTTCACCAATACATAACCACCCTTAGAACCTGGCACTGCACCTTCAACGAAGATCAGACCCTGCTCATCATCGGTAGAAACAATACGCAAACCTTGTTGCGTTACTTGCTCAGCACCCATGTGACCGGCCATTTTCTTACCTTTAAATACACGCCCAGGATCTTGACACTGGCCTGTAGAACCATGACTACGGTGAGAGATAGATACACCGTGAGTTGCCTCTAGACCGCCAAAATTGTGACGCTTCATACCACCGGCAAAACCTTTACCTTGGCTGATTCCCGTCACATCAACACGCTGGTCACTAATGAAATGGCTAGCAGCCAATTCTTGACCTGATGTCAACATATGGTCGTTATCAACGCGGAATTCAGCAACCTTAGATGCCGGCTCCACTTTATTTTTCGCGAAGTGACCACGTAGAGCTTTGCTCACACGCTTTACTTTCGCATTACCATACCCAAGCTGAACCGCTGTATAGCCGTCTTTCTCTTGAGTTTTAGTCGAAACAACACGAAGATTATCTAGCTTTAGAACTGTAACAGGTACAGCCAAGCCAGACTCATCAAACATACGCGTCATACCGACTTTTTTAGTGATAAGTCCGGTTCTCATTACGCGGCCTCCCCTAACTGGATATGAACATTCACACCCGCAGATAGATCAAGCTTACCAAGCGCATCAATAGTTTGAGGCGTTGGATCAACAATATCAATCATACGTTTATGAGTACGAATTTCGAACTGCTCACGTGACTTTTTATTCACGTGCGGAGAACGGTTTACCGTAAACTTTTGAATACGACGTGGCAGTGGAATCGGACCGCGAACATTCGCTCCGGTACGCTTCGCAGTACTCACGATTTCTTGAGTCGAACGATCCAAGATTTCGTGGTCATATGCTTTCAAGCGAATACGAATTTTTTGACTAGACATGATTAGCTACCTTTACGCTTCGATTTTAGCTACTACGCCGGCGCCCACGGTACGGCCACCTTCGCGAATCGCGAAACGTAGACCTTCATCCATAGCAATCGGAGCAATCAGCTCGATATTCATTTCAATGTTATCGCCAGGCATAACCATCTCTGTACCTTCTGGAAGGTGAACCATACCGGTCACATCCGTCGTACGGAAATAGAATTGTGGACGATAGTTCGTGAAGAATGGAGTGTGACGTCCGCCCTCTTCTTTCGTCAAAATGTAAGCCTCAGCTTTAAACTTCGTGTGAGGCTTGATCGAACCAGGCTTACAAAGAACCTGACCACGCTCAACATCTTCACGCTTAGTACCACGTAGTAGAACACCAACATTCTCACCTGCGCGACCTTCGTCAAGAAGCTTACGGAACATTTCAACACCCGTACAAGTCGTCTTCGTTGTATCTTTGATACCTACGATTTCAATCTCTTCACCAACTTTAACAACGCCCTGCTCTACACGGCCTGTAACAACAGTACCACGACCAGAAATTGAGAATACATCCTCGATCGGCATCAAGAAATCTTGATCAATCGGACGCTCAGGAGTTGGGATATACTCATCTACTTGCTTCATAAGCTCGAGAATCGCATTCTTACCAATTTCGTCATTGTTACCTTCGAGTGCTGCTAGTGCAGAACCTTTAACGATAGGAATATCATCACCTGGGAAATCGTAAGAAGAAAGTAGCTCACGCACCTCTAGCTCAACAAGATCAAGAAGCTCTTCATCATCTACTTGGTCAACTTTATTCAAGAAAACAACCAATGCAGGTACACCTACTTGACGTGCAAGAAGGATGTGTTCACGTGTTTGTGGCATTGGGCCATCCGCAGCAGATACTACCAAGATACCACCATCCATCTGTGCCGCACCCGTGATCATGTTCTTTACATAATCCGCGTGACCCGGGCAATCTACGTGTGCGTAGTGACGGTTATCAGTTTCATACTCAACGTGTGCCGTCGCAATCGTGATACCACGTGCCTTCTCTTCAGGCGCACCATCAATCGAATCATAAGAACTATACTCAGCTCCACCAGACTCAGCCAATACCTTCGTAATCGCAGCCGTCAATGACGTCTTACCATGGTCAACGTGACCAATCGTTCCAACATTTACGTGCGTCTTATTACGCTCAAACTTCTCTTTAGACAT
>CAZZJS010000010.1:0-52229 GCA_964654855.1 uncultured Rickettsiales bacterium
TCATAAACCTTATATCCATGAAGTGCTTCTCCATTTGAGTAAATTTGAAAGGTGTGAGTAGTAGTTGATAGAGCGCTATCCTTACTTAAATTCAAGTTTTGAGGAATTGTAATTTCCAATTCTTCAAGTGCTTTTAAGAAGAAGCTTTGAGCCTTGTTTTGATCCATCGTATCTCGTCCATATACTACGATTTTATAATAATCTGTTTTATCTTGTTGGCCTTTAGCTACAAAGTTGATTGAACCATTTATGCTACCTGATTGATTCGTGTTAAGTACGCTCTTGCAGGTATAATAAGGGTCTTTGAAGTCTCCATAATCATTTTTGTATCGAATTTCCTCTGTAAATCCGTAGTTACCTAGAAGATTACAAACTTCTTGTGGAGTTCTCGTATCACTTTGTTGCGTGATTCTCGTGTCGTTTTGCGAGGTGGCATTGTCATCGCTGCCAGAAAAGAAAAACCAAGCCACTAAACAAATGACTAAAAAGCTGATTATTTGATCCTTTTTAGTATGGTTTGGCATAGATACTTCGCAATGAGGACAATTCGAAGCCCACTTAGAGATTGTCTTCTTACAAGATTTACAAGTTCCATCTTTTGATTTTTGGTCTTTGTGAGCTTGTTCTTTCATTCGCTAACTCCTTTGTACTGATTTTTATCAGCAACCAACTGGTGCTGGGGAGTTTAGAATACCTATCGTTGGAGAGGTACGCGCTAACCTTCACTCAAAGAGCTATTGTATACGTTAACGCCTCCCCAACGTGAGTTGAGGAGTGCGGGTAACGGCTGCACAAGTGCCGCCAACGATTTTGAGGTTCTAAAGCCCCTGCAATCCACTTTGATTACTGTGAGTTGATAGTACAGTACGAAAAAAGAAACGCAACCGTCACAAATTCTTAATGTTTCAATGTTATTCTAATGGTGGCGTTGTGTAACGTGCGGTGATGGCGTGTGCCAATATCGCAGGTTACATACCAAAGGTTTTTCTTCCTTTTCGCTAAGCGAATCCTTACTTTTTTCGCTTCAAGCGCATTGGTATAGCGATTTCGCTTTTTGAATTAGGTTAGAATAAAGAATTTTACTAAACTTTATAAAATACCTTATCATGAAAAATGATCAAATTTATGCAATAATTGCATCTCTGCTTTTGTTGACTCAAGAGCCTATGTTAATCACCTTAGATTGCGGTGAGATAGCGGTAAGCCATTACATCGCATATTTTGTGCTTGTTACAACTCTTGACTCGATACGGTCAGGAAATCGTTTTAGCTCAATGCGTATCCTCGCAAACATTTTAGCTATCTTAATTCCGGTAGTAATAATGTTTATAGTCCTAATAAAACTATTTTTGGGTGCAGCGGTTATATCTGCAGCGGTTATATCTTCTGCTGAATATGAAGGAGATATACTTTTAACTTTGACAGCTTTTTTCTTGCCCTGTGGGTTGCTTTGGATGTCATTGTTATTAAATTACAAGACAGCAAAGGCTATAAAAGTCGCACAGCAATAATAGTAGAGTTTTAGAAAGGGTGTGCAGTAGCGCACCCTTTCTTTTATCTGAATTAAACGATCTGAGAACCAAAACCTAATACCTTATTATTCTGATTCACCCCAAATTCAGGCAGATTCTGTCTTACCATATCTGCGACATAAGACGGGCATAAATGAGCATAATGTTTTTCACAGGTTCGAGTGTCAGAGTGGCCAAGCTGCTTAGCAATAACTTGTAGTGATGTTCCCTGCATCGCCAGCATTGATGCGTAAGTATGTCGTAAGATATGAAACCCTATTGCCGGAGCGATGGAAGCGGCTACACAGGCATCTTTTAACCGCCGTGTTTGATGGCTTTTTAGCCAAGCAGTGCTATCAGCACGGAGAAAAACTAATTCGTTATTTGCTTTTCCGGATGTTTGTTGATGAAAAAACTCAATACCTTCATGGTTAAGTGCTATATGCCGTGCTTTGCCATTTTTACTGTCGGAAATATAAAGTGTACCAGTATCCACATTAAAATCGTCAACGGTGGCGTTGCAAAGCTCCCCATATCTCGCTCCTGTTAATAACGCGCCTTTTACAAGCTGGCGAAAGTCGTCCTCACAAGTGTTAATAAGACGAGTACATTCATTGTTATTGAGATAGCGTATTTTCGGAGCATCTACATTTTTGAACGGCTTAACCCTTCGCCATGCAATATCAGTATCCACGTAGCCTTCATTGAATGCATAATTGAGAATTGCTTTTAATACGGTTAGTAATCGGTTTGCAGTAGACTTGCGTTGTCGCGGCTCGCCAGTGTTTGAGCTGAAATTTGTTGCCTGACCATTGGAGCCTTTCGTCCGGCGCGGAGTATTTGCTAGCTTATGATGCCAAGTTTTAATCTCTTTGGTAGTGATGCGTTGGATTTCTTTACTCCCGAAAGAGGGGAGAATATCGCGATCAATAATTTGCTTGGTGTTGGTATATGATTTTCGATTGTCTTTGAACCATTCGAGATATTCTGTTGATATTTCAGAAATAGTGCAGGGGGCGTTGTTCTTACTATCCGCGCTTTGTAATGATTGGATGAACCATTTGCGGACTAGGTTTTGTGCCTGAAAGAAATCGAGTATATTTTTACCATCAGCATCTTGAATGTCATCCGTGATTCCAATTTTCTGTTCAACATACTTGCTTTCACCTAAATGCCGTCGTGCTATCCATGTTCCTGTTTTGGCTCCACGATAGTATCCAACATAACAATCTCTATCTATTAGCTTCCAATAAGGTTTTTTTCGCTTCTTTAATTTTATGCGAGCGGTGCGCGTTTCTAGATTTGAGGCTCTAACTGATCGTGCCATAAACTTCCCCCTAAATTTCCCCCTTAAACATGGGTGTGCTAGAAGAATAAGTTAAACATAGATATGCACAAGAGTTATTTTATTACAGTGTTTTAGGGTGTATTTATTTGTGTTTACTTGCCTCAGATTCGACTCTTTCACGGCGGCAACACGGGTTCGAATCCCGTAGGGATCACCATTCCTTTATTTCCCCACATTCGCTATTATTCATTTTATCATTAAGGTTCAGCGCCTTGACAGCTCTTCTTGTTCTTTTTCATTCATCGTTATTCGTCTACAGCGAGTAAAATATACAGCATAAATGTTGGCAACTTTTGTAGCTGTGATGAAGTTGCTGCATATTTTTGTTCATTCTTTCGTTATGCAAAAGTGAGAGTTGCTGCATTTCTTAGAGATAGCGTAATCCTTACAAGGGCATAGATGGTTTGAATCCCTTTGACTTCTTTCGTATAAGAAACTATTTACTGTGTAAGTAACTGGATTTACTTATTATTTATTGTTTATAGGTGTTCAGCGTTGTTCGTAATCGTTCACGACGTATGAACCCTTTCGTACGTCTAAAAAGAAGGGATTGATAATGAAACTAACCAACATTCAGGTCAAAAACGCCAAACCTAAAGAGAAAATGTATAAATTATCCGATGGTGATAATTTCTATTTAGAGGTTCATCCCAATGGTGGGAAATATTGGCGTATGGGCTATAGCTATAACGGTAAACGACGACAGGTCAGTTGCGGTAAATATCCGCTAGTCTCTATACAGGAAGCCAGAGAAGTTAAAACAAATCATAAGAAGTTGTTATTACGAGGAGTCGATCCGGTTGCTGCCAGACGTCAGGAAAAATTAAATCGCAAGTTACGCTATGAGAGTAACTTTGAGGCGATAGCACGTGAATGGCATGAGCAGCGTTTACACACATGGAAGCCTAAGTATGCCGCCAATATCATGAAGCGCCTTTCTCGTTATGTGTTCCCACTATTGGGTAAGAAACCTATTACTGAGATTACACCGCCTGAACTATTGCAGGCTTTGCGTCCTATTGAAGCAGATGGTAAGTTGGAGATGGCGCACCGAGTACAGCATACTTGTGGTCAGATATTTCGTTATGCCGTTGCATGCGGTAAAGCTGACCCCAAAAGAATGTGCAAGACTACAGGGCTTCCCAGATAACTTTATTTATGATTCTGTCTCCGACAACCAAGCATATAAGCAATTTGGTAATTCTGTAGCAGTTCCAGTGATTAGAGCAGTTGCAAATTCACTTGTTAAGGCGATGGATTCGCAGGAATAGAATCTAAGACTTAAATTATGTGTTAAAATTTTAGTGATGTTTGTCTGGAAGACTGTTCTTTCTCATATCTATATTGTTTGCTGCTAGTTGTTTCTGTAAGCGTTCCATTGTCTGCTTTTTTGAGTACAGATGTTACACTGTATTTTGTGATTTTTATCTCGCCAGCCTCATCAAGCTCTCTATGAATTTCAAGTACGCAAACAATAATATTTCCATTCGTAAAGCTAACTTTCTTTGCAAGCACATCCCCTTTAAATGTATTATCATTCATCTCAAAGCTAATAGGCGTTTCGCCTATATAAATGCCCTTCCATTTAGCATTTCCTTCACGTAAGACTGGAGAGACTATTTCTATCTGTGCATCTTCAATAACTTCTACAGGGAGCTTATTAGAGCGTAAAATAAATCGAGAAAATTTTTCTCTGGGTATGATTATTTCATTAGATAGTGGTTGATTGTTTTCCCCTAATTCTGAAAAGCCTACTTGAGTGACATCGCTGGTTTTTAGAAGGTGGTTGTAAAAATTTGACTTTCTATAAATAATCTTCCGATTGCTGTTTGCTAATTGGGATGCTGTGGTTAAAGACTGTGAAGAAAGCTTGCCCTTATCTAATTCGATTTTAAGCTTCCGTATAGTAAGTTGGCGTTCCTCGATAGAGAGCAGTGTGTCCTGTTTCTGTAGAGCTAACAGTTCAGAATCCGTATGATTCATATAAAAGGGGACAACTAGGGCGGCTATGGCTGTGAAAAAAGTTAGTTGTGGGGAGTTTTTACCAAGCAAATCCCATATTTGTCTAATTCCACCTTCTTGCAGCGCTTCTATATTCAGAGAGATATCTAAGTCGAACTCTTTTATTAGCTCGTATGCAAGTGCCAGAAGTTCAGATTCGCATCGGTTCCTTAAAAGTGCATCCATTGAATGGCTGCTGTCTTGTAAAAAATAGTGAGTTTCAAACTTTTTAGGTGTCACCATGTCTAAGGAATAGCACGAGCGACAGTTCTTGAATAGACTATTTGTCGAAACCAATATTGGTCATTGTTAGCCAACAATTACGATGTTTGACAGTATGAATGGTAGCAAGAATCCGAGCTCCTATTCCCAGTTATCATAAATATCAATATTTTATATTTTCAGTATGAATCCTGTGAAGGTGTTCATACTGAATTCGAGTTTAGTTATCATAGGAATAAGGCTGCTCTACGGGTTACGGATATGAGCCCGTGTGAAAATTCTAAAAATTAGTTTCAAGAAAGTGATTTTCGATACCGGCCACCGCCAACGCTGGGATATTGATTTGATAGAATAACAAAATGTAATAAATACTTAACAGAACAAATGGTTAATTTTTGTTATAATCTATCAAGTTTTTTGTGTTTTCATTTTATTTATGTAAACGTTTTAGCGGCTAGGGTTCATGCCTCTCAATAATTATGAACAGGTAAATTGCCCACGCTTTCAGCGAAAAACTGTAATTGAATTAAGCTCCTCACACTCATGGCAAATTGTGTGACGAGTTATTTTTAATCTAAAAATCAAAAGCCATGACTAGAAAATTTTTCACAATAATTCTCATGCTAAGCATGGGTTTTATTTTCCAAAATTGCAAAAGCAGTCAGAATGCAACGGTTCAAAAAGCCTCTAATATTCCAATTACCGCAATTTACTCGCCTATCAATGGACAAAGTAATGCAGGTGGTGGTTGGAAGAACTTTATAGGTGATAAAGAGTCAGGGGCTAGTTGCCTCGAAGATAGCATTAAATCTGTAACCGAGCTTCCTGTTGTTTCTTTACTTAAAGGAACTAACGGAAAGTTTATCATCTCTTCGACAGGGGGTTCAACTGTTGATAATATTACCACTTCTCAAGGTGATGACAAAGTTTGGTGGTATATTGATGAAAACCGTCCTGGCGGTGCACTCCTTCATTCGGTGAAAATCATGAAAGCTCAATATGCTGACATGGTTACCAAATATGGCGAAGGTGTTGTCATCAAAATGCCTTGGTCGCAAGGTGAGAGTAATGCCTCATATCTTGCACGCAAAAAAGGAGCTAAAAGAGGGAAAATAGTTGAGCGATACAAGGAAGGCACTAAAAAAGTCTTTGCGTATATGGAGAAAGAACTTGGCGTTCCCATTGATTTCTTCCTTATAAAGGCTCGCCCTATTGATGAAGACGGTGCAGTTGCCCGTGGTTTCTCACCCCATAAAATAGCTGACTATCAGGAAGCATTCCGAATCATTCGATTAGCTCAGGATGAGTTAATCGCTGAGATGGACAATGTCCACTTTGGTGCTGACCCGCTAAATTTAGCGACTGCACGTGATTGGAACCCTGAAAAGAAAAAGGATGACATTTACCACTACCACCCAGAGACCTATGAAGTTTTGGGACGGGAGTGTGCAAGCAGCATCCTCAAACAAATGGGGTTTTGAGGTGAAAGGTTTTAATTTTGGTAATAAAAGAAGGTTGTATTCGACATTGAATATGACCTTTTTTTATGTTCGTCATTATTCGTGAGCTACGAGCCGTTTTTTGCGTCCAAAATAACGAGATTAGTAGGGTTATTCGTGTTTCCGCCGCACATGTTGGTTATATGAGTGGCTCTGATATTACCGAAGTGCAGAGCTTTCTAGAAAGTTTTACGTTGGATTACTGGGGGGGGATGGTAATGCCATTCAGGGCAAGGTTATCTCCGCACATTGCAGTGTTGATAACGTTCAAATAGAAGACTTGGGCATTGACTGTGGTACTGATGATTGCTCCTACGACTTGAAT
The DNA here is from genome assembly GCA_964654855.1 of uncultured Rickettsiales bacterium. Lineage (GTDB taxonomy): Bacteria > Pseudomonadota > Alphaproteobacteria > Rickettsiales > JALZUV01 > JALZUV01. Next base: position 6,907 of record CAZZJS010000010.1, read on the forward strand.
TCAACTGCTGGTTGCTCAATGGCCTTCTTCTGGTAATTATGAAGACGTTCTAACTATTGGCAATTTTATTTTGTAAAGAAACATAAAACTCTCCTTTTAGATTATATGTAAAAGGGGTGTGGTTGTTCGCCAACAACCGCGAAATTTGACATCATGAATGTTGGCAACTATCTAGGTGATCGATTTTACTAATTATACCTATCAGTACCTAATAATCTCAGTGTAAGTCCTGCAGGAATTGTCTTTTTTATATGCTTCACCGCATTACTCATTACGCTATTGCTCTTCTTTTGAGCGTTGGGTTGAATTATCAGGCCTTTGCGGCTGATGTGCCAACTCTTTCTGGGGAGTTTGTGCTCGAATCCCAGTTTGAAAAAGAAGTGCATGATAGTCGTAATAATGAACGAGATAGGCTATTTGCGCGTGCTGAGTTAGCTTCAGCGTTACAGCTAAACGAGCATTTCTATATTGATAGTGTGACGGTGCTAGAACCTGTGTTTGACGCTACTATTGGAGAGAACCGTTTCTTTGATGATGAAGGCGTTTTCATTGAAGAGATCAAACTAAATTATGAGAATGGTCCCTGGGGCGCTTTTATTGGCAAGTTCAATCCGGCGTTTGGTATCGCGTGGGATTACGGGCGAGGCATTTGGAGTGAAGATTTTGCCGAAGATTATGAGATTACAGAAAAAATTGGCTTAGGGGGGGCGTACCAATTTGAATTAGCTGACATGGGCGCGCACCGTTTTACGTTTAGTACGTTCTTTACTGATACTTCGTTCCTCTCGCGTTCGATAGTGCAGGATAGAAGCACGCTTAAAAGGCAAGACGGAGGCGCAAGTAATACAGAAAATTTCTCCTCCTATGTGGTCTCGCTCGATGGTAAACAAGTGGCTGATATCAAAAATTTATCTTACCACCTAGCATTTCGACATTTAGGGCGAGGTGTAGGTGATGTTGATGATGAGCAAGGAGTCGCCGCTAACTTAAATTATTTGATTCCGGTAAGCGATGAATGGGAAAGTGATCTTCTACTAGAGCTTGCTTCCATTAGTCATTTTAATGGCACGGCTGATGATGCGCGCTTTTACAGTGTGAGTAACGTTAACACGTTATATGAGGATTGGAACGTAACGGTTGGCTATACTAAACGATTTATCGATGTTGCGAGCGGTCGTGATAATCATGATTATTTGCTACAGCTTTCTGGAGGGTATGATTTTCGTAATGGAATCACTCTCGAAGCAGGCTGGAGAAAGAGTAGAGAAGCTAACGTAACCAAAGATATCATTGGCGGTTTAGCAAGATATACTCGCGCTTTTTAGCAGTTAGAATTGTACATTCATAAAATAGAGACCATAAGCGGGTGCGGTTTCGCCAGCAGCTTTGCGATCTTTGGCTTCGATGACGTTTTGTAAATCGGCTTCTGTCCATTTTCCATTGCCAACTTTTCGCAGGCTACCCATGATGATTCGTACTTGGTGGTGTAAGAAGCTGCGTGCTTTTAATTGGGTTAGAATTTCATCGCCCTCACGTATGATAGTGATGGAATCAATGGATTTGATCGGCGAATTCGACTGGCATTGGCTATCGCGGAAGCTGCTGAAGTCATGTTCGCCAAGCAAAAGCTGTGCGGCTTTATGCATAGCTTGTTCATCGAGTGGTTCGGCCACTTGCCATGCGCGATGGCGATGAATGGCCAGCGGTGCTTTGCGATTGAAAATACGATATTGGTAGCTGCGCTCTTTGGCTCCAAAACGAGCATGGAAGCTATCATCAACACGTTCCGCTTTGCGGATGACGACTTGTGACGTCATGGTAGATAGGTGATGAGTGATTCCTTGTGCGACAGAGAATTCTTCACGTGCTTCAGGTAAATCCACATGGGCTACTTGGCCATGAGCATGCACGCCCGCATCGGTGCGACCTGAACATTGTACGACAAATCGTTCTTCCGTATCGAAATACTTGCTGACCGCTTCTTCTGTGTATTGCTGCACGGTTGGCACGCCATCTTGTCGCTGCCAGCCCGCAAGATTTGTTCCGTCATATTCAATGGTGAGTTTATATCTAGGCATCAAACTGACTGCCTTTGGCGATGCTGAATCCGCGCAAGAGTTTTGACGCCTCCATTGGCTTTTTGCCTGCACGTTGAAGTTTGGTGAGTTGGATAGATCCGCTAGCGCAGGCCACGGTTAGGCTATCATCCAACAACTCGCCTGCATTGCCAGTGCCGTCAGCGAGGGTTGCATTGAGGATTTTGAGTTTCTCACCATTCAGCTCGGTAAAGGCGCCAGGGAAGGGCGATAGCCCTAAGATATGCTGTAGGGCGGTTTTAGCAGCTTGATCCCAATCAATGCGAGCTTCCGCTTTGTCGATCTTGCTAGCGTAAGTGACGCCTTCGTCTGATTGAGCTATTGCTGCTGGTTCTTCTGCTAGTACTTGCAAAATTGCCGTACCTGCTTTGTCGGCCATCACATCATGCAATTTGCCGGCGGTCATGCCGGTTGGAACCTCCACCAGTTGTTCTAGCAGAATGGGACCAGTATCTAAGCCCGCTTCCATCTGCATGATGCAAAGCGAGGTTTCAGTATCTCCGGCCATAATGGTGCGCTGTAGAGGAGCTGCCCCACGCCAGCGAGGGAGTTTAGAAGGATGCACATTAATGCAGCCGCGTTTGGGCGCATCAAGTATCGCTTGTGGTAGCAGTAGGCCATAAGCAGCAACAATTGCCGCATCGGTTTCATAATTTGCGAATGTTTGTTGTTCTTCGCTCGATTTTAAGCTGGTGGGATGATGCACAGGAATATCGTATTTCAGCGCGAGATCATGCACAGGCGTGTTACGTAATTTATGGCCACGACCCGCAGGGCGCGGCGGTTGGCAATACACGGCCACCACTTTATGTTCAGAATCAATAAGGGTTTTGAGGCACGGTACTGAAAATTCAGGCGAGCCCATGAAAATAAGACGTAACGGTTTAGTGATGTTCATGCTCGCAACTTGGGTCGCCGCAATCGACATAATCAAATGCGCCGGCTTTTTTCATTTTTTGTAGCTTTTTAACAATACGGTCACGTTTTAAGCGTGAGATATGGTTAACAAAGGTAATGCCATTCGTATGGTCAATCTCATGTTGAACACAGGTTGCTAACAATCCGCCGGCTTGAAGTGTTTGTGATTTTCCATTTTCATCTAGGTATTTAACCGTCACGGTTTCGGGGCGAATTACTTCTGAATATTGCTCCGGAAAGGATAGGCAGCCTTCATTATAGCTCGATTCTTCTTTCGACTCTTCTTCAATCTCTGGGTTGATGAGCTTAATCGGTTTGCGCGAAGCAGGGTCTTTTCCATCCCACTCTACATCCATCACAATCACGCGCTTATGCTGGCCTACCTGTACGGCGGCAAGGCCGATGCCTTTTGCATCATACATGGTTTCCAGCATATCATCGAGCAATGTGCGGATCTTGTCATTGACCTCCTTAACGGGTGCAGAAACCTGATTTAGGAAAGGATCGGGGGCGATAATTAACGATAAAATACTCATATTGCTTAGATAGTAGGGTTAAACGGTGGAAACAAGGTTTTCTGTTGCCTCGCGCAATCGTTGCAAACTTTCGTCCTTACCTAGAATCTCCATAACCTCAAACATGCTGGGGCTAGCGGTGCTGCCCGTAATGGCTACGCGAACGGGAGCCATTAACTTTCCGACCTTAGTGTCATGCTGCTCTGCAAAGGTTTTGGCGAAGGGAAACAGGGTTTCGTGGTTCCATTCTGTTTGTTTTTCTAGCTCAGGAATAAATGCCGTGAGTAGTTCTTTGCCTTCATTAAGCTGGTTTTGTGCTTTTTCATCCTGCGGGGCGGGGTGATGGAGATAGAAGCTCGCGCTGTTGGCGAGTTCAATTAGTGTTTTTGCGCGTTCTTTTAGGCTCTCAATTCCTTTAGTAAGCTTTTCTTTTTGCGAAGCGTTAACTTCAGTTGATAATTCTTTGTTTATAATAGGAATTATTATCTCAATAAGGCGTTGATTGTCAGCTTCACGAATATATAAGCCATTCAAATTTTCTAGCTTAGTAAAATCAAAACGTGAAGGAGATTTACCCACGCCTTTGAGTGAGAATTTCTCAATCATTTCAGCGCGATTGAAGATTTCTTCATCACCAAATGCCCAGCCTAGGCGCAATAGGTAATTACGCATAGCTTCCGGTAAGTAGCCCATTTCACGATACGCATCGACACCGAGTGCACCGTGGCGTTTCGAGAGTTTCGCTCCGTCAGGGCCATGAATCAGGGGAATATGGGCAAAAACAGGCACATTCCATTCCATCGCTTCGTAAATAAGCTGCTGTTTAGCGGAGTTAGTAAGATGGTCATCGCCACGGATAATATGGGTGACGCCCATATCATGATCATCGCTTACTACCGCGAGCATATAGGTGGGAGTGCCATCAGAGCGTAGAAGAATTACATCATCCACTTCACCTGCGCCAATTTTAACATCGCCTTGTACTTCATCTTTAATATGTACAATGCCTTCATTAGGCGCTTTTAGGCGGATTACGTAAGGAGTGTCGGCTGGATGTTCGCTTGCTGGCGTATCGCGCCATGGGCTTTGAAAACGAAACACATTGCGTTTGGCTTGTGCCGCTTCGCGCAGTTCTGCTAGCTCTTCTGGGCTAGTGAAACATTTATAGGCTTGACCTAATTTCACAAGTTCTTGTGCAACTTCAATATGTCGGTTAGCATTTTCAGATTGATAAACAACCTGATCATCTACGGTGAGTCCCAGCCATTCCAAGCCATTGTGAATAGCTTCAATAGCTTCAGGAGTAGACTTTTCTTTATTGGTATCTTCTACTCTCAACAGAAACTTTCCCTGATGGTGTTGAGAAAATAGCCAATTAAAAAGTGCAGTGCGGGCGTTTCCAATATGCAAGAAACCCGTAGGAGAGGGGGCGAATCGTGTAATAACTGTCATGCCAGTGTTATTCACTGTCGCTTTTGTTGCGTCAAGCGGTAGGATGCCGCTCATGGGAGTTTGGAAGCAGAAAGTTGAAATTTGGCTGCTAGAAGAGCAATCGCGTTGGCTGTTATGGGTACCAATGGCGATTGCCTGTGGAATTATCTTATATTTTTCCTGCCAAGGTGAAACCCCTTCCTATCTTGGAGCTACGTTTATCGCTGTAGGAGCTCCTGCGTGGGTGTTTTGGAAGCGTATGCCTTGGGTGCGTGGGTTATTATTAGCCTTCTTCTTTGCTGGTATAGGAATCGTAGCTGCCCAATGGCAGATGGAACGTTTCCGCCAATCACTCATTACACGCCCTACGGCAATCCTCACGCTGCAAGCTATGGTCAATGAGGTGATTAACAATGAAGAGGGGAAACAAAAGCTAGTTTTAAGCGAGATCGAGGTAGAAGGAGGGGCGCGCTATCCCTTGCCAGATACAATTCGTTTAAGTTTGAAGAAAGCAAATCCCCATTTGCTCGCAGGGCAACGAGTCAAACTTCGTGGAGGATTATTTCCACTTCCGCCGCCCGCTTTGCCCGGGGGCTTCGATTTTACTCGGCATTTTTATTTTAAAGGGATTGGTGCAGTTGGCTTTGCGTTGAATCCTGTAGAGATTATTTCAACGGATGAAGGTCAAAACTGGCGTATTCGTTTAGCAAATTTTAGAGCCTCGTTAGCTAAACGAATTAAAGCAGTAATGCGGCCTCATTTTAATACTCCAACCATTGCTATCGCCACTGCCTTAATTACAGGAGAACGGGCAGGCATTCCTGAAGAAACCAAAGAGGCAATGCGCGCTGCTGGGTTAGCACATATGTTGGCGATTTCTGGTTTGCATCTTGGTTTAGTGTGCGGTGTCTTTTTCATTCTATTACGTTATGGGTTTGTTTTGATTCCGGATTTAGCCCTGCGCTTTTCGGTTAAAAAGTGGGCGGCATTGGGCTGTGTAATTGGTGGCTTTTCCTATCTCACCATTGCTGGCTTTCCGGTCTCTGCCCAGCGAGCTTATGCGATGGTGGCACTTGTCTTCTTGGCTATTCTGTTAGAGCGACAAGTTTTGCCGATGCGCTCACTCGCGCTTGCGGCTATTATTGTGTTGCTGATCGCACCTTCCTCACTCATGGGGCCGAGCTTTCAGCTCTCTTTTAGTGCGACCATGTCGATCATTGCGCTTTATGAGTTCTGGCGACGAAAGCGAGCCAAACGTGAATTGAAAGGCGGACATTACGGTTGGCGACAGAAAGTGATGATTTATGTAGGAGGGGTGTTAGCGACGACCTTTGTGGCGAGTGCTATTACTTCGCCTTATGCGGCTTACCATTTTAATCAATTTACGAATTATCACCTGTTGGCCAATATGGCTGCTTCGCCCATTTTTAGCTTTATGGTGATGCCTGCTGCTGTAGGCGGAATGCTTGCAATGCCGCTGGGTTTAGAAGCTCCGTTCTTATGGATCATGGGATTGGGAGTAAATTGGGTGGCGGCCATTGCCGCGGCCATTGCAGCTCTGCCGGAGGCGATGATACATGTGCCAACTCCACCGCTTTGGGCGTTGATTGTGGTTTCTTTTGGTTGTTGCTGGTTATGCTTTTGGCAGCAGAAAATTCGCCATTTAGGCTGGCTAATCATTCTGATTGGTCTGGGGCCTTTCTTTACGGTGCGTTTACCCGATATTCTGGTGAGCGAAAAGGCAGAGCAAATCGCGGTGAAGTTGGAATCAGGTGGCTATATCATGCTGCGTGGTAGTACTCGCAATTTTAAAGCAGGGTTGTGGCAAGAAGCGTTGGGAGTCGAAAAATTTGCGAAAGCGGAAGGGCTAGGAGAGGGCTATCGATGCGATGGGGAAGGGTGCATCCTCCATTATAAAGATAAGAAAATTGCTTTCCCAAAACGTCGTATCGCTGCGATTGAAGATTGCGAATCTGTCGATGTGATGATCACAAGTTTTTACGTCGATTGTGACTCTGCCATCACGGTTGAACGCCCTAAGCAAGCGACTGCTCTAACGATTGTTGATAGTGTTACCGTAAGTGTGGCGAAAGCGTTTACTGCAACGCTTTCCGTGCGGGATTAACTAGCGTTGCCACTCTCACAACGGTGAAGATAAAGAATGCGAACCATAGCCAATGGGCGTTGTGGTAGCTCCACGCATAATAAGCGAGAGGTGCATAGGCAAGAGCGGCAAATATCATTGATTTAAAAAGCAACTTTGGCTTTGCTAAACCGTAGAAAAAGCCATCATACACAAAGGCAAGCCCGCCAAGCAGCAAAGTGCTGCACAGCCAATATAGGTAAGGCTTTGCGGCATCGATGATATTCTGATGCTCGGTGAGAATGGAGAGCGCAAATTCAAGCCCAACGAGGTAGAAAAGGATAAAGCCTAGTGTCGATCCTATGCTCCATTTTACGGCGAGGCTAAAGGAGCGTTTAAGCTTTGCTTTATTTTGACTTCCAGAGGATTGCCCCGCCAGTGTTTCTAATGCAATCGCATAGCCATCCATCACAAAGGCGCAGAAGATATAAAGCTTCATTACTAGCGCATTAGCTGCCAGCATTACTGTACCAAAAGTGGCAGAGATATTAGTAAATGCGGCGAGCACGCTCATCAGCAGAAAAGTACGCATCATAATTGCGCTATTGAGCGTGAGTAATTGAATAAATTCTGCTTTATGAAACACTCGTGTTTTATCAAACCGAGGAATGCCACCCCAATGATACCATACGGCGCCAATACCAAACCCTAGAGAGATCCATTCAGCTAAGGCAGTGCCCAAACCAGCACCCCAAGCGCCCCAGCCATATTTTACAATGAACAGATAATTAAACCCGATATTAGAAACCTGCCAAACCGTATGTAATATCCATACGGTCATAGATCTGCCATGCCCTAATAACCATCCGATAATGGCTAGGTTAATCATAATCGGCAAAGCACCCCAAATATGGGTATGGTAATAATCGCGCCCAGCCGCTTCTACATGATTTTCACCCGCCAAAATCGAAAAACTGATAGATTCAATAGGTTTTTGTAAGAGGGTTATCGTCAAGCCAATGGTAAGCCCCAGCAAAGCTGCACGCCATAACATGGCAGCATCTTCGGCTGTATCCTTTCGCCCTATAGCCTGAGCAGTTAAGCCTGTTGTACCAATACGTAGGAAGGCAAAACACCAGAAGATAAAATCAAAAATAACTGAAGCTAATACGACTCCCGATAGCTGCGAAATATCGTCCAAATGACCAAGAAAAGCTAGATCAACAAGCTGTGTTACCAGCACCGCAAGCCCAGCCATCATATTGGGGATGGCAAGTCCTAAAAATTCACGTTGGGTAGGGAGTTGATTGGCGGTCATAAGCTGGATGTAGCCTATATCCGCCAGAATGCCTAGCGGTGATGTTCATCAAGGTTAGATAGATTTTCTTTATCTATGCGTTCCATCCAATTTTTAATATTTTTAATCGATGCGTTTGTCATCAAATTGTAACGGTTATTCCGTACACTTAAAGCATGGGAAATTCTGCTGATACCGAAAGAAGACCAATACATGACGATCGTGAAGATGCTCGTCTCTATGGTGCGCAGACTGCTTCAGGTGAAGCGAAGAAGCTGCTTGCGACTGTAGGCGGCGGTGCAATGGGGCTTCTTAATGGAGTGTTTTGGGGGCTAGTGATTGCTGTACCTGCTGTCATGGTCCTGCCGTTTGCTTCGGTGGGTGCTGGGGTGATGATGTGTGTTGGCCTAACGGCTGCCTATAAAGGCATTCAAGGCGCACGCAGTGGCTACTATGATGTACAGAGTAATTACCAAAAACCAGAACGTAAGCGTCATGGCGGGCGAGAAGATACTCGGAGCGATGAGGCGATTGCCACCGCAGCTGAGAAGGTTGAGAAAGAAATGCCTAAAAGTACGGCAGCTGAAATGCAGGAGATGGAACTAGAAAAGCATGAGCATGAAATGACGAGTAATGATTCGCCAAACCTTGAAAAAGAATCTTTCCATCATCGAAATAAGGTGGATGCTTCACGCATGCCATCAAGCCAGCGTTCGCGCTAATTAGCCTCTAACCATTAACTTCTAATGTGTTACAACGATACAAGGCGTTGCATCAGAATTTAAGTCACTACAAAGTGTTTGAGCGGCATTACGTGTCGCGAAAGGTCCTGTGCGTAAGCGATAAACAGTACGGCGGCTGCTAGATTGAGCTGGGTGCGCTAAGTGCGGCGCTTTACCGCGTAACTCTGTATGGCGAGCTTTTAATTCACCCCATACTTTCATTGCATCACCGCGATTGCGGTAGCTTCCCATCTGTGCCCAGAACTGAGTGCGAGCATTGCGGATGTTACGGCGTTTTTGCTGTGCAACAGCACGGCGAGAAGTGGTGCGCGGGCGATCTTCGGCTCCGCGATCAGCTTTTGTGGCTGAAACGCCTGTATCACGTTGAATTTCACAAATAAGACCAGGTTTGCCTGCCACCTTACAAAGTGCTTGTACATCCTTATACTCAATGAATGGACCTAACTGCATAGAAACACGTTTACCGTTACGGCGTTGACTATATGGCTGAGTTAGGCGCATACGAAGTTTTTTAGTAAGTTCAGGTTGTTTGCGGCGTAATTCGTTCCAATAATTTGTCGCCTTAGCATTTGTCTCAAAATAATTGAGTTTTACCCAAAGTGATCGTTGCAAGAAGCTTTGCGATGGGGTTCCGCGCCAACCCAGTGCTTTGCGGCCTCTAAATACAGGGAGGTTAGGCTTCACTTTAGGTTCAAACCCAGCGGCACGGGTCGCTTCTGTAATATCTGAAAGTGGTACGGGGATAGCTTCTGCCACCTCAACTGAGCCGTCCGTTGCTGGTGTGATTGGTTTTGCAATTGTAACTGGCTTATCAAATCGGTTTAAGTTTGGTTTGGTTGCTTTTTTCACTCCCGGAAGTGGTTGCATAATCACGGCAGACTCTAAACCGCGGCTGCGTACACGTGATGGGCGCTCGATACGGGGTGCTTGCGTAACAGGTTTTATCTGCTTCAATAATGCTTTATTAATGACGGGAGTTGGAGGAAGCTCTTGAGTTTCAACTTCTGGCTTTTCGATTTTTGGTAGAGGGCGTTTTGGCGTAACAATAGCAATTTCTTCTTTTGTCTCCTCGACTGCTTCTTCTGCTTCTTCAACCGTTTCAACCTCTATATCAGAAGTTTCAATGGGCGTTGGGGCTTCTAGGCTTCGTGTGATGCGCTTCGCTCCTCGTTTGCGTCGTAGCCAAGGAAAGAAAGTTTCAGTCGTAGAAATTTCTTCTATGGCTTCTTCAGTCTCTGTTACAGCTTCGGCGAGCTCTTCTGCAGGGGCTAGCACTTCTTTTGCCGTGGCTTCGGTCACTTCATCTGTGTCATCTTCTTTATCACTGCTGAAAGGTGATGTGATTGCATTGGTAATGCTATCTAAAACATTGCTTGCACCTACTGCGATAGAACTACCTGCGGCGGTAATTGCAGTTTCGGTTGCGTTCGCAGTAGTGGTTATGTCTGAAATGTCAGGTGTAATATCAGCAACGTCAAATTGTTGTTCACCAACAAACATGGCTGTTTCCACTACGAAGCAATCGTCTTTGTTCTCGCGCAGTGTTGCGCAAATTTTCTTCGCTTTCACGCGGTTTGTGATGGGGCCAGCTTGAAGACGAAACGTCTCTTTATTATCTGGGGGTAGAACAATACGACTCTTTAAATGAGAGAGGCCTTCTAAAAGGTTAGCATTCTCCTCTTTTAATTGATCCCAAGCGGCATTCGCTTTTGAGTCGCTTTCATAGCTTCCTAGTTGAACCATAAATACGGTATCAGCCAAGCTGATCGTTGAGAATGCACTGATTCCCAAAAGAAAGAATGATAAAAACTTAACAAAGTGCACCGTAGACCCCTGCCTTTTATTCTTAATTTATTACGCCACGTTTACCTTTTCTGGCACAAGAAGCAACGCCTAAAAATAAAAAACTGGAGGCCAGGGCCGGAATCGAACCGGCGATCAGGGAGTTGCAGTCCCGTGCATTACCACTTTGCTACCTAGCCTCGCGTGTCTTATAGAACGTATCTCAAGAGTTTAGACAAGTGGAAAGTGACAAAACTTGCAGATAAAAACATAGACACTGAATGTTTTTGTGGCATGGTTCGACAAAGCTTGCTAGGAACAGGCAGCTTATAATATGAGGGAATTTTACTATGGCTTATTCGTCGCAAGCCCGTGTTAATATGATCACCAACCAGTTGGAGCCATCTGGTGTCAGTGCTGTAAGATTGATTGCTGCGATGGAGGCAATTCCACGTGAAAAGTTTGTTCCTGAGGCCTTTGTAGAGGCTGCTTATATTGATGAGGATATTCCTTTGGGGCATGATCGTTCTTTGATGGAGCCCAGAGTTTTTGCTCGTTTGCTGCAAGAGGTTGATATTAAGAAGGATGATCGAGTGCTCGATATTGCTTGTGGGACAGGTTACTCTGCCGCTATATTCTCGCAATTATCGGACAATGTCGTTGCCGTAGAATCTGTTGGAGAGTTGGCAGAAGTGGCACGAAAGAATTTACGTGAAATGCAGAGCGGTGTTCAGCTTTTATGCGCCTCGATTGCAGGTGGACACAGTTTAAAGGCGCCCTATGATCTCATTTTTATCAATGGTTCTGTGGCGGAAATTCCGCAAGAAATTTTTGAACAACTCGCCGAAGGCGGGCGTGTGATTGCTATTGAAGCGAGCAATATAACTGCTCAGCATGGAACAGCGGGAGTAGGGCAAGCAACCTGTTGGACACGTGTTGGTGCTGATATTCACAAACAAGTACTTTTCGAAGCTGCGACTCCTTTGTTAGAAGGTTTTGAAGCTAAAGCTAAATTTTCTTTTTAAGGATAGATGATGATTTTTTCTCGATATACTTATCTTTTATTAGCGGGTGTTGTTGCCGCCGCTTCTCCCACCTATGCGCAAGTAACAGAATTTGAGGAAATAAATGAATTAGAGGCTATTTCTGCAGAAGAAGAAGCTAAAATTTTGATGCAAATGGATGAAGGTGTTCCTTTAGCCTCGCAAGAAGTTCAAGAGGCTGTAGAGGTGATCGAAGAAGCTGTTGAAAGCGATGTTGCTGAAGAAGTAATAACGAAAGTACCTGTCGAGATAGTCGAAGAAATTATTGAAGTGCCAGAAGAAGGAGTGGCTACAACTCTTAAAGAGCCTGTAGACCTAGGTGAGAGGATAGAACCTGCATTGAAAGACGCACTTTCCAAGGCTTATAATAAGAACCCAGAGCTTGAAGCGCAGCGTCGTGCTTTTCAGGCTTCTGTTGAGCAAGTGCCGCAGGCTCTTGCAGGGGCGCTTCCTAATGCAAATATCGCCTATAGTAAAGGAAAGCAGCGCACCCGTAGCAACGGAACGGATTGGGCAAGTTCGGATTCAGAAGCGAAATCGCTTTCGGTTGTCCAACCTATCTTTAGAGGAGGCACAACATATGCAAATACGAAATCGGCGCGTCGTCAGGTAGATGCCGCTCTTCAGCGCCTCGTACAAATAGAACAAAATACTCTATTAGAAGCAATTACAGCTTATGTAGAGGTGGTGCGTGCCACCGCGGTTTATGAGTTGAGTCAAAAGAATCGTGATGTTTTGGATCGCCAGCGCGAGGCGGCTTCGCAGCGCTTTGCCGTAGGTGAAGATACACGTACGGATGTTGCGCAATCGCGCGCTCGTTTGGCGCTCGCTTCGTCGGATGTTATTAATAGTAAAGGGCAACTGGAATCAGCTAAAGCAACGTATTTAGAAGAAATTGGAGAAGCTCCTACTAGCCTTAAAGCATTAACCAAACTCCCTGAATTGCCAGGCACACTGGAGCAATACATAGCTTTGGCAATGGAGCATAATCCGACAGTGCGTGAAGCAGAACTGTTAGAAAAGGCCGCAGATCATAACATTGATGCGAATGTGGGCACATTGTTACCTTCAGTTAATTTAGAAGGGACTGTTTCTCGTCGAGAGGGGACAGGTGTTTTCGGCAATAATGATTTCGATCAGGATCAACTGATTGTATCAGCGACATTACCGATTTTCACTGGTGGTTCGCGTTATTCCCAAATTAGGCAGGCCAAAGAAGCGTATCATCAGAGCCGCTTTCAAGTAGCAGATATTCGCAATCAGGTCCGAAGCTCCGCAGTAGCTACTTGGGAGCAGCTGCAAGCTGCCATAGCTACTATTAAATCGAATCGATTGGCGATTGAAGCAGCCCAAGTTGCTCTTGAAGGTGTGCGTCAAGAGCAGCAATATGGGTCTCGTACTACGTTGGATGTGTTAGATGCAGAACGAGAGTTATTTAATGCAGAAGTACAGTTAGTGATTGCAGAGCGTAACAAAATCGTCGCAGCTTACTCAGTTTTAGGTGTCTTAGGACGTTTGACAGCCCGAAATATGGGATTAGATGTGTCGCTTTATGATGCCGAAGGCTATTATGATGATACGGAATATCAATTTATTGGCTTTTAACGAAAAAATACTGTTATAATAATAAAAACACAGGAATAGTATGAACGAAACAGAGGCAGTGAAGGCGGCGGAAACTGAGGATCAGTCGATGGAAGAGATCCTTCAGTCTATTCGCCGTATTATCACAGAAGATGAAAAGCAGGAAGCAGAAGAAACTGTCGAAGAGTCGTCTGCTAAAAAGGAAGAGCCAGTATCTGCTGAGCCTGCTGTAGGGGGAGATGACTTGGATGAGCTTGATAAAATTCTTGCTGAGGACGCAACCGATGCAAGTCATGAAAGTAAAGATGATTTAGATTCTGACATTTTGGAATTAACCGAAATTTTAGAAGAAGAAACTCCTATTGAAGAAGAGATTGTTAATCCTGTAGAAGAAATTGTCGAAGAAGCTTTAGAAGAGGTCGTAGCTCCTGTCGATATGGTGGTGACTCCATCGGTTCCAGAAGTGGATGTTGAAGAAACTACTGATACTCTCGTTTCAGAGGGTACTGCAGCGGTTACCTCGGCTATTTTTGACGAAGTAAAGCAGGCTGCAGATTCAGCTGAAGCTTCGGACGGTCTTGCTTTGCGGTCAGGTACAAGTGTTGAAGATTTAATGATCGAAGCCATGCGCCCTATGTTAAAAGCGTGGTTAGATAAAAACCTTCCTGCTGTAGTAGAACGTGTGGTTCAAAAAGAAGTTAAGAAGCTCGCTGAATAACGGATTCAAGCTGCTGAGTTCTAAGCTTATTTTATTTTATTTCTTTTGAAGTTAACTTTTAGATAGTCAGCTTCCTTTTGCTTGTGTAGAGTAGAGTTCAAATGCATAAAAAAAGCAAAAATAACGCGCATTTTCTAAAGATAACAAATATGTTTCTGTGGATGATAGTCGCTGCCTCGATGCCAACATTTGTGGCAGCACAAGGCTTACCTGCTTTACCTCCACTTCCTCCATTGCCTGGAATGGAAGCGCCAGCACCAACTAAAACACCGGAACCAGTCGCGCCTGCTCCCGTTGCAGAAGCGCCAAAGGTACAAGCTCCAGAAACAGTTGGTGCAGAAGTGCCGCAAATGCCTAAGTTGCCCGCTGCCAATGATGTAGCTGCAGAGGATATGTTTGCCGTTCCTGAGTTGCCAACTGGCGATGATATAGCGCTACCAGATTTTGGATTATTCGATCCTGCCGCGTTGCCAGCACCACCAACAGGTGAGGCAGTGGCTCAAGCAGTGCCTGAAATGCCGGAGTTGCCGGAAATGCCTGCGATGGAAAAACCAGCTGTGAGTGATGCAAAAATTGCCGATTCATTACAAGAGCCGAAACTACGAGAAATGCCGGAACTTCCAACTCTAGAAGCACCTAAGGTTAATCCTGATGCCGAGATCGCTAATATATTAGAAGCGCCGGAACTCCCCGCTTTGCCTGCATTACCTAGTTTTGACACGGTATCAGAAGCGGCTCCTAAAGCTGAAATGGAAAAAACAAAAGAAGAACCTTCTGTTGCAGATTTAGAAGCACCAGCATTGCCAGAGGAGACACCGATTGATTCTGAGCTAGCAGACATGTTGCCAAGTTGGATGACTGATGAAACATTACCGTCATTAAAACCGCTTCCACAAGATCGCGATGTTGTTGAAAAGAAAGTGGCAACCAAAAAGCCAATGATGAAGAAGTCTGATACCAAAACTATTGCTGACCGTGAGTTAGACGATACGACGAGTCTTGCTGATTTGATTGATAAGGAAATCAATAGCGGTGACAGTTACGATGAAGATGGCGCTAATTTAGGCGATATTGCGTTAGGCGATGATAGTAAGCGTGTTGTGTGGCCGCGTAATTTTAAAACGCAAAAACTTCCTCCGCGCATTTATCGTAAGCAGTATAGTAATGCAAACCGTCACTTGCCGCATGCGCTGTACAAAAAAGAAATTGAAGCGCATATGTTTGGTGCTGTCGGAGCAAATGATGCGGATGCGGTGCGTGCTATCTTGCGTACAGGTGTACCGATTTCTCTTGTGAATAGCAAAGGTGAAGATCTTGTGATGCATGCAGTAAAAGCGGGTGCGACGACCACGCTTCAGCTTGTATTGGCCTTGGGTGGGAACCCAAGTCATCAGGATCGTTATGGGGCAACGCCGTTGCATCGTGCCGTTTTCCTTGGTCGCCAAGATATGGTAACAATCCTTCTTCGTGCGGGTGCAAATTCTTATGTGAACGATATGAGTGGCGTTACACCAATGGCGATTGCTGTTGCGCGTCGTGATCAGCCAATGATGCAAACACTTGGCTACTATCAAGCCGCTGGTAATTCAGGGCAACGTGTGGCAAGGTACCAACCTTACTAAAATCTATCAGAGTTTATTATGACTAAAGAGTTCGGTAAATCACGGCTGGTGAGTCGCCATGTAACCCAAGGGCCAGAGCGCGCGCCTCACCGCAGTTACCTCTATGCGATGGGATTGGGCAAAAAGGAAATCGATCAACCTTTAGTCGGTGTTGCGACAACATGGAATGAGGCTGCACCTTGTAATATCACGCTTGGGCGTCAGGCTCAGGTAGCGAAAAAAGGCGTCCATGCTGCAGGGGGGACCCCTCGTGAATTTACTACCATTACCGTAACTGACGGTATCGCGATGGGACATCAAGGCATGAAAGCTTCGCTTGTCAGTCGTGATATTATTGCGGATTCTGTTGAACTCACTATGCGCGGTCATTGTTATGATGCGATTGTCGGGTTGGCAGGTTGTGATAAATCACTCCCTGGTTTGATGATGTCGATGGTGCGCCTAAATGTACCGTCCGTTTTCCTTTACGGTGGCTCTATTTTACCCGGTCAATATAAGGGTAAAGAAGTTACCGTTGTTGATGTGTTTGAAGGAGTAGGCCAACATTCTGCTGGCAATATGAGCACAGAAGAGTTGGAAGCATTAGAGCAAGTGGCCTGTCCATCTGGCGGTTCGTGTGGTGGACAATTTACAGCAAACACGATGGCTTGTGTGTCAGAGGCTATTGGCCTCGCATTACCAGGATCTTCAGGGCCTCCCGCTTCTTATGAATCGCGTGATGATTATGCGTTTCGTTCGGGTGAGGCCGTGATGAATCTCATTAAAAATAAGATTCGTCCGCGTGATATTGTAACGCGTGAAGCGCTAGAAAATGCGGCAGCGATTGTTGCCGCAACCGGTGGCTCAACGAATGCAGGTTTGCATTTACCTGCATTGGCGAATGAGTGTGGCATTGATTTCGATTTACATGATGTAGGTGCCATTTTTGATCGCACGCCTTACTTGGCCGACCTTAAACCGGGTGGGAAATATGTCGCGAAAGATTTATTTGAAGTAGGTGGGGTGCAAATCGTACTCAAAACACTGCTTGAAGGTGACTATCTTCATGGTGATTGTATGACTGTAACAGGCAAAACCATGGCCGAAAACCTCGCTGATGTGAAATGGCCTGACGGGCAAGATGTTGTTTACCCGCATAATAAACCGCTCGCACCAACGGGCGGCGTTGTTACGCTGAAAGGTAACCTTGCGCCAGAAGGGGCAATTGTGAAAGTCGCAGGTTTAAAAGCACGTCAATTTACGGGCCCAGCACGCGTGTTCGATTGCGAAGAAGATGCGTTTGAAGCGGTTGGTAAAGGTGAATATGAAGAAGGCGAAGTGATCGTTATTCGTTATGAAGGTCCCAAAGGTGGCCCTGGAATGAGAGAAATGCTTTCCACCACTGCTGCCATTTATGGTCAAGGCAAAGGCGAGACGGTTGCACTCATTACTGATGGTCGCTTTAGTGGTGGCACACGTGGTTTCTGCATTGGTCATGTTGGCCCTGAAGCAGCAGAAGGTGGACCCATTGGCTTAATTGCCAATGGTGATGTTATCACAATTGATGCAGACACACGCCGCTTAGATGTGGATTTAACCGAAGATGAACTCAAAGCTCGTCGCGAGAAATGGCAAACGCGTAAGACTGATTATAATTCCGGTGCGTTATGGAAATACGCACAAACCGTAGGCACAGCAGAGAAGGGCGCCATCACGCACCCAGGCGGTAAGGAAGAAACTCACATTTTTGCTGATAGTTAAGGCTACGCAGCAGCCGCTTTGCTGGTTTCCTCTTCGGTGTTTTGACCAGCGGCTAGGCGGGCGACAGGCACCCGGTAAGGCGAGCATGAAACGGTGTTGAGGCCTATTGCATGACAGAAGGCAATGCTTTCAGGGTCTGCGCCTTGTTCACCACAGACACTTAGTTTGATATCTGCTTTAACCGCGCGGGCTTTTTCAGTAGCGAGCTGCACTAATTTACCCACACGTTCTTGATCAAGGGCCATGAATGGATCGCGATCAATAATCCCTAAATCACGGTATTTTTGCAATAGAGCGCCGGTATCATCACGAGACATACCAAGCGTGGTTTGCGTGAGATCATTTGTACCGAAGCTGAAGAAATCCGCAATTTCGGCCAATTCGTCGGCAATTAAGGCAGCGGCTGGTAGTTCAATCATCGTGCCGAAGAGGTAGTTTTGCGTACCCAGTTGGTCGGCCACATCACGTGTTACATCGCGCAAAATGCGTAACTCTTCTGTCGACATAACAAGAGGAACCATAATTTCAGGAACGACTTCCTCGCCGGTTTCAGTTGCCGCCTCGAGAATTGCTCGAATTTGTGCTTCGTAAAGTGCTGGGTGGGTCATGCCAAGGCGAACTCCACGGTGACCAAGCATTGGGTTAGTTTCAGAAAGTGCTTCAGTACGTTTTTCTAAAATTTCAACAGAAAGTCCGGTAAGCTTTGCAACTTCAGCCATTGATGCCGCATCATGCGGTAGGAATTCGTGTAAAGGTGGGTCTAGTAAACGAATTGTGACGGGTTTTTCACGCATCAATTCAAAGATGGCTTTAAAATCATGTTTTTGGAATTCTGCTAGTTGAGTGAGAAGCTTTTGTTTCAAACCTTCATCTTCAGCGAGGATATACCCGCGCATGGCAGTAATACGCTCTGGTTGGAAGAACATATGTTCCGTACGGCAAAGGCCAATACCTTCAGCGCCAAATTCAAGGGCAGTTTGGATATCTTCTACCGTCTCTGCATTAGCACGAACCTGTAGGTTGCGATGTGAGTCTGCCCAACCCATAAGCGTTTCGAAATCACCTGAGAGAGCGGGGGCTGCCATTGGCAATTCACCCGTATAGATTTCACCTTTACTGCCATCCAAGGTGATGATGTCGCCTTTTTTGAGTGTTTCATTGGCAATGGTTACAGTGCCTGCAGCTTCATTAATGCGTAAACTACTTGCGCCGCAAACACATGGTTTGCCCATGCCGCGAGCAACTACGGCAGCGTGCGATGTCATGCCGCCACGTGCGGTAAGAATACCCATTGCTGCGTGCATGCCTTGAATATCTTCAGGGCTGGTTTCTTCGCGAACCAAGATAACGGATTCGCCATTCGCAGCGGCTTCATGGGCTTCTTCGCCATCAAATACAATTTTACCGCAGGCTGCACCGGGAGAGGCGGGTAAGCCACGGCCTAACACGATGATCTCTGCATTTGGATCAATCATCGGGTGAAGGAGTTGTTCGAGTGAGAGTGCATCTACACGCTTAACGGCTTCGGCTTTTGTGACGATACCTGCATTTGCAAAGGCAACTGCGAGAGAGACTGCGGCTGCTGCAGAACGTTTGCCATTACGTGTTTGCAGCATCCAGAGCTGTCCTTTTTCAATCGTGAACTCGATGTCCTGCATATCGCGGTAATGGCCTTCAAGTTTTTCAGCCAATGCAAGGAACTCTTTGAAGAGTTCTGGCATCACGGCCTCCATAGATTTGCCTTTTTCGTCTGCAGTTTCGGCTGCTTGTGCGATTGGCAATGGCGTGCGGATACCCGCTACGACATCTTCACCTTGTGCATTAATGAGATATTCGCCAAAGATACCTGCTTCACCGGTTGAAGGATTACGAGTGAAGGCAACGCCTGTTGCACAATCATCGCCACGGTTACCAAATACCATGGCTTGTACGGTAACTGCGGTTCCCGCAAGACCGGTAATTTCATGAATATCGCGATAAGTAATCGCACGCGGATTCATCCAGCTATCAAATACCGCGCGGATTGCCATTTCAAGTTGTTCGCGAGGTTCTTGTGGGAATGGTTTTCCAGTTTCATCTTTCACCACTTGCATAAACTCATTGGCTAGGTCTTTGAGATCCTCTGCGCTTAAATCCGTATCTTCTACAATGCCGAGCATAAGTTTCTTTTCATCCAGCATTTGCTCAAATGCGAAACTATCGAGTTCAAGCACGACATCCGAAAACATTTGAATGAAACGACGATAGCTATCCCATGCAAAACGTGAGTCACCGGCTTTATCTGCTAGCGCTTCAACGGTAGCGCTATTAAGGCCAAGATTTAGAACCGTATCCATCATACCAGGCATTGATATTGCTGCACCAGAGCGTACAGAAAGTAGGAGTGGGTCCGCGCCACCAAATTGTTTTCCTGTAATGGTTTCCACCTTCTTGAGTGCTTCCATTACGCTATCCATCACACCCTCTGGCAGATTATTGCCAGCATCGTTATAAACCTTGCAGCATTCAGTCGTAATCGTAAGGCCGGGAGGAACTGGTAAACCAAGATTTGCCATTTCCGCTAGGTTTGCTCCTTTGCCGCCGAGCACGTTTTTCATGCTAGCAGCACCTTCTGAACCTTTTGGACCAAAGCTATATACATATTGTGTCATGGTTATTTCCTTATCTATGCGGCTTGTTGGATTTGGCTAAAGTCGGCAATATTTTGCATATTATCTACCAATGCTGAAAGAAGAGTTAAACGATTTTGTCGTAAATCAGCATTATCTGCGTTTACGGTTACTTTATCGAAGAAGGCATCAACCGGTTGGCGAAGTTCGGCAAAAGAGGTAAGCGCCTCACCGTAAGCTTCAGCCGCGAGATGAGCATCCACAGCGCTTGCTGTTGAGTTCATCGCTTCGAATAATGTTTTTTCTTCCATTTGTTCTAATAATTCGGTGCTCACATTGCCTTGTGCCTTAGAATCACTTTTAGCTAAGATATTGGCTGCGCGGCCATAAGCAGTTAGCAATGCTGATGCATCTTGACCCTGCATGAAATCTTGCAGTGCTTCGATTTTGCGTGTGAGACGAAGGAAGTCATCATCTTGTGTATTTGTCAGCACCGCCTCGATTACATCATGACGCAGACTTTTATCTTTCAATACACCGCGTAGGCGCTCAAGGAAGAAAGCCTGTAACGCTTCATCGTCGCCAGTGAACTGGCTGAGAGGTAAACGTAATTCATTTTCAAGAATGATACGGATAACGCCTAAAGCTGCACGACGCAGTGCGAAGGGGTCCTTTGAACCTGTCGGAATTTCTTTTGCGCCGAATAACCCTGTTAGAGTATCTAATTTATCTGCTAAAGCGATAGCAATGCTCACCGGTTGTGTTGGCACCGGCGATTTGGGGCCTTGCGGCAGGTAATGCTCACTAATTGCATCGGCTACTGCCGGCGTTTCGTTTTGCGCAAGAGCGTAATAACGCCCCATCGTGCCTTGCAGGTCAGCAAACTCGCCGACCATTCCGGTGGCTAAATCTGCTTTGCACAATTCAGCTGCGCGTGCCACCTGCGTTTTATCTGCTGAAGGAATAAACTCGCAAAGTGCTTTAGCAGTTTTACCGATTCGTTCTATTTTATCTGCCACTGTGCCTAGCTTCGTATGGAATACGACAGATTTTAGTTTTTCGTTCCACTGTGCTAGCGGTTGCTGTTGATCTTTATGGTAGAAGAATTGACCATCAGCTAAGCGCGCACGTAATACACGCTCATTGCCAGCTATCACTGCTTTGCCACCATCAGAGGCTTCAATGTTGCTGGTGATAAGAAACTTCGAAGCGGCTGTGCCGTCTTTTTCAAGTAGTGTAAAATACTTCTGATGATTGCGCATTTCGGAGCGCATCACTTCGGGTGGTAAGTCCATAAAGCTATCATCGATGGAGCCTTCAAGAATCACTGACCATTCAACAAGGCCGGTCACTTCTAACAGGAGGGCAGGGTCTTCCATCACAGTTAAACCGGAGGATGTAGCTTGTTTATCAATCGCTTGCTTAATCATCGTTTCACGCTTTACGCCATCGGCAATCACATAGGCTTTCTTTAAAGTGGCCTCATAATCATCTGATGAAGTTAGTGTAATTTCCGCCGGTGCGTGGAAACGGTGGCCGTAAGTGAGGTTATTGGCTTTTAGGTGAGCGAACTCAATTGGCACAATGTCGCTATCAAGAATACAGCAGATATTTTGTAGTGGACGCGCCCAGTTAAGCGCGTAATCACCCCAGCGCATCGATTTCGCCCAAGGTAGGTCGCCAAGTAACTGCTCGATGATAGCTTTTAACGCATCGCCTGTCGCTTTGCCTTTTTCGTTAATCACCGCGAAGAAATAATCTTTACCTTTTATCTCGCGCGTTTCTAGCTGATCTTTGGTCAGGCCAGTGCTACGTAAGAAACCTTCTAATGCTTGCTCAGGTGCGCTTGTCGCAGGGCCTTTACGCTCCTCGGCAACATCCGGTTGGCGTGCAGGTAGGTCATTCACAATCACCGCTAAACGGCGAGGAGTACGGAAGGTGGAAACCTCGCCATGCTCAAGTTTTGCGGTTTTAAGGGCTTTAAGTAGATTCTCACGCAACCAGCTCTCTGCCTTTGGCTGCATTCCAGCAGGCAATTCTTCAGAAAATAATTCGAGGAGTAGGTTCGCCATAATCTTTATTTTACCGGTTTATTCTTTTCATCCACCAACACAACAGTGGGTTTATGTTTCTTTGCCTTTTTAGGCTTCATCTCAGCATAGGCGATAATGATCAACAAGTCGCCAATATCGACTAAATGCGCTGCCGCACCGTTCACTTGAATTTCGCCATCTCCACGCTTTTCAGATTCAATCGTGTAAGTCGTAAAGCGGTTACCGTTATTAATATCCAGTACATCTACTTGCTCATAAGGCAAAATACCTGCTGCTTCGAGTAAGTCAGGATCCACCGTGATAGAGCCTTCATAATGCAAGTCAGCATTCGTAACGGTTGCCCGATGGATCTTCGCTTTGAACATGGTGAGAGTCATGCGGCTGCCTCGCTTGGTGTAATTGATTCTAAATATTTTTTACAGCAGCCTTTCGCAAGGGCGCGTACACGGCCAATATAGGCAGCACGTTCGGTAACAGAGATCACTCCGCGAGCATCAAGCAGATTAAAGGCGTGACTGGCTTTAATGCACTGATCATAAGCGGGTAGGGGCAGCTTATGCTCTAGCAGCTCGTTACATTGTTTTTCTGCATCATCGAACTGGCGGAATAGTAAGGCTGTATCTGCCACATCCAAATTATAGGCAGAGAATTGTTGCTCATTGGCGAGGAACACATCGCCGTAAGTCACGCCATCGCCGTTAAAGTCGAGGTCATAGACATTCTCAACGCCTTGAATATACATAGCGAGACGTTCTAGGCCGTAAGTGAGCTCGCCGGTCACAGGCTTGCATTCAAAGCCACCAACTTGTTGGAAGTAAGTAAATTGGGTGACTTCCATTCCGTCGCACCATACTTCCCAACCGAGGCCCCAAGCGCCAAGCGTTGGGCTTTCCCAATCATCTTCTACAAAGCGGATATCATGCAGGAGGGGATCAATGTCGAGGGTTTTTAAGCTGTCTAAATAGAGCTGCTGGATATTATCCGGCGAAGGTTTCAGTACAACTTGATATTGATAGTAATGCTGTAAGCGGTTTGGGTTCTCACCATAGCGGCCATCCGAAGGGCGGCGTGAAGGTTGCACATAAGCGGCCTTCCAGTGATCAGGTCCGAGTGCACGTAGCGTTGTGGCAGGGTGGAAAGTTCCAGCGCCCATCTCAACATCATAGGGCTGCAAAATCACACAACCTTGATCTGCCCAAAACTGATGGAGCTTAAGGATAATATCTTGAAAACTGCTCATGGAACGTTTTTAAGCTTCCACCGCGGCAGTTGCAAGGGGTGAAAGCCTTTTAAGGGCAGAATCTTGATGGTAATTGCCTCATTTTCTTTGTAATAGCTGATTTATGCCAAATTATGCCTCTCGCATTTTGAACTTTTTCACCAGTCCAGCGCTGATTTTCTGGGTTATGCCATGGCTTATGGTGCTGCTTGTAATCGGGACAATTTCGCAACGCTATATCGGGCTTTATGAAGCGGAAAAACTTTTCTTCTCTGCTTGGTGGTTATGGGGCGGTCCGGTTCCAGTGCCGGGTGTGTATACAATACTTGGAGTATTGACGCTTGGTTTGCTGGCTAAACTGCTCTTCAAAACTCGTTGGGTTAAGGCGCAAGCGGGAACAATTCTTGCCCATATAGGCGCGTTAACATTATTGCTAGGCGGGCTGGTGACTGCATTCACTGCCGAAGAAGGCTATCTGACGTTGATACCAGATGAAGTTGGGCGAGTTGTTTCTGATTATCATCAACGTGAATTGGTCTTATATGAAGAGGATAAAGTGGTTCAGCGCATTCCGTTTGAGGCGTTGAAGGTTGGTGAAACAATATCGCTCAATAGTGGTGCTTTTAGCTTAAACATGCTGAATCAATGCCGAAACTGTAAACCTGTCGTTACTAAAGATGGCCGCCTGTCATTGCAAAAAGTGGATTTGGAAAAAGAGGATGAGGCCAATTTAAGTGGCATCACTTTTGAACTCTCTCTGAATGAAACCCAGCATGTGCTTTATGAGGCCATCCCGCGCCCCATCGAATTTAGTGTAAATGATAAAAATTATAAGCTTCTTTTGACTAAAGCGAATCGCTTATTACCTTTTGCAGTGAAGTTAAATGCGTTCAAAAAGTTTAGCTACCCTGGTTCAGATACAGCTTCTGAGTATGAGTCAAAAGTGACAATTATTGAGAAATCTGGGTTGGAGTGGGACCAAGCTATCCGTATGAATGAACCGCTACGCACTCATGGTTATACGCTTTATCAGTCGTCGTTTTTAGAAGTAAATGGGCAGCAAGCTAGTGTGCTTGCTGTAGTGAAGAATAGCGGATTCTTATTTCCCTATATTGCCAGTATTATCATGGCTTTAGGGCTGATCTTGCAAGTATGGATTCGCAGTAAAAAGGCACGTTTATGATTCGCTTTTTGCTTGTAATGCTTTTCTTTCCATTCTTCGTAAATGCGAATGGGTTAGACACGGATGCTTTCGGTCAATTGCCGTTATTGCATGAAGGGCGCATCAAGCCGATTGATAGCTTTGCTCGTATTCATTTTGAAGGTGATAATTCAACACAGCAATTGGTTGAGGCTTTATTCACTCCTGAAGCAATATTGGATAGGGAGCGCTTTGAGCTTCCATTAAAGTCGTTGCATCAGATACTTGAGCTGTCAGAGGAGAAAGAGCGTTACTCTTATAAAGAGCTTGCTCCCGCACTTGATAAGCAGCGTCCCATTCTAAAGCAGTTAGCGGTTAAAGATGCGAATAAATATACGGCGAATGAGAAGGCCTTATGGCAGGTATATGGCCAAGTTGATGCCTTCGCGCAAATTATCCGAAGCTTCTCAGCCTTTGTACCGTTAGAGGGTGAGAAAGCGACCTATTACGATTTACGCCATAAGCAAGACAAGCTCTCAAAGCGTTTGAAAGGCATTGTTAAACGTAAAGGCGAAGATCTTACCCTATATAATGAAAGCGAGACGAGTATTGCGTTGCAGTCTTTTGCGCTAACATCAGTGCGTTTAACGGGGCAAGGTAATGAGTTATTTAAAGTGCTTCCCACTGCGATAGAAGGTGAATGGATAACCCCATGGCAACTTGTTGAAGGCGGCAAGGGAACACCGCAAGCCGGCCAATTAATGCAAAATTGGCAATTACTTGTAAAAGCGTATCGCGGTGATGATGCGAGTGCATGGCACCAGCAACTTAGGTTAATTAAACAAAATACACCAAAGAGTGAATGGAAGTTGCAGCTTGAAACGCTCTATAATAGCGCCTCACTGATTCCTAAAATAGCGTTGCTTTATGGGGTTATCTTCTTGCTCACTCTGTTGGGTAAGTTCCAGCGTTTTGTGGTACCAGCTTTTGCGGTAGCTCTTGGGCTTCATAGTTTAGTGATCCTGACGCGCATCGCATTACTTGGCCGTCCACCTGTGAGCACGCTTTATGAATCCGTTCTATTTGTTGCGTTGATTGCCGCCGCGTTTGGGTTTTGGTTCTATTGTCGTAAACACTATCAAGAAGGGGTGCTGATTGGCACATTACTTGGTGGCGGTTTGTTGGCGGTAAGTAATGTTTATGCAGGGCAGGGCGATACAATGGTAGTGTTGATTGCTGTGCTTAACACGAATATTTGGCTGGCGACACATGTTATCTGCATCACGATTGGTTACGGTACGGCGCTTGTCGTAGGAAGCTTGGCGCATATCTCGCTTGTTAGGCCAAGCCTCTCCAAACCATTGCCATTCTTAACGGTTGTAGCGTTATTATTCACCGCAATTGGTACTATCCTTGGGGGTATCTGGGCGGATCAATCATGGGGGCGTTTCTGGGGATGGGATCCGAAAGAAAATGGTGCGCTCTGGATTGTGCTTTGGCTTGTATGGCTTTTGCATGGGCGGATGCTTAGCTTTATGGGGCAGCGCGGCTTTGCTGCGTTGCTGGCATGTACGAATATCATTGTGGCACTTAGCTGGTTTGGTGTGAACCTGTTGGGGGCAGGGTTGCATTCTTATGGGTTTACTGATGCCGCCGCTTTCGGCTTGTTTTGGTTTTGTGTGATAGAATTACTAATTATTTTTGTACTTTATCTTTATCCACAATTTTTGCAAAAAAGGGCGGAATAAACGGTTGCGCGAGGGGCAGGGAATAGCTAAGCATTCTCCGCTATGAATATACCTTCTCAAAAACCCGCAAATCCTAATTTTTCATCCGGCCCTTGTACGAAGCACCCAGGTTGGTCAGTCAAAGTGCTCGAAAATGCAGTGCTTGGTCGTTCGCATCGCTCTGGTGTTGGTAAAGCACGCTTGAAACAAGCGATCGAGATGGCACGTGAAGCGCTTGGCATTCCGGCTGATTACAAAATTGGCATCGTGCCCGCATCTGATACAGGTGCATTTGAAATGGCGATGTGGAGCATGTTGGGTGCTCGCGGTGTAGATATGTGCGCATGGGAAAGCTTTGGTTCGGGCTGGGTAAGCGATGTGACAAAACAACTGAAGCTTGATGATGTTCGCACATTCGAAGCAGATTATGGCGAGATTCCTGATCTTTCTGGAACAGATTGGTCACGCGATGTTTGCTTTACTTGGAATGGCACGACTTCCGGCGTGAAAGTGCCAAATGGTGATTGGATTGCCGCTGACCGCGAAGGTTTAAGTCTATGTGATGCCACTTCGGCTGTTTATGCGATGGATATGCCATGGGATAAGCTTGATGTCATCACATGGAGCTGGCAGAAAGTTCTCGGCGGCGAGGCTGCACATGGTATGATCGTTCTCAGCCCACGTGCAGTTGAACGTTTGGAATCTTACACACCAGCATGGCCGCTGCCGAAAATTTTCCGTCTGACCAAAGGCGGTAAACTCATTGATGGTATTTTTGAAGGGGCGACGATTAACACCCCATCCATGCTTTGTGTTGAAGATGTGATTGATGCTCATAATTGGGCAACATCTGTTGGTGGACTACAAGGCATGATCAAACGTTCAGAGGCTAACTTAGGCGCTGTTGAAGCATGGGTGGCACAAAGCGACTGGGCGGCATTTTTGGCAGAAGATAAAGCCGTGCGCTCTAATACCTCGATCTGCTTAAAAATCACTGACAGTTGGTTTATCTCGCTCGATGCTGATGCACAATTTAAAGCCATTAAAGCCATGTGTAAGTTATTGGATGAGCAAGGCGTAGCCTATGATATTGCAGGTTATCGCGATGCTCCTGCAGGTTTGCGTCTATGGGGTGGTGCTACCGTAGAAACCTCTGATCTTGAAGCTCTCTTCCCATGGTTGGATTGGGCTTATGCCGAACTAAAAGAAACATCAGCACAAGCTGCATAGAAGGAATAATCAAAATGCCTAAAGTTTTAATCTCCGATAAAATGAGTCCGACTGCGACAGAAGTCTTCAAAAAATCAGGCGTTGAGGTGGATGTTAAAACCGGAATGTCTGAAGAAGAACTTATCGCCGTGATTGCTGATTACGATGGTTTGGCGATTCGCTCTGCAACTACAGTAACACCTGCTGTGTTCGAAGCAGCGAGAAATTTAAAAGTCGTCGGGCGTGCGGGTATTGGTGTTGATAATATTAATCAACCTGCTGCTACGGCAAATGGCTGTGTGGTGATGAATACGCCATTTGGCAACTCTGTCACCACGGCGGAACATGCAATCTCTATGATGATGGCGCTGGCACGTATGATCCCAGCAGCGAATGCATCTACCCATGGCGGTAAATGGGAGAAAAGCAAGTTCATGGGAACAGAACTTTATAGTAAAACACTTGGCTTGATTGGCTGTGGTAATATTGGTTCCATCGTGGCGAACCGTGCGCAAGGCTTGAAGATGAAAGTGATTGCTGCCGATCCTTATTTATCTGCTGAGAAGGCTGATGAAATGAATATCCGCAAAGTTGAACTTGATGAACTATTGGCGGAAGCTGATTTCATTACGCTACACACTCCCCTCAATGATTCGACCCGTAATATTCTCGGAAAAGAGAATTTAGCGAAACTCAAAAAGGGTGCCCGTATCGTCAATTGTGCACGTGGTGGTTTGATTGATGAACATGCTCTGAAAGAGGCGATTGAGTCTGGTCATGTGGCGGGCGCAGCACTCGATGTGTATGAGAGCGAACCAGCGAAAGAGAATGTTCTATTCGGCATGGAACAAGTGATCTGTACTCCGCATCTAGGTGCCTCTACTTCAGAAGCGCAAGAGAATGTGGCGATTCAAGTAGCTGAACAAATGGCAGACTATCTGCTCAATGGTACAGTAACCAATGCACTTAATACCCCTTCATTGACGGCGGAAGAAGCGAAGCAGCTTAATCCGTATCTTGATCTCGCAGAGCAGCTCGGTAGCTTCGGTGGCCAGATTACTGAGAATGGGCTGAAAGCGGTTACGATTGAATATATTGGTGAGATCGGAAAACTGAACACCAAGCCATTAACGGCGATTTGCCTGAAGGGTGTTTTGGCACCAATGGTAAGTAGTGTGAATGCGGTTAATGCACGTAATGTAGCGCAAGAGCGCGGTATTGAAGTGACCGAAACGATCAAAGAGCAAAGTGGTAATTACCAAAGCCTCATTCGTGTGACAATTGAAACCGAGAAGCGCGAGCGTGCTGTTGCAGGAACTCTCTTTGCAGGTCATCCACGTGTGGTGGAAGTGGCAGGTGTGAAACTTGAGGCAAACCTTGGTAAGCATATTATCTATGTGAATAACGAAGATAAGCCGGGCTTGATTGGTGATCTAGGTAAAGTGCTGGGTGAAGCGAAGATTAATATCGCTAATTTCCACCTAGGTCGTGGTGATGACCGTGATGATGCTGTCGCGCTCGTGGAGGTCGATGAAGCGGTGAAAGATGACATTATGGTTAAGATTGCTGCCCTCCCTACAGTTAAGCAGGCCAAATTCTTGCAGTTTTAGGTGTTTCATGGCATTCTGTTTATATGGAATTGCCTGCAGGTTCATCGGAATTACGTGCTCTCGCTGAAGACGGGATTGTTGAAGCGCAGCGCAAGGTGGGTGATCTTTATGTTTTAGGTCAAGGCGGTAAGGAGCAGAATTATGAACGCGCGGCCTTTTGGTATGGTCAAGCAGCTGCAGGCGGTGACTCTGAAGCACAAAAATGTCTCGGTAATATGTACGCAAATGGAGTGGGCGTAAAACAAGATTACGAAAAAGCCTTCATTCTTTATGAAACGTCAGCCGCTCAAGGTAATGCGAAAGCAATTTTCAATTTAAGTCTTATGTACCAAATCGGACATCATGCAGATAAAAATTATGAAGAAGCTTATAGACTGTGTTTGAAATCAGCTAAATCAGGTTACGCTTCTGCACAATTGAATTTAGCCTTATTGCTTTGTGAAGGTAAAGGGTGTCAGCCGAATCATAGAGAGGCATTAGAGTGGTTTTCGAAAGCTGCTGAACAGGGAAACTCGGTCGCGCAAATGCATTTAGCCAATGCCTATGCCGAAGGCATTGCGATAGATAAAGACGAAAAGAAGGCATTTCATTGGTATTTGCAAGCTGCTGAGTATGGCGACGTGTTGGCGCAAACGAAATTGGCCGAATGTTATGAATCTGGTATTGGTACTAAGGTGAATACGGCTGAAGCGTATTTTTGGTTACGCCTTGCTCGCAAAACGGATCCTCAAACCGTGCACTTTGACGAAGAGAGCTATTTAGAAAAAATCGATGAAGAGCAGGTAAAAAACATGGAAGAAAAAGTGAAGCTTTGGCAGCCTAAAAAAGAGAAGCTACTCTCTCCACTTTTCAACGTGAAAGAAAACCCAAAAGCGGCGGGCAAGCCGCTTCCTGCGTAAGCAGTGATTAACTCATATATTGGCCACCATTAACGGAGAGGGTTTCTCCGGTAATAAATCCAGAATTTTCATCCACTAAGAACGAAACACAACGTGCGATCTCGTCAGGCTCACCGAGGCGACCTACCGGAATGCCAGCAACAATTTTTTCTAAAACTTTTTCAGGTACGGCTTTGACCATTTCTGTAGCGATATAACCCGGAGCGACGGCGTTGACGGTAATGCCTTTTGCTGCAGTCTCGCGTGCGAGTGCTTTGGTGAAGCCGATCGCACCGGCTTTGGCAGCCGAATAGTTAGTTTGTCCAAATTGTCCGAGCTGACCATTGACCGAGCTAATACTAACGATGCGTCCATAACCACGCTCGCGCATACCTTCGATGACCGCATGAGACATATTGAAGCAAGAGTTAAGATTTGTGCTAATGACTTGGTTCCAATATTCAGGAGTCATCTTATGCATGGCTGAATCGCGTGTGATGCCTGCATTATTCACAAGTACTTCAACGGGTTTTCCAATATCACTTTCAATTTTCTGAATAGTGGCTTCGCATGCTGTATAATCGGCGACATCGAACTTATAGGTTTTGATGCCGGTGCGTTCTGTAAAGGCTTTTGCCGCATCTTCGCGTGAAGCATAGCTTGCTACGACCTCAAAGTCGTCAGCTTGCAGTTTGAGTGAAATGGCCTCGCCAATACCGCGAATACCACCGGTTACAATTGCTAATCGTTTTGTCATGTTTGCTCTCCGATCCCTATCGCTCTACACAAAGGGCTATACCCATGCCGCCACCGATACATAAAGTGGCTAGGCCTTTTTTAGCATCGCGGCGCTTCATTTCGTGCAATAATGTGACAAGGATGCGGCAACCTGAGGCGCCAATAGGATGGCCAAGAGCTATCGATCCGCCATTTACATTCACTTTGCTTGCGTCCCAGCCCACGCCTTTATTAACAGAGAGAGCTTGAGCAGCGAATGCTTCATTTGATTCAATTAAGTCGAGATTGTCATGGCTCCAGCCCGCTTTCTTGAGTGCTCTTTGCGTTGCAGGAACTGGGCCAGTACCCATGACTTTTGGATCGACACCAGCTTGCGCCCATGACTTAATCCTTGCGAGTGGTGTGAGCCCATGTTTTTCGGCAGTTTCACGAGACATTACCATGACGGCTGCCGCTCCATCATTAATACCAGAAGCGTTACCTGCGGTTACGGTTCCTTCTTTATCGAAAGCAGGGCGAAGTTTGCCTAAATCTTCTAGCGTCGTCGCGCGTGGGTGTTCGTCTGTATCGACCATTATATCACCTTTGCGATGTTTGATGGTGACAGGCACGATCTCATCTGCAAATTTGCTCTCTGCTTGTGCCGCTTGATATTTATCTTGCGAAGCGAGAGCGAATGTATCTTGTTCTTCACGGCTTAAACTATATTCCTTCGCGATATTCTCAGCGGTAATACCCATATGGTAGTCGTTGAAAATATCAGTGAGCCCATCATAAACCATCGTATCGATTAGTTTACCATTACCCATTTTCACGCCTTCACGTAAGTGGGCAGCATGAGGTGAGTTGCTCATGCTTTCTTGTCCACCAGCAATCACAATTTCGCTATCGCCATTCGCTATTGCTTGTGCGGCTAAGGCAACGGTACGTAAACCAGATCCACACACTTGGTTGATATTCCAAGCGGGTGTTTCGATCGGCAGGTCAGCGCCAAGTGAAGCTTGGCGTGCGGGATTCATGCCATGCCCTGCAGTGAGCACTTGCCCTAGAATGACTTCAGAAACCGCTTCTTTTGCGATACCTGTTTCTTCTAGTAAGTTGCGAATAACGGCTGCACCAAGCTCATGCGCTGCGAGTGACGAGAAGCCGCCTAAAAAGCGTCCAACAGCAGTACGTTTTGCGGCAACAATGACAATATCAGACATAAGAGAACTCCAAGCTCATAAATAATGTGTCATTTCTTGTAGGCGAGGGGAGTGGCGCTGTCCAGCACCTCAGTAGAAAAATTTAGAACTGTGCCATCCAGCGTTTCATTGGCAGTAGCATACGGTCACCTTGTTCTAAACCAGCCACCATACCGACATGACCGGAAGAGGGAGTAATGAGGGTAACATTATCCATGCCATCCACTAGCGGTACCGCACATTCATAAGGGACTATTTTATCACGCGTTGGGATGGCCGCGAATATAGGGATATTCAATTCATTGGTGCGGATTACTTGTCCGCCTACTTCCCAAACACCTTTGGGGAGCGGGTTGTCTCTCGGCCAATCCAGCAGGCATTGTTCTGCTACGGTTTGAGTGACATCTACTCCATCATTGGCCCAATGTTGCATCGCAACGAAATTCATTTCATCACGAATGCTGCTTGCTTCGGAGAATTTACTAAACTGATTAATGACTCGTCCGGCGTTAGCAAGGTAGCAAAGTGATTGCACATTTTCAGATGCAAAAAGGGGCGCTTTTTTAATCTTTTCTTTTAGCGAATGGCGTTGTTCGCTGTTCATCTTTGCGAAGGAATAGTGGCTAAAGTCCCAAGGAGTGGCAAGAAGTGCTAAACCCATTACGCGCGGGAAAAGGCAAGTAAGTGCCGTGGCAATCACACCCCCTAGGCAATAACCAAGCGTAAGAAGTGGTCGATTGATAAATTCCCAATGTTCTTGCAGGGTTTCAAGCAGGCTAATGACGTAGTCATCGACTCCCATTTTTGCATCTTCACCTATTGGTGTGTGCCATTCTACAATGCAAACATCTAAGGATTCGCGGTTGAAATGCTGCACGAGACTGGTTTGTGGTGTGAGGTCTAGAATATAATATTTATTCACCAACGAAGGAATACACAATAAAAGAGGGCGGCGTTCAGCTTCTTTGCGGTTGCTTGATTTATAGAAACGTAAATTGCAATGCTTGCCTTCAAGGATGGTTGTTGCAGGGCTTAATTGTGGACCAATAAATTTAGAATTGCGATATCTATCCAGTCCCTTTCGAAACTTTGATTCGCGCGTTTCGCTCTCCTTTTGGATAGCTTTTTCTAATAGTTGGAGTTTGCTTAAACTCGCCACGGATAATGGTTTCGAGGACGTGAATTCGCTGCTCGCACCTCTCAAGGCGGCGGGCCAATTCTTGAACTGAGCGTCCGCTATGCTCATCAAGCTTGGTAGATTGTTTATTGGGTGTCCCATTAGTTGCTACATGTGTTTCCGTCTTTTTTGTATTGCAATGCCATAAATCATTGGATTGTTCCATCAAATGAAGTAATTTCGTATTGAAGCTAGGGTCTTCCATCGTATTGCTGAAAGAGTCCTGCCATATATCGAAAAACTGACGTGCAAAATCTTCGGGTTCCATAGTCATCAAAACATTAACAAAGAGTAACGTTATAGTCTAAAACTCGCCGAGAATTCAAGCTATGAATGATAAAAAAACAAAAGAAAACACCGATAATACAGTTTATATTAAGAAATATGCTAACCGCCGGTTGTATAATATGGAAACAAGCAGCTATGTGACATTGGATGATTTGGCAAGCTTGGTCAAAAAAGACGTAAAATTTGTGGTGAAAGACGCGAAAAGCGAGGTGGAATTAACGCGGCAGGTGCTAGTGCAAATCATTTTAGAGCAAGAGTCTGGTGGGGCAGAGATGCTGCCAATTGAAATGTTGCGTTCTTTGATTCGTTATTATGATACTGACCTTCATCAATCTTTTTCGAATTATCTCACCGGCTCAATGCAGAGTTTTACGAATAATCAAGATGAGTTTTTAAAAAATGTTTCGTCTTTTGGAAATTGGGACTCTATTCAAGAGCAGCAAGCTGAATGGTTTAAAAAGACTATGGAAATGATGAACCCGCTAAAGACTAGTTAGGGCTGAAGGTATTACGTGCTTTATTTTTTTGCTGATGCTCATACATACCTGGTGTTGCTTCAGGTAGCTGGGTAGGTACATCTGCTTCCTCAAAAGAAAGCATCTCCTTCGTATCTTTGAGGCCCTGTTGAAAGACAGCAAAAGGTTCGATTCCATCTGCGGTCATTTTTTCGATTGCTGCTTGAGCAATTTGTGGGCTTTCATTTTGTGCAACGGCATATAGCTTACCTAATTCTTCAGGCGAGATGCCGCCTTCAGGCGATTCCATACGAGTTACTTCGATGGGCTCAACACCATTTTCTTTTAACGCTTCGTTGACGACAACAGTTCCAAGTGCTGCACCGCCAACTGCTGCCGCTGCACCTGTGCCGCCTGTACTAATCGCTGCACCAGCACCAACAGCTCCTGTAGTCACAACAGCAGCCTTACTAACTGACTTTAAAGCCTCACCGCTATTTTCTGCTGCAATTTCTGCTAAATCTTCTCCTAAATCCATCAGCATCTGTAATGGATTTAGTTTACCTTCACCGTTAAAGTACTTTCCCATAAAGAAAAGTATATCAGCCAAATATGACCGTTTTGTGACCGTGAGCCAGAAAATCGACTATGCTGCTAGGTTTTTAAGCACATAGCGCAAGATTCCACCATTACGGTAATAATCCAGCTCATCTAACGTATCGATACGGCAAAGCAGTTTTAGATCCTTCGTTTCACCATTTTTGGTGATAGAAAGTGTTACATCACAACCCGGTTTCAAGGCATCCAATCCTTTGATATCAAATACTTCAGAGCCATCAATGCCTAGAGATGCGTGACTCACTCCATCTTTGAAGCTCAAAGGTAATACGCCCATGCCGATAAGGTTCGAACGGTGAATACGCTCAAAACTCTCGGTGATAACGGCTTTAACACCTAAAAGAGTGGTTCCTTTTGCTGCCCAATCACGTGATGAACCGGTGCCATATTCTTTGCCCCCCATAACGATAAGAGGAGTTTCGTCTGAAGCATATTTCATTGCCGCATCATAGATACTCATTTGATCACCGGTTGGTAGATAAGTCGTCCAGCCGCCTTCGGTGCCTGGAGCGAGCTGATTGCGGATACGCACATTGGCGAAAGTTCCACGCATCATCACCTCATGGTTTCCGCGACGGGAGCCATAAGAGTTCCAGTCTTTCTTATCTACACCATTTGCTTCAAGATACTCCGCCGCAGGGCTCCCTGGTGCAATACCACCTGCAGGTGAGATATGATCCGTTGTGATCGAATCGCCCAGTAGAGCAAGTAGCTTCGCGCCGCGAATATCTTCGCTATTGGCCGGAGCATCCATACCATCAAAGAACGAAGGAAGGCGCACATAAGTGCTGGCACCTTGCCAATCGTATGTTTGACCTTCGCCGACAGCTACATTTTGCCATGCTGCGGGGCCGGTGAATACATCGCTGTATTTCTCTTCAAACATCGCACGAGTTACGCAGCGAGCCACGGTATCAGATACTTCTTGGCTGGTTGGCCATACGTCTTTTAGGAACACATCATTACCATTTTTATCCTGCCCAAGAGGTTCGGTTGTAATGTCGATATTCATTGATCCTGCAAGCGCATAAGCTACTACGAGAGGAGGGGACGCTAGATAGTTTCCACGTACATTTTGGTGTACCCGGCCTTCAAAGTTTCGGTTACCAGAAAGCACTGAAGTTACGACGAGTTTATTATCTTTAATGGCAGCTTCTACGGGCTCCATCAATGGGCCTGAGTTACCAATACAAGTGGTGCAACCATAGCCCACGAGGTTAAAGCCGAGATGATCGAGATCATCGTTTAAACCCGCACGCTCAAGATATTCTGTTACCACTTGTGATCCTGGTGCGAGTGAGGTTTTCACCCATGGCTTTACTTGCATGCCAAGCTCACGTGCTTTTTTCGCTACCAAGCCAGCGGCTAGCATTACGCTAGGGTTAGACGTGTTGGTACAAGAGGTAATCGCTGCGATCACTACATCACCATGACCAAGATCAAACTCTTTGCCCTTCACTTCAACGCGCGCTTCTTGTGCCGTATCACCTGTATTAAGGATAGCCCAATCTTTAGATTTAAATTGAGGCGCCGCATCTGAAAGCAAGATCATATCTTGTGGGCGTTTAGGACCTGAGATTGCCGGCTCAATGCTTGAAAGATTAAGTGCAAGAACATCCGTAAAGACGGGATCTTCGCCTGAATCTTCACGCCACATGCCTTGTGCTTTGGCATAGGCTTCAACAAGCGCAATACGTTCTTCATCACGGCCTGTTAGGCGTAAGTAATTGAGTGTTTCATCATCAATCGGGAAGATACCGCATGTTGCGCCATATTCGGGGGCCATATTCGCAATCGTCGCACGATCTGCGAGAGATAGATGCTTGAGGCCTTCGCCGTAAAATTCAACAAACTTACCGACTACGCCTTTATCACGTAGCATTTTCACAATCTTGAGTACAAGGTCAGTCGCCGTCATTCCTTCAGGTAATTTACCCGTTAGTTTGAAGCCAACTACTTCGGGAATCACCATTGAGATAGGTTGGCCGAGCATAGCTGCTTCGGCCTCAATACCGCCAACACCCCAGCCAAGCGCACCAAGACCGTTTACCATTGTCGTATGGCTATCAGTTCCTACAAGCGTATCAGGATAAGCAAAGGTTTTGCCATTCTCTTCTTTCGTCCACACAGTTTGGGCGAGATACTCAAGATTCACCTGATGACAAATCCCCGTTCCCGGAGGAACGACGCGGAAATTATCGAACGCTTTTTGTCCCCATTTAAGGAACTCGTAGCGTTCTTTATTGCGTTGCATTTCAAGCTCAACATTCTCATCAAACGCGCTATCAGTACCGTATTTATCAACCATGACGGAGTGATCAATCACCAGATCTACTGGAGAGAGTGGATTAATCTTATCGGCATCTTCGCCCATCCCAACGATTGCATCGCGCATTGCAGCCAAGTCAACTACAGCTGGAACGCCAGTAAAGTCTTGCATTAATACACGGGCAGGGCGGTAAGCAATTTCACGTGGGTTCTTTTGGTTCTTCACCCAAGCAGCGAAAGCTTCAATATCTTGCTTTTCTACAGAACGGCCATCTTCATAGCGCAGTAAATTCTCAAGCAGAATCTTTAGTGAGTAAGGTAAGCGCGCAATATCAGCCCCTAAAGAGGACTCTGCCGCTTTAATGTTATAATAATGATATGTCTTACCGTTCGATTCGAGCGTTTGTGCTGTGTTAAAGCTATCTTGGCTTTGCATGAGATGTTCTCCTATTAGTTGCCGCGATTTTTGAGTAATTGTGGATGCTGGTCAAGCTAAACAAGCGGATATGTCCGCAACTAGTTTATCCATTAGTTTAAAGTAGTGCTCACTTCCCGCAGGAATATCTGCGCCAAGCAAGTCAACATGGATAAGTTTATGCGTTAGCGCTTTAGCGGTGCGTTCCATTTTGCTATTTTTTCCATGCGTTATAATAAGGCAGGATTTAGGTGTATCTTTAGGCATATCTTTAAAAACACCACCTTTAAGGCCGAATTGCTCTACAAAAGGTGTGGCCACCAGCGTATCAAACCAAACGATACGTCCTTTGTGCGGTGCGAATGTTTTTAAATAGGCATTGGAGCGTTCAATGAACCTATCCATGATCGGTTGAGGGATATGAAGTAATTCTGTCGACTTAGCGGTTTCAGCAAAATTAGCGCCGGTAATTGTATCGCTGCGATAGGCAAAAAAGATCGCTTTTAGCATCTTCAATGTCAGCTTCATATCTAACCATGCGTGCGAATATTTTGCCGTATCTTCTTTTTTAAATGCGATAGGTGGAAAATACTTAAGCGGCGCTTTTTCTACATGCTTTTGCAAGAAAGTTTCAATTTGATCGCTAGCAAAAAATACTAAATCGGCTTCTTCTAATAGTTTTGCCTGTGAAGGTTTGAGTGAGAAATAGTGCGGATCAGCGATCCCTTCAACGAGTATTGCAGGTAAGGGTTTTTCAAGTGCTTCAGCGGCCATACTGGTAAGCGAGTGGATAGGCTTAATTGTCGCCACCACTTTCTTTTCTGTTTCATTAGAAAAAGCTGAACTGCTAAAAAAAAGCTGAACGCATATAATAAATAATGCTACATAGCGCATCATGG
The DNA here is from genome assembly GCA_964654855.1 of uncultured Rickettsiales bacterium. Taxonomy (GTDB): domain Bacteria; phylum Pseudomonadota; class Alphaproteobacteria; order Rickettsiales; family JALZUV01; genus JALZUV01. The sequence continues at coordinate 44,968 of CAZZJS010000010.1, forward strand.
AATCTATTCCCAAATCCTTACAAGCTAGTCCGAAGGCTAATATCCTAATGGAGGCGACAGCTCTAAGCAAGCGTTTGCACGGGCGTGAGGTGCTGCAAAAGGTGGATTTCTCTATTTCGCGCAACGAGATCGTAACGCTGATTGGCCCCAATGGGTGTGGAAAGACGACCTTATTGCGTTGCTTGTTGGGGTTAATTAAAGCGGATAGTGGGCGGATTCGTCGTCGTCGCGGATTGCGAGTCGGCTATGTGCCGCAGAAGGTGCATTTTGAACCGAATTTCCCGATGACGGTGCGTTACTTTCTAAAAATATCAACTAAAACTCCAGTCAATCCCGCACAAGTGGTGGAGATGACGCGAATTGAGCCATTACTGAGTCGTCAAATGCGTGAGCTTTCTGGTGGTGAATTGCAGCGCGTGCTTTTGGCGCAAGCATTGCTCAGTAAACCGGAGTTGTTAGTGCTAGATGAACCCGTGCAAGGAGTTGATTTCGGCGGGCAAGCCGAGCTTTACCGAATGATTCGTAATATCAGTCGCGAGCGTGATTGTGCTGTTGTGATGGTGAGTCACGATCTACATCTTGTGATGGCGGATACGGATAGGGTGTTATGTCTGAATGGTCATATCTGCTGCTCAGGTACGCCGCAAGGCGTGAGTAAAGACCCAGCCTTCGTGAAGCTATTCGGCGAAGATGTCGCACGACAGATTGCTTTTTATGTACACCATCATGATCACCAGCATAGTATAGATGGCACGATCAAGCATGGCGAAGAGGGGCACTCATGTTCGACGCATTAATAACGTTCGACTTTTTCGTCTATGCCTTATTAGCAGGCATTATGCTCGCCATTGCTACAGCGCCGTTGGGCTGTTTTGTTGTATGGCGGCGAATGGCTTACTTCGGCGATACGATTGCTCATTCAGCATTGCTGGGTGTGGTGATGGGGCTGCTTTGGGAAATCCCGCTTATTTATGCCATTTTGCCTATCGCATTGAGTATTGGCTTGGTTTTAGGTGTGGTGAGTGAGAAAAGCCGCTTCTCGTCCGATACGTTATTAGGCATCCTAGCGCATGGTGGATTAGCCCTTGGAGTCGTGATTATGGCGATGACGCCAGATTTACAAGTTGATCTCATGGCCTATCTCTTTGGTGATATTTTAGCCGTGAATGGTGATGACCTGATGACCATCTATCTGTTAGCGAGCTTTGTTCTGTTCGCTCTGTGGTATCGCTGGCGCGAGTTTCTGATGGTGACGATGAATGAAGAGCTGGCCACTGTGCAAGGTATTAACACGCGCTATTACCGCATAGCGTTGATGTTGTTAGTCGCTCTCACTGTGGCCATTAGTATCAAGTTAGTTGGTTTACTGCTTATTACTTCGTTACTGATTTTACCCGCTGCAACAGCACGATTCTTCTCCAATACGCCGGTGCAGATGGCAACTTATGCGACTTGTTTCGCGCTGTTGACGGTTATTAGCGGCTTATTCGCCTCGTTCGCTTGGGACACACCTTCAGGCCCTTCTATTGTGTTAGTAGGGGTGAGTGTTTTTGCGATATTAGCAGTCTTTAGCCGTATTAAGCGGAAACGGCTCGCATCTTCTTAAGGCCATTTTCAAGATCAGCCTTTAGATCATCAAGATCTTCTAAGCCTATATGTACACGGAATAATTGACCTTCGTCGCTCTCATTGACACTACGGATACCTTTTAGCCATAGCGGAAGAATAAGGCTTTCATAGCCACCCCAACTCCAGCCCATGCCAAAATGCTGGAGGCTATCAACAAGAGCGGCAATCTGTGCCTCGCTCATCGCTGTAGTACGGAAAGCAAATAGCCCGTTGCTGCCTGTATAATCACGTTTCCAATTTTCATGCCCTGGACATTCTTCAAAAGCTGGATGTAGAATCTGCGTCACTTCAGGTTGCTCTTTTAACCAATGTGCTATCTCAATCGCGGCTTTTTCATGAACGCTTAAACGAGCGCCTAATGTACGCATTCCCCGCATCATTAGGTAAATCTCTTCACTGCCGGCATTGGCTCCAATATTTTTATGCGCACGCTTAATCGCAGGCCAATTCTCTGCATTAGCACAAACAATCCCCATCAAAAGATCGGAATGACCCGACAGATACTTACTGGCTGAAGCAATCCATACATCAACTCCGAGAGTAAAAGGATCGCATAGATGAGGTGTGCCCCATGTATTATCCATCATTACCTTTGCACCACGCTTATGGGCTGCCTCGGCAATGGCTGGAACGTCTTGCACTTCAAATGTAAGAGATCCAGGGCTTTCAACGTAAACAACTTTTGTATTATCTTGAATTAAACCCGCAATATCAGCTCCGGCCAATGGATCATAGTAAGTCACTTCAACACCAATGCGTTTCAGCTCTTGTTCGCAAAAAACACGGGTAGGGGAGTAAATCGTATCAGCAATCAACAAATGGTCACCAGCTGCAAGCAAAGCAAGCAAAGCGGTCGTGAATGCGGAATTACCATTACTTGTTAAAACGACACCTTCAGCATTAAATAAATCCTGTAAATCTCCACACAGCTTTTCTATGGATTGATTGCCATAGCGACCATAGCCAGCCGTACCGAGCTTTCCTTCGAGAGACAGTTTGTATTCGGCAAAATCTTTAAATAAAATTGTCGAGCCACGCAAAGGCGGAGGATTAACCACACGACCATGATTAAACGGGTCACGACCGACATGTGTGTATTTAGTTTTTGTCTTCATTTAATCTATGCTCCCTGTAAAAAACATATGGTTTTACTTGCCTTTAACAGCTTTTATACGCTACGCCAACTAAATGACAAAAAACACAGACAATATCATCGCTTTTATGGGCGTTGCTGGTGCGAATGCGGATTTAGCGTGTCGTAAGAGTGAGCCTTATATGGAAACTCTGCCTTGCCCAACCTTTGAGGCGGTGTTTGAGGCAGTGCGTGATGGAAAAGCACGTTTGGGTATGTTGCCAATGGAGAATTCCCATGCTGGCCGTGTGTCAGAAATTCATAACTTATTGCCCGAAATGGGACTACATATTGTCGGAGAGTATTTCTTGCCCGTACAACATGTGTTGGCAGCGCCTGAGAAGGTAGAAATAGAAGATATTTCAGAAGCTTACTCGCACCCTCAGGCACTAATGCAATGCCATAAAACGTTGAAAGATCAGTCGATTAGCGCTCATGCAGCCTCCAATACGGCTGTTGCCGCGCAGATGGTCAAAGAATGGGCCGATAGCACAAAAGCAGCTCTATGTTCTGAGCTTGCAGCCGAGCTTTACGGATTAGAGGTTATTGAGCCTAATATGCAAGATAAGGACGATAATATTACGACATTTATTAAAGTTTCATGCGATATGTTAGAAGAAGAAGAGTTAGAGGAAAGCTCAAACATTCTAACATCTATTGTGTTTGAGCTGCGCAATATGCCAGCGGCACTTTATAAAGCGCTCGGCGGTTTTGCCACGAATAATGTGAATATGTTGAAGTTAGAGAGCTATGTTGCTGGTGGCGCATCACCAACGGCACAATTCTTTGTCACATTTGAAGGAAAGCCTGACGATGCACCAGTGCAGCTTACATTAGAAGAGCTCGGCTTCTTTACGAAGAAGATTGACGTGTTGGGTGTTTATCCGGCAGCCGAAGATCGTACTCGTTTCAATATTTAGGTTTTTTTTAGTCGTTCGGGTTATGTCTTAATATACTGTTATTTATAGATACACGCCCTTCTATATTTTCCATAATATAAATTATCGAACTTGTATAGGCGATGGAATACCAGCGCCCTTTTACTTCATATAGTGCTGAAACCAGTTATCTACTTCTTGCATTACTTCATCACGTTGGCGGTTGAGGTAATGATTGCCGCCTTCATACTCGACCAACTTATGTGGGTGTTCTCTTTCTCGAAGTTTCTGTGCTAGTTGGCGTGAATGCATGACGGATACATCCTTATCCGCATCTCCATGCATTAATAAGATTGGTGTTTGTCCTAACTTGTCTAGCCAATATGGCGCTGAACGCGCTTCTAGTGCAGCATAACCCTCTTCTGCATAATTAGGTAAAACGCGCTGTAGCCAGGCTTCTCGCTTCTGCCCCTCCTCTGTTGAGAGCGTCAAATCAATCAGCGGTGCACCTAAGGCAACGGCATTCACTTTAGCGCCTTGTTTAAGGCTTAATAACGTGCTCATACCGCCGCGCGACCAACCAAATAGGAAGATATTTTTGCCATCCCATTCTTCAATTTGTGGCGCTAAGTCAATTAAATGGCTTATATCTGCTACTTCTGCACCGCCAAACTCATCTTCGCCTTCAGAGCCATCAACGCCGCGATATTGGCTGGCTAGAATAAGATAATCTTTTACAATAAGAGGTGCTAATAAGTTATTGATAGTTAATACATTAAGCATACCATAGCTATTGCGCCCACCACGGTTGAACAGAATTAATGGCCTACCCTCTGTAGGGACTATTCTCGGACGAAAATAAAAGCCAGTGATCTTACAACCATCACTATCGTAGGTCAGACGTTCTCCCACGATATTTTCGTCTCGTTCATATTTCTTCACCCAAGAAGCATAAAGCGTTTTATCAATTGAGGTTGGTAACACGCCCTCTTTAATTTGTTCGTGAGGGTGCGGCACAAATGGTTCGCGAGATAAAAAAACAGGCTGAATATTCATTCAGCTTGTTTACGTGTTTCTGTTTAGAATGCCAATCTTTAAGAGTCGTTGCGCTTTGCTTTGCGTTTGTCTTTTCTTTTAGAGCGCTTCTGTTGCATATTCTCTTTGCGTTCATCACGGTTTTCTATGCGTTTCTCTTTCCGCTCTGCGCGGTTTTCTTTACGTCGATCTTGACGTTCCTCTCGGCGTTCCACGCGTTTTTCTTTACGCTCTTCAATGCGCTCGCCCATATGCTCTTTAACCGTAATATCATGGTTGTCGGCCATTGCTGGTGTAGTGATGGTGAGCAACGCGATCGTAAGTGTCGAAAAAACGAGTGATTTCATAATAATATTTCCCTGATGAATAATAACTAGAGCGTTAAATCTATCAAAAACAGGTAAAGAAAGCGTTACGAAGAAGAAATCACTAAAATGGAGCGGGTGATGAGATTCGAACTCACGACATCTTCGTTGGCAACGAAGTGCTCTACCACTGAGCTACACCCGCTCGTCTCGCTTAAGAGAACGGCAATATACTTAAATGACACACCTTTGCAACCCCCCTCTTTATCATTTTTGCAAAAACTGCTAGAACAATCCTCATGAGTAAAGAAATTGATCCTAAATTACTTGAGATTCTGGTGTGCCCGCTAACAAAAGCGCCACTGGCTTACGATAAAACGTCGCAAGAGCTGTTATGCGAGGAATCAAAACTCGCCTACCCTATTCGCGATGGGATTCCGATTATGCTGCCTGATGAGGCGCGAAAGCTGGCTTAAGCCTTGACGCTATAGCCTATAAATGGTCAAACACATTCAGTGGACAGGTGGCCGAGTGGCTTAAGGCGCACGCTTGGAAAGCGTGTGTACGTGCAAACGTACCGCGGGTTCGAATCCCGCTCTGTCCGCCATTTAAGCTATTTATCATATTGATTTATATACTCTAATTTATGATAGGTTTGGTTATACCCATGAATTAACCCACAATTGTGGCGTTGGTTAGATTCTCAATATTCTCTTTATTGTTCACTCGTTTCAGAAAATAACTTTTGAAAAGGATAGTGATATGAACACCACCCAAACCACCACCGCCATCATTAAAGAAGCCCGTAATGCAATAGCGCATTTCTCTACTGTTGATGAGAAGAATGACCCACAAGGCCATGAAGAAGCAGAACGCTGGCTTTCTGAATCGGACGATAAAGTGCTGTCACTAAGACCGCAAACGCCAGAAGAGATGAGTGAGTGGCTAGAGATAATGCATCAAGAGTATGTTTCTGCCAGTGATAACGGTACTGCCTATTGTGGGGCTATTGCCTATGCGTTGAAGCAGAGCGCTGAATTATTAGCTAAAGTAGGGTATTCTAGAAAATAGATGCGCTATAAACAAAAATAGTCACCCCCCTTTCAAGGAATGACTATTTTTTGTTTTCAACTTCGCTTCAGCTTAGAACTCAACAGAAAGTGGTAATAACTTTCTTTTAGTTGGCTCAAAGAACTGAACGGTAGCAGTTTGAGGTAAGCAATAATGCTCACCATCGTAATCAGCATCAAATGAATAGACGAAAACACCATGGTCGGTTGTGCAACCAAGCTGATCTCCTTCCAATTCCACAGCAAAAAGTGCAGTATTGATTTCACTTTGACAACGACGATACTTCTTACCTTTGTATGAAATGCTAAGCACTTCATAGGTATGTCCGTACCAATACCCACTCACTAATTCAGCACCATCAGGTAAACCCGTCACCTCTTCAGCAGCAAGTGTTGAATTAATAGCTCTATCTTGCTGACCGAAAGGAGCTAAGCCACCCAATTCATAATCAAATAAACGCCACTTTCTTCCTTCTGTTATGAAGTGAAAGGTAGTGCCGTAATTATCTGAAAAACGAAGATACTCTTCATCCACCCCATTCACGATAGTATCGCGAATCCAATGGAAATAAATCCTATCATTCGTACCCATGATGAATTGTTGCACATACAGATTCTCAGGAGTTTTGCTTCTGTTAGGAAGGTACTCACAATCGAACCTAGCAATCTTCTGAGCATCGATTTTCTCATTCTTCATCATAATACTCCAGTCCACACCTTCGTAAGGAAATGGAGCAATATCATTGATAGGAAAACCGAGGATTTCATGTGAAGGAAAGCTATTACGCTTTTCTCCATCTACAGTCCATACGCCATCATTATTACTGATAGAAAAATCTGTATCAGTAGTTTTGAAAATAAATTGCTTATCATCAAATGAACCTGCCTCCATGTAAGGAGTATAAGTTTTTGCTTGATGGTTAATGCTTTTTACCCAATTTCTCAAAGGTGCATTAGTTGCACTTGTTTGAGAAATAATCATACTGAAGTTACTGTTTGCTGTTTGAAACAGAGTTGATAACTCAGTTGATGTAGGGTACGAACTTGGTGCTTGAGCTAATAATGTAAAAGTTGAAATTAGAAGGCTTACTAAAAGCAGTAAATTTTTCATTCGTATTGAATTTATAATTTAAATAAATCAGCTTAACGTACTGATTCTGAATACTACGTTTTTCTTAAAGTCCTTATATCGGTTCTCGCTAGAGCAAATGCT
>CAZZJS010000011.1:0-28069 GCA_964654855.1 uncultured Rickettsiales bacterium
CGGCGTAGTAGCTAAAATCGAAGCGTAATTGAGAAACGCGGGGGCAGGGTTATCTCTGTCTCCGCCTTCTTAATTTGTAGGGGTGTAGCTCAGTTGGTAGAGCGACGGTCTCCAAAACCGTAGGTCGCAGGTTCGACCCCTGTCGCCCCTGCCATCTACAAGATGGTGTAAGAAATAAGAAGCCAAGGAAAGAATATGAATCCGGCAAAATTTATTCGCGAAGTAAGACAAGAAACTAATAAAGTGACTTGGCCTACCCGTCGTGAAGTCGTTAGTTCGACCATTACGGTGGTGATATTGACGGCATTTGCAGCGCTCTTCTTTATGTTGGTGGATGGAATTATTAGTAATTTGGTCGAATGGGTTTTAGGCCTTTAGGAACGAGATAGAAAATGGCAGAAGCAGAAAAAAACGAAGCAGCGGAAGCGGAAGCGACTGTTGAGGAAACAGCGGCAGAAGTTTCTGTGGAAGCGACAGAAGAAGCGGCGGATTTAGCGGATGTAGTGGCTGAAGCAAATACTGATGCTGAAGCAGCTCCAAAGCCGAAAACTGGTAGCGGTCGTGGTCGTTGGTATATTGTACATGCTTATTCTGGTTTTGAGCAAAAGATCAAACAGCAGATTGAAGAGAAAGCTATTCAAATTGGTGTGGCTGATCAGATTGAAGAAATCGTTGTGCCAACTGAGCATGTGATGGAAGTGCGTCGCGGTAAAAAGGTGGAAGCGGAGAAGAAATTCTTCCCAGGCTATTTGCTTATTAAGATGCAATTAACTGACGCTGCATGGCACATGGTGAAAAATACCGATAAAGTGACAGGCTTCCTAGGTGCTGATGGTAAGCCACAGCGCGTACCACAAGCTGAAGTGGATGCGATCTTCAAACAGATGGAAGAAGGTGTTTCTGGCTCGAGCAGCGGCATCATCTACGAAATTGGTGAGCAGGTGAAAGTGACCGATGGTCCATTCGATTCCTTCACAGGTACGGTGGAAGATGTCGATCACGAGCGCGAGAAGGTCAAAGTATCGGTTTCGATCTTTGGTCGTGCGACTCCGGTAGAGCTAGATTACACGCAAGTGCAAAAGATTTAGTTTTTCTGACAACTGTAATAAGAAAGCCTGCCTTCCGGCGGGCTTTCTTATGGCGTAAAAATAGAGTACTTATCCACAGGCTAATCGGGATAATTTTTTTTTATTCATTATAGTTCATTCACTTAACCCCAAAATAGGGCAATGTGAGTATCTATCTGCTTGCTGGTGGATGAGTTTCGTTTTACATTGTATTTCTTCTTTTGAAGTAAAAACACCACATATGGTTTAAAATAACAGGATCGAATACTATATATAGTGGGTAAGGTCTGGACAGTGAGAGGGAATAATGAGCATAGTAGCGGAACAGGCAGCTGATCAAAGGTTGTCAAAAGAACAAAAAAAATCAGATACACCGCAACTAGCTTTAGTCAGGGGAAAACAGGATATGACATTACAGATTGATACTTCACGCGATGAGAAACTTTCAGAGTTCGGTAAGGCGACATTAAAAGATCGCTATTTATTGGAGGGTGAAGAATATCAAGATATGTTCGCGCGCGTTTCTACCGCCTATGGTGACGATGCAGCGCATACTCAACGCATTTATGATTATATGAGCCAGCTATGGTTTATGCCAGCAACTCCGATCCTTTCTAACGGCGGTACGGATCGTGGATTGCCTATTTCGTGCTTCTTAAATGAGACGAAAGACTCTCTCGGCGGTATTGTCGATATGTGGAACGAGAATGTATGGTTAGCGGCGCGTGGTGGCGGTATTGGTTCTTACTGGGGTAACTTACGCTCAATCGGCGAGAAAGTGCGCGGTAACGGCAAAACCTCTGGGGTGATTCCTTTCATGCGCGTGCAGGATTCTCTAACGTTGGCGATTAGCCAAGGCTCTTTGCGTCGTGGTTCTTCGGCGATGTATATGCCAATTGACCATCCTGAGATTGAAGAATTTATTGATATTCGTCGCCCAACCGGTGGTGATCCAAATCGTAAAGCGCTTAATATTCACCATGGTGTGTCTATTTCTGATGCCTTTATGATGGCGGTTGAAGAAGATGGTGATTGGGAGTTGAAAAGCCCTTATGATGGTCATGTGGTTGAAACCGTAAAAGCGCGCGAACTATGGATTAAACTCCTCGTGACGCGTATGGAAACAGGGGAGCCTTACCTGCTCTTTACCGATACGGTGAATAAGAAAATTCCAGAGCATCATAAGCAGCTTGGTTTGAATGTGAAGACATCGAACCTATGTAGCGAGATTACCTTGCCAACAGGGATTGATCACTTAGGTGAAGATCGTACGGCTGTTTGCTGTCTCTCGTCAGTGAATCTTGAAAAATATGACGAATGGAAAGAAGTTCCGGGCTTTATCGAAGATATTATGCGTTTCCTTGATAACGTTTTGCAGTCGTTCATTGAGACGGCACCCGATGAAATGTCGCGTGCGACTTACTCAGCTCAGCGTGAGCGTTCGGTTGGTTTGGGCGTGATGGGGTTCCACTCTTATTTGCAAGAAAAAGGTATTCCGTTTGAGTCAGTGATGGCGAAAGTATGGAATAAGAAAATGTTCGAGCATATCCGCAAAGGAGCGGATGCGGCCTCGATTAAGTTGGCCGAAGAGCGTGGCCCTTGCATGGATGCGGCGGAAGTCGGCGTGATGGAGCGTTTTTCTAACAAAATGGCGATTGCCCCAACGGCGTCTATTTCGGTTATTGGTGGTAATTCTTCACCAGGCATTGAGCCTTATGCAGCGAATGTATTTGTACAGAAAACGCTATCGGGCAGCTTTACCGTGCGTAATAAGCACTTAGATAAGCTGCTGACAGAAAAAGGCCAAAATAACGATGATGTGTGGAGCTCTATTTCCTCATCAGAAGGTTCAGTGCAACATCTTGATTTCTTGGATGAGAATGAGAAGCTTGTGTTTAAAACGGCGCAAGAGATGGATCAGCGTTGGGTGGTTGAACATGCGGCAGATCGTTCTGATTTCGTATGCCAAGCGCAAAGCATTAATCTTTTCATCGCGCCAGATGTGCATAAGCGTGACCTTCACTTGCTACATTATCATGCGTGGAAAAAAGGCGTGAAGTCGCTTTACTATTGCCGCTCGACCTCGATGCAGCGTTCGGATAAAGTGAGTCATGAAGTGCAAATGGAAATGTCTCTCGTGAAGAAAAAAGAAGGCGCAATGGCCGGAGCTTCGCACGCACAACCACAATATGAAGAATGCTTGGCTTGCCAGTAATAGATTGAAATAGAATAAAATATATAAAAGAAAGAGGATAATAAAATGTCCCTACTAGATGCAAAACCCGTATATAAACCGTTCCACTATCCATGGGCTTATGATGCGTGGCTGATGCAGCAGCGTATCCACTGGTTGCCTGAAGAGGTGCCATTGGCTGACGACGTGAAGGATTGGAAAACCAGTATCAGCGACGGTGAAAAAGAATTGCTGATGCATATTTTCCGCTTCTTTACGCAATCTGATATTGAAGTGAATAACTGCTATATGAAGCATTATTCAGCGGTGTTTAAGCCAACGGAAATTCAAATGATGCTGGGTGCTTTCTCGAATATGGAGACGATCCATATCGCGGCTTACAGCCACTTGCTGGATACGCTTGGTATTCCGGAAGAAGAATATTCTGCCTTCATGAAATATAAAGAAATGAAGGATAAATACGATTACATGCAGCAATTTGGTGTGGAATCTAAAGCGGGCATTGCGCGTACGCTAGCGGCATTTGGTGCCTTTACTGAGGGGCTTCAGCTCTTTGCTTCTTTCGCGATTCTGTTGAACTTCCAGCGCTTTGGTAAAATGCGTGGTATGGGGCAGATTGTTGCATGGTCCGCACGTGATGAAACACTTCATACGATGTCGATTATTCGTACCTTCAAGACTTTCCTACAGGAAAACCCTGAAGAAGATAATGAAGAGCTTAAGCGCGATCTTTATAAGATTTGCGAAACGATCATCACGCATGAAGATGCCTTTATTGATCTTGCTTTTGGTGTGAGTGAAATTGAAGGTCTGAAAGCGGAAGAAGTGAAGCAATATATTCGTTTCATCGGTAACCGTCGTTTGATGCAGCTTGGTTACGAGCCAATCTATCATGGCGTAGATAAGAACCCACTGCCATGGATGGATGAGATCCTTAACGGGGTTGAGCACACGAATTTCTTTGAGAACCGTGTAACGGAATATACTAAAGCCGCTACTACTGGTAGCTGGGACGAAGCATTCGAAACGATGTTTGATGAGTCTGTAGCTTAATTAAGCTGGTTTCTACTGTAATGAGGTGCGCTCATGGGGCTTTTGAAATTCTTTTTTAGCTCTGATGGGCGCATTTCTCGTTCGCAATATTGGTTCGGAACGGTTGCAGCTTTGTTAGTCGCGCTTGCGGGGTATAATGTTTTAGAGATTGCGTACTTGCTCTATTATTTGGGGGCATTTGTGATGCTCTTGGCAATTACTGCTCTATCCTTTCTATGGGTTAAGCGTTTACATGATTTGGGGCGTTCTGGTTGGTGGGCTTTGTTGTTATTGCCCTTTCCTTATTTGAATTTGGCGGCTGGTTTATTTTGGCTCGGTTTCATTCCTGGGGTTGCTAAAGAAAATGAATATGGAGTAGATCCGCAAAGCCAATTGCACTCAAAAGAAGGTGGGGTTTTGTTTAAAATGAAAAAAGCCGGCGAGTAATCTCACCGGCTTTGACTAAATTAACGAGAGCAATCGTTGTTTAGTAATAATTGTTCATTTTAAACGCGTTGTTTTCAGTCGGCGCATAAGCGGTATTATAGCCGTAACTATTATAGTCTGGCGCATAATCATAATTTTGGAACACTTGAGCTTGGCTATTTGGCTGGGCGCATGCAGATACGGCCAGTAAAGCGGCAAGAGCGAGTGTTACTTTCGCGATCTTTTTCATAATTGTATCTCCGTTGTTCATGTGTGCATCCTACCTATTTGCATGAAGCATACAATTGACGGTTTAGAAGTTTTGCTATGCGTTTTATGCATATCTTATTGGGGATAACTATTGTATTTATGTGGATAAACTGGCGTATATAGCGGGTTTCAGCCCTTTTGCTTTTGAAGAGAGAAAATAGAAAAGTGTTAAAAAACAGCATTTTAACTATTTGTTAACTTTTAACGTGTGTAAAAACTACAGTTTTTCTAGCTCTGATTGATCCATTTTTAGGCAGTTCATAATGCCCTTTGCTTTGGTCAAAGTTTCATGCCATTCATTCTCCGGTAGTGAATCGGAAACGATGCCGCCTCCCATTTGAAATTCGAAATGCTGATTGTCTAATATCAAGGTACGAATCACTACGGATAGATTGGCTGAACCATCGGCGGCGAGCCATCCTAGTGCCCCACTATAAATCCCACGCTTTATCGCTTCTTGTTTTTCACACCAATCGATGACGGCTTTTTTAGGGGCGCCAGTCATAGAGCCGGGAGGAAAGCACCCTGTGATCACCTCTAAACTAGAAGAGGTTTTCCTGCGTTGGCCGATAATGGTAGAGGCCATGTGATGCAGCGTTGAATAGGAGGTTACCTCAAATAGTTTATGAGTTTTGACGCTTCCGGCTTCGCAATGCAGCGATAGGTCATTGCGCATAAGGTCGACAATCATCAGATTCTCAGCGCGGTCTTTAGTGCTATTGGCTAGGGCTTCTGGATTGCTACTACGCGCAGCGGTGCCTTTAATGGGGCGAGATTCAACCTTTCCTTTTTTATCAAGGGTGAGGAAACATTCAGGGCTGGAGGAGAGAATATGTTTGCCTTTAAACCTAATATAGGCGCTGTAGCTGCCAGGGCTGGTTTCGCACAGATTCTCAAAAAGAGAAAAAGGCGAAGGGAGAGTTTGAAACTCTCCGTAAAATTTACGCGTAATATTGGCTTGGTAAAACTCACCCGCTTTGATTTGTTCCAACGTTTGCTCGACTTTTTTGATGTAGCCCGCCTTATCCATATTGCTCGTCAAAGTGCGAATGGCTGGTATATCAGCGTTTTCTATAGGTCGTTCTTCGGCCTCAGGGCCATAGCGGTGAAGCGTTTGGGTTTGGTTCTCAAATAGAAAGACAGTCTCAAATTTTGCAAATCGCAAGAGTGGCAGTGGGATGATTGACTCTTCAGCAGCGCTTTCATGCGTAGCTTCATAACCAAAATAGCCGAACCAGCGTTGATTCCATGGAGTGTCATCGCTTTGTTGAGAAAGCGCCTGTTCCAACTGTAGTATGTTTTGAACTGTTTGTTGTTCGTTCATGGCTAGGATGGAAAGAGTGCCATGTTCAGGGTGTGGCAAACTGCTATGCAAAAAGACCAGCGAGTCATATCCGGCATAGCGTTTCGCAAAGTCGAGTGGTGCTTGCCAGTCAAGCTTATGCGGCATCAAGAATTTCCTGTGCTTCTTCAGCGAGTGAGCTATCGATCCATTCCCACCCTTGCGGTTGCAAACTGAAAATGGGCATTGCACCGCGAATGCTATTGCAGATCATCACACTATTGGCGCTTTTAAGGCTTTCCAAATCAAAGGCAGCGGTTTGTACTTGCCATTTTTCGAGTAAAATCTCACGCGCAATGCCTTTAAGTAACCCGCAGCTATCAGATGGCGTGTAAATAAGGCCACCAAGTCGCCAGAAAATATTCGCGCTACTCGCTTCGCAAATAGCTCCTTTCTCATTTAGCATAAGAGCTTCATGGCAATAATTATCCTGAGCTTCCATTCGTGCGAGGGTAGAATTGACTCCTTGTGAGATTTTAAATTCCACCGGCAGGCTTTTAGGCGAAGGTTTTTGCCATTGTGAAAGCCATAAGTTCAAAGATTCATCGCGTTTCTCGGGTAAGGGTAAGGTTTCGGCTACTACGGTAGGAGCAATACCGCCTGCGATGGGTAAATAGCCCTCGCTGCCAATGGCGCGACTAACAGAAAGGCGAACGATACCACTTCCTGTACTATTGTGTGTTACGAGCTGTTGAATCAGTGTGCTGAGGTCTTCTGTAGGGGAGGAGATTCGTAATGCTTCCAAGCCATCTCTTAGGCGTTTAAGGTGACGGTTAAGATATTTTGGATTTCCGCCTTCAATTCGGATTGATTCAAAAACTCCATCTCCATAGCGAAAGCCCCGTTCAGCTATGGAGATTTTTGCCTCCGACCCTTGGACAAAATTACCCTTCACGTAAATAATGCTCATATAAGTCTATTAGCTTGAATTTCTGAATAAATCCATCATCTTGCACGCATGGTGAAGGTAGCAATTGGCTTAGGCAGCAATTTAGGCGAGAGAGAGACGAATTTGCATCGCGCGGTGGAACACATGCGCGGCTTTATTCAGGATGTGCAGCTCTCTGGCTTTTATGAAACGCCAGCTTTGCTCACAGAAGATGCACCAGAAGAATGGAACATTCCCTTTATCAATGCGGCCTTGATAGGCGAAACAGATTTGACTCCACAAGAATTATTGCAAAAATTGCAACAGATTGAACATGAGATGGGGCGCGAAAAGCAGGGTAAATGGAGCCCGCGAATTATTGATTTAGATATTCTGCTTTATGGTGACGAAGTGCTGGAGAGTGAGGCACTAACGATCCCGCACCCTCATATGCTAAAACGTGACTTTGTGATGAAGCCGTTGAAGGAAATTGCACCAAATTGGATGCATCCGGTGGCGGGTAAAATAGTGGCGCAACTTGCAGTGACTAAGATTGTAGGGATTGTGAATGTCACGCCCGATTCCTTCTCGGATGGGGGCAACGCTTTCGATTCGAAAGCAGCAATTGCGCATGCCCAGAAATTGCTCACCGATGGTGCATATATGTTAGATATTGGCGCTGAATCAACCCGCCCAAATGCGGAATTTATCTCGCCTGAGCGAGAATGGGAACGCTTAGAGCCCGTGCTAACGGAACTTGCTGGGAAGGCGTCAATAAGTGTGGATACACGTCATACAGAAACAGCATCTAAAGCACTTCATTTAGGCGTTGAGATGATTAATGATGTTTCGGCAGCTAGTAATGATGCTTTGATTGAAGCGGTGGCGGCGCATCCAACCGCGCACTATGTGTTGATGCATTCGCTTTCGGTTCCGGCGGATCCTGATAAGGTTGTGAATAATAATTTGGATGTGGTGCAAGAAGTGCTGAATTTTGCACAAGAGAAGATCACATGGTTAGAAGAAAAGGGTTTCGCTAAAAATCGTATCATCTTTGATGTGGGGATTGGCTTCGGCAAAACGGCAAAGCAATCGGTGGAGTTGATTAATCGCATTGAAGAGTTCCATTTGCTGGGAGTACCGCTTTATGTCGGCCATTCGCGCAAATCGTTTATGAAGATTTTTACCGATGCTCCTGCGCATGAACGTGATGAGCTGACATTGAAATATTCCAAACAGATGGCGGCAAGCGGGGTGGAATATTTGCGCGTGCATAATGTGGAGATTCACGATGGGGTTTGATCCTGATCCAGAATTGGCGGCGCTATTGGAGCAGTTGCCTAATCCGCATTTAAAGGTGATTGAACCGGGGTTAGAACGAACTCATGCTTTGTTGAAGGCGGTAGGAAATCCACATCATACGCTTCCTCCTGTGATTCATATTGCTGGTACGAATGGCAAAGGCTCTACCTTGGCGCTGATTCAAGCCATATTGGAGGAGGCTGGAAAGCGAGTGCATAAATATACCTCGCCGCATTTGGTGAGTTTTACGGAGCGTATCGTGTTGGCGGGTAAGCCGATCACCAAAGCACAACTCATGCCCATTTTACAGCGAATCAAAGATTTGCAAGAAGAGGCTCCCAGTACGTTTTTTGAGGCGACAACGGTGGCTGCACTCATGGCTTTTGCGAAAGCGCCTGCAGATGTGGTGTTGCTTGAAACAGGGCTTGGCGGAAGGCTTGATTCTACCAATATCCTTGAAAAGCCACTAGCTAATATCATTACGCCGATTGGGTTAGATCATCAAGAATATCTGGGTGATACGATTGCAAGAATTGCGGGTGAGAAGGCGGGTATCTTGCGAGAGGGTGTACCAGCTTTTATTGCGCCACAAGAGTCAGAAGCGATGGAAGCTATTTTACAAAAACCGGCAGAATTTCATCTTTGCGATGGTCAATTAGCGGCGGAGTTTCCATCTCCCAATTTATTGGGAGAACACCAAAAGCAGAATGCTGCATTGGCGGTGATGGTCGTGCAACATCTTTATCCTGAAGTGACGATAGATCAGATAACCGAAGGATTACAGAAAGTGAGTTGGCCTGCACGGCTACAACGTATCGAGCATCCAAATGTACCAGAAGAGATTCCGCTCTATCTGGATGGGGCTCATAATGTGATGGCGGGACAAAAATTAGCGAACTGGGCGGATAAATTGCCGCAAAAGCCAGTTTTGGTACTGGCGATGAAGTTTGATAAGGATGCAGAGGCATTTATTAAACTTTGGCAAAATAAAGTGAAAAAGGTGATTGCGACGATTATCCTTGATGAAACCGAATATGTTGCACCTGAGAAGGTTTCTGAAATATGCCAATCACTTGATATTGAATGTGAAATTGAGTCTGATGTGAGTGCAGCATTAGCTATGGCATCAACGCATCAGCATCCTATCATTATTTGCGGTTCACTCTATTTAGCGGGTGCAATCTTAGCAAAAAATTAAGGCCTTTATGGTAAAGTGATAATATGGAATTTGAAGAATTAGCACCTGATGGCACCCCCGTACCTCCTGCAATGACACAGCAGGAGATGCAAGAATCCTTTGAGCCTATCCAATTTGCGGGCAGCTCGATTGTGCTGCCTGATGGCTGTTATCGCGTGTTTACGTCCGATGATGACTATGTCGAAGTAGAGGCCGCTTCTGCTTACGAAGCGATGCAAAAAACTGATATTCGTACTCCTCATAAAATTGAACGCTATTCGTTGAATCGTATGGCGGTGTTAACGCAAGAGGTGTTGGAAGAAAATGCTGGTCCAGCCAGTAAGGTATCAGAAACTGACGCAACACCTGCAACGAATGCAGTCTTGGCTGATGCAAGGCAAGACTCATCTTTGCCGACCGAAGAAGAAGCTGAAGTACGTGGGTTAGGCGATGATGAGCTTGATGCATTGCTTAATAATAGCGACGAGTAATTTTTGATTACCGATTCGTAATTCTGATTTTTAAATCATTTATGTTATGGTGCGCGCATGAATTGGCTTAAAGCGCATGTATTCTCTATTAGCTACCTGCTTTTAATTCCGTTTTTGAATTGGGCATTTAGCTGGGCACCTGTGTGGGGCTTGCCTGGCGGTGGAAGTTGGACTCCCTTTGCTGCCTTGCCCGGTTTGGTGCTGGTATTTAGAGATTTCTCGCAACGTGAGATCGGTAATAAAGTGTTGATCTTATTGCTCGTTGGAACGGTGATGTCTTATTTCCTCGCCGCTCCAGAAATCGCCCTTGCGAGTGGATTAGCCTTCATGGTCAGCGAGTTCGTGGATTGGTTAGTCTATACCATCACCAAACGCCCGCTTTCCTCTCGGATTTTCATCTCCAGCCTCATCGCTGCGCCGGTTGATACCTGCTTATTCCTCTATGGTGCCGATATGGTCGTACCAGGCGTGCTGACGCTGGGCTCTATCATCGCATCTGTACTTAGCAAATTAGCCGCGGCACTAGCTGTCGCGTGGATGGTTCGCAAGAGAGAGTTATCAACTCCTCAACTTGCCATATAATTTGGCAACCAGCTTTCGTTTAGCCCACCTAACGCTTTGGTGGAGATGCTGAATTCACCTTCAACATTGAGCTCGTCTCCACCAGTCGTGCCCAGTTCAGCGAGAGCAATCTCGGCAGTGGCTGCCGCGTCGCGAATGGCTTGGGTATGCTCCGGGGCAACGGCGAGAAGATAACGTGCCTGATCTTCACCAAAAGCATAAGCGATAGGGTTCGCGCCTTCGGGTAGAGAAATACTTGCGCCGATACCGTGTTTGAGCGTCATTTCCGCTAAAGATACGAGCAAGCCACCATCGGAAAGATCGTGACAGGCATTAATGCGGCCTTCTTCAATCATTTGGCGGACGAATTCACCATTATCATATTCTGCGTCTAGATCGACCGGCGGTGGTGCGCCTTCTTCACGTCCTTCAATTTCGTGTAAATAGAGCGAGGCGCCGAGCTGACCTTTAGTTTCACCTACTAGGAAAAGAGTAAGGTCTGCATTTTCAATACTAGCACCGATGGATTTATCCAGATCTTTAATCAGGCCTACGCCACCAATGGCAGGTGTTGGGTGAATACCAGTTCCGTTCGTTTCGTTATAAAGTGATACATTGCCTGAAACGACAGGGTAATCGAGGCGCAGGCAAGCTTGACGAATACCGTCAATGCCGCCGACTAATTGTCCCATAATTTCAGGGCGTTCAGGATTACCAAAATTCAGGCAGTTGGTGATAGCCATTGGTTTAGCACCCACAGAAATGAGGTTACGCCACGTTTCAGCTACGGCTTGTTTGCCGCCTTCAACCGGATCCGCATAGCAATAACGAGGCGTACAATCGGTGCTGATCGCTACGGCTTTTTCGCTGCCATGAATGCGCACTACGGCTGCATCGCCACCCGGGCGTGCGATTGTATCATTCATAACCATGTGATCATATTGCTCGTAAATCCAACGCTTTGAAGCAATCTCTGGGCAAGCCATTAGCGTTTTTAGAGAGGTTTCGAGCGGCGCATCTTTCGTTTCGGTAATCGAAGGCTTTGCCGGGGTCGGCACATGAGGGCGATCGTAAATAGGTGCCTCATCCGATAGAGGGGAAACAGGCATATCTGCTGCGACATCGCCATGCCATTTAAGCACTAGGCGACCTGTATCGGTGAGTGTGCCGATAGTGGCGATATTGAGCTCCCATTTCTTAAAGATACGTTCGGCGACATCTTGTTTTTCAGGCTTTAGTACCATCAACATGCGTTCTTGAGATTCAGAAAGCATTAGCTCATAAGGCGTCATGCCTTCTTCGCGCATTGGCACTTTATCCAGTTCAAGCTCGATACCGCAGCCACCTTTATCTGCCATCTCTAGCGATGAAGAGGTGAGGCCAGCTGCGCCCATATCTTGAATGGCGATGATGGCATCTTCTTCCATCAATTCTAGGCACGCTTCGATAAGGAGTTTCTCGGTGAATGGATCACCTACTTGAACGGTTGGACGGTTCTCTGCCGAATCATCATCAAATTCAGCGGAAGCCATCGTCGCGCCGTGGATACCGTCGCGGCCAGTTTTAGAGCCAACATATACGACAGGGTTGCCAATACCGGCGGCGGCAGAATAGAAGATATTATCTGCACGCGCCAAACCGACAGCCATAGCATTGACGAGAATATTACCATCATAGCTGCTATGGAATTGTGTTTCACCGCCAACCGTTGGTACGCCAACGCAGTTACCGTAACCGGCAATACCTTCAACGACGCCGTTAACGAGGTGGCGGGTTTTATGATGTTCAGGTGAGCCAAAACGGAGTGCATTCATGAGTGCAATTGGGCGTGCCCCCATGGTGAATACATCGCGTAGAATCCCACCAACGCCGGTCGCAGCACCTTGGTAAGGCTCAATGTAAGAAGGGTGATTGTGCGATTCCATCTTAAAGATGATGGCGTCATTATCGCCAATATCGATGATGCCGGCATTCTCGCCGGGGCCGCAAATCACGTGCGGCGCTTCGGTTGGTAAAGTGCCAAGATGTTTACGGGTGGTTTTGTAAGAGCAATGCTCTGACCACATGACCGAGAAAATACCGAGCTCTGTCAGGTTCGGCTCACGCCCCATAATGGTGAGGATTTTATTATATTCATCTTCAGTTAGGCCGAACTGGAGCGCTTGCTCAAGTAGGGTATCGTCGCTTTTAGCTTGTGTCGCAGTCATGCGCGGGAATTTAACGGCGAGTGCCGCTAAAATCAATGGGAAATGCGTGCTTAAGCCGCCGTTATGACTTTGCTTACGACTTGTTCGATACCTTTTGCGACATTGGCTAGGCTATCTTCACGCATATAGGCGCTGCAGGAAGCAATTTTGAGCGATTCATCGTAGATAAAAGCGGCAGTTTCGCAATTCTGGTGCGTGCCGCCAAAGGCTTCGATGGCACCTGCTGTGCCCGCATCATCACCAATGGTGAGGGTAGGGGCATAATTCCCACTCACAGCGGCAGCTAAAACAGCAGGAGCGATGCAGATTGCGCCGATGGGTTTTTGTTGATCTAGGAATGTTTTAGTAACGCGTTTAAAGTCGTCATTTACGGTTGCATCAGTACCCTTAACCGCGAGATCAGAGAGGTTTTTGGCGACGCCAAATCCGCCCGGAATAAGAAGCGCATCAAACTCGTTAGTATCTAAAGTGGCGAGGTTTTTGACGTCACCGCGGGCGATACGAGCAGACTCAGTCAATACGTTGCGTGATTCGCCAACCGCTTCTTCACTGTTCAGATGATTGACCACATGCATTTGGTTAATGTTGGGAGCGAAGCATTGCACGCTAGCGCCTTGCTGATCGAGATAGAGGAGAGTGAGAACCGCTTCGCGAATTTCCGCGCCATCAAGATAACCACAACCGGATAAAATCACCGCTACATTTTTCATTACTTAACTCCTCTTGTTGAGGAATTAAACTAACTGCTTTGAATTTAGTTTCAAGAAAGATGCGTTTGTGCTTCGACTTCAGCTGAATCCGTTTGCTTTTCTTTCCAGCTTGCAGACTTGTCTTTAGCAAGTAGGTTATCTTTTGTTGAAGAGTTTCCATATTTCTTAGCGTAAAGAGTGTTACGCTCTTCGTTAAGTGTGGTAATAACTTCTTTCCTATCAAGAGAAGTATTAGTCGCCTTACGACTTAGGGCATCGGCATGTAAATTAGCATTCCAGTCTGTCGGACGTGGAGATCGATCGGAGCCGTTATTTAAATGGCGACCAATCAGTTCTGTTTGTCGCTCAGGATCTTCTAATGGTTGGTGCATTACGGTATTTGAAATTTCAGCAATACCCGCTGCGACTTCCTTGCGGTTAAATCCTAAAAGTCCGTCAATTGCACGTTCAATGCCCATGTTCATTTGCTCGTTTACATAGGTATCGCGAGTGTACACTTTAGCTGCAAAGTAAGAAGCATAAGGAATACCCGCCATAAGTGATTCTTTAGCAAGACGGCGGCGTGCAAATTTTGTCGCTTTATCGTCTCCCTTATAGCCAGCAAATTTGAATAGGCCATCGGTTGCTTTAGCCCAGGTATCATTCTCGGCGGTCTTATGCATCCAGCGAGCAACTTTATCCGAGAGCTTCATGGCCATTGAATTTGCTAATTCTCGACCGTCGTTTGCATAACCGTTTGGATTAAAGGCTTTAGTTGGGTGAGGGCCTGTACCGTCCGCATTGGAGCGATAGAAGAAGGCAGTTGGTTTATCGAAGGAGGTGTCATCGGCAAAGCCCATCGGTGGTAGGTTTTCTACTTTACGGTTCTTTTGGGAAAGATACTTATAGCGTGAGTCAAAGCCTCTCTCACCCTTATCATTATAATAGTCCCCTTTGAAGTAATGAGCGCCAAGATTGGCTCTTACGGAAGCTCCCAATTTGGCTTTACCGTTTTTTCCTTTAATCACATTGCCTTTTTTATCGGTTTCAAGGAAATGCAATGCCCCGTGATCAGCATGTACTGCCATACCGTTTATTTTACTGCCTGGTACACGAAAGACCGAGAAAAATGGTACTGACGGTGTCATTTGGATAATCGAACGAATCGCACTAATAATTGAATAGCGCAAGAGGTGTTTTGTACCGCTTACTGCGGTGCTTGGAAGTTCGCTAGGGTTTTTAATCCAGCTAGGAGCAGAGACAGTTTTATCTCCTTTCCACCATTGTTTGATACCGCCACCAATATTATCGTAAATATCGCGATAGAGTTGGGTGAATACGTTGTAAACGGTAAAGCGACCTTGTAAGTCGGCAGCACCTGCGAGCAACATGTGATCTCTTACTCTTCCGTTATCGTCGATACGGTATCCGCCACCATTATCGACGCCATCCGAAGAGTATTTAAAGCCCTTGAAGGCTTTATCTAAAATGTTACGTTGCCAGCGCATATAGAATACATAAGGGAGGGCGACTGCTGCATCCTCACCGGCGTTATAGGTTCCAATTTCCCAAACTTTACCAGCTGTTTTCTTTGCAATATGCGCTGCATCAAACTTACCGTCTTTACTCCATGATGCGCGTTCTTTGGGGTTGAGTAGTCCAGAAAGTAGATTACGCATGAGGGCAGAGCCAGCACTCATCGCGGCAAATGATGCCGTAACGACTGTCATCTCTGCGCCAAGGCTACGACCTGAGCGTGTTTGGTTGCTATGAATATTGCGATTTTCACGGAAGCGTGCAAATTGACGTGCTTTGAGTACTGCTTCGCCTTTGCTATCGTAAATAACTTCTTCGCGTTTGGTGATCGGATTGTATTCTTTTTGCAAAGCCCCGCGGAAATATAACTTATCTGCAAGTTTTACGACTGTTTTGCCGAAAGTATTGTCAACTGCGAAAGCGATTTTTTCTAGGAAGAGTGCTTCACCTTTTTCAACACGTGCCTCATGTTTTGAGCGTGAATAGGTGCCTAGGTTTTTCATGGCTTGGCTATTTTCCATCAAACTGTAGAAAATACCACCAAGGGTAATACGCGAGATAAATTCAATCCCCGCTTTGCCTGCTGCTGTGTCGGTCCAGTGATGTTTGTCTTTTAACCAGCGATCATCCGTAACTGCCCAGTTTCCGGGTGTGTTTGTTGTACCTGGTGTATCAGGTACGCCGAGTGTGTAAGAGGGGGTATGTGGATCTTTGGTGGATGGGGCATGAGCATTCTTTATCGCCCCTTCAGGAAGGAGTGATTTTGAGGTGCTATTTTTCACCTGATTTTCAATAGAGCTTTCCACCCTTGAATAATACCAGAGTGGTTCTGCGCGTAGTGTTAAGTTTTTATGACAAGTCAGCGCTTAAGCGCTTGCGTAAGAGTATGTTTTCCGCATGATGAAGGTTGTTATGCAAGAATGGTTAAATACACTCCAATTTTCTCAAATATTAGAGCAAATTACCCATTGGGTAACGGCTGAGTTGCTTGTAACCGGCACTTTAGTGCAATTAGCGGTGCTTGCTGGCACTTTAGTGATCGCTTTTATTGCTGCTAGGCGTACAGCTCCTATTGTTAGTAAGGTTTATCAGTCAGTTGGGGTGTTGAATAATTACTCAACGAAGGCCACTAAGCGGGGGATTATCCTACCGCTGACCTGGCTGTTGGTGCAATTATTTGCGATTTTAGTGGTATCTCAGCTTGATCAATCGAGTCGTTTATTGGTTATCTTCGCTAACTTAACGGCGGCGTGGGTCGCGATTCGTTTTTTCTCTGGTTTTGTACGAAATCCTGCATTTTCGAAGCTTATTGCGACGATTGGTTGGTCAATTGCCGCGCTAAACATCCTCGGATGGCTTGATGGTACCGTTAAATTCTTGGATGATATTGCTTTTGAGGCTGGAGATCTGCATATTTCGCTCTTAACAGTTGTTAAGGGGTTGATAACGCTTGGCTTTCTTCTTTGGGGTGCGATTTCATTTTCAGGATTGAGTGAGCGCTATATTCGCAATGTTTCGGGCTTAACACCGTCATTACAGGTGCTTTTATCGAAGCTTATTAAGATTGCGCTCGTTACTTTTGCCATTTTGGTCGGAATTAGCTCTGTTGGGATCGATATTACGGCCTTGGCTGTCTTTTCCGGTGCGGTTGGTGTGGGTATCGGTTTTGGTTTGCAAAAAATCGTCTCTAACTTCATTTCGGGCATTATTCTTTTGGTCGATCGTTCGATCAAACCAGGTGATGTAA
The DNA here is from genome assembly GCA_964654855.1 of uncultured Rickettsiales bacterium. Lineage (GTDB taxonomy): Bacteria > Pseudomonadota > Alphaproteobacteria > Rickettsiales > JALZUV01 > JALZUV01. Next base: position 16,910 of record CAZZJS010000011.1, read on the forward strand.
TTGAGGTAGATGATACATATGGCTGGATTAATAAGCTTTCTGGTCGTCATGTTTCGGTGATTACGCGTGACGGTAAAGAGCATCTAATTCCGAATGAAGACTTGATTACGCAGCGTGTGATTAACTGGTCTTATAGTAGCAAATCGGTGCGTTTGAAAGTACCGGTCGGAATTTCATATAAATCTGATCCACATGAAGCAAAGCGTCTTATATTAGGGGCCGTTAGAGATATTCCGCGCGTTATTGATAATCCAATGCCGGCATGTCTAATCAAAGGTTTTGGCGATAATTCGGTCGACCTAGAGCTACGTGCATGGATTGAAGACCCTTCCAATGGGGTTTCGAACGTTAAAAGCGAGATTTTATTCGCTATTTGGGATGCGTTTGCTGAACATGGCATCGAAATTCCATTCCCGCAGCGCGATGTGCATGTGAATATGCCGAATGAGCTGCTGAATACTCTCACGAAAAAGCCAAAAAAGGCTTGATTCAAGCTAGTTTCTGGCTTATTCACCCCACACAGGAATGGCGGATTGTCCGTTATTCACTTCACATCTTGGGCCGCATTACGGTGACTATGTAAATAGTTCACGCTTCGCCCTTGAGAGGAAATAAACCGTAAAAAGGAGTAAAAGCAATGGCTTTACCTAAATTTTCTATGCATGACCTAATCGGCGCAGGCGTTCACTTCGGACACCGTACTCGTCGTTGGAACCCTAAAATGGCACCTTACCTTTATGGCGTGCGCAACGATGTTCATATCATCGATCTACAACAAACTGTTCCGTTACTACACCAAGCATTGGCTGTGGTTCGTGAAACTGTGGCGAAAAATGGCCGTGTCCTTTTCGTAGGCACGAAGCGTCAAGCAAGTGACATTGTTTCAGAAGCGGCGACTCGCTGTGGTCAGTACTATGTTGACCAACGTTGGTTGGGTGGCATGCTCACTAACTGGAACACCATTCAAAACTCTATCCGTACGCTTCGCAAGCTTGAAGAAGAAGCGGATCGTGAAGATTTGAACCTGACGAAAAAAGAACGTCTACAACGTACGCGTCAGCAAGCGAAGCTTGAAAGCTCGCTTGGTGGTATTAAAGAGATGGGTGGCCAACCTAGCTTGATCTTTATCGTTGATACTAACCGCGAGAGCCTCGCAGTAGCAGAAGCGGCTAAGCTTGGTATTCCAGTAATTGGTATCGTGGATAGTAACTCTTCGGTTGATAACATCACTTACCCAATTCCTGGTAACGATGATGCGACGAAAGCAATTCGCCTTTACTGTAACTTGATTGCGGATGCGGCGCTTGATGGTCTTCAATCTGCTGCAGTTGCAGCTCCTGCAGATGCGGGTGAAGCGGCTGAACTCCCAGAAGCGAAAACTGCGGTTGCAGAAGCTCCAGCAGCTGACGAAGTGAAAGCCGGTGCTGAAGTAGTGGTGAAGAAGAGCCGCAAGAAAGCGGCTGAAGAAGGTAAAGCAGAAGCGAATGCAAAGGTAGAAGCTCCTGCAGAAGAGCCAAAAGCTGAGGAAGAGAAAAAGCCTGCAGCAAAGAAGGCGCCTGCTAAGAAAGCAGCAGCGAAAAAACCTGCTGCGAAAAAGACAACGGCTAAAGCGAAGAAAGACGACGAAGCCGCTGACGATAAAGCAGAAGCGAAAAAAGCATCTTAAGTTAAACGATTAGATAAGAGAGATAAGATTATGGCTGAAATTACTGCAGCAAAAATCAAAGAATTACGTGAGTCTACCGGTGCCGGTATGATGGATTGTAAAAAAGCACTAACGGAAGCAAATGGCGATACGGAAGCAGCAGTTGATTGGTTGCGTACCAAGGGTCTTGCAGCAGCAGCGAAAAAGGCTGGCCGTGTGGCAGCTGAAGGCTTGGTAGCCGTGGCTACTTCTGGTGCTAAAGGCGCGATGATTGAGCTGAACTCTGAAACGGATTTCGTAGCTCGTAACGATAAGTTCCAAGAGCTTGCTGAAACGTTTGTTGGTACTGCGATTGAAGCAGGTTGCGAATGTGCGGATATGCTTAAAACTAAAGAGTCAAACGGTTCAACGGTTGAAGCTTTGGTGACTGAGGGTATCGCAACGATCGGCGAAAACTTGAACCTTCGTCGTGTTGCTTATTTGGAAGAAAATGACGGTATCGTTGTTCCTTACATCCATACAGCGGTGAAGCCAGGTTTGGGTAAAATCGGTGTGTTAGTATCGCTTAAATCAACAGGCGATAAAGCAGCGCTTGAAGCTTTCGGTAAGCAAGTGGCAATGCATGTTGCTGCGGCTCGTCCAGAAGCATTGACGCGCGAAGAAGTTTCTGCAGAGCTTATCGAACGTGAGCGTGAAGTTCTTAAAGAACAAGCGGTTGCTTCTGGTAAGCCAGTTGAAATTGCGGAGAAAATGGTCGAAGGCCGTATCCGTAAATTCTACGAAGAGATCGTTCTTCCTGAGCAAGTATTCGTGATTGACGGTAAAGCGACCGTGACTGAAGCGATGAAAGAAGCGGAAAAAGAAGTAGGCGCTCCTATCGAGCTAACCGGCTTCCGTCGCTTTGCACTTGGTGAAGGTATCGAAAAAGCAGAAGAAGATTTCGCTGATGAAGTAGCGAAAGTTGTGAACGCATAATTCACTCTTCACTCATTTGAATAAAAAGGCGGGTCGAAAGATTCGCCTTTTTTCTTTAAGGGTGTCTGGAAGGTTCTTTGTTTTGAATCGCTTTTGCGAGCTTCTCAATTGCATTTTCATCAATTCCGCAAAGAGGATTCGTTGCATCCTGAGCGGCGCCTTGTGAGCGTTCAGCTGCGGCGATGATGGCATAAATGATAGAATCTTCAGGTTTTAATTGATTGCCATATTTTACTGCGATGGCACTTTGTGCGGCAAGCTGCTCTTTTGTTCCCCAAGCTTCCTCTTGCGGTGGCTTGCTACCCATATAGAGTAAACCCGCATTGGTGGTGCCCTTTTTACTGCGAACTTTGGCAATATAATTTGCGGGCGTGACTTCACCTGTTGAGAGATCTTTGAGTGTGCCTTTTAGTGTTTCCAAGAATACCTTCTCACCACGCTCTTCACCTAAATAATGACGACTTACTTTCAAACTATTATTGAAAAAGTGCATGCATTGGTCTGTGACAATCCCATCCATCACTTGAGTTCTTTCATGCTGAATAGGTTTGTTTTCAGCAAATTCTGCTAGGCGCTTCATTGCATGTTTTTGCATATCTGGGTCGGGAAAGCTCTCAATAAAACGAGCAATAAAAGCCGGCATGGATCCGGCTGCACCGGTGAAGCCATGCATGGTTTCTTCGTTTTCTAAACGGAAGCCTTGACCTAATCCGCCACAGATCATTTGCGTGATTTCTACGGCTTTTTCATCAGTTCCATAAAGAGCATAAGCCGCTTTTGGAAGATGCGGCATGATACGAACAACTTTAGGATTGGCCGTCACGTAATTGGTATAATCTGCAGCAGGTTTGCCCGCTGCCATAGAGATGAGGATAGTGTTATCTGAAATGGCAGTATCATGCTGCGCTAAGACTGTCTCTGCATGGTGAGGTTTTGCACCAAACACCACAATATCAGTCACTTCACTAAGATGATGTGCTGCTTCACTATGTGCGATCATTTGAGGGTAGGGCGGCTTTATACCTGCGGCAGCCAAGCACGCTTCTACAGCGGTTTTATCTTTGCCTTCGGAAGTGCCTGTAATAATCGTTACATCCGTAGGATTCACATCATCACGTTTGAGTAATTCAGCAAGGCAAGGCTGCCCCATCTCGCCAGTGCCAAGAAAGAGTATTTTCTGATTGTTGAGTGTTTTCATGGAAGAGAGTATAGCAGAAACCGTGCATTACTTCTAGGAAAGTGAAGGACCTTGATCGTTACCATTGCTCTTGAAACGATCCAAAATTTGCTTGGTATATTTACCTTGATTTAAGAAACCGTCTAATAGGAGTGCCACGCCTGCAATGCCTGCAACTTTGGCAAAAACGAGTTTACGATTTTGTCGTTTGGCTGCTTTAGCCTTCAGTTCTGGATCGTTATTATATGCTGCTTCCATTGCATCGCGACCAGAAGTATCTTTGACAATCCCGCCTATTGCTGAAAGAGTAAACCCTGCAATTCCGGCTTTCATTCCAAAGTTATTGGCTTTTGTTTCTTTTTGCGTCGTGCGCTCAATTGCTTTTTTGCCTAAGCGCTCTTTAAAATCTTTTCGTAAGGCACTTGTTCGATCAAAATAGGCGTTGTTATAGATAAGCTGTGCCGCTTGGTCGCCGACTTCGACACGTTTTTTGTTGGCTTTGATAGATTTGGCCACTTCCTTTGAAATTTTCTGAATTTCCGCTTTATCTATACTGATGGGGGTGCTGGAAAGCTTATGGAAGCGATCTTCTAGGATTGAGGGAAGGTCAAGTTGATCGAGTACGCGATCACTAATTTCATGCTTTTTGTAGAGTTCATTCTCGAGGGCATTACCAATAGCGCTTAGGTGAACCACTTCGCCTTGCTCGCGTCGTACTTCCCGCTTCTCATTTTTATGGCCGATATGCTCACGTAAATTATGAACTAATTTTGCGGCAGATTGCCCTTCAACCTTTTTGAAAGTGTTGGTATGGCGTTTAATAGCACTTTCCACTGTGCCATGAGCGAATTGGAAAATATTACTTTTCCCTATACGCCTGTTTGCAGTGTGTTTGATTAGTTTAGTTTCTTTTGCAAGATATTCGTATAGAAGTTTTTCGTGATCTAATTTTTCGCCTTCCTTTAGCCCATCTTTTTGCTTTTTAAAACTATTTTCAAAGTTTTTTTGTATTTTTTGTAAGCGACCAGATGCTTTCTCGAGATTGCTTTTACTCCTTAGTGTCGCATAGTTCACGTCATTTGCTTGGAGTGGTTTCGTGCCATCGTTCAGTTTTTTAGAAGGAGTATTCTTCTCAACTTCTTTCGTAGCTTTGTCAAGAGTAAGCATGAAATTCTCAAATTGATTTTCGAGCTTCTGGGTCGCTTGTTCTTTGATCTCCTTTTCAGAAAGAGATGAATCTTTCTGACTTTCCAGTTCAGAAACCATCGTGTTGAAGTGATTGAATAAATCTCTATTTAGTTCATTCTTTGGGTAACGAAAATGTTGATCCAGCACACGTGCTTGCAAGCCCGTTATGTTTTCGAGTTCATCGCGAATGTTGTTGGGTACACTATATTTTGTCATAGATTCACTATACCAATTCTATGTTACGCTTTTGTGACAAGCTGCTATATAGTTTTCGGATGGATATTAGCGCATTACAGGCAAAATTACGGGATTCGGTTTTAGCTGAGTATACGCAAGGAATGGCGGAAATTCGTGAGGAATTTCAGGCAAATCCGAGCAGTCGCAAGGCGGCACGTAACCGTGCTATGTTGGTTGATCGTACGATTACGCATATCCGCCGTGCTGGGGAAGAGAAGTTACCAAAATTGCCTAAAATGGCGATTTTAGCGACTGGTGGCTATGGCCGGAACGAAATGTTTTTCTATTCCGATGTGGATATTATGTTTGTGATAGAAGAGGGGGGGAGTGAAAAACTCGAGCCTCTTATCAATTTAATTCTCTACTTATTGTGGGATTTAAAGCTAAAGGTGGGGCACTCGGTTCGTACCGTTAAAGAGGCAATGAGTGAGTCGCTTCAGGATATGAAAACGCGCACGAATTTGCTGGAGGCACGCCGAATTACGGGGAGCCGGACACTGGCAAAGCATTTTCTAGAAGAGTTTGATGCCCAAGTGATAGAAGGGCATGAGCGTGAATTTATTGACGCAAAACTATTAGAGCGAGCACAGCGCCATCAGCAATTTGGTGAATCGCGCGCTCTGTTAGAGCCGAATATTAAAGAGGGAAAGGGCGGTTTGCGTGACTTGCAAACGCTCATGTGGTTGATGCGTGCCTGCTATGGTGCGCGAAAGATGGCGCATATTGCAGCACTAGGAAAGATAAGCGACAAAGAATTACGTGATTTCCGCCGAGCACGAAAATTTTTGCATTTAGTGCGGTTGCATTTGCACGATATTGCAGGTCGCGCCGATGAACGGCTCAGTTTTGATGCGCAGCGCCAAATTGCTGAACGGTTTGGCTATCGCGGAACTGAAACCGCTAACCAATCGGTTGAGCGGTTTATGAAGCGCTATTTTCAGGTGACGCGCACGGTGGGGCAGTTGACGCGCACGCTTTGCTTGCTGCTGGAAGATGAATGGGGGAATGCCCCACGTACAGGCATTAAGGCGATGTGGAAGCGTCAGAAACTGCCGAAAGGGTTGGAGATTAAAAGTAACCGCCTCAACTTTAGTTCACCTAAATTATTTGAACAATCTCCCGAATTGATGGTGGGTGTTTTCTGGTATTCGCATCGGTTGGAAATTGATATCCATCCAGCTGCCTGGCAGATGCTAACGCGCAATATTGCTCGGTTAGATAAATCGGTGCGCCATAACCAGCAAGCGAATGATTACTTTTTACAATTACTGCTCGATACGAATAACCCGGTCGCGACGCTGAAGCATATGAATGAGTCTGGCGTGTTGGGAAAGTTTATTCCTGACTTCGGCTTACTTGCGGGGCAAATGCAGTTTGACCTTTACCACACTTTCACGGTGGATGAGCATATCCTGACGGCGGTTGGCTATTTGCACCAACTAGAGGCAGCCGAAATGGCTGAGATAGTGCCGCTTGCCACCACTCTTATGCCGCAAATTCAAATGCGCCGTGTGCTTTATTTAGGGCTACTATGTCATGATATTGCCAAAGGGCGCGGTGGTGATCATCACTTAAAAGGTGTTGATATTGGCTTCAAGCTCGCCAAACGATTTGGGTTTGAAGAAGCAGAGCAAAAGACACTCGCTTGGTTGATTGAATATCATCAGCATATGTCGATGGTGGCGTTCAAGCGCGATCTGGATGATCCACAAACGATTGAGAATTTTGTTCAAGAGGTTGATTCTTTGAATCGTTTGCAGATGCTTTATGCGCTTACCATTGCCGATATTCACGCCGTAGCGCCTAATATTTGGAATAGCTGGAAGGGCACATTGCTGGAAACGCTCTATCGTAAAGCGGAGAGGCTTCTATCAGGTGTGGATGAGGAAGAAGAGGGGTATTCAACCGCCATCTTACAAAAAGAGCTGGGAGCTGAAATGGTGCAAACCAATCCGAAAGATATTGCTGCTTATATTGAGGGTGCGGATTCTATTTCGCTGGAAGCTTACGATATGGTTTCGCATAGCCGAATTATGTCTTGCTGGTTGGCAGTGCATCAAGGTGAAGATTTTGGCTTACGTTTTTGGACGGATCAAGAGAACCAAATTACCCAAGCGACGATTGCTACGGCGGATCGTCATGGCCTTTTTGCGCAGATCGCGGGTGTGTTTGCGATTTGTGGTGCCAGCATTACCGATGCGCGAATCTTTACTCGTAAGGATGATATCGTGATTGACCGTTTCGCCATTCAAGATGAAAATGGCAAAGCGTTTTTTGAAGATCGCCGTCAGGATCGTATTCGCCAGCGCCTTAAGCAAGTGCTTAGCGGAGAGTTGGAATTAGAACAGGCTGTGGAGGAATCAGAACAGCGCTATCCGGATAGTTCCTATGTCTTTTCGCAAGAGCCGCAAATATTATTTGATAATGAAGTAAGTGAAAATCACACGTTGATAGAGCTGCAATGTGTGGATAAGCGTGGCCTTCTATACCGTGTCACAAACGCACTGGCAGCGCTTGGATTATCTATTTCAACCGCGCATATCGCGACTTACGGTGAAAAAGTAGTCGATGTGTTTTATGTTAAGGATGGAGAGGGCAATAAGCTCACCGATGCGGCTAGCCGCAAGAAAGTACGAACGAAATTGTTAAAACAATTGCAGTAAGAAATTATGATTCGATTTTTACTTACAAAATTCTGGCCGGCGCTGATTCCTATCGCGCTTTATTTGATGTGGTTTGCTTATAAACGCTACCAACTTCGCCATAGTGATGAGGTGGTGCGTCTGGCCGACGGGCCTTGGATGATCACTCTCTTAAGTGCGATGTTCCTAGCGGCTGCTGGGTTTATTTGGCTTGGTTTGGCAGGTGATAAAACAGGGCCTGCTACTTATGTGCCAGCACAGGTAATTGATGGTAAAGTCGTGCAAGGTGAAGTGAAGAGTAAGAGAGATGAACGCTAATCTAACGAAAGATAGCTGGCTTACTTGGCCGCAGACTCGAAAGCTCGTTGAAACATTCGAAGCGGCTGAGCAGGAGATTCGTTTCGTTGGAGGGGCGGTGCGTGATCTGCTCGCTGGTATGCCAGTGAAAGATGTGGATGTGGCAACGACAGCATCGCCGCAGCAAGTGTTGGGCATTTTGGAAAAAGCGGGAATCAAAGCCATTCCCACTGGCCTTTCACACGGTACGGTCACGGCTGTGATTGATCATATGCCGTTTGAGATTACGACACTCCGCTGCGATATCAAAACCTATGGGCGTCATGCAGAGGTGCTGTTTACGCGTGATTGGGAACAAGATGCAGCGCGCCGTGATTTCACCATCAATGCGCTCTATTGCGATGTTGAAGGGCGTGTCTATGACTACCATCATGGGTTGGAAGATTTGCGCTCACGCCGTGTGCGTTTTATCGGCGATCCTGAAACGCGTATTCGGGAAGATGCTTTACGAATTTTGCGTTTCTTCCGTTTTACTGCGCGCTATAGCGAAGGTGAAATTGATGGGGAAGGGTTGGCCGCCTGTCATCAATGCCGTGAAATGCTAGATGATCTCTCTGGCGAGCGCATCGCGCAGGAGATGTTGAAATTTCTGGATTCTGAGGCAGCGCCGGCCTTGATTCAGCTGATGGATGAACAACGGCTAACGCATCCGCTCTTTGGTTATGCGGTGGATGCTCGCGTGTTGGAATGTTGGTCGCGTATTCGCCTCATGGCGGATATTGAAGAAGAGGCTCTACCTGTCTCCATGGTACTGCTTGCTTTGCTATGTCGTGCACAAGAAGGGGCGATGTCTGATTATGTGATCCAGCGTTGGAAGCTTTCTAATGCGCAGTCAGATCTATTGAAGTTCCTAAGCGGTGCTAAGCAAATTACTTCGGATATGAATGAGGCAGAACAAAAACGCCTCTTAAGACGCATTGGTGCGGAGCGTTTTCGTGCATTGGCTCTGGTGAGTTGGGCAGAGAATCTTTCCATTAGCCCGAATGAAGCACAAATGCTTTCGGCAGCTTATCGTCCGATCCTCTGGCTTTCCGGGCATTGGGATATTCCAATCTTCCCAATTGGCGGAGCGGACCTAGCCGCTTTGGGTGTGGAGTCTGGCCCGCAAATGGGCGCTTGGCTCAAACAGTTAGAAGAATGGTGGGAAGCTGAAGGCTATCACCCCACCCGCGAAGAGATTCTACATCGGTTTGAGAGCCAGCGTTAGGCTGTTGGAAAAGGTAATGGCGGCGGGGTGACTTCCACTAATTTATAATAAGTTTATGTATTTAAAATGTTTCAATCTAAATGAATTATTTTTACCCTCTAATCTACCCCCCCCCGTTAGGGCATCATAATCGATCTTATATAGCCCTATCTCTGTATTTATATTGCATTATAGCTTCTACAAACATTTTATTAACCATATGCATTTAGAATGAATAGAACTGTCAGAAATCAGCAAGGCTTCACTCTCCTAGAGCTTTCGATAGTGCTAGTTATTATTGGTTTAATTATTGGCGGCATCACGGCAGGTCAGGAACTGATTCGCTCAGCCGAGTTAAACTCAGTAGCGAGTGATATTGCTAAATTTAAAGTTGCGAATAATACCTTTAAATTAAAATATAATGCCATGGCGGGCGATATGGACAATGCCCAAAGCTATTGGCCAAGTTGTGTTGATGTTACATTAAATGCCTGTAATGGCGATAGTAATGGAGTTTTAAATAGTTTTTCTGAACAGCAAAGGTTTTGGCAACATCTTTCATTAGCGGGTGTTATCAATGGTAGCTATACGGGGGGGCAATCATCTGGAGAACGGTACCCATCTTTGCTGAATAATTCACTTATAGCATTTTATGTAACTGATTATAATAATAAAAATGATGAAGTTGAAACTGTTGATGGCCACATGCTTCGTCAAAATTTTGATAACACTGAAATCTTTGAAGCGGAAATGGCTCAGCTAGATATAAAATATGATGATGGATTGCCTGAATCTGGTGAGTATAGAATGTTTATTCTCGATGGTTCTAGCTCAAACTGCTTAACCAGCACTGTTCCTACTGAATATGATTTTGCCGCTACGGGTGATTATGAAGATTGTAATCCAGCTTTCTTATTTTAGAGGTTATTGAAATGGAGAAAAAGATGAAACAAGGCTTCACTCTCCTAGAGCTTTCGATAGTGCTAGTTATTATTGGCTTAATTATTGGCGGCATCACGGCAGGTCAGGAACTGATACGTGCGGCTGAGTTAAATTCGGTGGCGAGTGATATTACTAAATTTAAAGTTGCGAATAATACCTTTAAACTAAAATATAATGCCATGGCGGGCGATATGGATAATGCCCAAAGCTATTGGCCAAGCTGTGTTGATGCTCCTTCTAACACCTGTAATGGTGATAATAGTGGTATATTAGAAAGCTCGAGTGAAAGAATTAGGTTTTGGCAACATCTCTCATTAGCAGGAGTCCTCAATGGTAATTATACGGGAGAGCTATCAGGGATTTCTGCGGTGGCAAACCAATCTTGCTAAATAATGGCTTAAATGCTGACTATATAGGCGGTTTTTATGATAAAAATGATGTGTTTCAAACTATTGAGCGCCATGTGTTTTTACAGCCATTTGATATCACTGAACTTTTTGAATCAGAGATGAGCCAATTAGACATAAAGTACGATGACGGAAAGCCTCATTCAGGTCAGTATATGATATTTACTGGAGATGGGCCAGATTCGAACTGCTTAATGAGTGGGAATCCTGTCGAATATGATTTCGCGGCCACAGGTAATTATTATGAGTGCAACCCATTTATCCTATTTTAAAGCATACGCATCACTGGGTGAGATAAGGCTAACGCGCAAAGTTATTGGCCTGTTTGTGCAGGATAGTGGTGGGTACGCCAATCACTTACGATTTTACAAACTCTCAAGATATGTCATCCTGCCACCCTAGTT
>CAZZJS010000012.1:0-24335 GCA_964654855.1 uncultured Rickettsiales bacterium
GACCTTCAGGTTATGAGCCTGACGAGCTACCGGGCTGCTCCACCCCGCGTCACCATATAATAAACCCTCTAGGAGGGAGGAAAAGGTATAAGCGTTAAGCTCGTACAGCGCAAGCCCTTAATTTTGAGATTATTCTGTTTCCCAGTTTATACAAAAACGATAAGGCGAGGCGGCATCGCCTGCGATAATCATATTATCACCTGGAGTAAGTGTGGCTGAATCACTCTCATACATTACCCCAATAGAGATATCATTCACAATTGTGCCAGTACGGCTACCGCGATCGACTACTTGAAGTCCTCCAGCGCCTTTCTGTACACAAAAGTGGCTGCGAGAGAACGTATTTTCATCCGCGTCAGTAATTGCGAGATCGTTCATCTCAATGGTATCACCTAACCCGCTATTGCCAGCAGAGCCTACACGGTAAGGAGTTTGGATCACAATTCCCTTACCCAGTTGTTCTTTTAAACGGTTAGATAGAGGAATAAGTGAGATACGTTTCACCTCAGGTGGGGCATCGGTTGCCAATTGGAACTGACTTTGTTTACTCAATAAACGAGAGATTTTCTGATTTCCATCACGCAAGCGCTCCATAAGTGCTTTGAGCATTTGAGAAACCTCTGAAGGGCTTTGCCCAAGCAGATGGTGCAATGCTTCACGCGAGATTTTCTTTACGACCACAGGACCATCGGCAGCAGCCGAAGCAGAGCGAGAGACATCACTAATCAACCCCATTTCGCCAAAAAGCTCACCTACACCAAGATTAGACAACAGAACGGTTCCTTTTTCAGTACGTTTGAAAATCTCAACGCTACCTTGGGATATAAGGTATGCAAAATCGCTTTCCTCACCTTCGCGGAAAATAATCTCACCATGTTGGAATGTCTGTTCTTCTAGCATATTCAGAATATACTAGTGTTTTCTTAATAAAGCGTAAAATGAATCTAGCTATTTTATAAGAAAATAATGGGGCGAGTGACCGGTTTCGAACCGGCGACCCCCAGAACCACAAACTGGTGCTCTAACCAACTGAGCTACACTCGCCGCATTGCGTGGTTTGATAGTAAGATTTTGTTCTAAGGTCAAGTACGAGGAATCGCTTCTTTATGTCTAAATGAAAAAACGTATGCTGCAGCGCGAAATAGGGTTGCACATGCCATAAGACAGTGCCATACAATTATTCCGTAAAATTAATTCAATCATACTACGGACTTTTGGCCTTATGAAAAAAATCGAAGCCATTATCAAACCTTTCAAATTAGATGAAGTAAAAGAAGCACTTCAAGAAATTGGTTTACAGGGGATGACTGTTACCGAAGCAAAGGGTTTTGGGCGTCAAAAAGGGCATACAGAACTGTATCGTGGCGCTGAATATGTGGTAGATTTTTTACCTAAAGTGAAGCTTGAGCTTGTGGTAGAAGACAGCCAAGTCGAACGAACGGTTGAGGCAATTGTTTCCACCGCACAAACAGATAAAATTGGAGATGGCAAAATTTTTATCACAGCCGTTGAAGATGCGGTGCGAATTCGTACAGGTGAGCGTGGCGATGATGCGCTCTAAGTAAACAAGGCGGCTTTTGGTCGCCTTTTCTTTGAAAGATAACCAACCAACTAGAGGATAAAATGGGTAATAAGGTACTGGATTTAGTTAAAGAGCATGATGCACAATTTGTGGAGTTCCGTTTCACAGATCCAAAAGGGAAATGGCAACATACAGGCTATATCGCTTCGGAAGTAGATCAAGATTTGCTTGATGATGGCATTATGTTTGATGGTTCATCCGTAGCCGGATGGAAAAGCATCAATGAATCAGATATGATTTTACAACCTGATGCTGACAGCGCTTTCCTTGATCCTTTCACAGCGCAAACGACGGTGGTCGTATTTTGTAGCATCGTAGAGCCAAGCACAGGCCAGAAATATGGCCGCGATCCTCGCGCAACAGCAGAACGTGCAGAAGCTTACTTGAAAAATTCTGGAGTAGGGAAAAAAGCGTTTTTCGGCCCTGAGCTAGAATTCTTCCTATTTGATGATGCTCGTTGGGATCTTTCTGCGGGTAGCAGCTTCCACGCGGTAGATTCAGAAGAAATGCCGAGCAATAGCGGTACACCTTACGATATGGGTAATATGGGGCATCGTCCGCGCACGAAAGGTGGTTATTTCCCCGTAGCGCCTGTTGATTCACTTCAAGATATCCGTGCAGAGATGCTGCAAGTGCTTAATACAGTAGGCATTGAATCGATTCTCCACCATCACGAAGTAGCACCTGCTCAGTGTGAGTTAGGGACGAAGTTTGATACATTGGTGAAATGCGCCGATAACGTGCAGAAATATAAATATGTCGTGCATAATGTCGCGCATTCTTATGGCAAAACGGCAACTTTCATGCCGAAGCCTATTGCTGATGATAATGGCTCTGGTATGCATGTTCACCAATCTATATGGAAAGATGATAAGCCGCTCTTCGCCGGTAACGGTTATGCTGACCTGTCAGAAATGTGCTTGCACTATATTGGCGGGATCATCAAACACGCCAAAGCCCTTAACGCCTTCACAAACGCTTCTACCAACAGTTATAAGCGTTTAATTCCAGGCTTTGAAGCCCCAGTATTGCTCGCTTATAGCTCACGCAATCGTTCTGCTTCAATCCGTATTCCTTATGTTGCAAGTGCAAAGGCGAAACGTATTGAAACACGTTTCCCTGATCCAACGGCGAACCCTTACTTTGCCTTTAGTGCATTATTGATGGCTGGCCTTGATGGTATCGAAAACAAGATTCATCCTGGGGATGCAATGGATAAAAACCTTTATGACCTTCCAGCGGAAGAGTTAAAAGATATCCCGACGGTTGCCGGCTCTTTGCGTGAAGCACTTGAAGCTTTGGATAAAGATCGTGAATTCCTAAAACGTGGTGATGTGTTCAGCGATGATCAGATTGATGCCTATATCGAATTAAAAATGGAAGAAGTGTATCGCCTTGAGCATACGCCTTCACCTGTTGAATTTGATATGTATTACAGCGTTTAATCTGTATTGACATATACCAAGAAAAAGCCCGGAGAGATGGTTCTTTCCGGGCTTTTTCTATATTAGCTTATGAAGAAGCAACTAGCCCTTGCATAAGCCTCCTTTAAGGCAGCTCAATAGCAAACCTACTAATAAGCCCATAATGACGGTGCCAAAGCACCATGCAAGAGGGATAGTCATCGTTTCAAACGGAAGCCATGCGTAAGATTGCAAGTCCCATAAACCAAGCAATAGCCCGATTACGATACCAAACTTAATACCCGTCACAGGGCATTTACCCATGCAAGCTTTCGTTTTGGTATGACAGCAATAAAGCATTACCAAAACGAGCGATACCAGCGCCGTCATCAAATATGAGAAATCGAGATGCAATGCCATCTCTTCAGCGCTACGCCACATATCGGCTGTCGCCTCATAATGCGGCTGCATAATTACGCCATGAAAGAGATATTGAAAGATTGAGATAAGAATAAATACCGCAACAGTTGGCAATATAACACCCTTAAATAAACAGGGCTTCATTTCACAAATTTCGTCTTTTTTAGCCATAGAGGTCTCCTTTTAATTAGTTACAAAAGGAGGCTAAGTCAGGGCCTGTGGATAAGTCAATCTAAATAGCTGAAAATACTTGCTTATTTGAAAACTTTACAAGTGGCGAAGTTATATAACTACAATAAAGCGAATGTGACTAACATCAGCTCCCTTCCGGAACTTGATGCCAGCAGTTTCAATAACTGTCCTTAAGATTAGACCGAGAATCTTAAAAGAACACACCTCCTACCTCTATGCATTTGCATATGTAGGAGGTTTTCTTTTGCTTAAATTTTGGAACTTATTCCCAAATTTTGCAATCGCCCATACTGTGTTGCATCAACGTGCGAGCAATATCAACGGCGGCATAGGTGAAAATTCCGGTGGCGCCTGCGCGTTTAAAGGAAAGTAAATGCTCCATCATTACTGCATTTTCATTAATCCAGCCTTTTTCTGCTGCTGCCTTGACCATCGCATATTCACCACTCACTTGATAGGCAAAGAGAGGAATAGAAAAATTCTCATGTACACGGCGGATTACGTCTAAATAAGGCAGCCCCGGCTTCACCATCACCATATCTGCGCCTTCTGCGATATCGAGAGAAATTTCTTTCAATGCCTCATCGCCATTAGCAGGGTCCATCTGGTAAGCGCGCTTATTGGCTTTACCAAGATTTTCCGATGAACCAACCGCATCACGGAAGGGGCCGTAACAACTAGAAGCATATTTAGCGCCGTAAGAAAGGATACTTACATGATCAAAGCCTGCCTCATCTAAGGCAGCACGAATATACCCAACACGACCATCCATCATATCAGACGGTGCAACAATATCGGCACCGGCTTTAGCTTGTGCAATGGCTTGTTTGGCGAGTACTTCTAATGTTGAATCATTATCTACTTTATCATCAATTACCAAACCATCTTGACCGTGGCTGGTATAAGGATCGAGCGCGACATCGCTAATGATGCCAATATTAGGAATAGCTTTCTTGATGGCCTTAATTGCACGACACATGAGGTTTTCTGGATTATAACTCTCCGCCGCATCATCCGTTTTTACCTCTTGTGGAACAACAGGAAATAAGGCGATGGCGGGAATACCTAGCGCGCGGGCTTCTGTGATTTGCGGGATGAGTTCGTCAATAGTGGAACGAACAACACCAGGCATAGATTCAACTTTGGTACGTGTTTTTTCGCCTTCTTGCACGAAAACCGGCCAGACGAGATCATGTACTGTAAGGTGGTTTTCAGCAACGAGTGCGCGTGTCCATGCATGCTGGCGATTACGGCGCATACGAACTTCAGGAAATTGCCCTTGGCGGCGATTGTATTTTTGAGTGCTCATAATTAGATGAGGTGTTTTTGCAGGAATTTAGTAGCAATGTCTACCCCTTGAGGGTCAATGCCATGTGGTAACCCTGGGCGAGTATGTGTTTCGACAGAAACGTCAGCCGCTTTTAGTGCACGTTCCGCAATTTCCATAGCTTGAAAGGGGACAACAGGATCGGTACCCCCATGAATGAGACAGATGGGTGGCTTGGCTTTTACTTCACGCGGTAATTTAGCGGCAGCAACCATCGCGCCAGAGAATCCAACAATAGCGGCCACAGCATCGTCACGACGAAGCGCAGTGTAAAGCGACGTCATCGTCCCTTGAGAAAAACCAACAAGGGCAAGCTTATCGATGGTGAGGTTGTATTCCTTCAGCATCGCATCAATATAGGCATTGAGCAGCGGCTCAGCAGTTTTAACTTCACGTTCCAAATCTTCCTCGGCACGGCTCTGTAAGCTGAACCACTGACGGCCATAAGGTGCCATATCGCAAGGGAAGGGAGCATCAGGTGACACAAAGGTAGTATCGGGTAGTTTATCTACCATTTCATCGGCGAGGCCAATCAAGTCTTGTCCATCTGCCCCTAAACCATGGGCAAAAATCACAAGGCGTTTTGTTTCACCAGAAGGAGCGGGATAGGTATAGGTGTTTAAATCTGTCATGGGAGGGTCATATCAAGCCCTTAAAGAATTGCAAACAAAAGCCGTAGCGATATGCTGCGCGCTATGAGTAATCCAAAACGACTGACGCTGATTGATGGCTCTGGTTTCATCTTCCGCGCTTATTATGCCATGCCTAATCTCACTAACCCGCAAGGAGTACCTGTGGGCGCGGTTTATGGCTTTGTGAATATGATGCAAAAACTGCTGCGTGATGCACAGAATAATGAATTTGAGGATTACATTGCCGTTATCTTTGATGCAGGGCGATTCACCTTTCGTAACGAAATTTACGATCAATATAAAGCCAATCGCGATGAAGCGCCTGAAGACCTGAAGCCTCAATTTGCATTAGTACGCGATGCGACGGCGGCGCTTAACCTACCGGCTATTCAACTAGCAGGTGTTGAGGCAGATGATCTGATTGCTACGTATGCCAAAGTCGCTAAAGAGCAGGGCATTGATGAAGTAATTGTCGTGTCATCCGATAAAGATTTGATGCAACTGGTCGATGATAAAGCTGGCATCCACATGTTCGATGCGATGAAAAGCCGCGTCATCAACGAAGCGAAGGTTGAAGAGAAATTTGGCGTATTACCGCATAAGGTAAAAGACGTGCTCGCACTGATGGGAGATAGTTCCGATAATGTTCCCGGTGTGCCAGGCATTGGACCGAAAACGGCAGCCCAACTCATCCAGCATTTTGGAGACTTAGAAAGCCTCCTTAACCGTGCGGAAGAAGAAGTGCCGCAAAAGAAACGCAAAGAATCACTGATTGAATACGCCGATGACGCGCGACTTTCTTATACGCTGGTCACCTTGAAAGATGATTGCGAGCTTCCCGTGCCGCTAGCCGATTGTATCGAAAAGCCAATGGAAGAAGAAAAGCTCCGCGGTTTCTTACAAGAAATGGGCTTTAAGAAGCTTGAAGAGAAACTAGGGCAGGCTGAAACTAATGCAGAGGCCGCTACGGCTCAAGCTTCCAATTTAAGTAATAAACTTGGCAAGCTTGAAGGACAATACTCTCTCATTGATGAAGCGTTTCTCAAACAAGTAATCGCAAAAGCAGAAGCGCAAGGCCGTATCGCCATATCGGTTGAAGAATCCGGCATTGGCTTATGTGTGGAGGCAGGTAAAGCCGTCTACTTCCCGTTCTCAAAAGCGGTAAAAGCTGAAGAGCCAGTGGCTCTTGATTTATTTGCTGCCGCTGAAGCTACATCTGTAGAAGATGGGACGGGCGAATTACCTAAGGCATTGCAGGCATTACTCACCAATCCTTCCATCCTCAAAATTGGTTATAAGTTGAAACGCGATATGCGCGTGCTGGGGCAAGTGACTCCAACAGAAGATGTCACCCTCATTTCCTATGTACTTTCTGCAGGGCTGCATGGGCATGAGTTTGATAAACTTGTGACACAAGAGTTTGACAAAAAACTTACGGGTGATGATGTGGCGCTCGGCAAAGGTAAAAGCAAAGTCACGTGGGGTGAGGCGGATACTGAAGCGGTTATGCCACTACTTGCTGAACGTGCTGATTACGCAATGCGCCTCTGGCAGGTGTATCGACCGCAACTTGCACAAGAGAAACTCCTGACCGTTTACGAGAAAATGGAACGTCCATTACTGCCTATCCTCGCCGATATGGAAGAGAAGGGCGTGCTGGTCGATAAGAGTTACTTACAGGATTTATCTGAAGAATTTAAAACGCATATTGCCTCGCTTGAGAAAGAAATTCATACGTTGGCAGGCCAAGAGTTCTTAATCAGCTCGCCCAAGCAATTAGGTGAAGTGTTATTCGATTCACTTGGGTTACCCGGTGGCAAAAAGAGCAAGAAAAGCGGACAATATGGTACCGGCGCTGAGATACTTGAAGAGCTTGCGGCGCAAGGCCATACAATTGCCGAAAAAGTCGTGCAGTGGCGTATGTATGAAAAGCTTCGTAGCACTTATACGGATGCACTGGTTGGCCAAATTGATGCAGATGGTCGTGTGCATACAACCTTGCAGCAAACCGTTGCAGCAACGGGGCGTTTAAGCTCCTCTGATCCGAATTTACAAAATATTCCGATTCGTACTGAAGAGGGTAAGCGCATCCGTAAAGCCTTTGTCGCGGCAGAGGGCTATAACCTCATTGCAGCAGATTATTCACAAATTGAACTGCGCTTGCTGGCTGAGATGGCCGATATTGAAGTGCTTAAAAATGCTTTTAAACAAGGCCAAGATATTCACGCAGCAACGGCGTCGCAAATGTTCGGCGTGCCACTAGAAGAAATGACACCGGAATTTCGCCGCCAAGCCAAGACGATTAATTTCGGTATTATCTACGGTATCTCAGCGCATGGTTTATCGGTTCGTTTAGGTATTGAACGTTCAGAAGCCGCAAGATTTATTGAACAATATTTCGAACATTACCCCGGTATTCGCAAATATATGGATGCGAAAAAACTTGAGGCACAAGAAAATGGTTACATTACTACGCTTTATGGCCGCAAAGTTCACATTAAAGGCATTGCTGATAAGAATTACATGATGCGCGCCTTTGCGGAGCGTCAGGCCATTAACGCGCCCTTGCAAGGCACGGCGGCTGATATCATTAAGCGCGCTATGATCGCTGTTCACCGCGAATATAAAAACAGCGAAACCGTACGTCCGCTTTTGCAAGTTCACGATGAATTATTATTCGAAATCAAAAAAGATGTCGCCGAAACCGAAACCGCTAACATTAAGAAAATTATGGAAAATGCAGCCCATCTCTCGCTTCCACTGGTGGTCGAAGCCGGTATTGGCCATGATTGGGGAGAAATCCACTAGTAATCCACTAGAGGTTTCTTTATAAGGCTAGCTTCATGAGTGATACATTCAAAGATAAATTCAAACCCGTTATGATTTCAGGCAGAGAAGTTTTGCCGATTGTTGAGGGCGGCAAAGGAATTTCTGCAAGTGATGGCGCTTCTGCTGGCGCATTTGCAGCTGCAGGTGCTGTTGGAACATTCTCGGGTGTTAATCCTGTTTCGACAGATGAGAATGGTAACCGTATCCCTTATGTTTATAAAGAAACAACGCGCCGTGGCCGTCATGATGAATTGATTGCGCTTAGTATCGCAGGCGGTATTGAGCAAGCTAAACGCGCGCATGAAATTTCAAACGGCAATGGCCGTATTCACATTAATGTACTTTGGGAAATGGGCGCGGCGGAAGAGATTTTAACCGGCGTTCTCAAAGAAACTAAAGGCCTCGTTCACGGTGTAACATGTGGCGCAGGCATGCCTTATAAACTCAGCGAAATTGCCGCTGAATATGGTGTCTATTACCACCCAATCGTATCGTCTATGCGTGCTTTTCGTGCATTATGGAAACGCTCTTATAGCAAGAATGTGGAGCTGCTAGGTAGTGTTGTTTACGAGGATCCGTGGTTGGCAGGTGGTCATAACGGGCTTTCCAATAGTGAGCATCCAGAAAAGCCAGAAGATCCTTACCCGCGTGTGAAAGAACTTCGCGAGTTTATGAATCTTGTCGGCCTAAATGAAGTGCCCATTCTGATGGCGGGTGGCGTATGGCACCTAAAAGACTGGGAGCATTGGTTAGATAACCCTGAGATTGGCCCGATTGCCTTCCAATTCGGAACGCGGCCATTGCTTACCAAAGAAAGCCCTGTACCGCTTAACTGGAAGAAACGCCTGATGACACTTCGCAAAGGCGATGTATTCTTGAACCGTTTCAGCCCAACAGGTTTCTATTCTTCTGGTGTGAATAATGACTTTATCGGCGAATTACGCGGACGCTCAGAACGTCAGGTGGAATATCGTACCGAACAGGAAGGTTACTTTGCAGAACCTTATGGTTTTGGTCCTCGCAAACGCCCACATTTTGTATCCCCAGAAGATATGGCGAAGATTAAGCGTTGGGAAGAAGATGGCTTCACCATGGCGATGAAAACGCCTGATGATACATTAATTTTCGTTGCCCCTGAAAAAGGTGAAGAAATTACCCAAGATCAAATTGATTGCATGGGCTGCTTATCCCATTGTCGTTTTTCTAATTGGAAAGACCACGATGATTATACGACAGGTAAAAAGGCGGACCCTCGTAGCTTCTGTATCCAAAAGACATTGCAGAATATCGCCCATGGCGAAGGTGATGTAGATAATGAGCTCATGTTCAGTGGGCATAACGCCTATAAGTTTGCGGATGATCCTTTCTATGAAGACGATAATATTCCAACCGTAGCTGAACTCGTAGCCCGTATAGCTGAAGGGCGCTAAAGCCTTCCACCCCATAATAAACTAGCGGGCAGCCATCCGTCTTTACGACCAATCGCAACTTCGCACCAGTCTTGACGACAGTGATCGACTTCAATTATCACGCCTTTCATTAGCTTAGCGACTCCATCTGCGGCTTCGTTCGGCTTATCGCGCATGATAATCGCGTCATGACGTAAAATGGCAGTCCGACGACCTGAAAGTACCGATTTATGCATCCAACCTTTAATGCCTTCATGGTCTTCTACTTTGCGCCAATGCTGATATTCATTGATGATTTTAATAGGTAGGCCCTTGCGCTGATAATTCCATTTAACGGGATAGCGCTTACCGGGACCATTACGCATATAGGCTTCACTCCCTTTAAGCGACACGAATCTCGGCAATGGCAAACCCGTCTCACTCACAGGCTGAGCAAAAGCAGGAGAAATAAATAACAGAGCTAGCAAAAAGTAACGCATAGGAAAATAATAAGCGCCTAATGCAAGCGATGCAAACTTCCTAAGATTCTAAACCCGCAAATAGGTCGGTACTAATGTAGCGCTCTGCTGTTGATGCAACAATTACGACGATACGCTTGCCTTCCATGCCATCACGTGCAGCTACTTCGAGAGCGGCGGCAATAGTGGCACCAGAAGAGATACCTACGGGAATCCCCTCAAGTGATGCCATTTCGCGGGAAGTGCGGAACGCGGTTTCATTACCAATCGTGATAACTTCATCAATTAGTTTTGTATCTAAAACATCAGGTACAAAGCCGGCGCCGATTCCTTGAATCTTATGCGGGCCGGGTTGACCACCTGAAAGGATAGGGGAGTCTTCTGGCTCGATTGCCATAACTTTAATGTTGCTATCTTTTTCCTTCAACGCGCTACCCGTTCCGGTGAGTGAACCACCTGTACCGACGCCTGTCATAAAGATATCGAGTTTACCATCAGTATCGTTCCAAATTTCTTCCGCTGTCGTAATACGGTGAATCGCTGGGTTGGCAGGGTTTTGAAATTGTTGCAGAAGCTTTGCTTTAGGCTGTTCTGCTACAATCTCTTCTGCACGCTCAATAGAGCCGCGCATCCCTTTAGCCGCTTCGGTTAGTTCCAAATCGGCACCAAGAATTTTTAACATTTTACGACGTTCAACTGACATGCTCTCTGGCATGGTCAAAATCAGTTTATAACCTTTAGCGGCACAAACGAAGGCGAGAGCGATACCGGTATTACCCGAGGTTGGTTCTACCAGAACTGTATCAGGCGTGAGCTCACCGGATGCTTCTGCTGCTTCTACCATAGAAAGCGCGATACGGTCTTTAATGCTTGAAAGCGGGTTAAAGAACTCAAGCTTGGCCAACACTTCTGCTTTTGCGCCAGCTTTTTTTGCCAAACGATCAAGTTTAACGAGAGGGGTATTACCCAGCGTTTCTAGAATATTATTGTAAATACGGCCACGACCTGGCTTATCGAGTTTTGTTGTAATAGTCATAATCTTTTCCTAATCGGTTAAATGGCAAAGTCTGCCGTTTTCTTATCTGAGAACTTATTCGGCGCGAGCTCCTGTAACGTTACAGATTTTAGCTTCTCGTTAATTTCATTATTAATTTCGTTTAAAAGATCGCTCAGTTCATCATAACGAGAGCCTTCTTTCTCGTCATTGTCAGCTTGGGTCGCTTCCAGAATATCAACCAATGAAATACGGCGTTTCTCACGAGCTAATACATAGCCTCCACGAGGACCACGCACACCACGCAAAAGCTCCGCACGCACAAGACGTTGCAGCATTTGCTCCAAATAACGAGGAGGGAGTTCATGTTCAGCCGCAATCTCTTTACCACTAATCGGCTGCGATCCCGTATGGCTTGCAATGGTCAGCATCGCCTCAACCGCATGAAGCGTCTTTTTATCTAAACTTAACATGCAACTACTTTTCCATCCGTACCAGTGGAGCCAAAACCACCTTCACCACGAGCCGTTTCATCGAGTGACTCCACTTGATTCCACTCCGCGCGAGCATAAGCAGCGATCACCATCTGCGCGATACGCATGCCGCGCTCGATCACAAAATCTTCTTTTCCATGATTAATGAGAATCACCCCCACTTCACCACGATAATCCGCATCAATGGTACCGGGGCTATTTAAGACCGTCACACCATGCTTAAAAGCCAAGCCTGAACGCGGACGAACTTGTGCTTCAAACCCTTCAGGTAGCGCAATCGAAAGCCCCGTTTTGATCATCGTGCTGTCACCCGCTTTAAGCGTTACAGATTCATCAATGGCAGCCAGCAAGTCCATACCAGCGGAATGTTCTGTTGCATAATGAGGCAATTCAAGCCCTTCTGCATGGGGAAGGGTCTTTACAGGGATCGTTACCATTAGGCGCTCTCCTTCTTTGTTTGTTGTGTAAAATGATTCGTTATTTTTTCGACTAGTTTGGTTGCGACTTCTTCCTTGCTACCGTGCCAATCTTCACCCTCAGGTAAAAAGAGTATCTGGTTTTGATCTTGTCCAAATACTTTACCCTCGGACACATCATTGGCGAGCAACCAATCACACCTTTTTTTAGCGAGCTTAGCTTTAGCGTGCTCCTCAAGCGATTCAGTCTCTGCGGCAAAACCAATAACAAGTTCAGGGCGCTGTGTAGTTTCTTGTGAAAGCCATTTTAGAATATCTGGATTTTCCGAAAGATGGAGGGCAGGGGCGGCTTCTCCTTTTTGTTTTTTGATCTTTTGCTTCGAACCTTCGACTTTCCAATCCGCTACCGCTGCGGTGCAGATAGCAATATCAGCAGGCAATAAACTCTGGCATTGTTCAAACATTTCTTCCGCCGTTTGCACAGGATAAACCTTAATATTACCAGAAGGTTCTGCATTCACAGGCCCTAACACTAGGTGAACTTTTGCGCCCTGGGCCGCTAACGCCTCAGCTATCGCAATACCTTGCTTGCCGGAAGAGCGATTACCGATGAAACGTACTGGATCTATCGGCTCATGGGTTGGCCCTGCCGTAATCAACACTTTCTTATTACGCAATGAAAGGGAAAGAGGGACTTCGCTACCAGCCACTGTTGAGAAAACAGTCTCTAGCTCCGCCATACGTCCAACACCATATTCACCACAAGCCATTTCACCTTCAGTCGGTTCAATCAGGGTAATGCCGTCGGCTCTGAGTTGCTCAATGTTACGTTGAGTCGCAGGATGCTCCCACATACGGTGATTCATTGCTGGAGCAATAAAAACGGGTTTATCCGTCGCTAATAGCGCTGTTGTTGCCAAATCCGTACATTGGCCAGTCGTCATTTTTGCTATAATATCGGCACTTGCAGGCGCAACAAGAATCGCATCTGCTTTGCGGGAAAGCTGAATATGGCCCATCTCCACTTCATCTTTTAAACTAAACAGATCGGTATAAGTTTCACGCCCGCTAAGTGACGATACAGAAAGAGGGGTGACAAATTCTTGCCCACCTTTGGTGAGGATAGCATCCACCTGAATGCCTGACTTGCGGAAAAGGCGGATTAATTCCAACGATTTATAAGCTGCTACGCTACCGGAGATAATGAGGAGTATTGAGTTAATTGCCATAATTTTTCTGTATAATACCTTTATTCAACAATTCTTTACTGGTTATAAGCTTCTTTTACTAGTGTAAATTTAACGAAACCATCATTGGCCGCTATAATATACAGCCCTTCATGTTCCAAAATAACCGTCCCCGGCGCATGAGAGTGAAACTCTTTCCAGAAGGTAACATCTGCAACATACTCTTTTTCACCTTGAGGATTCACATAGTGATGAATCCGCAAATATTTCTCAACGATATTTACAGGCTTTTGATAGTTCAATGCGAAGCCTTTTTCAGGAACCGCCCAATAATCATCATCTTGTAGAACTTGTACCGTCGCAGCACTCCATCGCTCTTGCGGGTTTTGCATAAAATTTGCCAAAGCATCAACCGCAGCAATTCGCGCTTTTTGCCATAATTCGTGCATATTGCTTGTCGGTGTGACTTCAAATGATTGCTGGCATAAAACGTCCCCGCCATCCCAATCAGGCGATAATTTATGTAGAGTTACTCCCGTTTCATCCAATTCTCTCAAAATGATATGAGGTAAGGGCATAGGGCCTTTACCTACAGGCAATAAAGAAGGATGAATATTCACTCCATAGCGAATAGAGGCTCCCTCCCAGACAGGTATTTTAAAAGGGTAGCCCGCTGAAAAGATCATTTCGCAATTATCCGCTTGTAGCGACTCTATATCTTTGAGCGTTGGTTTAGTACGCCGGACAATAACATTGTGCTGCTTTGCCAACTTACGGGTGCGTTGTGTTAAATCAAACTCACCATCACGTATAGGGTCAGTATATAACCATTCAACTTCATGGCCTTGATTTAGCAACCACTCCAAGCAGTCACAAAATAAATCCCCTCCAAAATAGGCAATCTTCATCTATTTTTATCCATTAAATAATAATAGGCCGAAACCGATTAACCCTGCCCATGCTAGTAATAGCCATTGATTATGGCTATGACGGCGTTCAGCTAGTAAAGCCTCCACCGTATCAGGGTGCAGCTTTAAGCCACCACTATCTACCTTTTGTAAAACATTCTCAGCATGACGAATAGCTGCGGGCAAACGCTCTGCAATATTGCCTATTTGCTCGGTGATGTTTTTGATTTGCGCTTTGGGGCCAAAATTTGTGGATGCCCAATCCATTACAAGCGGTTCTGCAAGCTTCCACATATTCACATCAGGCACGAGCATTCGCCCGACACCTTCGGCCACCATCATCGTTTTTTGCAATAGAAGTAATTGCGGTTGAGTTTGCATTTCAAAATTAGCGGCAACCTCAAATAACTGTTCCAACAGCTTCGCGACCGAGATTTGATCTAGTGGAAGACCAAGGATAGGCTCACCAATCGCTCGAGCTGCCGTCGCAAAATGATCGACATTCTTATGTGATGGCACATAACCCGCATCAAAATGCATTTGTGCGACTTTATGATAATCGCCTTCTAAGAAGCCTTTGAGAATTTGCGCGATATAGAGGCGTTCCTGCCAATTGACGCGCCCCATAATACCGAAATCAACGGCAGCGACACGCCCGTCATCCAGCACGAATAAATTGCCCGGATGTAAATCAGCATGAAAGTAGCCATCGCGGAATACCTGATTAAAGAAACCCTCTGCTGCGATTTTGACAAGCTTCTGAAAATCATGCCCTTTGGCTTTTAGGGCTTTAAGATCAGAAATCTTAATGCCATCAATACGTTCTAGCGTGAGTACACGGCCAGAAGTTTGCTCCCAATATACTTTCGGAACATAAAATTCTGCATCGTGCTTCATGTTCTCACGTAGCTCAGCGGCAGAGGAACCTTCGAACCGCAAATCCAGTTCCATTTTTACCGATTCAGCAAAGGTCTCAACCACTTTGGCAGGTTTGAAGCGAGCCAATTCAGGGCGACCATCTAACAAACCGGCTATCCATTCGAATAGTTCAATATCACGCGCAAAGTCTTTGCGGATATTGGGGCGAATAACTTTTACTGCGACTTCGTCACCTTCATGAGTCGTCGCAAAGTGTACTTGAGCGATAGAGGCAGCGGCAACTGGCCCCTCATCAAAACTGGCATAAATTTCTTCTAGTGGCTTCTCGAATTCACGCTCGATAATGTCACGCACTTGAGCCGTGGGGAAGGGGGGTAGTTTATCGCGCAAATTGGCGAGATCTTTAGCAATTTCATCACCAATAATATCAGAACGAGTCGATAAGCTTTGTCCTAATTTAATGTAACTAGGGCCAAGTTTTTGGAGCGCTTCTGCTAAACGCTCGCCTTGGCGCAAACTATTACGGCGCTGACGGAACAGCTTGCATAAAAGCGTCGTTACTGGTGCAAAGCGGGTTTCTTGCAGCGGGAATAACGCATCATTGCGCGCTAAAATCCAACCAACACGCAGTAAACGAAAACTATTACGAAAGTGGCGTAACATTAAATTTTCCACCCTCGATGGATTGCCACCACGCCACCGGTCATACGTTCGAATGAGGTACGGCTAAAACCCGCATCACTTATCTTATCAGCGAACATTTCAGCCGTTGGAAACTTACGGATGCTTTCTACGAGATATTGGTAAGAGTCTCTATCGCCAGTAATCATTTTGCCAAATTGCGGGATGAAATTAAACGAATACGCATCGTAAAGCTCTTTAAGTACTGGCGTTTCAACTGGAGAAAATTCAAGACAAAAGAAAGGACTTCCAGGTTTTAGTACGCGATAAATCTCTTTAAGCGCTTTATCAATATGCGTCACATTGCGGATGCCAAAAGCAATTGTCACCGCATCGAGGCTATTATCTTTGAAAGGAATCTCTTCTGCATTAATTTCTTTGAAATCAATCTCACCCAAACGGTGCATATTTAAATTAAGCGCCCGTTTTTCACCTTCGGCAAGCATGGCGGCATTGATATCACTAATAGTAGTATGGGTTTTAAGGTTTTGCTTATTCGCGCGCTCTAGATAACGAAAGCTGATATCGCCTGTTCCTCCTGCTAAATCCAACAGGTGAAGGCCTTCGCGTAAGGGGAGTTGGCTGACAAAGTGATTCTTCCATAGGCGATGTAGCCCGCCGCTCATCACATCATTCATAATGTCGTATTTCGATGCAACCGAGTCAAAAACTCCACGTACACGGGTTTGTTTTTCATCTATTGGAACATCTTCAAACCCGAAATGGGTCGTATTTTTTTGAGCGCTTTTCACCATAACGCGCGCAGCATAGGGAGTTTGCAGGAAAAAGAAAGTAGCTCTATAAGGCTTTTATGCCTGAATTACCTGAAGTCGAAACGACACGTCGCGGATTGCAATCTTATCTTAATGGAAAAACCATTGAGGAAGTAGAGGTGCGTCGCCGTGACTTGCGCTGGGAGATTCCGGATGAGTTTGAAGAGGCCCTTGCGGGGCAAAAGCTGGAAAGCTTTCGGCGTGTAGGTAAGTATCTAATTTTAGACTTACCGAATGGGCAGAGTGTTATCGGCCATCTTGGCATGTCTGGCACCTTCCGAGTAGAACCCAAAATACCAGAAGAATTACGTAAACATGATCATGTAATTCTGCATATGGATAGCGCTGAAGTGGCAATTTTTAACGACCCTCGTCGTTTTGGCTTCCTTTTATTATGCGAAACGAAAACTTTATTGGAACACCCACGATTAAATCGAATGGGCCCAGATCCGTTCGATGAGGATAAGTTCACACCTGAATATTTTAAAAAGGCAGTCGCTAAACGAAAAGGGCATATAAAACCCGTTTTGCTCGACCAAGCATTGGTTGCAGGTATTGGCAATATCTACGCGAGCGAGGCATTGTTCATGTCGAATATCCACCCCAAGCGCGCAGCGAATAGTTTAAAGAAAAAAGAAATAGTTATTCTAATACAGTCGATTAAAGAAGTTTTAATAGCTGCAATTGCATCTGGCGGGTCCACTTTAAAAGACTTTTCAGGCAGTGATGGAAGCGCCGGATATTTCCAACACGCCTTTAAAGTGTATGGACACGCTAAAGAGCCATGTTCCACCTGTTCAGCACCACTTGAAGTTGAGATAATGGCCGGACGTTCAACTTTTTTTTGTAAAAACTGTCAAAAATAACGGTGACTTGCGAACTAATGCACAGAAAAATAACGCTTTATTTTTGTGGAAAACTTCGTTAAACGCGCTTGACGCAAAAGACACAGATGGGTAGTTTGCGTGAATCGAAATGGGAAAACGTTAGAAATTGGTTAACAAACATGGCACAGCATAAATCAGCGAAAAAGCGTATCCGCCAAACTTTGGTGCGCGAAGCAGTGAATAAAGCACGTCGCAGCCGTATCCGCACTTTTATTAAGCGCATCGATACTGCAATTGAAGCGAAAGACGTTGCTAAAGCAGACTCAGCCTTACGTGACGCACAGCGCGAACTTGCTCGCGGCGTAACAAAAGGTGTGGTTAAAGCGGGCACAGCAGCTCGTAAAACCAGCCGTCTTAGCGCTCGCGTTAAGGCATTCAAACAAGCCGCTTAACCGCAGCTTTTAAACATTTAAATAAGTTAACTTTAAGATCGGCATAAAGCCGGCACAGGGAGTCTTTTACTATGATGCAACATGCTGAGGGAACACGCACGCCTACAGAATCTATGGATTCGCAGGGCAAAGCGGTTAGGGAGATTACTCCCACTCAAGCATGGGAACTGCTTCAAAATAATAAGGCACTACTGGTTGATGTACGTACAGAGCAAGAATTGCCGGACTACGGAAAACCAGAATTAAGCTCAATAGGTGGGAAATCTCTATTGTTACCGTGGCGTTTAGCTCCTGATTTCGAGGCTAACCCACATTTCATCGACCAACTGAAAGCACAGGCCACATCCGATATGACATTGCTATTCATGTGTAAACTCGGTGGTCGCTCTTTTGAAGCGACTCAATATGCACAAGAGCATGGTTACCAAGAGTGCTATAATGTGATTGGCGGTATGGAAGGTGAACATGGCTGGAAAGCCTCTAACCTAGCATGGGGAGGCGCTTCATGAGTACTCCACGCGATCAGAAGCAGCAAAAGCTTGGTACTATCGACAGCTTTGCTGCAGAGTTTGAAGATGCTTGGCAACGTATCCGCGACCGCTTACGCAAAGATCTCGGTGAAACTACCTATCGCAGCTGGTTGGCGCCATTGCAGTTACATGAAGCTTCTAACGAAACGATTATCCTTGCTGTTCCTACACGCTTTATGCGCGAATGGGTGCAATCACACTATTCAGAGGAATTGCAACGTCTTTGGAAGCAAGAGTTAAGCGACCTTAAGAAATTTGCAATCATTGTAGATCGCTCTTCTGTCGCACCTAAGGAAACGGAAGCTAAAACAGCGACGCAGGAAGTAACAGCAAAACCTTCTCATGAAGATGATGAACTGCTCTCCATCTCATCCCCCCTCGACCCACGCTTCACTTTTGACAATTTCGTTATCGGCAAATCTAACGAGCTTGCCTATGCTGCCGCACGCCGTGTTGCTGAAGGAGACCAGGTTCTAACGGGATGTAACCCACTCTTCGTTCATGGTGGGGTAGGGCTGGGTAAAACTCATCTAATGCATGCTATCGCTTGGCATATTCGTCAGCATAACCCAGAACGTCGTGTTATTTATCTTTCTGCGGAAAAATTCATGTATCAGTTCATTCGTGCGCTGCGTAACAAAGAGGCATTCGCCTTTAAGGAAATGTTCCGCTCAGTCGATATTTTGATGATTGATGATATTCAATTTATTGCAGGTAAAGAAAGTACGCAGGAAGAGTTCTTCCATACGTTCAACTCACTGGTTGATCAGAATAAACAGCTTGTGATCAGCGGTGATCGTTCGCCTGCTGATATTGAAGGGATAGAAGAACGTATCCGCTCTCGCCTCGGTTGGGGATTGGTTGCGGATGTTCAAACTACCACTTACGAGTTACGTCTTGGCATTTTGCAATCGAAACTAGAACAAATGCCAAACGTACAAGTGCCAAGTAAAGTAGTCGAATTCCTCGCACACAAAATCACTTCTAATGTGCGTGAACTTGAGGGTGCGCTCAACCGTGTTGTTGCACACTCAACCTTAGTAGGCCGCGCAATCACATTAGAAAGCACACAAGAAGTGCTTTCTGATCTTCTACGCGCCAATGACCGCCGCATTACAATTGAAGATATTCAGAAGAAAGTGACACAGCATTATAATATTAAAATGACAGATATGCAGTCTGCACGCCGTTCTCGCGTGGTGGCTCGTCCGCGCCAAGTGGCGATGTATTTAGCAAAAAAGCTTACTTCGCGTAGCTTACCAGAAATTGGCCGTAAATTTGGCGGTCGTGACCATACAACGGTAATGCATGCGGTCAAACGTATCGACGAGCTATGTCAGAGTGACAGTTCAATTGCAGAAGATGTTGAGCTACTTACTCGCATGTTGCAAGGTTAGTTGGGGAAAACTCCGTTTTATCTGTGGATAAGTCACTTTAACTATTGCGCCAAACGCGCTCCCTCCCTATATTTTTTAGTAATTAATAAAAAAATATTCTTGTTAGGGAGTCTTAAATATGTCCGCCGCTGAAGAAATACAAACTGCTCCGGAAGCATCCGCCAGCTTGAAAGTTGAAATTAAACGCGCTGATTTGTTGAAATCATTGAACTATACGCAATCAGTTGTAGAACGCCGCGGGACGATTCCTATTCTTTCTAATATCCGCCTAGAAGCTGCGGAAGGCGGCCTGAAACTCACTTCAACAGATATGGACATCTCGGTTGAAGATAAAGCAGAAGCTTCACTTTCAACAGAAGGTGCGACCACGGTTCCTGCTCATACTTTCTTCGATATCATTCGTAAGCTACCTGAAGGGAAATCAATCACGATTGATAAAGCGGCAGATGATGCCAAGCTAACGATCAAATGTGGTTCGTCACGTTTCTCACTCTCAACGCTCCCAGTGACAGACTTCCCAGTGATGGATGAAGGTGATCTAACGCATCATTTCTCACTTCCAGCAGCTGAGCTGCACAACCTGATTGAGAAAACACGCTTTGCGGTTTCAACCGAAGAAACGCGTTACTATCTCAACGGTGTGTATATGCACACAACGGAAGAAGATGGTAATAAAGTGCTTCGCACGGTAGCAACTGATGGTCACCGTCTCGCGCGCTTGGAGACTTCAGTTCCTGATGGCGCCTCTGGCATGCCGGGGATCATTATCCCACGTAAAACCATTGGCGAGCTTCGTAAATTAACTGAAGAAACTGATGGTGCCATTGAGATTTCTCTCTCTGAAACAAAAATTCGTTTCCGTGCAGGTGATACAGTTCTTATCTCTAAATTGATTGATGGCACTTTCCCTGATTACAGTCGCGTTATCCCATCGGGTAACGACAAAATTATGGAAGTAAATTGCAAAGAACTTTCAAGTGCGGTTGACCGTGTATCGGTGATTGCTACAGAAAAATCACGCGGTATTAAGCTACATATCTCACAAGGGAATGTGAAGCTAGCCGCTAACAGCCCAGAGCAAGGTACTGCCTCAGAAGATTTGGACGTTACTTACTCAGCTGACGAAATCGAAACCGGCTTCAACTCGCGCTATCTGCTTGATATGTTAGCACAAATTGAAGGCGATTCCGTTCAATTCGTACTTGCAGAATCAACGGCTCCAGCGCTTGTGCGCGATCCAGGTGATGTAGGCGCGGTTTACGTTATCATGCCGATGCGCGTGTGAGTTTAAACGCAACTGCTAATTCTCCTAAACGAGAAACACGGCTTTGCGTTCATTCTTTAACGCTCACCCATTTTCGTAACTACCCATCGCTTAATTTAGATTCAGCGGGAAAGTCAGTCATATTAACTGGCACGAATGGGGCGGGGAAAACAAACTTACTTGAGGCGATTTCCTTACTTATGCCCGGGCGTGGCTTGCGACATGCGAAGCTCGTACAATTGCAACATCAGCCCGCAACTGCACAAATAGGGTGGGGTGTTTCTGCTGAAGTCGAAACTGCACAAGGCATGGTTAGTTTTGGCACAGGGCAACAGCCAACCCGCGAAGATAAGCGCATTATGCGCATCGATGGCGAGTCGCTTAAAAAGCAAGCTGCACTCTCACAACATTTTGCTGTGCTTTGGCAAACTCCACAAATGGATGGCTTATTCACTCAAGGCAGCTCAGAGCGCCGGCATTATTATGATCGGCTTTGCAGTGTTTTCCTGCCAGATCACAGCGCACATATTGCTAAATATGATTATCTCCGCCGCGAACGGGCAAAGATTCTAAGCGCGGGTAGGGTGGACGAGGTTTGGATAAGTTCGCTTGAACGCAAAATGGCAGAAACCTCTCTCGCTATCGCCGCAACACGTTTGGAGATGCTTGAGGCTCTTACTTACGCCATTCAAGAATTACATAAGACCTTTCCAAAAGCTCAATTAGCTTTAAAAGGTTTCGCTGAAACTGCGTTGCAAGAAGCTAAGTTCCCCGCTATCGAAATTGAGGAAAAACTTATGGCAGCCCTTGCCAGTAGCCGCAATGAAGATGCGCAGTCAGGGCGCGCTAGTCACGGCGCCCATAAAACGGAGCTTGAGGTTATCTTTGAGCCTAAAGGCGTTGAGGCAGCTTATTGCTCCACGGGCGAACAAAAGGCACTTATGCTGTCACTTTTGCTAGCGCAAGTCCAAGCCATGAAACATCGCCAAACCCGCCTCCCAATTCTGTTATTAGACGAAGTCGTTGCCCATTTAGACCCCGCGCGCCGCAATGCTCTATTTGAAACACTAAGCGAACTCAATTGCCAAAGCTGGATAACCGGCACCGATAAAGAGCTGTTCGATGGGTTTGAAGGAGCCGTGAGCTTTAATGTAGAGGGGGGAGTGGTAAAATAAATGGCGGACAGAGCGTCCTACAATCCTCAATTCCTTATCACTCGTTTCAATTCATATTAGTGTTGTTTTATAGTTAATTAGTCAAGTATATTGTCTTGACTGGTTCGCATTATTTCGTCTTAATCCAGTTATCTTTTGTGGGTTAATTTGTGGGTGAAGAGATGAAACGGCAATTAAACAAACTATCAGCGGTAAAAGTCGCGAAAGAAACCAAAACTGGATTGTATGGTGATGGCGGTGGATTGTGGCTACAGATTGCTCCCTCTGGTTCAAAATCATGGCTATATCGCTATATGAGAAATGGTAAGGCGCGGGAGATGGGCTAACTCAATGCGTAGGATGTGGGAAAATGAATTAGGCAAAGAATCTTCTTTTAACGTTGAACCTGTTGATAGTGGCGAAGATTACATAAAGAATAATAAAAAGTATGCCATAATTACTCAAACAGGATTTGGCGAATTTTTGCGTGATATACTGGCAGAAATTGACCCTGAATCTATACCAAAATTGAACACTGTTGTGAGTAAATAGAAGTTAAAAAAGAGGCTCAACTTCCGTCAGGCCTCTTTCTTTCTTACTTACTTCTCTTAGAGAGCAGTACTTTAATGCAGTAAGCTAAGGGTGCGATCTCAAATACCAATAAATGATATTTTTGAGTACATCCGAAGCTATGCATCAAAAGCAGCATCACTCCTCCACATACGAAAAAGTATATGAACAAAATATGCCGCATGCTTGAAAACTCATGCGAGTCACTAAGCATAGTGAAGACAGCTATAAGAAGGCCACCAAATATGCTCAAGAGCCAATACGAAATATCAGCACCAAAAAAAGGTGCAATCGTGGCCGCTAGAAGCATGATTGCAATCATCCCAATTGAGAGTTTAGCATTTGAAAATATGTAATCCTCTGAGTATGAGAAAGTAAAAATTTTTGAATTTTTCATTTTGTGAAAATTAAAGGTTAAATATACCGAATTTGCACTACACTAGGAACGGCTAATCCTATATTTTATCTACCTAATCAAAAAAGCAAAATTGCTATAACCATTCCGCAAAGCGAAAATGAGTTACAAGTTCACTATGTAGCGAAGGGTAAAAAAAACCTTTGGCAAAATATTACCTGTACTACGCACAGTTGCGCACTACAAGAAATACTCCAAATTTTACTATGACACTCTATTATTAAGATTTAATGAAGGCACTTCTAATTCCCCTCAAGCACGGCATTGTTTATTCATGAATCATCACTCATCCGCTATACTAGCCACAGTGTATATGATGGATGATTTTATGCCTCTCGAAACCACTCCCTTTTTGGGTATAGGTTTCTGAAAGTGGCTTTGATTGCCTACCTTGGCAGCTCTAAGTTACCCTTCGTTTGTTAATATAAACAACGGAGGCATTATGTCACAATTACTTACACCTATAACAATCAACCTCCAACAAATTGCTGGAAAGATTCGCGTCCTAAAATGCCGGAAGATTGGACACCGAAAAAAAAACGCACGTCATAAAAATTATGACTCAAAGTCTCATCTGGAGGACAGAAACACCTTTATGGAAGAGCAGATAGTCTCATCTGAGGGACTGTAATGATGTTTCACACTGTTTCACAGTCTCACCACAGGGACACATATAATATACCATACCCTCTACAAAAAAAAGGGAACCTAATAACAGAGAAAGGAGAGCTTCATCATGGAAGAAAAAAAGAACCATTCAGAAGTTGGCGAAACTGAAAAAACAGAATCACAACAGTCGTCGAAGCCGTGGCAATTTCAAGCAGGTGAAAGTGGTAATCCTTCTGGCCGCCCGAAGGGTTCACGCAATAAAGCTACATTAGCGGTGCAGGCATTGTTAGAGGGTGAAGGTGAAGCCATTACTCGCAAAGCGATTGAGAGTGCCTTAGAGGGTGACATGACCGCTATTAGGTTGGTGTTGGAGCGGTTACTCCCACCGCGTAAAGATGCGCCCGTATCGTTCGAGCTTCCGGCTATTGAGTCAGCAGAAGATTTACCCACCGCACTTGCTGCATTGATTGATGCGGTGTCACAAGGTGAGCTTACGCCGAATGAAGCGCAATCGGTTGCGACATTGTTAGAGC
>CAZZJS010000013.1:0-20594 GCA_964654855.1 uncultured Rickettsiales bacterium
CATGCTTATCGGTGTTCCAAAGGAAATTAAAACTCTAGAGCATCGGGTGGGGCTTGTGCCGTCTTCGGTGAAAGAGCTTGTGCGTCCCGGACATAGCGTGCTTATTGAAACGCAAGCTGGGGCGGGGATTAACTTCTCTGATGCCCATTATGAAGAGGCTGGCGCAGAGATTGTCAGCACACCGCAAGAGGTGTTTGAGCGCGCGGAGATGGTGATTAAGGTGAAGGAGCCTCAGCCTTCCGAAACAGCGATGCTGCGTGAAGGGCAGATTTTGTTTACTTACCTGCATTTGGCAGCGGATCCTGAGCAAACGCAGGCGCTTATTGGTTCGGGCTGTGTAGCGATCGCCTATGAAACCGTTACAGGTCGCGATGGCATTGGTCTTCCCTTACTAGAGCCAATGAGCGAGATTGCCGGACGTTTGTCTGTGCAGGTGGGCGCGTATCATCTTCAGAAGCACAAAGGCGGCTTAGGCCGTTTGATCGGCGGCGTGCCGGGCGTAAAGCCGGGTGAGGTCTTGATTATTGGTGGCGGCGTCGCAGGCTTCCATGCCGCGCAGATGGCGACTGGCCTTGGCGCGAATGTCACGATCCTTGAGCGTAATAATGAGCGCATGCGCTATCTGGATGATTATTTCCATGGCCGCGCGAATATTGTCTATTCCAACGCCGATACGCTGGAGCGCGCTGTGGTGGAGGCCGACATGGTGATCGGCGCTGTGTTGATCCCCGGCGCTTCGGCCCCGCGTTTGATTACACGTGATATGCTTGGCACAATGAAGCAGGGCAGTGTTTTGGTGGATATCGCGATTGACCAAGGTGGCTGTTTTGAAACCAGCCGCGCCACTACACATGATAAGGCGACCTATGAGGTTGATGGCATTATTCATTACTGTGTTGCCAACATGCCGGGCGCTGTGCCTTTGACATCGGCGCTTGCGCTTAATCATTCTGTTTTGCCTTATGCGATGGATTTGGCTAACCAAGGTTGGAAAGAAGCACTTATGGCGCGGCCAAATTTCCGGCAGGGCTTAAATGTCTGTTACGGTGAAATCACGCATGAGGGTGTGGCGCAGTCCTTGAATTTGGCCTTTAATCCCGAGCCAGCAAAATTAGTGGCATAAAACGCATAAATTGCGTTGACACTATAGCCGAGAATTGATTATAAACCATTCATCTTAAATGCGCGGGTGTAGCTCAGTTGGTTAGAGCGCCGCCCTGTCACGGCGGAGGCCGCGAGTTCGAGTCTCGTCACTCCCGCCACTCTTTTTCTTATCATTTCGTCGTATAAACTCTTGCTCAAGTGGGCAGGTCTTGCTACTTCTCTATCTCGGATTTTATGCGGATATAGTTCAATGGTAGAACATTAGCCTTCCAAGCTAAATACCCGGGTTCGATTCCCGGTATCCGCTCCAAACTTTCATGGAGTTTTCAAATGAGCGAACCGTATATCATCAAAGGTAATACAGGCGATTGGGAAGTCGTGTTGGGTTTAGAAGTCCACGCGCAGATCGCGACGACAGCAAAATTATTCTCTGGCTCGGCGACGGAATTTGGTGCGGAACCAAACACGCAAGTGAGCTTCGTTGATGCGGCTATGCCTGGCATGTTGCCCGTGATTAATGATGTAGCGGTGGAGCAAGCCGTTCGCACGGGTCTTGGCCTGAAAGCGAAAATTAATAATCGTTCTGTGTTTGATCGTAAAAACTATTTCTATGCGGATTTGCCGCAAGGCTATCAAATTTCACAATTTCTTGATCCTATCGTAGGTGAGGGTACTTTGACGTTGGATATGCCAGATGGAAGCGCACGTGATATCGGCATTACCCGCCTGCATATGGAGCAGGACGCCGGTAAATCTATGCATGAACATTCGCCCGACAGCACCTTCATTGACCTCAACCGCTCCGGTGTAGCACTCATGGAGATTGTTTCTGAGCCAGATATGCGCACGCCAGAAGAAGCGGCGCTTTATATGAAAAAACTGCGCTCAATTGTGCGTTACCTCGGCACCTGCGATGGTGATATGGAAAAAGGTTCGATGCGTTGCGATGCCAATGTATCCGTGCGTAAAGTGGGTGATGATAAGCTTGGTACACGTTGCGAAATTAAAAATTTAAACTCCATGCGTTTTCTACAAAAGGCGATTGAGTTTGAAGCGAATCGCCAAGTAGAGATTCTGGAAGCGGGCGGCGAGATTGACCAAGAAACGCGCCTCTATGATTCAACGAAGAATGAAACGCGCAGCATGCGTAGCAAAGCCGATGCGCATGATTATCGCTATTTCCCCGATCCTGATTTGCTACCGCTCGAATTCTCAGATGAGTTCGTAGAGAAAATCCGTGCTACGTTGCCAGAGCTTCCGGATGATAAAAAACAGCGCTACATTGCTGATATGGGGCTAACGCCTTATGATGCATCGGTGCTGGTATCGGATAAAGCCTCGGCGGAATATTTTGAGCAAGTGGCTAATGATAATAATTCAAAACTCGCGGCGAATTGGATGATATCGGAGCTTTTTGCGCGCCTCAATAAGTTGGAAAAGAATATCGAAGAATCTCCCGTTACACCGCAAGCCTTTGGTGGGCTGTTGGAGTTGATGGAAGATAACACCATCTCCGGTAAGATCGCCAAAGATGTGCTGGATAAAATGTTTGAAACCGGTGCTGATGCGGCCACGATTGTGGAAGAAGAAGGGCTTAAACAGGTCACTGATACTGGAGCAATTGAGGCGATGGTGGATGAAGTCCTCACCGCCAATGCCGATAAAGTTGAAGCCTATAAAGGCGGCCAAGAAAAGCTATTCGGCTTCTTCGTAGGGCAGGTGATGAAGGCTTCACAAGGCAAGGCGAATCCGCAAGCCGTGAATGAGGTGCTTAAGGCGAAGCTTTCGTAATTAGTAAATTCTCGCAAGCGGCTTAGCGTGAATTTTCTTTTTTACTATCTTGAAATGATAATGTAGCTAACTACATTATTTATGCGTACTAGTTGTATGTAGAAAAAGGAGGTCTTTTATGGCCAAATTTTTGAAATAGGCGCGCCTAGATTACTCCGATAGAATTATTTAGTGGCTGAGATTGGACAACTTGGAACTAAAGAAGAGTCCGAATAGTTTGGGATAAATTAAAAGACAGACCTTGAGTCGTCTTTTCGTGAAGCAGGAGCCCCACTTTGTCCAAGTGGATAAGCTCCTGCCGCGTCTTATAAAAGTATATTTTTATGAACCTTGAAATCTTGAGTAACTGCCCCATATCACCCTTAACAAAATAATGAGGGTGAGATGGCTGACGCTAAAACTGATAAAAAGACCGAATCTAAAGTAGAAAAACACGAATTCAGCGCGGAGATTTCCAAAGTGCTGAAGCTGATGATTCATTCGCTTTACACCAATAAAGATATTTTCCTGCGTGAGCTGATTTCCAATGCATCGGATGCGTGTGACAAGCTGCGTTATCAGGCGCTTTCTAACGATAAATTGCTGGGTAAAGATGCGGAGCTTAAAATTGCCATTTCGGCCAGTGAAGGTGAACGCACACTGACCATTCGCGATAATGGTATCGGTATGAATCGTGATGATTTGGTGAATAATCTGGGCACGATTGCAAAGTCAGGCACGGGTGAGTTTATGGAAGCACTCACGGGCGATGCGGCGAAAGATACATCACTGATTGGTCAGTTTGGTGTGGGTTTCTATGCAGCCTATATGGTGGCAGATAAAGTGACCGTTCGCTCACTTAAAGCGGGTGAGAAAGAGGCCTGGGCATGGGAGTCTGAAGGCGAAGGCGAGTTCACGCTAGAACCGGTGAACGACGAGTTCACGCGTGGTACGGAAATCACCCTCCACCTGCGTGCCGATGCAGAAGAATATGCCGATAAGCATCGTATCAGCCATATCGCGCAGACTTATTCTGACCATATTAGTTTCCCGATTGAGTTCATGGATGAAGAGGGGGAGAGCAATCAACTCAATGAAGCCGCGGCGCTCTGGACGCGCGCGACTAAAGATATTGATGATGAGCAATATAAAGAATTTTATAACCATGTCGCGCATCAGCCCGATGAGCCGTGGGCGACCTTGCATAATAAAATTGAGGGTAATCTCAGCTATACGAATTTGCTGTTTATTCCTTCCATGCAGCCATTTGATTTGTTCAATCAGGAGCGTCGCCGTCGCGTGAAGCTTTATGTGAAACGCGTGTTCATTACGGATGAAAATGTGGAGATTGTGCCCGCTTATTTGCGCTTCCTGCGCGGGGTGGTGGATAGTGAAGATCTGCCACTGAATATCAGTCGTGAGACCTTGCAGGATAACCCAATGTTGCAAAAGATTCAGGATTCTATCACCAAAAAAGTGCTGACGACATTGAAGAAGAAGTCGGAAAAAGAACCAGAAGAATATACGAAATTCTGGGATAATTTTGGTGCGGTGCTGAAAGAGGGACTGTGCGAACAGAACCAGATGAAGGAACGCATTTTAGAAACTTGCATGTTCGATATGTCGGAAGGCGAGTCTACGACCACGTTGGATGCTTATGTTGAAAACATGAAGGAAGATCAAAATACGATTTATTATCTGACGGGCGAGAAGCTGGAAACCTTACGCCATCACCCGCAATTAGAAGGCTTTAAGAAGCACGGTATTAATGTGCTGTTGTTGCATGACCATGTCGATGACTTCTGGGTGAATGTGGTGAATGAATATAAAGGCAAGCAATTCAAGTCTGTCACGAAAGCCAGTAACGACCTCGATAAATATGCGAGCGAAGATAAAGCCGAGGACAAGCCAGAAGACGAAAAAGAGACCAGCCAAATGGAGGTGCTAACCGCCATGCTGCAGGAAATTTATGGCGAATCGGTCAAGCAAGTGCGCACGACTAATAAGCTATCGGAAAGTCCGGTATGTTTGGCAGTGGGCGAGGGCGATATGGATATTCGTATGGAACGCTTCATGCGTGAGAACAAGCAATTGCCTGATACGGCTTATGCAAAAATTCTAGAAATTAACCCTGATCATCAAGTGATTAAAGCGCTGGCTGAGAATATTGGCGAGCAAGGTCGTAATGCCAAAGCGGAAGATATGGCGTGGCTATTGCTAGATCAAGCGAAGATTACGGAAGGTGAAGAAATATCTGACCCTGCGGCGTTCTCGCGCCGTTTAACACAGTTCCTAACGAGCGGACTAGCGGCTTAGGCCCGTAGCACCTTCGGGTATAGGGAGTCACGTTTTTTGAGACTTGCTTGGCTATATTTTAGGCCAGCATAGATGAGGGTTAGTGTTGCTACATAGACTATCAACTCAATGCCAGATGGGGTGGCGTTATAACCTAATAACACGCCTAAGCTTTCGCCGAGGATACTCTCATTGCTGATAAAGGCGCTGCTATCCCATAGTTGATAGCCAAATTCAGGCACGATTCCTACCATGGCGAGGTAATAGACGCCTTTAGCGGCCAAGCCTGCAGCGAGAAAGGTGAGAAGTATGCTGGTGATGCTAAGGAAGTGACGGGCGAAAAGCTTAATCATGCCCAGATAGAAGAGTGTACCGATGATTGCGCCGCCGATCAGACCGATCACGGCACCTTCGCCAATTTCAAACCATGTGGTGCCTTGAGCGTGTGCACCGAAAGAGAAGAGCACCATCTCTGCACCTTCACGAAATACGGCCAGCGCGATGATAGTGAACAGCACCCACATAGAGCCGTTGCTAGCGGCATTTTTGATATTTTGAGAAAGCTCGCGACCATGCACGCGCATCCAAATTGCCGTCCAGCCGATCATGGCGGCGGCGGTGATCAAGATGCCGGCATTGAGGATTTCCTGCCCCATACCATCGGCCATACTGCTGATAGTGCTGGTGAATGCAGCGATAATACCAGCGCCGGCAGCACCGGCTAACATACCACCCCAAATGTAAGGTGCGCGACCGGCAAGGCCGCGTGTCGCGGCGAGCATAACGCTGATAATGAGCGCGATTTCAAAAACTTCTCGCAGAACAAAAATAGATACGCCGTACATTGTTTATTCGACCTTTAGAATGCCTTGAGTGGTGTCTAGGTTAAATTCATCGAAGAATTTATACTCGCCAGGTTCCAGCGGTGGGATGAAAATATTGGCTTGGCTATTACCAGGAAGAATTTTCTCACGGCGGAAATCATCGCTTTCAAATTCCGCAGGAGTGGGATCTTCATTTTTCACCAATAGTTTCACTCTAGTATTGGCCGGAACGGTAAGTGTTTCGGGAATGAACTTATGATCCTTAATCGTGATTTCGCGTTTTTCCATCGCCTGTGCGTTGAAGGCGAAGAAAAGAAGGGTGAGTGCGGTGAGTAGAATTTTCATAAGTGTCTCCATTTCGGAGAGGAGTGTAGCGTAACTGAGAATCACTTGCAAGTGATGGTGGGATTAAACTTTTGTCATTTTTCTAGTCGAATTCCATAAAATACGCTAAATCATAGGCATGATACAAAAAATTGAAGCATTTGTGCGTTTGTTTAACCGTAAATTTTTGGCGTGGCGACATGAGAATTTTGTGGAATGGGTTCGCCATGGTGATGTGATTCAGCATGTGCGAGAAGAGGGGCGCATAAGTTCTCGCTATAACTTCATGGTGCTTATGTCATGCGGTATTGCGATGCTTGGGCTGCTGCTTTCCTCGCCCGCTGTGGTGATTGGAGCCATGCTTATCTCGCCCTTAATGGGGCCGATTATGTCGCTTGGATTCTCGTTATGTGTATTGGATTTTAGGCAATTAAAACGGGCGCTAATGGGGATATTAGCAGGGTTGGGGCTGGCGCTTGCTGTCTCCTATGTGATTGTGATGTTCTCGCCTTTAACCGATGTTACGCCGGAGATTTTAGCGCGTACGCAACCTAATTTATTCGATCTGTTAGTCGCGATATTCTCAGGGTTGGCGGGCGGCTATGCGGTGACTATGCGCAAAGGTGAAACGATTGTAGGTGTGGCGATTGCGACTGCGTTGATGCCGCCGCTCGCTGTAACAGGTTTCGGCATTGCGACTGGAAGTGCACCCATTGCTAAGGGTGCATTTTTTCTCTTTATGACAAACTTACTTGCGATTTCATTGACAGTAACAGCGGTAGCGAAATGGTACGGGTTTGGGCGCACGCATGGTCGCAATACGGTGTTATGGCAAAGCTTGTTGACGATTGCTGTGTTTGCGGCGCTGTCTTATCCATTGGGAACATCGCTCAAAAACATCGCTTATGAAGCTTATGCGACGAAACTGGTGCGCAGCGCGATTAAGGAGCGTTTCTCTGAAAGTGCGAGTCGTTTAAATTCTTTCTCAATTACCTTTCCTAAAGGCGAACCATTGCGTGTAGATGCGGTGATGCTGACAAAGGATTATCAACAAAATGCTGAGAGTGATGTGGCGTCAAATTTGAAAGAGAAGATTGAACGAGGGGTCAACGTAACGCTCGATCAGATTGTCGTGAAGCGTCATGAGAAGATAAAAGAAGCGGTGCCAGAGGTGACGCAATCGAGTTTAGTTTCTCCAATGCAAGCGAAGGTCAATACGTTGACTCAGCAAGAGGAGATGCTTAAATCAGTTCACAATGCAGTATTTTTCCCGACACGTTTGGTGCAAGCGGATGTTGAGAAGAATGAAATAACGATTTATGCCCGCCAATCGGATGATGTGAATTTAGCGATTCTAAAGCGCTTTGAAACCGATATGGAAAAGAAATTTCCAACATGGAGAACTCATGTAATTCCCGCTCCGCAACCATTGCCCTATGTGTATTTCGATGTGGGAGCGCGCGAATTATCGCAAGAGAAAGTAAAAGCATTAGATACGGTTATTTGGGCATTAAAGCGTTGGGAAATTAATCAAGCGGAAGTGGTTGGGTTTGCGAGTACGATTGGTGAATATAGCCGTTTTAATAACCGCTCATTAGCCTATGTTCGTGCAAACCATGTGGCTACCAAGATGCAGGAAGCTGGATTTAAGGTGAAGGCGCGAGGTGAGTATTTAAGTCGCGCGCAGAAACGTGAAGAGCGTGAATATGGTACGAATAGTTTCCACCGTGTTGAAGTACGCTTAGGTCGTAAGGTGCAATTTAGAAAGCCGTTACTACTTATTTCCGGAGAATAGTTAGTAGAGAATGATTCTGGAATTAAAATTTAACTAGCTAGCTCTACTATGAGGTCGGATCCAATGGTCATCTAAAAAGCAAAAAGCCGATAAGAATTATATTCTTACCGACTTTAAGCTGAAATTGTTTTAGTACGCATCTTGGTACTTCTCAATTTCTTCACGCGGTACGTGAATCTTGAACTTCAACTCCAAAGAGTCTCCGTTCATTTTTTTGTAGTTAATTGAAAATGGTTCTCCTCTAAAACTTGTACTGGTCCATGTTCCAATCTGAGTCGTGTCTTGCAACACTATACCATTCTGGATAGGACCACGTCCCAATGGGTTGAATGCCTCTGGGTTGATGGATTCTTCTGCTAAATCGGAAGCAGAAAAAATTAGTAAATCATTTTCTAACCGAACGAGAATGTTCAGAAATTTTTCATATTCACTATCATCACTCAAAGTGATTCCACGCCCCATAGGTAATCCTTTTGTAAATTCCATTCCAGGCATTGTAAACTCCATTCCTACTCCATCTGAAGTCTTCTTTCTTTCTTCATAAATGGAATCTACAATTCCTTCCATGTTTCCAGAGAATACAGAAATGTCATAATGATTGTTCATCACTACAAATTCAGAGTTTAATCTCTGTTTATGCTTGGTTTTGTATCCAGCTTTAATAAGTCTTACGAAACCGTAAATAAGTAAAGTGGCACAAACAGTTCCAATTAATACTTGTGAATTTTTCATTTAAAATTATTAGGTTTATAAATAACACCAGTATGGCG
The DNA here is from genome assembly GCA_964654855.1 of uncultured Rickettsiales bacterium. GTDB lineage: Bacteria > Pseudomonadota > Alphaproteobacteria > Rickettsiales > JALZUV01 > JALZUV01. The sequence continues at coordinate 8,883 of CAZZJS010000013.1, forward strand.
CTTATTTCAAAATCACCTATTCAAGTTAGCAAATTGCTATAACCGTTTCGCGTATAGCGAAAATGAGTTACATAAGTTCGCTAAGGCGAAAAGGTAAGAAAAACCTTTGGTATGTAACCTGCGATATTGGGACAAAACCACCACCGCACGTTACACAACGCCATTATTAGAATAACATCTAATAATTAACGTTTTATTACTGTGTTTAAGGCTTTCTACCCCTTGAAAAACCCAAGAAAAAGGGTCGGAGAGTTTTCTCCAGCCCTGATTCTTAGTACGGTTAAGTGTGTGGACTAGAAGCCCATGCCACCCATTCCGCCCATGCCACCCATGGCGCCCATATCAGGCGCGCCGCCAGCTGGCTTGCTGTCATCTTCAGCATCGGTGATTAATGCTTCTGTTGTAATCATCAGACCAGAAACAGAGGCAGCATCTTGTAGCGCAGTACGAACCACTTTTGTTGGATCGATGATACCCGCTTTGATCATATCGACATATTCAAGGTTTTGAGCGTCGAAACCAAAGTTGCTATCTGCTGATTCAAGCATTTTTCCTGCAACCACTGCACCGTCTAGGCCAGCGTTTTCAACGATTTGACGAAGGGGTGCTTGTAGCGCACGTTTCACAATATTGACGCCTGCTTTTTGGTCGTCATTTTTTGTGTTTTTCATCAAAGCATCAAGCACGTTTGCAGAGTAAAGAAGTGTTGAACCACCACCCGGTACGATACCTTCTTCTACAGCGGCACGCGTTGCGTGTAGAGCATCGTCAACGCGGTCTTTGCGTTCTTTCACTTCTACTTCTGTGTTACCACCGACTTTAAGAACTGCAACACCACCAGCGAGTTTCGCTAGGCGCTCTTGAAGTTTCTCTTTGTCATAATCAGAAGAAGTCTCTTCGATTTGCTTGCGAATTTGGTTGGTACGAGCTTCGATAGTAGAATCATCACCTTCACCATCAACAATCGTTGTGTTGTCTTTAGTGATGGTTACTTTCTTTGCAGAACCGAGCATATCCATCGTCACTTCTTCAAGCTTGATACCGAGGTCTTCTGTTACCAACGTACCGCCTGTAAGAACAGCAAGGTCTTCCAACATTGCTTTACGACGGTCACCAAAACCAGGCGCTTTAACCGCTGCTACTTTCAAACCACCACGTAGTTTGTTCACTACGAGAGTTGCAAGCGCTTCGCCTTCCACATCTTCTGCAATGATCATCAACGGACGTTGAGACTGAACCACTGCTTCTAAGATAGGAAGAAGTGACTGCATAGAGGTTAGCTTTTGTTCGAATAGAAGGATGAATGGGCTTTCTAGCTCAACTGTCATTTTGTCAGAGTTAGTGACAAAGTAAGGAGAGAGGTAACCACGATCAAACATCATGCCTTGTACAACATCGACATCGAATTCGAGGCCTTTCGCTTCTTCCACCGTGATCACGCCTTCTTTACCGACCTTATCCATCGCTTCAGCGATTTTTGTGCCGATTTCAGTATCGCCATTTGCAGAGATTGTACCCACTTGAGCGATCTCTTCTTGGTTTTTCACGTCTTTAGACTTTGATTTCACTTCTTCCACAACGGCAACAACTGCAGCATCAATACCACGTTTTAGGTCCATTGGGTTAAGGCCAGCGGCAACTGCTTTTGTACCTTCTTTAACGATAGCTTGTGCAAGAACAGTCGCTGTCGTTGTACCGTCACCGGCTACGTCGTTTTGCTTGCTCGCTACTTCGCGAATCATTTGTGCGCCCATGTTCTGGAATTTAGGCTTTAGGCTGATATCTTTAGCAACCGTTACGCCATCTTTCGTGATACGTGGAGCACCGAAAGATTTATCCAAAACAACGTTACGACCTTTAGGGCCAAGCGTTACTTTTACAGCGTTAGCCAGAACGTCTACGCCTTTGATGATTTCGTCACGTGCGCTCGTGCCGAATTTAATTTCTTTTGCTGACATGGTTATGTCTCCTTGCGTTTAATTACGCTGCTTTTTTTGCAGCTGATTTACCTTCAACGATAGCGAGGATGTCTGATTCTTTCATGATCATCAGTTCTTCACCTTCAACTTTTACTTCTGTGCCCGCCCATTTAGTGAATAAAACAACGTCACCAGCTTTCACATCAAGTGCAGTTACTTTGCCATCTTCAGATTTATGGCCAGTGCCAACTGAGATAATTTCGCCTTCCATCGGCTTTTCTTTTGCGCTGTCAGGGATGATGATGCCACCAGCAGTCTTATTTTCAGACTCTAAGCGACGAACCAAGACACGGTCATGTAACGGACGTACGTTCATTTTAATTCTCCATTTATTTCAAATTTCTACAACGATGCTTTGCATCATTAATGGGCTGGATGTAGGGTATGAGCGTTGTAAGTCAAGGGTTTGGGACTAAAAAAATGAAGAAATATACACTTCCGGACAAGAATTGCCCCAAATGCGAGCGATTATGCGCTTTTCACGAGCAAAATCGTCAAAAATACCCATCATTTTATAATGGGGCAGTACCAAGCTCTGGGGCGTTAGAAGCAGAGTTTCTGGTGGTTGGGCTTGCGCCCGGTCTTAAAGGAGCGAATGCTACGGGGCGACCCTTCACGGGAGATTACGCGGGGGATTTGCTTTATACTGCACTTGCTCGCAAAGGCTTTATGCAGGATAGCTCATGGTTAGAAGGCGGCAAGTTACCCAGTGATATTTTCCGCTCTGCTGAGAAGCAAATTACGGAAGTGCATTTTGAGCTGGCCAATGCGCGTATCACCAATGCGGTGCGTTGTGTGCCACCTGAGAACAAACCCACGACACAAGAAATTGCCGAATGTAATCCGTTTTTATTGGAAGAAATAAAAGCGATGGAGAATTTACGAGTGATTTTAACGCTCGGGCTTGTTTCTCACAAAGCAGTGTTGAAGGCATTAGGACAGAAGCAATCGGCCTTTAAGTTTGAACATAATGCGGTGCATGAAATTGCTGACTATCAAATTCTCAACTCCTATCACACCTCACGCTATAACGTGAATACGGGACGGCTAACCTTAGAGATGTTTGATGAGGTTATAAGTAAGGCGAAAACGCTTTTAGAACATCCACGTAAAGCTGCTTCTTAAACGGAACGATAATATCGGGAAGAGTTTGCGGGTCTGTCCATTTCCATTCGAGAAATTCGGGGTGTTCGGTTTCGATATTGATATCGGAATCCTTGCCCGTAAAGCGCATCAGAAACCATTTTTGTTTCTGTCCGCGATATTTGCCATTCCATACTTTAGGGATCAGGTCATCCGGTAAGTCGTAAGCCAGCCAACCTTCACTTTCAGCGATAACTTCGCCTTTGGCGGTGCCGATTTCTTCTTCCATTTCACGAAAGGCGGTGGCTTGCGGGTCTTCGCCTTCATCAATGCCACCTTGAGGCATTTGCCATGCTTCGGAGCGCATATCAATCCGGCGGGCGACAAAGACTTGGTTCGCCTCATTTAACAGCATAATGCCAACGCATTTACGGTAGGGGAGTTTAGAGCTCACGTTTGATTACAGCCGAGACAGGAGCAAGTGTAACGCCAAGCGCATCAAGTTCTTCTGTCCATTTATTGAGCAGGTCTAATGTAAGTGGGTAGGGGCGTGCGACCGCGATAGCGGTTCCGTGTTTTTTTGCATCTTTAACGAGTAAGTTAAGTTGACGTTTAATTTCTTCTTCACTTAACACTTCATCCAGCTTGCGGGTATATGCTTGTGTTACAAGCCCCATTTGTTCTTGCTTTTGGACTAAGCTATTCGTTTTTTCTAATGGTGCTTCAATTAAGAAAATGCCGCGATTAGCGAGTTCTGCAAAAGCACTAATCATATCCGCGCTTTGCGGCGCTGGGTTATCATTTTGCAAAAAGCCAACATAGCCAGGAACGCGCCCCATCACCCAGTGCAGACGCTCTTTATTGCTTTGTGCATCAAGCGTGTTGAGAAGCGCATAAGGGCCTGGATCATCCGCTGGGTAGGAGATGCTTTCTTGTGGCAGGTCCAGCATAATTTCGCGTCCGATATTGCGAGCGTGTCCGCCCCACATATTCGTGTTTTTTGCGTAAGGAGAGAAGCTTAACGTAATATTGCTATCTAAGTTCAGCGCATTCTCTGTTGTTAAACGCCCTAATCCTAGGCCACGAATAATAACGGCGATAATAGGTTTGGATTTATCGTCTTCAAATGGTTTTCCAAAATGCTTCCAAGGGGTGGTGCCATCTTTGGCAACGCGAGGGAGAAGTTGTTCTCCTACCTTCTCGTTTAACTCAGTTGTTGGCGCGGCATTGAGTGCTTTATCCTGCGTGCCTTGCGCAAGAGGTGTTAGGGGGGCGTTAGGTGATGCTTTGGGAGGTTCAGTTTTACTAGCAGTTAGAGTTTTAGATTCTGGTGATACCATTTTGGGCATCTCTTCATTTACAATGACTGCTGTATTTTGCGCCATATTGGCTTCAGGCACGTTAGGTATGGATTCAGGCACTGTACCTGTCAAATTAGCAGCTTGCCCTTCGCCGGAAATAGGCTTCGGCATGATAGGTTCAATTGCTTTCTTTGCCGGCGGTTTCGGTTGGGGGCGTGCAATTGCCACTTCCTCTTTAACAAATGTCTTTCTATTACCGACATCTACTTTAACTTTTGTGCCAATCCATGCACTTTCTCCCTGCAATGGAATGATTACACGTTGTGCATTCTTAAGGGAATTCTCGGCCAAGGTTGCGCCTTGTGAAAAATAGCTAACAAGTAAAAAAAGACAAACGAGTGCCATCACTCCGCAGATAATTTTCCAAACGGAGGAAGTAATCCAGTTGCGAATTGAGGTTAATTTTTCGGAAGTCACTGTGCTACCTTAGGTTCCTTTTTGGTCTCTTTTGGGGTTGCTGTCTTGGTTGATTTTTTATTGGTTTTGAGCTTAGCTTCTTTACCGCCAACGATTGAAAGGCCGCGGAGTAGATCTAATGCACGCGAGAGTTGGAAGTCATCTGCGCTACCGAGTTTTGGCGCTTTTCCTGCTTTCACTTCTTCTTCTCCAGCTTTATCTTTCTCACCAAATAGACGAGATAAGCCGCCTTTCTTATCTTTATTCTTTAGGGCGCCACGAAGGTCTGCTTCATAGCGTTGCTTGCCACCTTTAACGAGCTCGATTTTTGCTTGCTGAACTTCAATATCAGGTTCAATTCCTTCGGCCTGAATAGAAGTACCAGAAGGAGTATAGTAGCGTGAAGTTGTTAAACGCATCGCACCATGCCCCGGTAGCGGAATAACTGTTTGTACTGAGCCCTTACCGAAAGACTTCGTGCCCATGACGACTGCGCGTTTATGATCTTGCAATGCACCCGCAACAATCTCAGAAGCGGAAGCTGAACCACCATTGATGAGCACTACAATAGGTAAACCATTCAGTATGTCGCCCGAAGTAGCACCGTAACGACGGATATCGTTTTTCTCACGACCACGGGTAGAGACAATCTCACCACGGCTTAAGAAGGCATCGGAAACAGAGATAGCTTGATCGAGTAAGCCGCCTGGGTTGTTACGCATGTCTAGTACGAGGCCTGTCATGTCAGGAATATTTTTTTGCAGTTCCGCAATGCCGTCACGTAGTTTCTTGCCTGTATGTTCAGAGAATGAAGTAATACGGATATAGCCAATATCGCCTTCCTCTTTCCATTTGGCAGATTGGATCTCAATACGATCGCGCACGAGGGTGATTTCGATGGGCTCGTTCGCGCCTTCACGTAAAATAGTGATGTCAATTTTCGTACCCTTTAAGCCACGCATCTTTTCAACTGCTTCGGATAGAGTAAGGCCCATTACAGGTTCATCATCAATATGGCTGATATAATCGCCAGCTTCGACACCCGCTTTAGAAGCAGGGGTATCGTCAATCGGTGATACAACTTTGACCAAGCCATTTTCCATCGTCACTTCAATACCAAGACCACCAAATTCACCTTTGGTTTGCACTTGCATCTCTTTGAAGCTTTTTTCAGTCAGGTAACTTGAGTGAGGGTCTAACGAAGAAAGCATCCCATTAATGGCATTTTCAATCACTTCGCCATCATCGACTTCTTCGACATAGTCGTTGCGCACACGCTCAAATACTTCGCCAAATAGATTAAGGAACTCAAAGGTGCGCTTATCTAGTTTACGTACGCCGCTATCGTTATTTGCTGCGAAAGTTGCGTTTGGTACGGCAGTAAAAGCAAGAGAGGCACAAACGAGCGCAATAGCGAGAGATTTAAACATTAGATAAAAAGCCTTCTGATAATTTTGTTTTGTTTCTTAGTGCTTTAGCCAAACCACGGTGAAGGATCAACAGGTTTGCCATTCTTACGTAATTCCATGTATAAATCAGCTTTGGAATTATTGCTACCCTTCAAACGACCTACCGGCTCACCTTTACGAATTTTTTGTCCAACAGAGCAATCAATACGAGACATTCCTGCCAAAATAAGTTGATAGCCACGATCATAACGTAAGATAACAATATTACCATAATCGAGGAACGGGCCAGTAAACATTACTTCGCCTGAAGCGGGAGAGGTGACGGTGGCTCCGGCAGCGCTAGCAAGGCGGTAGCCATGACTTGTTTGGTCGACTCCTTCTTTCTGGCCAAAGCGTTTGGTTATACGTCCCGCAACGGGTAGGCGCATTTGTCCGCGACTTTTGCTGAAGGGTTTACCTTTAGAGGGCTTGATTGTGGTAGGTTCTTTTTTATCCAGCTTGGTAACAAGTTGCTTTACGCTTCGCGAAGATTTTTTAATATTACTGGCTTCCTTAACCCGTTTGCTGAAACTTTTATTATTTGTGCGATAGGCGACTTTACGTTTTTGTAATTTTTCTGCCATCGCTTTTTGTGAGGCTTTGATCTGCCTTTGCTGTTGCTGCAAATTGGCGCGTGTTTCAGCGAGCTCTAACTCATCTTTTTTGAGCTGTTTGATAGTTCGCGAGAGGTTTCCGGTTTTCTGCTGAAGTTGTTCAGTGAGGTGGGTCATCAATTGCGCAGCTTGTAATGTGTGACGTAACTCTCCTGGCATCGCGACAACCGCTTCAGGTGGAGTGCGCGATAGACGAATCAGGCTTTTGAGGAGTACATCAATCTCATCGCGATTTTCATCCATTTGGGTGCGCGCATCGGTGATGCGGGCATCGAGCTTGGCTTGTTTTATGGCGAGGGTTGCAAGCCTTTCCTCACCGCCACGGAGTTTTTTCGCGAGAGTGATGAGTTTTTCTTGGAGCTTATTAATTTCGGTTTGACTGGTTTGTGCAAGTAGCGGCGTTGCCAATAATAAAACTGATAATAGAAGAACTCGAAGCATTTTATTTAAGGAGCGAAGCGCCCGTCATTTCGGAAGGTTGTGTTTGTTGCATCATTTGCAAAATCGTCGGTGCAATATCGGCGAGCACGCCATCTTTGAGCGAAACATCGCCCGCACCTGCAACGAGGAACGGAACCAGATTGGTCGTATGCGCCGTATGCGGTTGGCCAGTGGATTCATCTTCCATCTTTTCAGCATTGCCATGATCGGCGGTGATGAGCATTGCTCCACCGGCTTGGGTGATCGCTGCATGCAATTTCCCAATAGCCGTATCGACAGCTTCGACGGCTTTCTTGGCCGCTTCGATATCGCCACTATGGCCAACCATATCGGTATTGGCATAGTTACAAATGATGAGATCATAGGTACCTGATTCAATCGCAGCGGTGAGTTCCTCGGTCACTTCGGGAGCGGACATTTCGGGTTTTAGGTCATAAGTGGCCACTTTGGGCGAGGGTACGAGGATGCGGTCTTCGCCCTCATATACCGCTTCTGATCCGCCATTAAAGAAGAAGGTTACATGTGCGTATTTCTCTGTTTCGGCAATACGTAATTGCTTGAGTCCTGCGTTGGCGACCACTTCGCCGAGGCTATTGGCGAGCGCTTCTGGCGGGAAGAGGCAATCCATCATGTCGCCGAGGGTAGAGGAGTACTCCACCATGCCTAACACATCCGCAAAGGCGATGGGTTCACGGTTGAAATCGGTGAAAGCAGGATCAATCAAACTATGCAAAATTTGGCGAGCGCGATCGGCGCGGAAATTAGCCATCAGTAAGCCATCGCCGGCTTTCATGCCTGCATAATCGCCAATGGAAACAGGTGCGACGAACTCATCCGTTTGGCCGAGTGTGTAAGCACTTGCAATGGCTTGTGCTGTATCGGGTGCACGGGTGGGGGAAGTGCCTTCCACCATGCAGCGATAAGCGGTCTCCACACGATCCCATCGGTTGTCACGATCCATCGCAAAATAGCGACCCGACACAGTGGCGACATTCGCGCTTTGCGGTAGTGCTGCTTCAAATTCTTTTATAAATTCTGCTGCTGATTTTGGCGGCGTATCGCGCCCATCAAGAAAGGCATGAATTGCTACGGGTACGCCCGCATCTGTGATAATTTTCGCCAAAGCGTTCAGATGATTCATATGCGAATGCACGCCGCCATCAGAGAGTAAACCCATTAGATGGCAGGTGCCATTAGCGGCTTTTAACTTGGCGATATAGTCGTTTAAACGTGAGTGGTTGGCGAGGCTGCCATCCGCAATTGCTTTGTCAATTTTAGGATAATCTTGCAGCACCACACGGCCTGCGCCGATATTGGTGTGTCCCACTTCTGAATTTCCCATTTGCCCGTCTGGTAATCCCACAGCACCAGCTGATGCATCGACCAAACTATGCGGATAATCGCGTGTCATCGCATCCCAATTAGGAGTATTGGCTTGCGCAATAGCGTTATTTTCAGCGGAGTCATTATGCCCCCAGCCATCGAGGATGCAGAGTAAAACGGGTTTCGGAATAGTCATTATGCCGCCTGTTGAATCACACCGAGTTCTTTACCTACTTTCTCGAATTTTTCGAGAGCGAAGTCGATTTGAGCTTCCGTTAGGCTGGCGCAAATTTGGATGCGTAAGCGTGCTTCACCTTCTGGAACGACAGGATAGCCGAAGCCGGTGATGAAGATGCCTTCTTTCAGCAATGCGGCGCTCATTTTAATGGCGAAGCTGGTTTCTCCAACGATGATGGGAACGATTGCGCTGGGACCGTCGAGAGGTTTAAACCCGCGAGCGATAAGTCCATCGCGCATCCGTGCAACGAGGGAGTGAAGTTTGGTTACACGCTCTGGCTCAGCTTCTAAGATTTCAATTGCTTTGAGTGCGCTCGCAGCCACCGTGGTGGGTAGCGCATTTGAGAAAAGTTGCGGGCGTGAGGTTTGATTGAGGTAATCAATTAATGCTTGGCTTCCTGCAACATAACCGCCTGCTGCACCACCTAAGGCTTTGCCGAGTGTGCTGGTGACGATATCGATTTCTTCTTCAAGGTCGAAATATTCTGCCACGCCGCGGCCATTTTTACCCATCACACCTACGCCGTGTGAGTCATCTAAAATGATTGTGCCGCCATATTGTTTAGAGAGCTTCACGAGCTCTGGCAATTTGACGATATCGCCTTCCATGCTGAACACGCCATCGGTCACGACAAGAATGCGGCGGGCACCTTGCGCTTCTTTTAAGCAGCGCTCCAAATCTTCCATATCAGAATGTTTGAAAATCATACGTTTCGCTTTGGTGATGCGGCAAGCATCAATCAGCGAGGCATGGTTAAGTGCATCAGAGATAATCACATCTTCTTTACCGGCGATGGAAGGGATGAGCCCTGTATTCGCATTCCAGCACGCGACATAAGAAAGAGAAGCTTCTTGGCGATGCAGGCGCGCAATCGCTGCCTCTAAATCGCGGTGGATATCGTACGTGCCGCAAATGAAACGAACGGATGCCGTACCTGCGCCATATTCATCTAGTGCATCTTTACCGGCTTTAATAAGATCAGGATGATCAGACAAACCGAGGTAATTGTTGGACGAAAGTACCAGCACTTCGCCTTTACCTTCCATGCTGACTTCTGGAGCCATCGGAGAAGTAAGGTGGTTAAATTGCTTGGCAGTGCCCGCTTCACGCATGGTGGTGAGTTCGGCGGTTAATTGGGTATCGAGTGATTTTATCATGCGACTCTTATAGCAGTATTTTTAGAAAAAGAAATCCGCATTACTGAGTATGTCATTGCCGCTAACTCGGTTTGAAAGCTTTATTCTTTCTCAAGGGTGGCCATGAGTTCGCCCCATTCGCGTTTGGAGAGGCCACTGTTTTCTTGTGTGACTTCTTCGCCTTTTAGCATACGGCTAACAATATTGACGCCTTGAGCGGAAAGATGTGCCGCACCCATGCGGTAATCTTCGAAAGCTTGCGCGGCGATAGGGAGCCACTTTTTAACTACCTCAAAAATCGCATCGGCATAAACGCGAATTTCATATTGTGCGTGAGGATCGGCGCGCAGATGCAGGAAGTGGAATAGGTTATGCAGGTCAATCTTCCAATACCATTGTGTATAAGCATTGACTGGCAGATTCATACGAGCTAGCTCGCGCGCTAAGCCTTGTTTGCTTTCATCTAGTGTGTTGCCTGCTGGGTCTTCATTTAGCATGGCTTGGTAGTGATCGTAACATTGGTCGGCATCTTCACGTAGCCATTTGAGCGCTTGTTCGGCTTCTTCACCGGTGAGGGTTTCACCACGACCTTGGTTATTGATAGTGCTTTGTGCGGCCAGTTGCGCCTCGTTCGGAATATAGAATTCACGATCAAGCACTGAGTAGCGTGCAGAATATTCATTCACATTGGCTGTGCGGTGGCGAATCCATTGGCGAGCCACAAACATCGGAAGCTTCACATGTAGCTTCAATTCGCACATTTCAAATGGCGTCGTATGCCAGTGGCGCATGAGATAGCGGATAAGGCCAGCGTCTTTGCTGACTTGCTTTGTGCCTTTACCGTAAGAAACGCGAGCCGCCTGTACGATAGCACTATCATCGCCCATATAATCGACCACGCGGATGAAGCCATGGTCTAAAACGGGGATTTGTTCGTAAAGAATTTCCTCAACTTCAGGCACTGTCGCGCGGCGTGTTTCGAACTTCTCAGCGCGGATTTCTTCAATCTCTTGTTGTTGGATGGATGCGGTCATTTCGCTTGCCCCCTTAGTCTTTATTCTTATTTTGAGGGTATGCTAGCAGGCGAAAGTAAGATGTCACGCTCAAATATTAACTTATTCACAATATAGTTAGTAGTACCCCGTATCGAGCGCCCTTACCGAATGTGACGAGTGGGATGAACCATTTTAACGGTGTGCGGAAAATTCCGGCGATTAAGGTGAGTGGGTCACCAATAATGGGAAGCCAAGCGAACAATAAGCTCCATTTCCCCCATTTTTGATAGGTCGGTTCAGCTTTTTGAATGCTCACTTCTTTAATAGGAAACCATTTGCGTTTGGCGAAACGGGGGAGGTGCCAACCGAGATAATAATTGATGAGTGAGCCTAGGGTATTTCCGGTAGTAGCGACTGCCCATAATAGAAGATGAGGATGATCTGTTTTATGCGCCAACCCCAAGAGCAAGATTTCAGACTGAATGGGTAAGAAGGTTGCCGCGCCCAAAGCGCTGATGAATAAAGAGGTAAGGGCTATCATTGAGAGTGTATTATAAGATGACTATAACTATTGACAAAAGGGCTAAATTATCGTCTATAGCGACTTTCCCTAATTTGACAAAATACTACGGAGCATAAAGATATGTCTAAAGAGAAGTTTGAGCGTAATAAGACGCACGTAAATGTTGGAACGATTG
>CAZZJS010000014.1:0-2951 GCA_964654855.1 uncultured Rickettsiales bacterium
TTTCCTTTTCGCTTAAACTTATGTTTTCATCTATCCAGCTATCTATCATCTTACTGAGTAAAGTCGCTGTAATAGGCTGATTCTCTGGTTCAATAAAAGGACGATATTTCTTAGCTTGGCACACAAACCAAGCTACATTCATAGGACGATCATAAATTAAAAATTCGATGATATCCTTAAGCTTATCTTTACTGATCAAACTTTTTGCCACCCAGATAAGCACCTCCTCCATACCGCGTTGATATTGTGCAAGGGAAGTACCATGGTCATTAAGCTCAAGAAAGAAAGCAGAAAGAGCAAGGCTAGAGCGTTTGTTGCCATCGGTAAATGCGTGATTCTTATTAAGACCATAAACTAAGTGTGTTACTTTATCCAAAAAAGTTGGGTAATAAAGATCGTTTTGCATATGCTCCAATACACTATCAACCATTCCAATATCTTTGATGCCATGCCGCCCACCAGATTTATCGATTATCTGATCGTGCTCCTTAATGGCATACTCAAGAGTAAAGTAATTGAAATTTAGACTTGAGTGGAGGTCTCCCGAATTATGCCCAATTCTTTGTTTTTCTATCATCAGCGATCTTTCAGGCGTTTATAAACATCAAGCTGTTCATCAATGCGTTCTTGCAATGCTATGCTTTTATCACCTAAGAAACGCTCATAGTCAGCTTCTGGCATCGCTTGAATGTAAGCTTCCAATTTATTATGAACTGCATCTCGTAAAGTGTAATCTCGCGTTGCCATTTTAGTGCGAACCTCTTGAATATGTGGAGCGAGCAATCTTTGGTTTCCAAAGTTCTCTATCAAAATCATTGCGTCTTTTACAGGTAAGGGCTTTCCAATAGCCTCCGATTCTTTCTGTAAAACTTCTGGAAGCCCAGCTTCGAATGATGCAATTAAGGTTATTAACTCAGAATAGAATGTATCGCGCACATTATGTTGAGATTCTATATTCAGAATTTTGCGGTATTCAGTCGCCCGTTCTTTGAAAATACTTTTGTAGATAGCATCTGTACAATGTTTATATTTCCATTGATTACCTTTAACATATTGATTGACAGCAGCGGTAAATTCTTTTCGATAGTTTTCTTCTTGAAATGCCGCAGGCAAATAATCTTCGTCACGCTGGTTAATAAAAGTGCGATCGCCTGCCTTTTTAACTAAAACTTGTGTGACAATATGCAATATTTTGGAGCGGACAAACTTTGCTTTTTCACTGTTAGTAAGAAGCATGGATAGATTTAGAAATGCGCGGAAGCTGAAGATAGAAACTTGAGATGACTTTGGGTCGATGCTACCGACATCCGTGTCGGTAGCATCGCTTAACTCTTTGAATTTTCTAAGTTCTATACCGCGTAGAATAATATACCCATTGCGTGAAAGTTCTTCATTATGCTCACTAACAGCTCTTTCAATAGTTCTCCTATCTACTTTAAAAATATGAGATGCTTGGTTGATAGTGAATACAGGTTGTCCATTATACAATATGCCACCAAGGCCCAGTTCTTCTTCAGCTTGTTTTAAGGCATAAGGGTTGTTTAGAGCGTTTTGCCTATGAATTGCCGAAAAAGCTACTTCTTGGTTATCTCTTTCTCTTTCCTTCGTCACGCGGCAATCCCTTTCTTAACATTGCAGTCTAATAGCTATGAGATTGCAAATTACTACAATTGATTAAATTTAACTACTCTCATTTTGGTAAATCGGACCATATCTATTGTTTATCCATTATACTCACTTCTGCTTGATTACCAGCCATCGCCGCAGCAATTTTATCACCAATCACATTAGCCGCTTGCTTCATTGGGTCACCAATAAGGTGAGCATACCGCTCTGTGGTCTGAGATTGCGAATGGCCGAGTAATGCGCCAATCATCGGCAAACTCATCCCGCTGGCAGCACCAACGCTGGCATAGCTATGGCGTAAGTCGTGAAGGCGCACATCTTCGATACCTGCTTTTTTGCGAATACGCTGCCATGCTTTTTGCGGTGGTGCTAACTGGCCATTTTTCATACCGCCAGTAATCACGTGTGGATTGCCCTCGATTCGTTCAATACCACTTAGCACCTCCAACGCTGGCGCAGCAATATACACTACCTTTGCGCCCGTTTTAGAATCTGGCAATCGCAAACAACTTTGCTCAAAATCGACATATTCCCACCGCAGCGATAAAATTTCACCTGCACGACAACCAGTAAGCAAGAGTAAGCGAATCGTATTGATAACGCTTTGGCTTTCGGTTCTGGCTTGTTCTGCTTCGCGCAACACATCACTTAATCGCGCTATTTCTTCCATAGACAAAAATCGCTCACGTTTTTTCTCTTTGTACTTCTTAACCGAAGTGCAAGGGTTGCGAGTAATCTGCAACCATTCATTCTCAATCGCATGATTATACAGGCTACGCACTGCCTCTAACATTCTGTTAGCAGTATAAGGGCGTTCTACATTTTTCTCATGAAAGCGGCGTATAGGTGCTGATTCTAACTGATTAGCTTTGATGCGACCAAATTCAGGTAGCAAGTATTTCTCCCATAAGCGCGTTAGCTCCTTCATACTACTAGCTTTGAGGTGTGGTTTCTTCGCCTTTTGATAGCGTTGCCACAATTCGGCTAATGTATCGCTCTGGCGCAACTCCTGCTTATTTTTAGACGGGTCGCCACCTTGCGAAACCTCCCCCATCCACTGCTTTGCAATTTCTCGTGCTTGGTCGCAGGTGATATTGCCATGCGTACCGATAGCAGGGTTACGTTGCTGGCCAGAAGTGGTGCGATAGTAAAGGTAATAAATCCGCTTACCCTTCGGCGTTACCTTGCAGCGGAAACCCTTAATTTCGACATCATGAATCAGGAAAGCAGTATCACGCGGCGGATGCTTCCCGACTTCCGTTTTAGTTAGCTTCGCCCGTATTGGCTTCGATTCATTTTGCTCTGTCATTTAACCCTCATATTTG
>CAZZJS010000015.1:0-2130 GCA_964654855.1 uncultured Rickettsiales bacterium
CTGAACGCTTCGACGTTCGGCCATCAATAAAAAACTCATCATCCTGCGCCATGCAGTGAACATAGCAGATTTTGGCCTAAGAGTCCCGATTGGATAGAGGGTAATTAATTCAGGATTCTACAGGGTTGCGGGATGGGGTCACTTCTGGCCCAAGGTGATAGAAAAAGGGTGTCACTTTGGCCCATAAAATAAGTCGTAAAAACAGAGCTTTAGCGTCGAAGTGGGCCACATGGCACGCTTCGCTTTATCTTGCTCTACACACTTTCTGACCCTTTTTCCTCATCTTCCGCTTTCCCCTTTAATTTCCTCCAGCCAACAAACAATAGCAAAGCCAAGGGTATCACAATCACGGAAGTTAATACTGAACCGACTAATCGCTCTGCTATTTGGCCCGATACGAGGGCTGGGTCGCTTTGACCATCAACCACCATATTCGACATTGCGATAACTACTACAGCAATAAAAGAAACGATGACGTAGGTTAAAAAAATTATAAAAAGGGCTTTCCATATTTTCTTAGTGCGGAGCAGTATAGGCATAATTGTGGCCGCAATAATTGGGAACCATATTAGAAAAAAGTCTATCACTTGCTTGTCACCTACGTTGCACCTTTTTCATCATCATCGTAACCGTTCTCTTCCGCAGCATTCAACCACACTTCCGCTATAAACCTATCCTCTTTCACGCCTAACCCATGATAATAAATACGACCAACATCATACATCGAAGCCGCATCACCTAGTAGTGCAGCGTTCATATAATAACCTAGACTCTTTGACATATTTTGCGGGCAAAATTCTTCATTTTCATAATACTTCGCTAGCTCTGTCAGACTATCGACATTATTTAACTTTGCGCCGCTCAACCAATAATTTACAGCCTTAGCAATGTCCTGCTCAACATGTCGTCCATGTAAATACCAATTCCCTAAAGCATAAGAGGCTTCCCCCGAATCTGCTTCGTGAGCTTCAAGCAGATTTTTAAAAGCTGCATCAAAGTCAGGAGGCGATTTTTGAGCAAGCCTTTGAGCTTTTTCAAAGATTTTCTGTGCGTCATTTGACATTGCTCTACTCGCTATTTTGGAGGCCATGGCCCCTTCCATTTGTCTGGGCGCTTACGTGGAGCCCTACGACTACTATCACCCGACTCACCACCTCTACTTCTCTTTTTCGCAGCAGTGCTTTTTTGGTGTTTAGCCCTGTTGGATGGTGTTTTGTTAGTTGTATGCTCAGCCCCACCAGATGCCGCATTAGGGTCTTGGTCATTACAGTTATGAACCAATATTTTCTGTTTACCAACAAAGTAAGTTTCAAAATCAGCAACAGTAAGATTGTAAGTGTAATCCGTATCTACTGTTTCAATTACGCTTGTAATCGTGAGAATCTGATTGTCTGCCGTAGTAACATTCATGCCGCTCTGAAGAGCATCAGTTGTTTTCCACGACCCACTTCCATCATTATTGGCTATCCACCATGGATGGTCGTCAGTTGTTTCAAAAACCTCAATTTCATCAGCCTCACCTGCAACTGTTACAGTCCAAATTACACGCTCATTCTGTGATATGAGATTAGTTACATCTTTTAGGGCGGTCTCACCCGTTAAAGGGTTTCTGGCTAATACTTTATCGCCAACATCTATTTCTTCAATCGGCCTTAAACCATTTTCAGTTTCAACGAGCGTTCCTGCAACAAAGCAACATTTACCTTTTCTTTTACCGAAAGGTTTGAGAGCTTTAACGGGATTTCGACTATCTACGCCAGCCTCAGCAATCGCAGAGGCAACAGCTCCAACTTCTTCACCTAGTGAATTGGCTTCCGCTTCATGGCCGTATTGTGCTTCACCGCCCATATCGACATCTTGAACTGGGCCTTTTCCTTGCATCCCTCGCAGCGTATTCGCGACTGCCTTGATACCGTTATAAACGGCCATACCAGCTGTGTTTTTAACCGCATCTTCTGTGGCACAGATAGTTTGTGAATCTGATGCGCCCTGACTGCATTCTCCATCTGGGTCGAACATATTGATTGGGTCGTTCAGGCTGTAGGCATATCTGTTGAACATTGCGGGGTTTCCGCTGTCCATAAAGGTCATGGGGTCTATGCTCAAGAACAGGTTCCCCTGACACGGGTC
>CAZZJS010000016.1:0-1518 GCA_964654855.1 uncultured Rickettsiales bacterium
AAAATAGCCAAATCTCTAACTTTTAATATGGACCACTTTTACGGGGGAAGGCCAAAGACAGCAGGGAAGACTAAGCCGTCTAAAAAGACGGAGAAAGACAAACCTGTTAAACCGTCCAATCAACCTCTGACCTTTGAACTCAAGCTGGATCATAAGCATCCGTTCATTCAGGAACGGGGCTTCAAGAAAAAGCTCGTTAAATCCTTTGGGATTGGCTTTGCCAATAAGGGTATGATGAAGGAACGCATTTGCTTTCCCATTCATAACGCCAAAGGCGAGTTGATTGCTTACTCTGGCCGATGGGCGAGTGATAATCTTCCCGAAGATGTACCGCGCTATCTCCTGCCCAAAGGGTTTGAGAAAAGCAAAGTTCTCTACAATCTGCGCCGTGTTATTAAACAGGGAAGCGATACGGTTGTAATTGTCGAAGGCTTCTGGTCTGTCCTGCGCTTACACAACGAAGGCATTCCATGCGTTTCGACATTTGGTGATAGCGTATCTGAGGCGCAGGCTGAACTACTCGTTCAACACGGCATTAAAAACGTCATCCTCATCTATGATGGGGATGAAGGGGGGCGACTCGGCACCCAGTCATCTTTGCCAATTTTGGCAAAGCATCTGTTGGTTAGAACAATCGCTCTGGAAGACGGCATTAAGCCTGACACGATGAGTGTCGAGATTATGACCATGCTCCCGCCTTTCTAGTAGACGAGCTGAAAGAAAGCCCCGCATTCTTTGCGGGGCTTTTTATATGTGTGACAGAGATCACGGAAAATGAAAATCAAGTGACGTAATTCTATTTGCGAGCAGTCAATAGGAGAATAATTATGTCAGCTTCAAATACAAACCCTTGTGCTGGGGACAATGACGGAAATATAGTAAATGTTAATACAGGTGAATGCTGTGACGATAGAAAAGCAGAACCTAAGCAACTGGTTTTTTTCGAAAAAGAGCCTGCTGCAAAGAAATGTTGTTTCGAAGTTTTCATCACTCGTTTCTGGGTAACTCACAATAAGGACATAAATCCTGCCGCAGGAATGATTATGGTTGGCTATGCAAATGAACAAACTGGAATTGCTCCAAGCGGAGCAACTAGACTTCACGCTCACCCCAAGCATGGATGGATAAATATCAATCAAAAAATCGGCAGTTTTATAGTTTCTGAAGGCGAAAAGTTTCCCGTGCTAGTGAGGGTTGATGCTATAGAATGGGGCAATGGCCTTGATGGGGCTTCGGACGTAGGTTCGGACTTAGAGGGAGATGATCCGGGGCAAGAAATTGTTTTAGATTGCTCATCTTCTAAGGTGGCCAAAACCCGCTTGGCGGTAAAATTACAAAGACCAAAAGGTGGTGATGCTGGGCGTGTAGCCATTGAAATCGCCGCATTTAAAAAGGCGTGTTGCTGTTAAGAATATGTAACTCTAATTAGAGAAATTATGCTTGGGCCAAATTTGGCCCGAGAACTTTTTCCCCACGGTTGTCGTAGCTGCGTTAGCAAGGCGACTTTTTAGGTTTATC
>CAZZJS010000017.1:0-1507 GCA_964654855.1 uncultured Rickettsiales bacterium
TATACGGATATTCGCCATTTCTGATGAAGTAGGCGTACAGTCCTCCCAAGATAAATCTAAAGCCAAGACAAGTCCGTCTTGGATAGTAGAAGTCTGCTTCACTGCTAAAAAGGAAAATTATCTTATGACGTTCGTAAAACAACGAGCGCAGGCTTCTGCGCGCAAAATTCTGATGGCGCTCGCGCTAATATCGGGCTCGCTATTCTTCAACATTGGCATGCAAAGCGAAGCCAGTGCAGGCACATATTCAATCGCTAAGAAATATATAGGCCTGCATGAGAATAAACACACGAGCAAGCTTAGTAAAAGCATGGGGGTTAACCCGCGAAGAACGCCGTGGTGTGGAGCATTTGTTGGAACAGTAGCAAAAAGAGCAGGCAAAAAAATACCAAATGGGCATTTACGAGCTGTTAACTGGAAACGCGTAGGCAAAGCTGTTTCATTGAAAAACGCACGTAAGGGCGATGTTGTGATCGTGCGGACTAAATATGGCCATCATGTTGGGTTTTACTCTGGTAGAAAGAACGGTCGTGTACAATTGCTTGGCGGGAATCAATCTAACCAAGTAAAGATTTCAAATTACCGAGTTGGTAGTGTTTTATCTGTCCGCAGGTTGTGAGCGCTAAAACTGATCGTTTCAGATTAAGACACTTTAAACGGGGGGTAGCTCCCGTTTTTGCACTGTAGGTTTTCAAAACCTTACGACTAAAGGAATTATTATTCTAATTGCTTATGACCATGCTAACTAAGCGCTTTGAAAATATTCACTTTAGCTTGAGGCTATTCGCATTGCGGAGTAAACTAAGTAGCTAATAATGCTTAAGGATTCGTGCCTTTGATCCGGGTGTATGAAAAGAGAATAAATTTGGGGGCTTTACTGGCGATGGCTATGCTTGTCGCTATCGCTTTCAGCTTGCCTACATATTCCCAATCAACTTCACAGGGTGTTCCACTGAAAACTCAAGAGGTTGTTGAAAGCCTTAATGATGTTGAATGGGAAAAGATTTCCGATGGCTTACGTTCAATTCGAGTGGTTACGCCTCAAGGTCTTCTCTTAAATTCGTTTGAGATTTCTCCTAAATATTTTAGTTTCGAGGTGGGGGCTCAAAACGATAAGAATGGAGAGTGGGCGAGGGACGTTGTAGAGCGTGAAGGTGCTCTTATTGCTGCTAATGCAGGCTTTTTCGCTCAAAAAACATCTGGTGAGCTTTATTCCGTTGGGTTTTTAAAAATGAATGGCAAGGTGCATTCCAAGGCTTGGTCAAATTCCGGTGGTTTTATTGAGTTTGATTCTGAAGGCCCAAAGCTCTCTCCCTCAGGCAAAGGAGTTCCGGATAGCGCGGCAGATATTCTGCAAACAAAACCAATGATGATTGAGCCAGGTGGTGTTTGGGCCATGCGCAGTAATCGTGGTGAAGTAAAGCATCGCTCTATTTTGTGCCGGCTTGAAACAGGTGAGATTATCCTTACAACCATTACCAGAGGCGGTTTAAGCGTCTATGAAGCC